>NZ_VOLS01000158.1 GCF_007954265.1 Colwellia sp. C1TZA3 | reverse complement strand
CAGCTGGTTAGAGCGCACCCCTGATAAGGGTGAGGTCGGCAGTTCAAGTCTGCCCAGACCTACCAATTTACGCTTTTTACGGCGTTGGTTCATCACTTGTGTAGAAAACCTACACTTCGCGATAAACTGCCTTGTAAAAAACGTTAATATACGTTTCGTTTTAGCTAAAGTATGTATCCCATTGCGGGGCTATAGCTCAGCTGGGAGAGCGCCTGCCTTGCACGCAGGAGGTCAGCAGTTCGATCCTGCTTAGCTCCACCACTTCTTCTTTAAAGAAAGAGACCAAACTTAAACTATCAATGTTGATAAGTTAAGTTTGGTTTTTTAAACCAAGTCGTTGCCGAATGTGCGCAATTGACAAGTTCTTTAACAATCTGGAAAGCTGATATAAATACCGGTATTTATAGGGCAAACACGGTGTCGCGCTGTTGTTTGTAAATTATAAATACCAAACTGTTATTAATGGGAATATCGCATGTTAGTAATGGTGATTACGGGTCCTCCTCACTTTTGTTAGGTAGGGAATGTAATCAAACCGGTAGTTTATTTACTTTTAGTTTATCTATTAGTAGTGAATTACCACTCTTATTCAAGACACACTTTGTGTGCGTGAAAATGTCAGACT
>NZ_VOLS01000157.1 GCF_007954265.1 Colwellia sp. C1TZA3 | reverse complement strand
TAGTTTATTTAAGCAATCAAGCATGTCGTCTCTATCTTTGAGGACATTGATGTTTTTCAAAAGACGGCAATTTTTACACCTTCCAAACATGTAGATTAATTCCAAAATATGAGAAACACATAACGCCTCGTTAAGAGGCAAATAATATGTTGGCTAAAATAAGCGACGCAGGAGCAAAAGCCAACTGTTATTTGTCCTGCTTTAACGACTTGTTATAAGAACTTTAACCTACTGCTTGTTTTCAATGCTTTTGTTTAACGATTTTTTAAGTTGTTGCTCACACTCTTTTTTGCATTCAAATTTATCTTTTTGTGACACACCAACAGCCGTAGCCAGAACTATATTAGCTAAAGCAGTTTCAGCATTATTACCACTCTGTTTTTTGAAGTTTTCAGGAACATTGATAGTACTGTGTTGTTGTGAGTTCGAGCTTTCAGGCACTTGTGAATTTGAGCTGCAAGCCGCAAGAAAGAAAACCAAAATAATTCCAGCAAGAGATTTCATAACCAATCCTTTAGTTCTTATAACGCCCTGTTAAGGGGCAAATTGTAGTTGGCTAAAATGTTGAGGAACGAAAACAGCCAACTGTAATTTGTCCCACTTGAACAGCTTGTTATGTGTAATCTGTTGATATGCCGACTATAAAAAACT
>NZ_VOLS01000156.1 GCF_007954265.1 Colwellia sp. C1TZA3 | reverse complement strand
ATGGTAATGTTACCCGGGCTTGCATTAGTAATTGAGGTGTTATTGGTAAAACTGGTGATGGTTAATGCATTGCCATCTTCTTCTGAGCTATCACCTTGTGTAAAGAAGCCTTGTGTCACTGCATCACCTGCACTAGAGCTGGCGGTTACCACACCAGCACCGCGCACGGTCCCAGCTAATAGCGTAATGGTGGCATCACCGGTGCTATTAGTCAGTACTGTGCCGGTTTTAGGGTCAAACAGACCTAAAGTGGAAGTAAAACTGATCACTTCATTGGCTAAATCGCTGCCATCTGAGGCTTCAAAATGAATGGTAATGTTACCCGGGCTGGCATTAGTAATTGAGGTGTTATTGGTAAAACTGGTGATGGTTAATGCATTGCCATCTTCTTCTGAGCTATCACCTTGTGTAAAG
Organism: Colwellia sp. C1TZA3; assembly: GCF_007954265.1. GTDB lineage: Bacteria > Pseudomonadota > Gammaproteobacteria > Enterobacterales > Alteromonadaceae > Cognaticolwellia. The sequence continues at coordinate 256 of NZ_VOLS01000156.1, read as the reverse complement.
AAGCCTTGTGTCACTGCATCACCTGCACTAGAGCTGGCGGTTACCACACCAGCACCGCGCACGGTCCCAGCTAATAGCGTAATGGTGGCATCACCGGTGCTATTAGTCAGTACTGTGCCGGTGTTAGGGTCAAACAGCCCTAAAGTGGAAGTAAAACTGATCACTTCATTGGCTAAATCGCTGCCATCTGAGGCTTCAAAATGAATGGTAATGTTACCCGGGCTGGCATTAGTAATTGAGGTGTTATTGGTAAAAC
>NZ_VOLS01000155.1 GCF_007954265.1 Colwellia sp. C1TZA3 | reverse complement strand
TTTACCGCATGAAAAAGGCTGAGAAGTGGATTGAATACACGAAGTTAATGTGGGAAGGCGTGTCTCTTAGAAAATCAGCTAAAGCCTTAAACATAACGCTTAGAACTTCTTTTCGATGGCGACATATGTTTATTAAAGCTCCTGCCAGCTTTAATCCGTCAGAGCTAACGGGAGTCATTGAAGCAGATGAAACCTTTTTGCCAGAATCACTTAAAGGCAAAAGACAGATTAAGCGTAAATCACGTAAACGAGGCGGTGGTAAAATTAAGCAAGTGCCTATCTTTATTGCGCTAGATCGCAGTGGTGTTGTTTCGCATAAGGTTTTAGAGCGTAATACTAAAGAAAATATTCAAGCCCAATTAAAACCATTGTTATCATCAGGCTCAGTGCTTTGTACCGATGGTAACTTATCATACACAGGAATTGCCGAAGAATTAGATATTGATCATAAGCGGCTAATAGGGCTTGATAATCAACGAGTAATTGAGGGTATCTATCATATTCAAACGTTGAATAATTACATGAAACGATGGAAAGGTTGGTTAAAACGCTTTAATGGCATAGGTACTGACTACATTGAGAATTATTTGAGTTGGTTTAGGTTTATGGAGAATAACAAAGAATATTCAGATCAAACGTGGATAAAAGAGGCTTTATAAAATGAAATTTCTATTACCCACACTAAACTACAACACAGCC
>NZ_VOLS01000154.1 GCF_007954265.1 Colwellia sp. C1TZA3 | reverse complement strand
GGGCGTTAGGTGCACAAGGAGGTTCCATGCAATCTGCTGATAATCAAACTTTAAAGATAATTTCTTCAATTATTCTAGTTCAAGGCGGAATTTTACTTTACTGGATTATTACGTCTGATAATTTCTTCGGTTCCATTGGTTTCGCGACATTATCAAATGTAGGCATACTGTCATGGGGCTTAGCCGCATTGGTTGTTATCTCATACGTTTGGGGGGCGGCAAGTATCTCAAATGTACGCGAACACATGCTTAAGTTTAATAAACTAAAGTATTTAGCTCTACTAGGTGCTGTAGTTTCTGGTTTTTTTGAAGAAATATTATTTCGAAAAATATTAATGGATTACCTTCAAGAAGAAGGTTTCAGTGATTTCATTCAAATAATTATTTCTGGTATAGCATTTGGAACCGCACACTTAGTATGGGGTGGTAAGGCTTTATCAGCGGCTATAAATGCTACTTTTTATACTTTTTTCCTAGGTTCTGGTCTTGCGCTTATCTATATAATAAGCGATAGAAATTTAGCTCTTTGCATTATCGCGCACACAATAGTTACCGGCTTAATCGAACCAGGTTTAATAAAGTCAGCAGTATTAAATAAGTTGGGCTATTTGAAAGAGCGCACCTAACAAGAGTTTTCAAGTCGGACAAATTACAGTTGGCTTTTTGTTCGTGCCTCACTTATTTTAGCCAACTGCAATTTGCCGCTTAAAAGGGCGTTAG
>NZ_VOLS01000153.1 GCF_007954265.1 Colwellia sp. C1TZA3 | reverse complement strand
CTAAGGTAAAGGTCGTACTTGCTGTTTTAACATTTCCGGCCGTATCGGTATCGGTTACGGTTACCGTATACTCGCCATCGACTGTCGGTGCGCTGTACTCCGTAGTCGCCGCCGCGCCATCAATTGAGTAGACTCTGGTGACATCAGCTGCTGCGGCACTAAATATTAAGGCTTCATCATTTGTAATGGTATCGCTAGCACTTGCTCCACTATCGTTATCAAGTGTAATGCTTGGCATAGCAACCGTTGTGTCTAAGGTAAAGGTCGTACTTGCTGTTTTAACGTTTCCGGCCGTATCGGTATCGGTTACGGTTACCGTATACTCGCCATCGACTGTCGGTGCGCTGTACTCCGTAGTCGCCGCCGCGCCATCAATTGAGTAGACTCTGGTGACATCAGCTGCTGCGGCGCTAAATATTAAGGCTTCATCATTTGTAATGGTATCGCTAGCACTTGCTCCACTATCGTTATCAAGTGTAATGCTTGGCATAGCAACCGTTGTGTCTAAGGTAAAGGTCGTACTTGCTGTTTTAACGTTTCCGGCCGTATCGGTATCCGTGACCGTGACCGTATACCCGCCATCGACTGTCGGTGCGGTGTACTCCGTAGTCGCCGCTGCGCCATCAATTGAATAAGTTCTATTTACATCACTAGCTGCTTCACTAAAGCTTAAGGCTGCATCGTTTGTAATAACGTCATCGTTCAGCGTCCCTGAGTCTGTTGTTAAGCCAACGGTTGGTATCG
>NZ_VOLS01000152.1 GCF_007954265.1 Colwellia sp. C1TZA3 | reverse complement strand
TCAATTGATGGCGCGGCGGCGACTACGGAGTACAGCGCACCGACAGTCGATGGCGAGTATACGGTAACCGTAACCGATACCGATACGGCCGGAAATGTTAAAACAGCAAGTACGACCTTTACCTTAGATACAACCGTTGCCATGCCCACCATTACACTTGATAACGATAGTGGAGCAAGTGCTACCGATACCATTACAAATGATGAAGCCTTAACATTTAGTGCTGTAGCAGCTGATGTCACCAGAGTCTACTCAATTGATGGCGCGGCGGCGACTACGGAGTACAGCGCACCAACAGTCGATGGTGAGTATACGGTCACGGTCACGGATACCGATACGGCCGGAAATGTTAAAACAGCAAGCACGACCTTTACCTTAGATACAACAGCAACTGGGCCAATCATTACCTTCGAATCAGCGGGCACTGATAGTGTTTATAACTCAAAAGAGTTAGGCGCAGATGGCACCATCACAGCCACTATTGGCTTACCCAGTGATGCTGTAACAAATGATCTTATCTCAATTAATGGTGAAGCGGTGCGTGCAATCACCGCTGAAGAGATAGATGCCGGTAAAATCATACTTGAAGTTGTGCCAGGTGCAGAAGTCAGCGCACAAATCACCGATCAAGCAGGGAACATATCCACTAAGGGAGCAGCCACCGCATTTACTACAGATTCGGCAATTGTAACGCCAACAGTAATAATCGAAGCGGCTGATGCCAATGGCGATAGCGTTTACAATGCAGCAGAGCTTGGAACAGATGGCACGGTTAGCGCAATAATCGGTGTAACGGGCTCAGACGTTGGCGATACACTAACGTATACCGTCGATGGTGTGAAAACAGTCGTCACA
>NZ_VOLS01000151.1 GCF_007954265.1 Colwellia sp. C1TZA3 | reverse complement strand
CGATACCAACCGTTGGCTTAACAACAGACTCAGGCACGCTGAACGATGACGTTATTACAAACGATGCTGCCTTAAGCTTTAGTGAAGCAGCTAGTAATGTAAATAGAACTTATTCAATTGATGGCGCGGCGGCGACTACGGAGTACAGCGCACCGACAGTCGATGGCGAGTATACGGTAACCGTAACCGATACCGATACGGCCGGAAATGTTAAAACAGCAAGTACGACCTTTACCTTAGATACAACCTTAGCGATACCAACTGTTGGCTTAACAACAGACTCAGGGACGCTGAACGATGACGTTATTACAAACGATGCAGCCTTAAGCTTTAGTGAAGCAGCTAGTGATGTAAATAGAACTTATTCAATTGATGGCGCGGCGGCGACTACGGAGTACACCGCACCGACAGTCGATGGTGAGTACACAGTCACAGTAACCGATACTGATATTGCCGGAAATGTTAAAACAGCAAGTACGACCTTTACTTTAGATACAACGGTTGCCATGCCAAGCATTACACTTGATAACGATAGTGGAGCAAGTGCTAGCGATACCATTACAAATGATGAAGCCTTAACATTTAGTGCTGTAGCAGCTGATGTCACCAGAGTCTACTCAATTGATGGCGCGGCGGCGACTAAGGAGTACAGCGCACCAACAGTCGATGGTGAGTATACGGTCACTGTCACGGATACCGATATTGCCGGAAACGTTAAAACAGCAAGCACGACCTTTACCTTAGATACAACCTTAGCGATACCAACCGTTGGCTTAACAACAGACTCAGGGACGCTGAACGATGACGTTATTACAAACGATGCAGCCTTAAGCTTTAGTGAAGCAGCTAGTGATGTAAATAGAACTTATTCAATTGATGG
>NZ_VOLS01000150.1 GCF_007954265.1 Colwellia sp. C1TZA3 | reverse complement strand
CCAGCAAGAGATGCAACAATGAAAACATATGAACAGCTGACCTATGAACAACGATGCCAGATTTTTGCTTTAAATAAAACAGGCATAAGCCAAAATAAAATGGCAAAGCAACTCAGTATTAGTCAGTCAACGATTAGCAGAGAGTTTCAACGCAATACAGGCAAACGTGGTTATCGTATCAAACAAGCACAAAATTTAGCTGCTAATCGTCGATTAGCCTCCTATCAAGCAACTAAAATGACAACAAGTTTCATTGAGTTAATTGACGAGAAAATTAAAGACAAATGGAGTCCTGAGCAGATATCTGGATGGCTCAAGAGAAGTAAAAGTGTTCACGTTAGTCATGAAACCATCTATCAACATATCTGGACTGACAAGCAATATGGTGGTCAATTATTTCAACACTTGCGTAGAAAAGGAAAGGCTTATCAAATACGTAGTAAGAATAAGCAAGCGGGCCGAGGGTTTATCAAGAACCGTGTGAGTATTGATGAGCGTCCTAAAGTCGTTGATGATAAAAGTCGAATGGGCGATTGGGAAATAGATCTGGTTATTGGCAAAGGTCATAGTGGCGCACTAGTGACTATTGTAGAGCGAAAAACGAGCTTTACTGTATCGACACGCATCAATGATAAATCAGCAAAAACAGTCACCGCAGCGACCCTTGCTTTATTAAAACCGTACCAAGATGCGGTGCTAACGATCACCGCAGATAATGGTAAAGAGTTCGCTTACCATGAGCAAATGACTAAAGCGTTGGAATGTGGGGTTTATTTTGCTGATCCTTATTGTTCATGGCAACGCGGGCTCAATGAAAACACCAATGGCCTATTACGACAATATTGGCCGAAATCAACAAATTTCAAAAAAGTATCGCTATCAGAAGTCCAAGATGT
>NZ_VOLS01000014.1 GCF_007954265.1 Colwellia sp. C1TZA3 | reverse complement strand
GGGTATTTAGCGTTAAGGGTACTGCAACATAAACGATATTATCTATCGGATAGAATGATACTAAGTGCCATGAAGACACTTATTCAAGATAGTTTATATTGAGTAACTTGTGGGGATTCCTCAGACTAAAGTCCGACCTACAAAAGCCCTACAAAACCCTACAAAACCCTACAAACGATCAACAAAAAATCTAAAAAAACCTACAACCTCTAAATCAGCGGGCTTGGTAATAGGCTTGCTTTAGGCGATTTGCATTGGCATAAATATACTCAAAACTTAAGCGGTCATTATTATAAAACGCACTATCAAGGTTATAAGACAGTTCTGCGCTGTCGCCAGAGCCTGGGGTTAGGTTGTTATGGCTTTTTCCAACTAACGTACTAACTGAATACGCCCATTTAGTCTTACCTCTGACCTGAAAGTATTTATTATTAAAGTCTTTACGTGGTGTTAACGGTATTGAAAAACCAATGCCAATAAATTGATTGGCTTCTTCATTATCCACTTTAGTATTTTTATAAGTTAGGTTAAGCGATACATCACCGAACATACGCTCAACTTTAACTACCGCGCCTTTATCTTGTTGCCAATATTGCCCTACTTTTAATTCAGCCGAGGTATTAAGCTCAGCGTTGTAATATCGGTACTTACCAATAATAACATCTCGCTGTTCAAGCTCTTTGGCCGGCCAACAGCCGATCAATAAAATATTACAATTTGCATAAGGTTTTACTTCTGCTATTTCTTGATTGTCATACCTTGCCGTTACTAGGCTAACTTTATGGCTACCATCAACACTTTGCCAGCGCACTTCATTGGATAAATAGTCATAGGTGTCACGAAATCGCCCAACAGAGGTCATGTTTTTTACCGAGTAAGGTAATGAAAAAGTTTGATGAAAACTATAGCCTCGCAGCCCGGTTCTTTGCTTGTTATCACCGAAATACTTCCCGTCTTTAAAGTCTTCAGTTTCAGCTATTTGGGTAGTATGTACTGCGGTTATTGCCGCTCCGTGCCATAACGGTAATTCAGCATGACTAACCAAAGCTAAAGACGCGTCAAAAGCGCCAAACTCAGTACCTACTCTAGAAACAATACCCGGCCAAAAAGTAAAGCGCGGCTTTAACCAAAAATTATTACTGTTATCCCTAACCGCAGTAGAGTATTGGCGTTGAGTCGCAAAAGTATCAGTAGTTATGGCCACTTTCAAAGGCCGATTATCCGTTAAAAAAGCGTCATATTCAGCTAAACTACCTTTAACAATAAGCACAGGAATTTCCCGCTCTTTAAGTACCACGGTAAAATGTGAATAATTATAATGCACCGTTTTACTCAACAGCCCCAATAAAACCCCAAGGCCGTCTATTTGGTTACGGTTATAAATATGGTTTTCTACTTCAACATAAATTGTCTGTAAATCAGCCTCGCCGACTTTAATGGCTTCAAAGCCTTCGTTAACCAATAATTTTTGTACCCGTAAACGCTCTGTCAACCGGGTACGATCAACCATATCGGGCGCTGTTTCATCTGATAACCAATGCGCTTCATCGCTAGATAACTGCTGGTTATTCGCGCTGCTATGCGATGTTTTAGTTACCCGATTAAAATCTAACGGAACAGTTAAACCAACACCATAATAAACATCATCGCTTAACGCTTCGTTAGTGCTTGAGATAACTACGTCGGTCGATAATTGCACGCCACTGTCAAACCAAGCGCTAGGCGTTGATAAATGCAGTCCTAATTGCGTATCGGCAGCATCATACTCTACAGAGAGTTTAGCCCATTGATAAGGTTGCCACTCCATGCCCGCAAATACACCATCAAGGCGCCCTGAATTTGAGTCACTTTTACCTATACCTAATGAAAATGTTAGTTCTTCAACAATATTTTTTGATGCTACCACATACTTAGCATCAAAATAATTAGCCGCGCCACCTAGGTCTTGAATCCCCACCGCTAAACTAAACCAGTCTTTGGGAATATAAGGAATACCTAATTTAATGTTTGCTGATAAATCGGTCACATCATTTCCGACTCTAAAATCATAATCTGCCAAGCGCCCTGACACTTCAACATATTCCCACACACCCACACCAAAGTTATAGTTAGTACCAGAGCGATAACCGCTTCTAGTTTCAACTTGGTTACCATATTGTAGATAAAACTTTCCTTCATCAAACAATGTTGCGGTGGGCGTGTTAATTAAACCGCTATAGCCTTGAAAAGACATGCTTGCCTCAGGCTCAGCAGCAACAATAACCGAATGTGGTAAAGCCAGAGTCAAAGCTAAAGCCGATAGAATACTGCGTTTCATGTGAATAAATCCTTAGCAAAGTGAATTAACATAAGTAAGTAACATAAGTAAGTAACATAAGTAAGTAACATAAGTAAAAAAATAGGTGGAATGTAAGTAAAATGTAAATAAAAAATAGCTGATAATAAAAAAACCCGCCAATGGCGGGTTTTATGTTACTCAGGGGCTAAATTAACCGCCTGTACCACCAGTGCCGCCAGTACCACCGGTACCACCAGTGCCACCAACGATATCACCTAGGTCAATTTCAATTGCAGGCGCAATCTCTGGAATATCAACTGTTACAATATCAATTTCTATCCCTAAATTTCCCGCATCTAACGCAATAGATTGTTGGATAAACGTAGCTTGATCAGATATTTGTGTTTGAGCTATATCTAATGTTGCTTGAGCATCAGCTACTGCAGCTAATGCCGTAGTAACATCTACATTTTGCGCAAGCGCTACTACTACAGCGTTAGATACAACCGCAACAGTTTGCACGTAGCTATTAATAGTTGCACCTATAGTACTTCCTGCAGGTACAATTAATGAAGCAAGTGACGCATTGACCAAAGTTAAGGTATTGGTAATATTAGCTTTATCGCCAGCAGCCGTTGCTGCTGCAGCGAAAGCTGCCGTATCAGTAGAGTCTACAATTTTAATGTCATAAATATTAGTGCCTAATAAATCGACACCTAATATTTTACCCACAACCAAAGAAGCATTTTGTTGTAAAGCACTTACATCATCAATAGCCATAGTATCAATAGTTAAGTTGGTATTTGCTGCAACTTGAGCCAATACCGCATCAGTTGCCATAGTGGTTAAGGTATTTGCATCAGCTTCAATCACAGTACTATTGTCAGCTTGAGCCACTGTTAAAGTGCTCACTGATAAACCAGCGATTTCTGTAGTTGGGATCAATTCACCACGAGGTACATCGCCACAAAATTCTGCCGCGTCACAACGCATTTGCGTATCAGCATCAGCAGTAATGTTAATAACTAATGCGCCTACAATGGCATCGCCACTGGCGTTTACAATAGTACCAGTGTAAGCACCATTTTCATCTGTTTGTATATCTACAGGGCTTGTAGTTAATGGCGCGGTAAAGTCGACATCACTTGCTCTGTACATTTGCACTTTAGCGCCAATTAGTGAACCTTTTACAGCTGAACCAGCTAAATCTAATGTAGCAGGTGTTGCAGGTGTTTCTGAAGTAGGTGCATCTTTTTCACCACCGTTGTTACATGCGGCTAACGCCAACGTTATGCTTGCGGCTAGTGCAGTATGTAATACTTTTTTCATGGTTTAATTACCTTATATTTAGTTTTAAGTGATTAGTGATTAGTGATTAGTGATTAAAAATTTAATCTGAAATACAAAATTCTTACTGTTTTCATTACTTTTTAGTTGTTTTATATTGTTTTATATTTCCTTATATTTGTTTTCATGCCAGCGTGAATTATTACTAAAAAACTCAGTGTTGTTAACAAGGTTAATATTTTTTAAGCAGTTAGTTAAATCTACTAAACCACGTCAGTTTATGTCGATGAGTCTATCATATGATTGTTCAAACATAGCAATACTTATCGACAGCAAATACATAAGTTTTATATTGATAATAAGTTGTTAGTAATATGCTGCTAAGTTGATAATAAAATAATAATTACGCTATCAATAAGGTTATAGCTATATTTTTATTCATGCTGTAACTCTAGTGACATAGAATATCATTCAAAAAAAGGGAAGCGTTAGCTCAACAATAATAGCGGCCCCTATGCTATTAATAGGAGCTCACATCACCACCTGCACATTACGCCCTGTCGAACCTCACTGCGTGCGTGTCGACCCACATCTGTTGCACCTGGCCATATCTATGTCACCATCACTCAGCAATCTCAACAAAAGCCTCTGGCAACATCGCCTGATAACAACGCTGCAAAGCCGCCTTAGCCACTTCATCACCATGAACAATTTTAATATGTCTTGGCTTATGCCGCATACGCTTGACAAAATTAATCAAATCCGCTTGATCAGCATGCGCCGAATAACCGCTCACCGTATGTACTGCCGCATTAATCACATAGCGTTTATCGTCAAGTACCACATAACCATTCGCCCTATTCGCAAATTGCTGAATATCTCGCCCTGGCGTGCCTTGCGCTTGATAACCCACAAACAAAATATCGGTGGTTTTATCAGTAATAAATTGCTTTAAATAATTCATTATCCGCCCCCCCGCACACATACCACTAGCCGCAATAACAATCGCCGGCTTATTACGTTTAGCTAACGCCTTTACCACCGACAAATGCTGCTTATGCTCACCAATAGTATATAACTGACTAAAATTAAGCGGATGCCGCCCTTGGCTAACCTTGTGTTTAGCTTCTGCATCCCACAGGCCCTTAAACTTTTTATATTGCTCAGTAAAATTAGCCGCCATAGGTGAGTCAACAATCACCTCAATAGACTGCCATACCGATTTGTTAGCGTGCGCAGCAGAGCACTGTTGATGAATAATTTGCTCTAACTCATATAACAATTCTTGCGTACGACCAATACTAAAAGCCGGAATAAGAACCACGCCATTATCTGCCACCGCTTGTTCAATCACCCGTTGCAAACTTTGTCGGCGTAGCTTTCTACTTTGATGATTTTTATCACCATAAGTAGACTCAATAATTAAGGTATCAGCCCGATAAGGACTTTTAGGCGCAGGCAACAATGGCGCATACGGCGCACCTAAATCACCTGAAAATACCACCCTATGCTTATCAGTTGAGCGTTTACGGTGAGATGAAGTTAACTGTTTGCCTAAAGGTTGCTCTGCAGAATTTTCTGCAACAACAGCAGCAGAAATAACCGAGGGAATAACTGAAGGAAAAGGCATAGCAAGATCAACCTCAACATACGCTGAGCCTAAAATATGCCCTGCCGGTTGAAATTTAGCTTTCGCTTGTTGATAACCAAGCGGGCTATTAGCATGATTAGCAGCAAGCGATAACGACGTATTAACCGGCAACTTAAACCACTGTTTATAAGCTATCGGCTTAATTTGCTGATTAAGTAATTTAAGACAAGCCGCAATTAATGCCCGATCACGAGTAACCCCCACTTTAAGGGCATCTTCAATCACTAACGGCAGTAAACTAGCACTCGCCTCAGTACAAAATATTGGCCCAGTAAACCCCGCCGCCAATAAATAAGGAATACGGCCAACATGATCGATATGGCAATGGGTGACAATAAGTGCGGTAATATGGCTAATATCAAAGTCGATAGTTAAACCCGCTGCAGCCGACTTACCCGCAACCTCAGCCCCTTGAAACAAGCCACAATCAACTAAAATACTGGTAGCGCTATTAATAACTAATTGATGACACGAGCCAGTAACACCATTAACCGCGCCGTGATGAATAACTTTTGCAGTAAAGTCCATTTTAAAATCCTTTTTTTAATTAACATTGAGAACATCCTGTTCACATTATTTTAACCCTCAGTGATTAAGAAAAACTGACTAAGGGCTGAACAAGCTGTTATAGATAAATAAATAATAACCTCACTTAAGGCTAGCATCATTTCACTAGTTTCTATAGTTGCTACTATAATCTACTAAGGTCACCACACTTTACTTGCTATAAAAATCGTCTGTTTTTCAAAAACTACTCTTTTATTTATATTACCTACAAATAAAGCTATACAACCAAATCCTGATAAGAACCATCCATAATAGCGATCCACCAAGATTCATTATTTAAATACCAATCAACGGTTTTAGCAATACCTGTTTCAAAAGACTCTCTAGGCTCATAGCCTAACTCATCACGAGTTTTAGTCGCATCAATGGCGTAGCGTCTATCATGACCGGCGCGATCAGTTACGTAAGTAATTAACGATTCAGTACTTTGCTCTTTTGCCGCAACCGCTAATGGAAACCTTTTCGCTAATGCTTGGTTATTTTTAAATTGTTGCTCCACAAGCTGGCAAACTTGTTTAACTATATTGATATTAGCCCATTCATTATTACCACCAATATTATAGTTTTCACCAACACGGCCTTTATTTAATACCAGATCAATACCATACGCGTGATCTTCTACATACAGCCAATCTCTTATTTGCATACCATCACCATAAATAGGTAATGACTTATTTTGTAATACGTTAGTAATAACCAGTGGAATAAGCTTTTCTGGGAAATGATAGGGCCCATAGTTATTAGAACAGTTACTGGTAGTAACATTTAAACCATAAGTATGATGATACGCTCTGACTAAGTGATCACTTGCCGCTTTACTCGCTGAATAAGGCGAATTAGGTGCGTAAGCGGTATCTTCTTTAAAGGCAGGATCAGTTGCTGATAACGTACCGTATACTTCATCTGTAGAAACATGATGAAATCTATGTTCAATAGGATCGCTGCCATTTTCTAGCGGTTTATCAAGCCACTGCTTTTTGGCAGCCTTTAATAACGAATATGTACCCAGTATATTGGTTTCTATAAACGCATCAGGACCGGTAATTGATCTATCAACATGAGATTCAGCGGCAAAATGCACAATTGTATTGACGTGATACTCTTTAAGTAATGACTCTACCAAGGCTTGATCGCAAATATCACCTTTAACAAAAGTAAAGTTAGCATTGCTTTGCACGGGGGCTAAATTAGCTAAATTACCTGCATAAGTTAACGCATCAAGAACAATCACCTTATCTTGTTGATAATTATTTAGCCAATAATGGACAAAGTTAGCACCAATAAAACCGGCACCGCCTGTAACTAATAATGTGTTCATAATTTATCTAATTTACTCTTTTGTAAGTTTAATAACTCATCTAACATTAAGCTTAATTGCTTTCGCCAATGAACTTGTTCAACACCTGAAAAATCAGTCTTCAATGATGATTTATCCAATACACTATAACTTGGTCTTTTGGCAGGCGTGAGATAGTCTTTGGTTTGAATTGGATTTATCGGAATAGCTTTATTGAGTAAGCCCTTTTCAACAGCTAGCTCTTGAATAGCAACAGCAAAGTCATACCAACTTGCTACACCTAAATCAGTCCAATGATGAATACCTTTAACGTTATTCACTGCTGCATAAATACATGTTGAGGCAAGATTTTTAGCATAGGTAGGACTGCCTATTTGATCACTAATAATGCCTAACGCTGGCTTTTCAGCCATTAACTTAAGCATAGTTTTAACAAAGTTATTACCCTGTAATGAGTACACCCAAGAAGTGCGAATAATACAGCTATTCTCAGCAGAAGTGGCTTGTAATAAATCTTCACCTTGCGATTTAGACTCACCATAAACACCAACAGGCGATTTAACATCATTAACTAAATAAGGCGTGTTTTTATTACCATCAAAAACAAAATCTGTAGACACATGCACTATAGCGATATTATTATTGCTACAAACCTTAGCTAAATTCTCAACGGCGGTCGCATTTAATAAAAAGGCCCTATCAACATCCGTTTCAGCTAAATCTACCGCGGTATAAGCACAAGCATTAATCACAGCATCAACTGAGTTCCTAATTAACGCCTTAGCAATGCTATCAACATCAAACAAGTCAATATCATCACGACCAACACAAAAAATGTTAACTGCGCTAGTGGCTTGTTGCTTTAATTCCCAAGCGAGTTGACCCTTTTTACCAATGACTAATATATTCATATTATAAATTTAAACACCGAGTATTAAGTAAATTTAGGCGCATCAGCAAAACAAAGACCATTTTCATCTTTACTAGATAAATTAGGTAACGCACTATTAACAAGCGGCCATTGAATATTCAGCGCCGGATCATTCCACTTTAATGATACTTCAAATTCTGGTGAATAATAGTCAGTGCATTTATACACAAACTCTGCCGAGTCACTCATCACATAAAAACCATGAGCAAAACCTGCTGGCACCCAAAGTTGTTTCTTATTTTCAGCAGACAGTACCACGCCAACATGTTGGCCAAAGGTAGGGGAATATTCCCTCATATCCACGGCAACATCATACACCTCACCAGAAACTACACGAAGTAACTTACCTTGGGTGTTCTGAGTTTGATAATGAAGACCACGCAAAATACCTTGGCTAGATTTACTGTGGTTATCTTGAATAAATACTTGCTCAGAGCACTTGGCTTTAAATTCATCATCACGAAAGGTTTCCATAAAGAAACCTCGTTCGTCACCAAAAATAGTTGGCTCTAATATAACGACATCTTCAATCGCTGTTTTAACAAACTTCATTAAAATATTTTCTCATCTATTATATTAAGTAAGTATTCACCATAACCACTTTTACGAAGGGGTTCGGCAATCGCGCGAAGCCTAGCGGCATCAATCCAACCATTACGAAACGCTATTTCTTCAGGGCAATTCACTTTTAATCCTTGGCGCTTTTCAACGGTGGCAATAAATTGAGCTGCGGCCAGCAAATCATCATGAGTACCAGTGTCTAACCAAGCTGTACCGCGTCCCATAATTTCAACGTTTAACTCACCCAATTTAAGGTACTGATCAATTACTTCGGTAATTTCTAATTCGCCACGAGCAGATGGTTTAACATTTTTAGCAAACTCAACAACTCGAGAATCAAAGAAATACAAACCGGGCACTGCATAACTAGATTTTGGTTCAGCCGGCTTTTCTTCAACTGATATAGCTTTACCTATAGCATCAAATTCAACAACACCATACGCTTTAGGGTTAGCCACATGATGGCCAAATACAGTACCGCCAACATTACGTGATCTAGCATTGAGTAGTGATTTACTTAAATCATTACCATAAAACATGTTATCACCAAGCACTAAAGCCGCACCAGATCCTGCTAAAAAATCTTCAGCTATGATAAAAGCTTGCGCAAGTCCATCAGGACTAGGTTGAATAGCATACGTTAAAGAAACACCAAAGTTAGAGCCGTTACCTAGTAGTTCTTCGAAACGATCAATTTCTTCAGGTGTTGAAATAACAAGAATGTCTTGAATACCCGCTTGCATTAATGTTGCCAGTGGGTAATAAATCATAGGTTTGTCGTAAACAGGCATTAGTTGTTTACTAACCACTTTAGTTAGCGGATATAAGCGAGTGCCGCTGCCACCCGCGAGGATAATTCCTTTCATAATATTCCTTAAATAATATTTAAATTAATCACTACCAAACAAATCACGAGTATAAACTTTATCTACTACATCTGATAATTCATTAACCATACGGTTAGATACAATCACATCTGACACAGCTTTAAATTCAGCTAAACTTTTAATTACTTTTGAATGGTAAAATTCATTTTCATCAAGCACAGGTTCAAATACAACCACCTCAATGCCTTTCGCTTTAATGCGCTTCATAATACCTTGAATGCTAGAGGCTCTAAAATTATCAGAGCCCGCTTTCATAATTAAACGATAAATACCCACTACTTTAGGGTTTTTGCTAATAATAGAATCTGCAACAAAGTCTTTACGGGTACTATTAGCATCAACTATGGCACTAATAATATTATTGGGTACATTTTGGTAGTTAGCTTTAAGTTGTTTGGTATCTTTGGGTAAGCAATACCCCCCATAGCCAAAAGAAGGATTATTGTAATGCTTACCAATACGAGGGTCTAAACTCACTCCTTCAATAATATGACGAGAGTCTAAACCATGTACTTCAGCGTAAGAGTCTAATTCATTAAAGTAGGCTACCCGCATAGCAAGGTAAGTATTAGAAAATAATTTAACCGCTTCAGCTTCAGTTGAACGAACAAATAATACGTCAATATTTTCTTTCTCAGCCCCTTGCACCAGTAAATCAGCAAATACACGCGCTCGTTCTGACTCCTCTCCAACGATGATACGAGAGGGGTGTAAGTTATCGTATAAAGCTTTACCTTCTCGTAAAAACTCAGGGGAAAACATTAAACCGTCACAACCTAATTCTTCTCGAATTCGGTGAGTATAACCCACAGGAACTGTTGACTTGATAACCATGCAAGCATCTGGATTAATTTCCATCACATCACGAATAACAGCTTCAACAGAAGATGTATTGAAATAATTAGTAACAGGATCATAATCGGTAGGTGTGGCAATAATGACATAATCAGCATTTATATAAGCAAAATTTTTATCTAAAGTAGCAATAAAGTTTAACTCTCGATTTAAAAGAAAGTCTGAAATTTCAACATCAAAAATAGGTGATTTGCCACGATTTAACATTTCAATTTTTTCGGGAATAATATCAACAGCGACAACTTCGTTGTGTTGAGCTAACAACATAGCATTAGAAAGGCCTACGTAACCTGTACCTGCAATAGCAATTTTCATAAGTCCATCTCCAGTTATTATTTTGATTTATCTACCACCGTTGAAGTCGTATTTATATATATTAAAATTAAATCAATTACCTATGTTAGATACACTACAAAACTATATCAACATACCCTTACCGTCAATGAAATTAATTATTTCATGTTATTTATCAAATATTTATAATCATCTCAGAACATATCATTAAACGTAATGTAACAATAAAGGGGTTGTGACAACAAGAGAATCTGGCCACCTATATAAACTAATAATTTGGACTTAAGCAATACATAATTTTTCATACTTAATCTGATGGTAGCTTGTGTTAAGTAATTCCTAGCAGCTATCAGGCCAAACTCATTAACTGATAGCTAAGCACTTGATTTATATTTTATTTACACGCACTAAAATAACATTCGTTATAAACTTATTTTAAATTGATAACAGATATATTTTATTTGCGAATTTTCAGCTAATCCATAATTTTTTATGATGCATATTTTTTAATAACATAACCCTATCAAAAACCGAAACTACTTTAGCCTTAATATGTTTGACATCCGTTCTAGAACCAACATCGGTTTTTACTTAACTTCTTTCCAGTATCATCATTACTAGCTTATCGAACGGGTTCTTACATACTTATGATATTGACGACTTATCATAAGTATTGTCAATGATGTCTTAAAAATTTTATTTAAAGCGCTAAAATCAACACACGAACTCTTTTTCTGTTTTAACACTGCTATTAAATTCGTTAACAAAAAATACGAATTTGATGCTTACAGAGTCAAAAAAGTCATGCCAGTTTTAAATTTAGCGGTTTATAGATAATTTCACCCAATAACAGGTAAAAATAGATGTGAATTTATGAAAAAATTATATAAATTAATAATCTTAAAAATCATTTCTAACATACTTGTGAAGTGAGTATATATTAGTCATTTGAATATATTTTTTGTTGATAAAAATCAATTTATATTAAATTATACTAGAATTAAAATGATAATTTTTTTTAAACAACGCAAGCAATTTATACATTTTTCAAAACAATAAATTTGATAAGAAAGACACTTAACATCACAATTTATCGAGTGACTTATTCATTTGTCGACTATTTGTGATTTCGAATCGATTTAGCCAGAAGACTTGATAAAAATGTGTGTGGATAGTTTCATTATTATACAGGGTTGCTTAATTACTTTTTATTATTTGTGAGCGTTGGAATCGGTTTGTTGACTACCTTAATAGTTAATTCAAATCATGAATCGCACGACCTGTAGTAAGTCGATCTAAAATAAAATTTAACGATAATATAGTTATATTTTCATTTTCATTTTCATTTTTATGAAGGCTACATTTAAAATATGCAATCTACACTACCCTCTCAGCTTTGTTGCTATTTGGTTTGTAATTTTCTTTAAGGTACTCTTATTTTCTAGTAACAAAGAATCGCTTAGAGTCATAGCATTAAGAACTACTTGTTGAAGCTTCAGGAGTTCATATTGTATATCTTCAATACTCACTTGCCCATTTCCTTTAAAAGAACGGGATAGGATAACCATTGACGAACCTAATCTAACATGCTCAATCATAATCGCTCTTCCATTTAGCATTCCATGGTCCATTCTACCAACACCCCCAATACCGAAAGGGATATTTTTATTTCGTATTTTTTTTGTTAAAAACTCAATAAGGTCGCAGCCGAGCAATTCAAACATGAAGTCCAAACCTAAAGACAAATGTAAATCATTTAAACCTATGTGTATCTCATCGATACCTTCAATTTCTAAGATGTCATCAATACGACATAAGGCTTCTGATGTCTCCAACAAAATGCAAGCTACAGCCCGTTTGTCAACAATTCTTACAAAAGAAGCAACCTCTGCAACAGTTTTGAACATTGGTAGCATTACGATATCAGCTCCATTTTCTATAGACTGCGTGATCTCCATAACACTGTTTGAATGAATAGGATTAACACGAACTAATAACTGTGTACCACTGAGTAATGGTTTGATTTTTTTTATATCATCGAGGCTATGATCACTGATTACAGTATCCATACCGCCTTGCCTTGCAACCTTTCCAATAATTTCTAAATCAACAAATATTCTATCGATACCTAATTGGTCATAAAGTCTGATGTTGTCAATATTATTATCTAGTATCATTGTTTTCATAAGTCTAGACCTTATAAGTTGGAGTTAGCCAGCATTTATGCTTATCTGACAACCCTCTAACTATATCAAAATATAAATCTTCAATTCTTGATGTGATCATACCTTTTTTGGCATCACCTACCACTAATTTATCAACACCAACTACAGGAACAATTTCAACCGCAGTACCACAGAAAAATATTTCGTCTGCAATATACAATTCAGTTCTATCAACATCTCTTTCAACTAC
The DNA here is from genome assembly GCF_007954265.1 of Colwellia sp. C1TZA3. GTDB lineage: Bacteria > Pseudomonadota > Gammaproteobacteria > Enterobacterales > Alteromonadaceae > Cognaticolwellia. The sequence continues at coordinate 70,475 of NZ_VOLS01000014.1, read as the reverse complement.
ATCTAAACCTAAATCATTACGAGCAATAACTAAAATTGTAGTTCTTGTTATACTTTCAAGTATAGAAGCTGTAATAGGGGGAGTAATTAGCTGCCCATCCCTCACTATAAAAATACATGAACCTGGCCCTTCAGAGACTTTCCCTTGATCATTTAAAAAAATAGTAGAGTCGTAACCGTTTCGCATTGCTTCCATTTGCCCCATGCGGCTGTTCATATAATTAGCACCCATCTTTATTTTGGGCGACATAGATTTGTCATTAATCCGTGCCCAGGAACTAACGCAGCATTCTATTCCTATTTTATCAGGTGGATATTGACGACCTTTTGCGATGGGTGCTATAAACATATCTGTTGGACTAGCTGATGCCCAACTACCAAAGCCATCTAAAAAGATCGTTTGTCTGATTGTTATATCCTCCTGATACTTATTTGCCTTAACTATTTCAATTACGCTATTCTTCAAAAAAACTGCGTCGTATTGAGACTCGAATCTCATCATTTTTATTGATTTTAAAAGCCTATTTATATGTTCTTCCAATTTAAACACATATAATTCTTTATCTGCTTCATTCCAATAAGCTCTCAAACCTTCAAAAACGTTTGCACCAAACTGGCTAGTCGGTGATAAAACATTTATTTTTGCTTCATTTACAGGAATAATATCGCCTTTAAACCATATTAGCCTTTTATCATTTGTCATTTTATATAAACATCTTTTTATATGTGAAAAGTTTGAAAAATATCATCAACGGTTTCTTGTCTTTTTATAATGTCATATCGTTTGGTAATATTGTCATATTCCAAAATAGGTACATTAGGTAATATGAATGGTGGTTTAAACACCACAGAATACGAACCTATGTTACTAAAGACTAAATAATCATCTTCATTTAAATAACCAATATAATTTTTATACAGAAAATCGCTCTCTATACAAGTATAACCAGATATATCTACTGTTTCATAAGCGGTGCGCTCTGCTGCACCACTAAAAACCATTAGTGGCATATTTACAGAAGAAGAAAGCAAACCAAGATTAAACTTACTACCTGTAGTCATCGCTATATTTGAACCTCGGATGTTCTTTATATCAATAACTTTAGCCACAAATTCCATTGTATCCGCTACAAGTGCGCTACCTGGCTCTAAAATAAGGGTAGGCTTTAATTTTTCATCAAAACCGGAATAAAAATCATTAAATCTAGTAGCTATTGCTTGTGCATAGTCACTATATTCATGCACTGATTTAAATTGTTTCTTTAATGAATCATCCATTTTTCCAAAATAACCACCGCCAATATCAATATAACTTGGAGGTAATTCAAATAATTTATCAGCTAATGCTAGAATCTTATCCGCTCGATAGGCATAGGACTCTATATTTCTATCCGGAAAGTGACAGTGAATCCCCATGATTTTAACATTTGATAACTCTTTAAGTTTATAAAACTCCTTAAAAAATTTATCATCTTCTACGTCCAGACCAAACCTTGAAACACTATCGTTATTGATATCAAAGTTACATCGTAAGCCTATAAGCATTTTTTTATCTGGATATTGATTAGCAATTTCCGTTAATAATGCTACTTCTTTATACGAATCTAAATTGACAATGCTGCCATTTAATAAAAAACGCATTAGTGCTTTTTTTGGTTTATATGGGCCATTCACAATTATATTATTAGGACTCACACCTATATTAATTGCTAAGCTATATTCCATATCAGAAACTACTTCAGCATATCCACCTTTATCATCGATGATTTTACAAAGCTTCGGTGTGTAATTTGTCTTATATGAATAACCAATAGTAGTTTTAGAATAGATACATTGGAATTCTTCCAAAAAATCATCATAATTTTTAGCAAACCTGTCAGAATATAACAGGTAAAATGAGTCACCATGCTCAGAACTAAGATTATTCAACGCATCGAAATTAAGTTTCATTTTCTTTCTCTTCTTTATGTTTTTTTACTCTAGCCATATCTTGCTCCAAATTTTTGGATAATTCATGACTACCTTCATTTTTAAAAACTTTAAAAAGTGTCAAAATAATTAACTTAAGGTCGTAAATTATTCCCCACTTATGGAATTTCTCGATATATTCAAGATTAAACTTTATTTTTTCATTCCAACATAATTCATTTCGCCCACTCACCTGTGCCAATCCTGTAACACCTGGCTTTACAGTGAAACATTTTTTAAGATTATCATCGAAGTCTTTATAATCACCTAACTCATAAGAAACTGGTGGCCTTGGACCTACAAAGCTCATATCTCCTTTTATAATATTGATAAACTGTGGAAACTCATCGAGGCTACTATTACGCAAAAAACCACCTATTTTAGTAACCCTTGGATCATTGTCATAATTAAAAAGCCCTGTACCCATATTTTCGGCATTTACAACCATAGATCTAAATTTATAAATATTATATCTATTCCCATTTATGCCTAATCGAGCCTGCTTAAAAAATATAGGACCTCTAGAAGATAGCTTAATTCCGATAGCTATAACTATAAATAGAGGAGAAACAACGGCAATACCTATAATGCCAAAAATGATATCAAATGTTCTTTTCATTAAAGCATGAATTTTATTCACGTATTTTGTCCTTTAAAATTTTTTTCTCGAAATATTTAATCATATTGCCATAGATGATTGATGATGAGTATTGTGTTTCGAAAACCAATGTAGATTTTTCCTTCATACTCGTTAATAGGTTCTTATTATCAATAAGATTTTTTAAGTTGATAATAAAATCATCCACATCACCAGCGATGTAAGTTAAACCAACTTGCTCATTTTTTAATAAATCCTTTGTTTCCGTCTGTAATGACGATAAAATTGGTAAACCTGCTGATAAGTATTCGAAAACTTTATTAGGCAACCCTTGTGGCGCGCCTTTTTTATAGGACATTAACCCAATAGTGGAAACACTAGACAGATAATCAAGACCAAGCTTATCAACCCATCCTGTAAAAATAACGTTATGCAAGCCTTTTGCTAGTTTTGCCCACTCCTCCATTTTCTCGCCATTACCGGTAAGTATGAATTGAATATCATCACGGTGTTTAAGTTTTCTTGCTGCTTTGATAATTGTATTTAGATCATATGTTTGACCAAAGGTACCGACAAACCAAATTAATATTTTGGATTCATCTAAACCAATATCTTGAAATTTCAATTGTGATGCATGTAAATCATATTCACTCACAATATTTTTTTGATACCCTAAGGGAAATACATGCCCACTGTCACTTCGATCTATATCAGTATATCCTATTGCCCATTGAAGGTAATTATCTGATACAGCAGTGATTGCCGTACAATTATTGAATATATACTTTGTTTGCCTAAAATATCTTGATAGTAAAAATTCACCTATAAATTTAAAAGTTTTTGGTAACGCCTGTAAAAGGATATCAGGCCATAAGTCCCTCACATCGATTACCACAGGTATGTCATTCTTTACCGCGTATGAAGTAGCGTGATAAGCTAAATCAATAGTTGGAAATGCGCAAAATATTAAATCAGGCTTTTCTAGTGAGCTCGAAACTTCAGTGAAATTTTTTGCGACCAACTTATGATTATTAATTCTTGCAAAAGATATGTTTTTTCTATAAGCAACTTTTGAGTGTAAGTACCTCATTGTTAGATTCTTTTTTATGTCTACCTTCGTATATTTGTCATAAAAATATTTTTTATTTTGGTGGTCAAATGTTGTCGTCCACCAAGTTACTTTATGACCTGCATCCACCAGCATTTCAGATAAAACACCAACCCTGTGAGGCCTTTCCCCATATAGGGCCAACGGCTCTCCTGACATAATTAACCAAATATTCATATTATTTAAAAAAATCATCCTCTAAAATTTTTAAGCTATGCCTCGCATAATTTGCAATACTTTTACTTTTCAATTTTCCAATACTGCTATGCTCATAATGATTTACAACTAAATTATTATCTATTATTATTTTTAAATTGAGATTTCGACATGTTTCACCTACAAAAATTTCCTCTCCGAATAAAAATCCGGGAAATTTAAATTCACAATTATGTTCAAAATATTTTTTACAAAATATTATGCATGAACCATGGGGTGCATAGATATACTCTTGCTCAAGACTCTGCTTTTTCTTAACTAACTTTCTTTTAAATTCAAAAAGTAAAGTGTAAAAGAGTAAGGTATAAACATTGGAATGAACTCTTCTTAAAAATCTAATTTTTTGTCTTGTAGGTCTCTGACTGAAGTACGGGTTCGCATTTGTACAAGATGGGTGATTTATAACTTTTGGGGCAATTACACCAATATTAGACTCGATACGTAATTTGTTTAAATGTTTAAAAAAATCAGCTGAGTAAATAAGGTCTGGATTTGAGATTATGGTAAAGTCGGCTAAACGACCATAATTTTTGATATGTTCTAAGCCATATTGAGCAGCTCCGAAATAACCCAAATTATAACCAGGGTTAATTAAACTGATAAATGAGCTACTTTTTACCTTATTAAACAGATTAGAGTCTTTTACAGAATCACTATTGTCAACAATTAACAAAGAGATATCTAAATTCGAGCCGAATGTTATTGAGTCGATCATTCGTGAAATCTCAGACTCAGTATTAAAGTTTACACATATAATCGTTATCATTTCATCTATTACCTGTTTTAAAGCCTTGTATCCCTTTTTCCTTCAATCCTAAAAACAAAAGTAAAAAAAGAAGGATTGCAAGATTTATGTTATTAAATTTCCATGGACTGTTTACTAAGAAACCGAGTAAATATAGATATATTGGGACTAATAAAATTGAAGCCTTAAAACTTCCATTTCTTGCTAACTTAAAAATATACCCTGCAGAGGCTCCAAAAATAAGAAAAAACAAGAGAGTACCATATAAAGTAAAATCCTTTGCTAAAGCGCCAAAAATAGAATGAATCGTGGTTTCAGGATAACCACCTCCAATATCAACTGATCCAAACTTTTGTTTTTTTATTCCAAATATACTTAAAAATCCACCAAATGTTATGGCTCCATAAGTTAAGTCACTTAGTGCTCCATTTATGTGGCTCTTAAACCACATACTAAAAGAGGGAATGGAAGCAAAAATAATTGAAAATAACTTACCAGTCACCATCATAAAGTAGTCTGTGTTAAAATTATCTATTTTCCCACTTCGCAATGTACGTGATATACCCAATAAAATAATTCCTCCCAGTGTAAGTATTATACTGACAAAGATCTTTTTAAGGTTAAGGAAGTCTACTTTCCCATGGTGACTTGCAACCTTTGCACTTAAAAAAGCTGATGTCCATAATATCACCCCTAAAAATATAGCTGCTCTTGTTGTTAATATAAGTCCTACCAAAATGTTAGGTATTAATGTACCTAAGCAAATTTTTGTATAGTTATTAGAAAGAGCAAAAATATAACCCCCGATCAAATTTCCTAAATACATAAATACTATTAAGATAAGAACTGAGGTTGGCGTACGGTATGATGGATCTTCATACCTTTTTAAAGAATAGTCACGAGATATACTGATTAATTTTTCAACATCGAATAGTGAAAAAAAGCTAGTTCCGTATGTTCCCATTAATACAAAAACACTCATGCTTCCAATAATTGAAGATATCATGGCAACTCTAGATAGGTAATTAAGATTGCTATGGATTTTTTGTATAGATTGCTGCTTAAAATTTAATGTACCAGCTAAGGTACTACCTAGGCTTTCTCCAATATAAAAAACAAATAGACATATTACGTACCATAAAAAAGCACCTGAATAATAATTTGCTTTGGGTAAAAAAAACAAGCTAATTAACAAAGAAATAGATAGCCAGGTTGCAAACAATACACTAGGTGAAAGTAAACTTCTTTTTTGATAAAAAAACATGCAAGCCATTAATATCAGCACTACGACAAATAAAAATGATAGTATCCACTCTATATTCATAGTTACTCTTTATAAACCCACTTCAATCTTCCAATAAAACTGTTTAGCTTGACTTTATAATCTTTAATAGACTTGCCACTTTTGGATTCAATTGTATCTAAAATATTAAGTGCCGAATAGGCATCGTCCCAAACAAAAGCTTCAAGTTTAAAACCTTGCCCCAAATTCATTAGGCTTGTATGACCGATATATCTATCAATATACTCGTCACCTAAGGTTACTGCATAAGCAAAATCTATTACTTTAACTTCGGTAAATCTCCCATTACCATCAAGAGACACAAGAATATTTGAAGGAGTAAAGTCTCTATGAATAAGATTAATAGAATACAATTTTTCAATAATCTCAACTATCTTATGAGCCAAGAAGTCCCAGTTAGTAAAACTAGAATCAGAACTAAATATCTCTGATAAAGTGACTGAATTTATGTATTCAAAAACAATGTAACTGTAATTAAAATCTGTTGATACAAACATAACTTTAACAGAACTCAAGGGACAAGCTTTTTCGAATAACTTTCCTTTATCGCATTCATTTTTTAACCGCCATAAATATTTATCACTCTTTATGAATATAGATTCCCCTGAAATATTACCTAAAAAGCAACGAGCACCATTATGCCACCTATACCAGTTATCACTACTAACGTCTGAGATACTGAAGTTTTTTATGCAATGTTGTTTGAAAATAGTATATTTGAATAGTAGCCATAAAATATTTCTTATCCACTTATCTGATACCGAAATAAACCATTCCATGTTAAGTAATAATCCTAAGGATGAACTCTCTTATCCACAAAACTATATCTTTTAATAACCTAATGGGATTCTTAAAAGGACGTAAAACATTCTTGACTTCTACAATGGTTCTACGCATACGACTTATTCTAGTTTTACCAACAAATTTTTCGTTAAAATAAACAGTTAAATCATAAGGTTCTGAATAAATAAAAGAGTTACACATTAGAAAACCAGATAAAATATTGTAAACTCTACCGCCATCAAAATCAGACGCAACAAGCTTATTGATACCAATATTGTTACCTAATTCTATCAAGCGTTCCTGATAATCAAGACTTAAAAATGGTTTGTGTACCATGCCATGATAAAGCAAACTGTAAAAGTACGCTTCATTTTCAGGCCTGTAATACCCATATTCGCTAAAAACTTTTGTTGCCAGAAGTTTTTCTTCCCACAACTTGTCATAATACTCGTCACCGACAAATCTAAAATCAAATAGTACATCTTCACCACCAATATTAACTTTGTTATGAACACGACGTTTCGATTTAAATACTCTTTCTGCATTTGTAACAAAAACACATTCATTATAATCAGAGACCAGTAGGTCTATATCACCATGGGATTCCATATTGTACTTATGAGGTAAGCATTCAAAATTTCTCATCACGATATAATCAATAGTATGATTTAAAACATAAAAGAATTCGACTATATTATTCCAACCGTCTGCACCTATGAGATCACATTCTAATTTTCTTACTGCAGTACTAATAATTGAATCATCAATAAAATAATTCTCTGACTCAATACCAAATAAAAGTGCTATATCATGTTTAAATTCTTTTATATCATTTGTAGCATGTATTTTATGTCCTCCACCTGAAAGCCTTCTGAACATTTCCTTTAAATCAAATACATTAGTATTTACACTAATATCTCTATTCTTAGATGTTTTTCTATTGGAATAGTTTGGTGCCAAATCCCTTACTACTATTACTAAAAAAGGCCCTGTTCCACAGTGTCTTTCCTTGTGTGAGCCCTTTGGTAGTTTTTCCCCATAAAATCTTGTCAAATTTCTCGAAAAATGTTTCTCGCTCCAGGTAACTTCACACAAATCTACGATTTCAAACTTGCTCTTTAGATCTCTCATCATTTCACGTTCATTAACGCGAGCTTTTTCCCAAATAATAAATAAATGTAATTCTTGATTCATATTATAAATTTCTCGTTGCTGTTCTAGTTAGTTAAAGGCTTTGAATAAAGCAGCTTATTTACGTAGAACGCTGCTATAATATTTTTTATGGCTAGGGATATTGAGGTGGCCATTGCAGCACCTACAGCCCCATACTTTGGAATTAACATATAATTTAATGAAATATTTAAGAGTAGACTTAGAAAGACAGTATTCCTGTGAAACTTCTCTTTGCCAGTCATCATTAAAACTACGGCTACAGGTCCGGTTGCTAGAACAAAAAATTGCCCTATAGAATAGATCATAAGGGAAGTTGCTCCCTTCAAAAACTCGCCACCAAAAAAACTGAGGATAAATGCTCCATAAAACCCGAATAACAATAAAAAAACTAAAGCAATTAAAGTCATCAGATATGTTGAATACTTAATTAGCAGACGCAAAGATTGCCAATTACCACTTTTATAAAAAACAGCAATTTTTGGAGATACCAAAGTATTTGCAATTACTAAAAACATAGTACTCACAGATGCAACTTTTACTACTGTAGCATATATCCCAACAACAAAATCATCATGCCAGATACCAAGCATAATAATGTCACAAAAACCCATGATAAAGGTCATGATTGCAACCCAAAATAGAGGAAGACTAGTACTCAATATTTTTATATCATCTAACTCGTTATTTTGCTTTTTGCTTTTGGGCAAAGTCCTGTTCCAAACTATAATTATACAGATACAACTCAATATTATAGCTGCTGAATAAAGCATAGCTACAAACTCAACTGTGACTATGCTTTTAAAAATAAAAATAAAAACTAGTAATATCGTCGGTAACATTAAGCTTTCGAATATAGTGGCATAAATAGGTTTTTGAACGCCCTTAAACAAAGAAACAAATACTGCAATTATATTAAATGGGATAATTGAAATACTCATCCACTGTATAATGACAGTTAAGTTAGGATTTTTAAAAAAATAAACTGATATGTTCGACGCTAGAAAGTAAATCAAAAAAGTTGAAATTAATGAGCATATGAATGTTATACCTAAAGCTTTCCTTCGGAGCGTATTCAACAATGTAAAATCATTTTTTTCATATAACCAAGATGAATATTTTATTACAGCATTACCCAAGCCTAATAATCCAACCAAGGTAGCAAATGTTATAAGTGATTGTGCTAAATAGAACTGACCTATTGCAGCCGCCCCTAAGGATTGAGAAAGCATGATATACAAATACATGGTTGCAATCGCACCTGAGATTTTAAAAACAAAAACATATATGAATCTTGATATATGTTTCTTGAACAGCGTTATCATTGCTGTAACTCCATCAATATGATAAAAATTAACTGCGGGAGAAAATATTATATTTTGTACAAACATAGCAGCTTGAAAATAATGCGGCACGATAATAACCAATTTGCTTTTTTATCAGTAATCGAACTACAGCCTTGTAACTATATATATTAAAATATATTACTTGTACTCATAATTATAATAACCATAACTACTAGACTTTTTCTTTACCGCATTAAAGATAACACCTTTAATTTCTATACCATTTAACTCGAAGCGGTTTGCTGCGACAGCAATTTCTTTTAGGTTTGATTGGTTAAAGCGCGCTAGCATTAATGTAGTGCCAACATGATGTCCAATGATGGCGGGGTCGGTTACGGCTAATATTGGCGGTGTATCTATAATAACTAAGTCGTAGTCGTTTGATATTGTATTGATTAAATCAGTAAAGCGTTTACCCATTAATAGTTCTGAAGGTGTAGAGGGAACTTTTCCGCGGCTGATAAAGTCTAGTTTTTCAACATCTGTTTGCTCGATAGCGGTGTCTAATTCAATGTTACCTACTAAGTATTCAGACAGGCCGTTGTCAGATTTTTTAGTAAACATTTTGTGCAAATAGCCTTTGCGCATATCGGCATCAACCAGTAATACTTTCTTTCCTGCTTGTGCAAGTACCGTGGCTAAATTTGATGAGACAAATGATTTGCCTACGCCTGGGCTGGCACTGGTGATCATAATAATATTGTTTTTTGCTTCCAGCATAGCAAAGTGTAGTGATGTGCGCAGGCTACGTATTGCTTCTACTGCTAGGTCGCTTGGGTTTTCTTGCGCTACTAAGACTTCTTGGCTTATTTTCTTTTTACGGCCCGACTTTTTCTTTATTTGGCTTTTAAGTTTTAACTTTCTTACAAATTTATTTTGCGTTTCACAATCTGGAATGGTCGCATATACCGTTAAACCCACATCTTCAAAGTCTTGTGGATTAGTTACGCCGCGATTAAGCGCCGCTCTAACTAATACAAAGGCTACTGAGAACATACCACCTAGTAAGGTGGACATAACCACAATTAACGCTTTTTTAGGTTTAATAGGCGCACGGCCAACTACAGCGGTGTCAACAATATGAATATTACCTACCGTACCGGCACGTGCCACTCTAAGTTCTTGCTTAGTATTAAGTAAAGCAATATATATTTGTTGATTAACTTCAACATCGCGCGCCAGGCGTAGTACTTGCTGTTGAGTTTCGGGTAGGTTTTTAACTGACACGGTTAGCTGTTGCTTTTGATTAAGTAGTTCTTGCTTCTTTTTAATCAGCGAGACGTAACTGGGGTGTTCTTTGGTAAAGCGTTGGGCAATTTCAGCTTCTTTAAACGATAAGTCGTGGATACGGGTTTCTAGCGCCACCACTTGTTCTAAAATTGATTGTGTTTCTAACGATAAATCTACTGACTCGTTTGCTAAGCGGTATTGATTTAAAGCAACTTCGGCGGCGTCTAAATCGCCTTTTATTTTTGGTAATTCTTTTTCTAAAAAATCAATAGAGTTTTGCAGCTCTGCTGACATACGTTGTACGTTTTGCAGTAAAAATCCTTGGGTAATCACTGCTAAGGTGTTTTGCACTAGTTGCTTGTTCGCGCCTTCAAATGTGGCGTTTAAAATACCGGTGTCTTTACCTTGGCCTGACACTGATAATGTTTTTTGTAAATCGGCAATAACATCTTCACGGTAATCGCGTTTAAGTAAAAAACCGGTACCGGTTGCTGACTTTAAGCTGGTAATTAGTAGTTCAATATCGTTATTTTTTGTTTTGGCTAACTGGTTTACTTGTCCAGTTAATATTTGTTGTTGGTCTAAATAAAGCGTGTAGTTGTTATTACCTGAGTTTACTAACTCAAAGGTATTGTTTAAATACTGCGGTGCTACTGTAAAGTTAGCAACTTTAATTTTTTCACCGCCCCAGGCATAACTATTATCGAATAAACTAGCGATAACGGGGGTGTTAAACTTGGTGTTATTAGTATGGTGGCGGGCATAGTATCCTCCCAAGCTGCCTAAGTGTTTAGGCGTTACGGTAACTTCTAGGTTTAACTTGTCTACCGCGTAGCTTAATACTTTGCGTGACTTTAACAATGCCATTTCGGTTTCAGGGTTTTGCTCACCGCCACCTAACATTGATTCTAAATCGGCTACGCCGGGTAAACCGCCTGATGACTCTTCAATTTGAATTAGCGCGTCGGCTTTGTATATTGGCGTGGCTAATAAGGCGTAGCCAATACCGATAAGAGTGAAGGCTGTAGTAACCACAACGATTAACCATTTTTTATCTAACAGTAAGCCAAATAAACGCGTTAGGTCTATTTCTTGTGCGGCGTTATCGTCGTTTACACGAACTTTTTGTTTATTAGTTTTTATCGTTTGTTCGGTCATTTTAAACTCAGAGATATATGATAGTTATGAGTGACTGAAATAGGTGTCACTCGCCAGCAGCTGTTGGTGTGTTGTTTTGCTTATTGGATTACGTCTCTACGTAAATCGCTTAGATAGCGGATACTGGTAAATGTCGGTAATAGTTGCGTCATTACGCGATTCCAACGGGCAATGGGTGCTGATGTTACGTAGACAATATCAAGTGGTTGTAGTGCAAATTGGGTGCTTAGAATTAACATCGCGCCATTTGCTGCGTCTAGCTGAAATACGTCAACTAACTTGTTGGCTGTTGTTGAGGCCCGCAGTACAAAAATACCGCTGGCGTTGCTGGTTGATTCGTTAATACCGCCGGTGTTGTTTAACGCTTCGGCTAAAGTTAAACCGCTGCGGTCTAAGCGTTGTGTTGAGGCTTTTGCTACATCACCCATCACAAATACTTTTAAGGCGTCGTTACGGGGTACGTGAATAATGTCGTTGTGCTTTAATAAGCGGTTTTGGCTCATATCACCTTTTTGATAAAGTGCGTGTAAGTCTAGGCGCTCTTTGGTTGTGCCTTTTGTAGTTTCACGGGTCAGTGAAACCGAGCGCCAGTCTGCTAGCGGCCCTAAACCACCGGTGGCGTTTAGGGCATCTAGTAATGTCATGGGAACGTTGGTAATGGGTAAAATGGCGGGTTGTTTAACTTCACCGGTAATAAATGTGCGCTTTGAGCGAAACGCAGCAACGGCGACATCAATTTGTGGGTTTTCAATGTAGCGGCTTAAGCGTTTGGTGATAAGGTCACGTACTGTGGTTACTTTTAAGCCATCTACTTGTACTTTGCCTATATAAGGGTAGAACAAGGTGCCGTCTGAATGCACTACGTTACCTGACTCGCCGGCGCTACGAAACTGGCCTGCGGGTATGGTAAGTTCGGGGTGGTCCCATACGGTAATACTCAGTACATCGCCCTTACCTATAATGTAGTTATAATCACTTACTTGCGCGCTAAGCTCGTTGTTAACTTTTGCCACTGGTTCTGCGGCTTTAAGCTCGGCTAATACTTTAGGGGTAATGAATTTAGCGTTAACCAGCGGAGAAATATCAAACGCTTCTTCATTGTCGGCTAGTTCGGCGTTATTTAGATGGCCACCAGGGACTAAGGTACAAGCAGAAGTTAAGGTGGCAAGTAAAACGATAGTAAGTAATTTAGTATTGATTTTATTCATAATTTTTTATTTATAGTTTTATTTTATTGCTGTGGGGATTATAAGTTAGAAACTTGATCACTGTGTAGGTGAGAGTTACTTGGTTTATATATGACGATTCTGATTATACTGTTTTTTGTGGTTTGTTACAGCTAGTTGTTTGTTTTGTGTTGGTTCTGTGTTGGTTCTGTGTATGTTTTGTGTTGGTTTTGTGTATGTTCGATGTAGGTTGGACTTTAGTCCATCAGGTTAAATGTAATTTAACTGTTTTTGTTATAAATCATGTTCTACAAAAATAATACTTACTACAGGTGTTTGTTAACCTATTGCGTAATAGCTCGCTGAGCGGTTGACGGACTGAAGTCCGACCTACAAAAAATGCCCTGCTGCAGGTGTTTTTTCACCTATTGCGTAATAGTTCGCTGGGCGGTTGACGGACTGAAGTCCGACCTACAAAAAATGCCCATCGCGTTGGTAGCTCGCTGGGTGGTTGATGGACTAAAGTCCGACCTACAAAAGAATGCCCTGCTGCAGGTGTTTTTCACCTATTGCGTAATAGTTCGCTGGGCGGTTGACGGACTAAAGTCCGACCTACAAAAGAATGCCCATTGCGTTTGGGCGGTTGACGTATGCCCGATGTAAGTTGGACTTTAGTCCATCAGGTTAAATGTAATTTAACTGTTTTTGTTTGTTGCCCATTGCTTTGGTAGCTTGCTGGGCGGTTGACGGACTGAAGTCCGACCTACAAAGGGCCTGCAACCGGCCTGCAAAAACCTGCGTGGTTTGCTGAGACGTTACTTTAATTTTTTGGTCCAGGCTTGGCAGTTTTTTTCTATTTGGGTAAATGCGTGTTCAAAGGCTGTTAGGCTTTTGCGGTATGGGTCTGGTATTTCTTCATCACCATGCCATTTACCTAACAGCATAACTTTGCCCGATGCTGATGGGTATTGTTGCATTAGCACTTGTTGGTGTTTTTTTTCCATCACTAAAATCAGTTCAGCTTGGTTGATTATGTCGGTGCTTACTTGCCTAGCTTTGTGATTATCGCTGTTGTAGTTATGGCTGGCTAACAGCTGTGCAGCATTTTTTTCAATTTCGTGATCAACTAATGCGCCTATACCTGCAGAGGTTATGTCTTTGTCTGGCATCAGTTGTTGTAATATTCTTTCAGCGCTGGGGCTGCGGCATATATTGCCGATGCACACTATCAGTATTTTATCGAACATATTTTAAGTACTTTGTTAGGGGTTACGTTTGTATTGTTTGTACTATTGCTTGTGTTAACGGTTGCACTGCCGACTATTGTGTCATTTTTTTCGCTACTTAGCTTGAAGCTTAAGTTTAACCAGAAAAAAGTCAGTGTCCGTAATTTTATCAGGCTTGTTTAGGCACGCTTCCGCCCTTTGGTTTGGCTCCAATAGGCATTTTAAATCAGTTTTTAGTTGTCGTTATTGTTATTGTTATTGGAATAAATAATTGATCATTGTTAGGTGATCTATACATCCAATATCTGTGATACTTTCAATCACAAAGGCTAGCTATTGCTCGACGCCTTGTTGCGCAACACTTTATTGCGCAACACTTGATTCGGCAACACTTTATTCCGCAAAATATGACACATGCATTACTTTACTGGCTTACATCGACGTACACAGATTTATTTATGCTGTGACAATCAAGTGCCTTTTCTACATCAATCTAGCTACTTACTTTTGCTCTGGAGCAATAAAAACCTGTTCTTGACGCTTTATGTACACTTACTTAATCAAAGTGCTATTAGCTCTATACAGTGCTTTAATAAATAAGCGCTGGCGCTTGAGCCCTTATCTGTGGCCCTTAACTGCGGCTAACGCCTTACTAAATTAGTTAAGCCTGTTAAGCTATTTTTTCTATCGCTTGGTTTTCTATTATCACTTCGTTTTCTTGGCCGAGCATTTTAATTAATAGAATACATCGCTCTAGGCCATCTTTTGTTTTATATATTGCTTCTAGGCCTTTAAATGGCCCTTGGGTTACTTGTACGGTTTCACCCTGCTGGTAACTTAGTAAGTCGTCTAATGATTTATTGTCGTTACCGGCTATATTCTGTTTTATTTGCTGTATTAAACTCTCACTGAGTGTCGCAAGGTTTAAACCAAAGCGCACAAAGTGTCCAACACCCCGAGTAGAGCGAATAGCATTAAAATTTGCTTCGCTTTGATCAAGGTAGATAAATAAGTAATTAGGAAATAAGGGCTCTAACGCTAATGACTTAACTCCTTGTCTTTTTTTTATCTTTGCTACTTTAGGTAAAAAAACATCAAGTCCTTGGTTTGTTAAGTTGTCAAAAGCGCGCTGTTCTTCGCGTGATTTACTGGTTAATAAAAACCAATGACATTTGTTGTTATTTGACATACTTCATCCTTGCCATTACTCACTAAACCCGCGGTGCTGTTAATTATATTTTTAATACCTTAGGTCAAAAAACGCTATGGGTATTAGTTTACTTGTTTTGCATTTAACTGTTTTTTTGTGGCCCATTGCGTTAATCTTGCGCTTAACGGTTAACGGATTGAAATCCGACCTACAAAAAATGTCTATTACATTAATGGGTTGCTTAGCTTTTAACTTACTTGTTTTAGCCTGGCTTTACTCTGTTGCGTTTGATGATAAAGATAATCGCAAATGCCATCACTGGGCGCAAAACCTGTTGGCGCATTTAATAAAATATCTCTGATGCTGTGTTGGTCGAAATTAATACAAGCCAGTTGTAGTTTTTCAAGTACAACATTTAACTCAGACCAAGGTAAAAACACTTCATGCGCGCTCATAATGCGTTCATGCTCAGTTTTACCTACGTCGTCACCAATAAGTAATTCTTCATACAATTTTTCTCCTGGACGGAGCCCCGTTTCTATAATCGCTATATCACCATAAGGGTTCTTTTTGTTGATTAACTGCAGGCCTGATAAGTTGATCAACTTTGTTGCTAGGTCATAAATTTTAACTGACTTACCCATGTCTAAAACAAATACGTCACCGCCTTTACCCATTGCCCCGGCTTGTATAACAAGTTGCGCGGCTTCAGGTATGGTCATAAAATAACGTGTAATGTCTTTATGGGTTAGTGTGATAGGACCACCTTGTTTGATTTGACTTTTAAACAAAGGAATAACTGAACCAGAACTACCCAGTACATTACCAAAGCGCACCATACAAAAACGTGTGTGATGATTGTTATTAGCTAAGGCTTGTAAACATAACTCAGCCATGCGCTTTGTTGCCCCCATAACATTGGTTGGCCGCACGGCTTTGTCAGTAGATATTAAAACAAAAGTGTCAACGTCTGCAGCTATTGCTGCTTGTGCTAAATGCAGGGTGCCAAAAACATTATTGTTAACCCCTTCAACAACGTTACCTTCAACCATAGGCACATGTTTATGCGCGGCTGCATGATAAACGGTTTGCACTTTAAAATTTTTCAAGACTTTTTCGCTGACAAGCTTGTTCTGAACCCTACCTAAAATAGGAAATAGCTCAACGGTCAGGTTATTATTAAAGATGTAATTTTCAAGCTCTTTGTGAATCAAGTATAAATTAGCTTCACTGGCTTCAAACAATATTAATTTGGTCGGTGCTTGCAGTATTATTTGTCGGCATAACTCAGCACCAATAGAGCCACCGGCACCGGTTACCATAACCACTTTGTTTTTAATGTTGGCATTGAGTAAACTGGCCTTTGCCGGCACAGTGTCGCGGCCGAGCAAGTCTTCAATATTCACCTCAACAAAGTCGTCAATCTTAATTTTACCTGACACTAGGTCAGACATAACAGGCATTGCTAATATTTCAACTTTGATGTGGGCAAGTGAATTTAATATCCGAGCACGATTACTTCTGCTGTTACTGGGTAGCGCTAGCAAAATACGCTTAATGTCATATTTAACAATTAAACGCTCAATATCGCTAGGCTGATATACCCGCATATTATTGATAATAAGCCCTTTTAGTTTTTTATTGTCGTCAATAAAAAATTTTGGCAAATACTGAGAGCACTTTATTAACGAATTGACTAATTGAATGCCCTCGGTACCAGCACCGTAAACTAAGACATTGATTTTGTTGTTCTTCGAAAGTCTACTAGCCCAGCTGCGGACCATCAGGCGGCTACCACCAATTAAAATAAGTAAAAAAGAGCCGAAAATAATAGGCGTGGAACGCGGAATGTTGGCTTCAAAAAACAAGGCAGAAAGTGCGAGTACAATAGTTGATGTTACTACGCTTAGGCATACGGCAGTAATGGCCGTTGAGCTTAAATACCGAATAACTGCTCGGTACAAGCCTAAAGAAATGTTTATCATTATTGCAAAAGGTATAACCCAAGCAATTACTGTCCAGTAGCTAGCATTGTATATATCAATGCCGTTTTCAAAACGTAAAAATAATGCAAACCAAAATGACGACACAATAAAAAACGAGTCAATGAAGACACTTATTAAGCGTTTTATTGGTCTAGGCAATTTAAATATCATATTCATTAAAAAATCCGTTTAACAACAACAACAACAACAACAATCGATAAACATTGAAAGAGTCAGTTAAAAAAACAAAAAAATACGCGGATTTGACAAGGAACACATATCGAAACGGATTGTACACAAACCAACATTAACAGCCAAGTAAATCATTAATTTTATTCAATGTATTTTACAACACTTAGACACGAATTGTTACACATATAAACATTCTGTTCTATTTATTAACAATATCCTCAATTTATTAAAATCCAACTTTTAAAAAATTAAACATAAAATCAGTCCTTTAGCCAAAGTAACTTTAATTTTTTTGTAAGCAAAACGCCAGCCCGTCACCAAGCAGCAAACAATTATCACTATAATCCTGTGTAGGTCAAAATTCAGCCCGTCACCAAGCACCAAGCAAATATCACTATAATCTTTTGTAGGTCGGACTTCAGTCCGTCAACCGCTAAACAAACAACAAAAGTAATGATTAAACAAACACCCACAGCAAATACCACTATAATCTTGTGTAGGTCGGACTTCAGTCCGTCAACCACCAAACACGAAAAAACATAATGAGTAAACAAACACCCACAGCAAATATCACTATAATCTTGTGTAGGTCAAACTTCAGCCCGTCAACCACCAAACAAGCAAAAAACATAATGAGCAAACAAACACTGACAGCAAATACCACTATAATCTTGTGTAGGTCAAACCTCAGTCCGTCAACCACCAAGCAAGCAACAAACAAAAAACATAATGAGCAAACAAACACCCACAGCAAATACCACTATAATCTTGTGTAGGCCGGACTTCAGTCCGTCAACCACCAAGCAAGCAACAAACATTATGAGTAAACAAACACCCACAGCAAATACCACTATAATCTTTTGTAGGTCGGACTTCAGTCCGTCAACCACCAAGCAAGCAACAAACATAATGAGCAAACAAACACCCACAGCAAATATCACTATAATCTTGTGTAGGTCGGACTTCAGTCCGTCAACCACCAAGCAAAAACATTATGAGCAAACAAACACCGACAGCAAATATCACTATAATCTTGTGTAGGTCGGACTTCAGTCCGTCAAGCAGCAAGCAACAAAAATAATGAGCAAACAAACACCCACAGCAAATATCACTATAATCTTGTGTAGGTCGGACTTCAGTCCGTCAACCACCAAGCAAGCAACAAACATTATGAGTAAACAAACATCTACAACAAGTATTAAATGGAAAAATGTTGAGCATATACAACCTACTCTTCTGTTAAAGCCTAATATTTCATTGATTGCCACATAATAAAACCCACAGTAACCTTCTCAATAAAAATCATTAAATAATCACTAAAAAAACCTTCAAATAAGGTACTATAAACGGTAAATTTACATAAAGCTGAATAGCTAATAATTAAGAGAATATTTTTTGATGAGCGACGAATTTACTCATATTAATGCTAATGGCGATGCCCATATGGTTGATGTAACTGAAAAAGTTGTTACTGAACGCACGGCCATTGCTCAAGCCTATATTGAAATGTCTGCGCAAACCCTTGCGATGATTGTTGAAGGAAAACATCATAAAGGTGATGTATTTGCGACCGCCAGAATTGCTGGCATTATGGCAGCAAAAAAAACCAGTGAACTTATTCCGCTTTGTCACCCACTTATGCTGACAAAAATAGAAGTCGACATAATCGCTGAGCCAAAGCAAAACCGGGTAAAAATTACTGCACTTTGTAAGCTTTCAGGTAAAACAGGGGTAGAAATGGAAGCATTAACCGCCGCTTCAACCGCCGCTCTAACGATTTACGATATGTGTAAAGCGGTACAAAAAGACATGATTATTACCAATATCCATTTGTGTGAAAAACAAGGTGGGAAATCAGGTAGCTATCTTCATAATCCTGCGACTAAATAAAGGAGCTAATCATGATAAAAGTTTTGTTTTTTGCTCGCCTACGCGAACAATTATCCACCAATAGCTTGCAAATACCAGCAAGCGAGCATATGACAACAGAGTTGATTCGACAACAACTCGCTAGCACCGATGAATTATGGGCTAAGGTTATGTCGGCTGATAGCTTACTTGTTGCCGTTAATCAGCAGATCACCGATTGGTCACATAAGGTCAATACTGGTGATGAAGTCGCTTTTTTCCCTCCTGTGACTGGTGGCTAATATGATTAATGTACAACAAGATGATTTTGTGGTTGCTGATGAGTACCAAAAACTCGCAGATGACAACCAAGACGGCGCTGTAGTTACTTTTGTTGGTAAGGTTAGAGACTTTAACGAAGGGCTTGGAGTGCAAGGCTTATCGTTAGAGCATTACCCTGGCATGACAGAAAAAGTATTGGATCAAATAGAGGCCGAAGCGCGCGAACACTGGCCGCTTAATAAGGTTACAATTATTCATCGCGTTGGCGACTTAGCCCTTGGTGAACAAATTGTTTTTATTGGTGTCACAAGTCCACATAGAAAAGCGGCCTTTGCTGCCTGCGAGTTTCTCATCGATTTTTTAAAAACCAAAGCACCGTTTTGGAAGAAAGAACTCACCAGTGAAGGCAGTAAATGGTTAGAAGCCAAAGCCAGTGACAGTGAAACTTCACAGCAATGGTCGACAAAACTAACAAACTAGAAATAATGAGATTATTCATGCTAAAAATCGGACGTTATCAACATTTTAAAGGTAATTTTTACCAAGTACTACACCTAGCAACACACAGTGAAACAGAAGAAACCATGGTGGTTTATCAACCTGAATACGGTGAAAGAGCGATTTGGGTTAGGCCACTGGCTATGTTTGATGAAACCATAGAAAGAGATGGCAAACAGCTTAAGCGCTTTCAGTATATTGATTAAAGTAGTTAATTAAAACATGTAGGTTAAGGCGGTTAACTAAAAATGTAGGTTGGACTTTAGTCCATCAGGTTAAATGAAATTTAACTGGTTTTGTTATAAATGCGAGTTAAAAACAATACCTGCTGCAGGTGTTTTTTGGCCAATCACTTTAATTACCCGCTGCAGGGTTGACGGACTGAAGTCCGACCTACATAAAACCGCCTAACGCTGCTCCATCCGCCTACAGGCCATATGTGGGTGCAATGTAGGTTGGACTTTAGTCCATCAAGTTAAATGAAATTTAACTTGTTTTGTTATAAATGCGAGTTAAAAACAATACCTGCTGCAGGTGTTGTTTGGCCAATCGCCTTAATTACCCGCTGAACGGTTGACGGACTAAAGTCCGACCTACAAAAACCTACAAAAAACCTAAAAAAACCTAAAAAAACCGCCTAACACTGCGCCATCCACCTACAGACCATGTGTCGGTGTAATGTAGGTTGGACTTTAGTCCATCAGGTTAAATGAAATTTAACTGGTTTTGTTATAAATGCGAGTTAAAAACAATACCTGCTGCGGGTGTTTTTTGGCCAATCACTTTAATTACCCGCTGCAGGGTTGACGGACTGAAGTCCGACCTACATAAAACCTACATAAAACCTACATAAAACCTACATAAAACCTACATAAAAATAATGCTAATGACGCTAATCTATGATTAATATTAGTTTGCCTATGTTTTCATTATTCAACATCACCTGATGGGCATTTTCTGCCTCATGCCAGCTGTATTGCTGATAAATAACTGGGCTGATTGAGCCTACTTTAAGGCATTGATAAAAGTCTTGTGTAAATGCTTTAATTAACTTGGTTTTATATTCATTGCTTCGGCTACGTAACGTGGTGGCATGAATATTTACTCGCTTAGCAAGCATTTTAGCAATATCAATATTTTCCGCAAAACGGCCACCTAGCATTGACAACATAACAATATGACCATCTAGCGCACATACGCTAATGTTTTTATTAACGTACTCGCCGGCAACCACATCAATAATAACGTCATAACTATACTGTTGCTGTTTTGCCCAACTCACAAAATCAGTTTGGTGGTAATTTATCGTTTCATCTGCGCCTAGCGCTTTACAGGCTGCTACTTTATCTTCATTACCTACGGTAACGGTTACCGAGCAGTTAAGCTGTTTAGCTAGTTGAATAGCAGCCGTGCCTACACCACTAGCACCGGCATGAATAAGTACCTTAGCTTTGGGCTGTAAGTTAGCGATAGAAAATAAACATTGATAAGCGGTTAAATAAACTTCAGCTATTGCCGCGCCTTGGGCATAGCTTAAATTTTCAGGCAGCTTTATTAAGTGCTCGGTTTTAACTTTAACGTATTCTGAGTAGGCGCCGCCGGGCACGATAGCAAAAACCTTATCGCCAACATTCCAACTGGCTTGTTGCCCGCCAATAGCAGCAAGTTCACCACAAGCTTCAAGGCCCAGTATGCTTGATTCACCAGGCGGCGGTGGGTACTGGCCTTTTTTTTGCAAAATGTCGGCGCGATTAACACCAATAGCCCTAACTTTAATCAAGCATTCATCGTCAGCTATTGTTGGCTTGTCAATTTCATCAAGACTTAACTGCTGTTGTTCATTAATGGCTATATAACGCAATTTATTTCCTTTTATCTAGTGTTATTTATAATAGCCAGTCTGCCTTATTTAGCCTTAAATACCAACGTGATAAAGTTTATCTTAGAGTAAAATACTCATTTTGCTTTAAAACACAAATTTGCGCACGATGATAAAAATAGCAACTTAACTCACTGCAAAAAAATTATGTTCTTGAAATGCTACTTGCTTAACCTCAACATTCGTCACTTCTGCTTCTGGCGGGCCTTGTGCTAACCACTTGAGCATTTTATCAATATTTTGCTCTTTACCGCACATCAGCACTTCTACATTGCCATTAGTTAAATTGCGCGCGTAACCACTTAAACCATGCTCAATCGCAACTTGTTGACTAGAAACTCGAAAGTAAACGCCTTGAACTTTGCCACTGACATGTGCCATGTAACTTACATCCATTATTTTTCACCTTAAAATAAGCTTATTGCCATTGTTATACCAATCCCATTAAGTTATTACTCACTTGTACTAGTTAAAATAGCTCAAGGCTGTGTTGCTCTCAATCCCAATAGCCAGCTATTGCTCAATCGAGCGCCTTACCTTGAGTTATTTTTCCTGCGCACAACAAGATCACAAACTTAATGGAACTGGTATTATTGTTATTTCTGACTTTCATTCCCATCAAATTTTTGAAATGAAAAATAGTTAAAATAGACCATTGCACCCTTGCCATGCATTGACTACACTCGCGCCATTATTATTGTAATTACAAGTATAGGCCTATGTCAGCAAGAATTTATTTAAAAGTTGCTCGTGAGAAATCATTACGCCGAAAACATCCTTGGATTTTTTCTCAGGCAATTAACAAAATCAAAGGTAACCCTTTACTTGGTGACACGGTTGATGTCTTTGACAACAAAGGCAACTGGCTAGCTAAAGGCGCATATTCTCCAGAATCTCAAATTAGAATTCGAGTTTGGAGTTTTGATATTGATGAAGAAATTGACAGCAGTTTTTTTCGTAATAAATTGTTAAGCGCACAAAAAAGACGTGACTGGTTTATCGAAAGAGACGGTTTAACTGGTTATCGACTTATTGCTGGCGAGTCTGACGGCCTACCCGGTATCACTATAGATAAATACGACAACTTAATTGTTTGCCAACTACTTAGCGCCGGAGCAGACTTGCACCGCTATACCTTAGTTGAATGCCTTAAAGAGCTTTATCCGGGTTGTCATATTTATGAGCGTTCAGATGTTGATGTCCGCAAAAAAGAAGGTTTAGAACCGGTAACGGGTTGGTTAACTGAACCACAAGCGTCAACAGAGTGTATTATTGAAGAGTACGGTATTAAAATTCACGTTGATGTAGCTAAAGGCCATAAAACTGGTTTTTATTTAGATCAACGTGAATCTCGTCTTGCCGCAGGTAAGTATGCCCGTGACAAGAGTGTATTAAACTGTTTTTCTTATACCGGCACCTTTGCCCTGCATTGTGCCGCCGGCGGCGCTAAAGAAGTTATTAATGTTGATGTTTCTGAGTCAGCCTTAGACTTAGCCAAGAAAAACGTTGAGTTGAATGAATTAAGTGATAAAAATATCTCATTTGTTAAAGCGGATGTTTTTAAATTATTGCGTCAATACCGTGAAGAAAAACGTACCTTTGATATGATTATTCTTGACCCACCTAAGTTTGTTGAATCAAAGGCTCAACTGACCGGTGCTTGTCGTGGCTACAAGGATATCAACATGTTGGCTATGCAATTACTTAACCCTAATGGTATTTTATTAACTTTTTCTTGCTCGGGTTTAATGGAATCAAGCTTATTTCAAAAAGTGGTTGCTGATGGCGCATTAGACGCGAAAAGAAATGCTTACTTTGTTGATAGGTTACACCAAGCAGCAGATCACCCAGTGTCGTCAAATTACCCTGAGGGTTACTACCTTAAAGGTTTAGTCTGCCAAGTTGAGTAATGCGAAGTTGAATAATACCAAGGTGAATAATGCGAAGGTGAATAATACGAAGTTGAATAATACCAAGTGAGTTAATTGCCTGTGCAATTTTACTGGGTAGGATAAAACTACGGCGTTATAAAAGCCCTCTTTAACCACTGGGTATTAGTGGTTAAAGAGGGTCGCTAAAATTTTTCTAGCGACCCTCTTCACTCACTTAATCAATCTCAGTAATATTAACGCCAATCAGATAACAGTTTGCACTCTCTTCCGTTACTCTCACTACTTTGCCGGTAGCATTTAAAGGTTGTACCGCATTGTTGACCGACTGAACACTTATACGCACCGCTGTATTCATTGCTAATGGGTGCTCCATCTCAATCGCTATACCTGTTGCACTTAAATCACGACACGTAACTAAAATTTTGCTATTAGCCTCATCGTCAATAATGGTCAAGGTTACTTCACTGTTTAACATCATGCGATAAAAGTTCCGTTTATCATCGTAATTAGCCATCACTACTCCATTGCGTTTTTATCGTTAGTACACTTTTATTTATACTCATGGTAACGATAACTGTCAAATTATTGTACTAAAATTATGCATGTTCTTTGAGGTAGTTTACTATTCTTTTCGCTGAAATTGGAAAAGGTGTTTTTAAATTTTGGGCAAAAAGTGATACCCGCAACTCTTCTATCATCCAATAACCTTGCACTAATTCTTTACTTAAAGGTTGACCTTTAGGCTGTTGAGCAATAACTGTATCTAATGCGTTTTGCACTTTTTCAAGCTCTAACATTTTCAATCGGTCTTGATTAGGATCTATTTGCAACTTTTCTAATCGTCGTAACATTGCGCTTAAATAACGGGCTATATCATCTAAACGTTGATATCCCGCTTTAGTGATAAAGCCTTTAAACACTAAGGTCTCTAATTGGCTTTTAATATCACCATGAGATTGCACAACATTTAACGACATTTTACCTTTCATTTTTTTGCGTACATCATGTGCCAAACTTAATACTCGCTCAACTTTAATCGCCGCACTTAAAACACAATCGGCAATTTCTGCACGCACATGTTCTTTGCAAGCTTCAAACTCTGCTTGTGCACGAGGCAAGTCGCCGTATTCATTAACTAAAAATTGACAGCCGGCAACGATGCAATCATCCAGTAAGTCATTTATCGAGCCAAAGGGATTAAAATACAGTCCTAATTTAGCTTTATTGGGTAACTTTTCCTGCAAATATTTTATTGGCGACGGAATGCTCAGTAAAATAAGTCGACTGACTCCGTCAAGCATCGCTTGTTCAGCTAAACTTTCATGTTCAAATAACTCGATAGCAACCGACTTATTTTTATCCACCAAAGCTGGAAAGGCTTTGATGGTGATATTAGCGACTTTCTTTTCATAGCTTTTTGGCAAGCTTTTAAAGTCCCACTGGTCGATATTACTGCGTTCAATACCTTTGTCGGCGACCTTTTTAATCGACGCTTGCACCTTACCTTGTAAGCCTTCTTTTAATTCGTCAAGCTTGCGCCCTTGTTGGATCAATTTGCCATGTTCATTAACAATTTTAAAATTCATCGATAAATGTGGCACTAGCTCTAAGCCTTGCCAAGCACCATCAGGTAAACGGGCACCGGTCATTCTTAATAGCTGTTTTTCAATGGCGGTAGTTAATGCTTCATCAGCATTAGTTATTGCCGCTAAACAAGCTTCGGCGTAATTAGGCGCAGGCACAAAGTTGCGCCTTAATGCTTTAGGTAGCGCTCGAATCAATGCCGTAATAAGTTCAAGCCGTAACGCGGGGATCAACCAATCAAAACCGGTGTTTTCCACTTGATTTAATATCCCTAGCGGTATCAACACACTAATGCCGTCGTCGATATCACCTGGGTTAAAGTGGTAACTCAGCGGTAAAGTTAAACTACCTTGTTGCCAGGTTTCAGGGTATTCAGTGGCGGATAACTTAACCGCACTTTCTTTTAACAAGAAGGCTTTAGTAAAGTTTAATAGCTTAGCATCCACTTTTTTTTGCTGTTGCCACCAAGCTAAAAAGCTGCGTTGACAAATAGCACTTTCTGGTAATTTCTCAGTATAAAAATCAACTAACTGCTGCTCTTCAATCAAGAAATCTCTGCGTCGAGCTTTTTGCTCTAATGCTTCAATTTCATTAACTAATTGACGATTATCTTTTAAAAATGCCTCTTTAATCGTACTTTCACCGTTAACTAAAGCCTCACGAATAAAAATTTCACGACAGGTATCCGGTTCAATTTGATTAAAGTGCACACTACGCTT
This sequence comes from Colwellia sp. C1TZA3, assembly GCF_007954265.1. Lineage (GTDB taxonomy): Bacteria > Pseudomonadota > Gammaproteobacteria > Enterobacterales > Alteromonadaceae > Cognaticolwellia. The sequence continues at coordinate 44,430 of NZ_VOLS01000014.1, read as the reverse complement.
GGCAACAATAATTAGGCCGTAGAGTGACACTTGCTCAAACCCCATCACAGCGCCCTGCTTTTTCTCCCAATGCGGTTCACTGTAGCTGCGTTTAACTAAATGCTGAGCCAGGGGTTCAATCCACAAAGGGTCAATTTTTGCGGCCATACGGGCAAATAAACGGCTGGTTTCAACTAGCTCTGCCGCCATTAACCATTTGGGCGATTTTTTAGCTAGGGCAGAGCCTGGGAAAATAAAGAAGGTACTACCGCGTGCGCCGTTATATTCTCGGTTTTCATCTTGTTGACCTAAATGACTGAGCAAACCTGACAATATGGCTTGATGCACAATATCTACATTGGGATTGGTGGCGCTTTTTTCAGCTTCTTCCGATAAGTCTACTTCGATGCGGCTCATCGGAATTTTTAACTCACGTAACGAATGCGTTAGCTGACTGTAGATGTCTTGCCACTCTCGAATACGCACATAGGACAAAAACTCTTTTTGACACATGCGACGAAATTGATTATTGGTTAATTGCTTTTGTTGTTCTTCAACATAGCTCCACAATTTTAATAAACCAACAAAATCAGACTGTTTGTTTTTAAAACGGCTATGTTTTTCATCTGCTGCTTGTTGCTTTTCGTGTGGACGTTCACGTGGGTCTTGAATACTTAAGGCACTGACAATAATAAATATTTGTTCAATACAGCCTAAGTCTGCCGCGGTTAAAATCATTTTAGCTAAACGTGGATCAATAGGAAATTTTGATAAAGCGCGCCCTATTGGCGTTAAAGTGACTTTATTCGCCTTTGCGTCTATCGCGGCCAGCTCTTCTAATAATTTTACCCCGTCAGTAATGTTGCGGTTATCCGGTGGTTGAACAAACGGAAAGTCAGCAATCTCGCCGAGATCTAAGGCCAACATTTGCAATATAACAGTAGCTAAGTTGGTGCGAAGTATTTCAGGGTCGGTAAATTCGGTGCGATTTAAAAAGTCTTCTTCTGAATAAAGACGAATACAAACCCCTGATGATACACGGCCACAACGACCAGCACGCTGATTAGCACTGGCTTGAGAAATAGCCTCTATCGGCAAACGTTGCACTTTGGTGCGGTAACTATAGCGAGAAATTCTGGCGGTGCCTGGGTCAATAACATATTTAATGCCGGGCACAGTTAAACTTGTTTCAGCGACGTTGGTGGCTAACACTATATTACGGCCACTATGAGGTTTAAATATTAAATTTTGTTCAGCAACCGTTAAACGAGAATATAGCGGCAACACATTAGTGTGGCGTAAGTTTGCTTTTTCTAATGACCGTGCGGTATCGCGAATTTCTCGTTCACCGTTGAGAAACACTAATATATCACCACTATCATCAGCGCCTAATTCATCAACCGCATGAAGAATGCCTGAAATAATATCGCCATCATCATTGCTGTCATCACTTGCCTTGTTCAGTGGCCGATAACGCATCTCAACTGGAAAAGTTCGACCCGATACTTCAATAATGGGCGCAGGAACGCCGGCAGCACTGGCAAAATGTTGGGCAAACTTTTCAGGGTCAATGGTGGCTGAAGTAATAATAATTTTTAAATCAGGACGTTTAGGCAGAATTTGGCGTAAATAACCCAGAATAAAATCAATGTTTAAACTACGCTCATGCGCCTCATCAATGATTAGTGTGTCGTATTGGCGTAACAGACGATCTTTTTGCATCTCTGCCAACAAAATACCGTCAGTCATTAACTTGATATAACTTTGCTTGCCCACTTGGTCATTAAAGCGAACTTTATAGCCAACGGCGTCACCTAACTTGGTGTTGAGTTCGTCTGCAATACGGTTTGCTACCGTTCTGGCAGCGATACGCCGGGGTTGAGTGTGACCAATAATACCGTCAATACCACGGCCAAGCTGTAAACATATCTTCGGAATTTGAGTAGTTTTACCTGAGCCAGTTTCGCCAGCAATGATAACCACTTGATTTTCATCAATAGCTTTAGCAATAACATCAACATTTTGTGAAACCGGCAAACCTTCCGGGTAACTAAATTTAGGGACATTAGCGAGACGAAGTTGTTTATTTTCTATCGATTGTTCAATCAATAGCGCTATTTGCTGTAAGCTTTTTTCTTGCTTAACCGGGTCGGTAATATTTTTAACAGCCAATAAGCGTTTTTTAATACGCGCTTTATCAGATAATTTAACCTGCTCTAAAAGGTTGAAAAGTGATTTTACGGTGACGTTTTTATTAACTTTTTTAGTAGCAGTGGAATTTGCGGGGGTTGCAGTAGACAAGACAGACTCAAAACAGATAACAAAAAAGCTATATTAACAGGTAAACAAGGGCAAATGAATAAGTATATAACCACGCTAGTTGAAAATCGCCCGCTTAAACGTTAACAGACTATAGTTGGACCAAAAAAACAATGGCCAACGCTACATAATTGCTCGCTAAACGATTGACGGACTAAAGTCCGACCTACAAAGGATCAAAAAAAATTCAACGCTACGTAATCACTCGCTAAACAATTGACGGACTAAAGTCCGACCTACAAAACAATCGCCCACATGACGTAATCACCCGTAGGCCCGATGTAGGTTGGACTTTAGTCCATCAAGTTAAATGAAATTTAACCGTCTTTGGCGTAAATACTGACCGATAAAGATAAGAGCCGCTGCAAATATCTTTTACCCCATCGCCTTAATTGCTCGCTAAACGATTGACGGACTAAAGTCCGACCTACAAAACAATCACCAAACATGAAATTATCACCCATAGGCCCTATGTAGGTTGGACTTTAGTCCATCAAGTTAAATGAAATTTAACCGTCTTTAGCATAAATGCTGACCGATAAAGATAAGAGCCGCTGCAAATATCTTTTACCCCAGCGCCTTAATTACTCGCTAAACAGTTGACGGACTGAAGTCCGACCTACAAAACAATCACCAAACATGACATTATCACCCGTAGGCCCGATGTAGGTTGGACTTTAGTCCATCAAGTTAAATGAAATTTAACCGTCTTTGGCGTAAAGTCCGATTTACAAAGAACCGACAGATATCTTTTGCCCCATCGCATTAATCACTCGCTAAACGGTTGACGGACTGAAGTCCGATCTACAAAAAAAGCGCCCACATGACATTATCACCCGTAGGCCTTATGTAGGTTGGACTTTAGTCCATCAAGTTAAATGAAATTTAACCGTCTTTGGCGTAAATGCTGACCGATAAAGATAAGAGCCGCTGCAAATCTCTTTTGCCCCATCGCCTTAATCACTCACTAAGCAGTTGACGGACTGAAGTCCGACCTACAAAAAAATCACCCACATTAAATTATCACCCACATGACGTAATCACCCATAAGCCCGATGTAGGTTGGACTTTAGTCCATCAAGTTAAATGAAATTTAACCGCCTTTGGCATAAATGCTAAATGACAAAAATCAGACCTCGCTACAAATGTCTTTTACCCCATCGCCTTAATCACTCGCTAAACAGTTGACAGACTAAAGTCCGACCTACAAAACAATTGCCTAACATGACATTATCACCCGTAGGCCCGATGTAGGTTGGACTTTAGTCCATCAAGTTAAATGAAATTTAACCGTCTTTAGCATAAATGCTGACCGATAAAGATAAAAACTGCTACAAATGTCTTTTGCCCCATCGCCTTAATCACTCGCTAAACAATTGACGGACTAAAGTCCGACCTACAAAACAATCGCCCAACGTTAAATTATCACCAAACATGAAATAATCACCCGTAGGCCCGATGTAGGTTGGACTTTAGTCCATCAAGTTAAATGAAATTTAACCGTCTTTTGCATAAATGCTGACCGATAAAGATAAGAGCCGCTGCAAATCTCTTTTGCCCCATCGCGTTAATTGCTCGCTAAACAGTTGACGGACTGAAGTCCGATTTACAAAGAACCGACGGATCTCTTTTGCCCCATCGCCTTAATCACTCGCTAAACGGTTGACGGACTGAAGTCCGACCTACAAAAAATCACCTAACGCTACATAATCACTCGCTAAACGGTTGACGGACTAAAGTCCGATCTACAAAACAATCGCCTAACGCTACGTAATCACTCGCTAAACGATTGACGGACTAAAGTCCGACCTACAAAACAGTTGCGGTGTGGAGCAAAAACATTACACTTTTTTAGTTTTTTATTTGTGGTGAACTATTCACTTACCAAGGCTAATAATGCTGGCTGTGTCGTGCTTGAAAGCGATTGCTCGATGCTTTTATAAGCGTTAACGAAATCTTTTTTCAAATGTGACTTTAAATGGCCTTTAACATTTTTCATTGGCTCTTTTTTTAACACGCAAAAAAGTGCTAGGGCATATAAAGTTTCAGGTTCGGTTAATGCCGCTTGACGATTTAAACTGGCATTATTACAAGCACCGCAACCGCCTTTAAATTGATAGGCTGTATTGGCAAAAATAACACCAAAGCCCATAAAGCAAGCTACAAGGTCTATCGCTTGTGGTAAATATTCTTCACCGCCTGGCGGCATAACCTTGTTTGAAGTCACTAAAATAGTAGCTAAGGCTTGGCTGATACCGGCAATTAAGTCTTGTGGTTGATTCACTTGGTTTGGCGTATAGCCCAATACTAAGGCTTTATTACCGGTGCTTATAGCAACCTCAGCATGTTCACCACGCACAATCGGCCCTAAATTTAGCTCTTCAATGGCAGTATTTGATGCCGGTGTTGAAGATGAAATTTCTACTGGCCACTTTTGCATACCTGCATAGTTTTTGGTATTGATAAACATCGCTTGAGCCATTTCATCAATACTGTTAACACTACCAGGATAAAACTCATTGGTAGGTAGTATTAAACGGGCTTCATTTTTAAGGACATTAATTTCAAAATTTTCAATGGCCCATGCAAAGGTATCAAATATCCAATTCTGGGTGTTTTGGTCAATAATTTCTTTTGGACTAAACAGTTTTGCTAACATAATTCCTACTACTTTTTAAATCTTTGATTTTATAAGTTATAAAGTTAATAACGCCACAAATAAAACCAAAAGCTAATATCGGTTATAACCCACAGGTTAATGCTTAACTTTCATCAGTTAAATGCTTTAAACACCTAGCTTTTCACATCTTGAGCCAATGCCCATTGCCAAGCTTTGGTCTTGTATAAAGGCACTGTTGATAATGAATGGTGATGACTACCAGACGATTCCTTTGTTGAATAAGACAGGTAAATGAGGGTTTTATTTTCAGCATCATAAATGCGTCTGACTTTTAAGCTTTTAAATAAAATGCTTTTTGACTCTTTAAAGACTACTTCACCATTTTTTGAGCGATCAATTTTTGCTAAAGCTTGCGCAGATATTTCACCGGTTTGTCGACAAGCAATACTCATATCTGATGGATCAGAGAAGTCTAAATCTGCTTCAACATGGCTAATATGACATGTTACCCCGGTTACAATCGGGTCTTGCTTAGCATTAATGACCACATCTTTTGTGGTAAATAGCCCTAGGCTAACTTTACCTACGTCATCTGAACAGCCCACAAGTATCATGGTGAACATTAATCCTAGACAGGTTTTGACATGACCTGTAAGAAGTTGTTTAATAAAAAACTTTGAAGCGACTGAGTCTTTCGAAGTGACTCTATTTTTAAAAGTCACTCTGTTTTTAAAAGTAGCCCTGCTTTTAAAATTAACTTTGCTTTGCAACATGATGCGAGTATTCAAAGTCATCAATTTTTTAATCATCTTTAAATATGCCAATAAATTCTGCACCATTTGACGATTTACTCGCGCGGTACATACCCGTGCTGTTAAATGGCATGGTAATATTACCCGCGGTATCAATCGCGATAATACCGCCTGAGCCACCGGCTTTAACTAAAACATCATTTATCACTACGTCAGCAGCTTTCTCAAGACTAATGCCCTGATACTGCATACGCGCACAGATATCTGCGGCGACATGATAGCGAATAAAGTACTCACCGTGACCAGTCGCTGAAACTGCACAGCTGTCATTATTCGCGTATGTACCGGCACCAATAATGGGTGCGTCACCAATACGGCCAAAACGTTTCGCAGTCATACCGCCGGTGCTAGTGCCTGCGGTTAATGTACCTGACTTATCAAGTGCCACTGCGCCAACGGTGCCAAATTTATATTCATTGCTTAGTGTTTGATGAGCGGCTTGAAAATATTTCAGCGCTTTTTCTTGCTCTGCTAACTGCTTTTTAGCTCTTAATAATGACTGGTATCTTGCATCAGTATCAAAGTAACTATTTTCAACACTTTCTAAGCCTTGTTGTTTCGCAAAAACTTCCGCACCTTCACCACTGAGCATGACATGAACCGACTTTTCCATCACGGCTTCTGCTAACGCTATTGGGCTTTTGATGGTTTTCACTCCTGATATGGCGCCGGCATTTAAGGTTTTACCGTTCATTATCGACGCATCAAGTTCATGCTCGCCATCAAAAGTGTAAACTGCGCCTTTGCCGGCATTGAACAATGGCGAATCTTCTAATATTTGAATAGCGGCAATAACCGCCGCTTGGCTCGATTGTCCATCTGCTAATAGGGCATAACCGGCATCACGCGCTTGTTTTAACTTAGTTTCATAGGTATTACGCTTTTCTGTGGCCATTTTACTTTTATTTATTGTGCCTGCACCGCCGTGTATAGCGATAGCAAAAACGGGCTCTTGATAAGCTTGCGCAGCACCATGCATAAATAGCGGCACGCTTGCCAAGGTTAAAACAGTTGATAACAGTAATTTGTTTTTCATGTGATTTCGCCGTAAGGTTTAATGTAATGCTTTGTATAATATTGCCACAATAATTAGCTGCTAAAAATATATGCTAACAATACCTGCTAACAATGTGCGATAAATTCTCTACTTTTACAAGTTTTCAGCCTAGACAAAGCTAACTCAATGTAGACATTGATAAACGCTTTCGCTATGGTACTGGTCATACCATTAAGTAACTTTAGCATAATATTTATAGCCTAATAGGCTATTGAGCTAGGACAGCCATGACTGAGCAACGCGTAAGTGTAGAGATCACCAATAATATCGCCCACGTTAAACTTAATCGTGTTGATAAGCTTAATGCCTTAGATATGCCAATGTTTATTGCCATTCGTCAGACTATAAAAACACTGCGTAAAAACCGTGACATTCGTGCTGTTATTTTATCAGGTAATGGCGACGACTTTTGTTCTGGCTTAGATGTTAAAGCTATTATGAAATCGCCAATGAGTATGATCAAACTGCTATTTAAGGTCTTACCTTGGCAGGCTAACTTAGCGCAAGTGGTCTCTACCGGTTGGCAAGATATTCCTGTTCCTGTTATTTGCGCTATTCATGGCCGATGTTGGGGCGGCGGTTTACAAATCGCCCTAGGAGCAGATTTTAGGTTTGCTACACCAGACAGCTCATTATCTATCCTAGAAGGTAAATGGGGCTTAATACCGGACATGGGTGGCACAATAGCGCTGCGCGGCCTCTTAGCAATTGATCAAGCGAAAAAACTAGCTATGACAGCAGAAGAGTTTACCGGCCAACAGGCGCTAGGCTTAAATTTAGTGACTGAAATCACAGCAACCCCTCTAGCCGATGCACAAGCCTTCGCCCTTACTTTAATGCAACAATCACCTGACGCTATCGCCGCCAATAAAAAGCTCTATAACAAGAGTTGGCAAGGTAGCAAAAGTTGGGTGTTATTTCGTGAGTCTTATTATCAAATTAGAATTTTAATGGGTAAAAATGTTCATCGAAAAATTTATAATCAAAGCCATAAAGCTGAGCAGCACAAGCCATTTTTAGCACGTAAAAAGTGGTAAAATGAAGGTTTTTGTAGGTCGGACTTCAGTCCGTCAACTGTTAAGCGAGCGATTAATCTGATGAGCCAGCAAAAACCTGTCGCGATGTATTGTTTTATCGCTCTCTAGGTATAAGAACACGGTTAAATTTCATTTAACTTGATGGACTAAAGTCCAACCTACATCGGGCCTACGGGTGATAATGTCATGTTTGATGATAATTTAACGTGGGCGATTTTTTGTAGGTCGGACTTCAGTCCGTCAACTGTTAAGCGAGTGATTAATCTGATGAGCCAGCAAAAATTTGTCGCAATGTATTGTTTTCTCGCTCAGCATCTAAACAAAAATGGTTAAATTTCATTTAACTTGATGGACTAAAGTCCAAACTACATCGGGCCTATGGGTGATTACGCCATGTTTGGTGATAATTTAATGTGGGTGATTTTTTGTAGGTCGGACTTCAGTCCGTCAACTGTTAAGCGAGTGATTAATCTGATGGACCTGCAAAAACCTGCCGCGATGTATTGTTTTATCGCTCTCTAGGTATAAGAACACGGTTAAATTTCATTTAACTTGATGGACTAAAGTCCAACCTACATAAAGCCTATGGGTGATTACGCCATGTTTGGTGATAATTTAACGTGGGTGATTTTTTGTAGGTCGGACTTCAGTCCGTCAACTGTTAAGCCAGCGATTAATGCGATGAGCCAGCAAAAACCTGCCGCGATGTGTTTTTTATCGCTCTGTAGGTATAAGAACACGGTTAAATTTCATTTAACTTGATGGACTAAAGTCCAACCTACATAAGGCCTATGGGCGATAATGCCTAGATAAGGCCTACGTAGAACCTACATAGGGCCTGAATAACTTTTAATTTTGCTGATCGCATGCTGCATGTTAATAATATATAGCTTATTTTAAGCCACTATCAGCACTAGTATTAGCAGCACTATCACTTTCAGTTGAGCTTGCTGTGCTAGCAGCTAAATCAATTTCAGCTGCTTTTTCTGCAACCGTCACACGGTCAGCTTTAGAGACATACTTAGGCTTGCTTGAGTTTTGCAGCTTAGCATTCATTTTTTTAATTTTTGATTTTAAAGTTTGGTTGATTTTCTTTTTACGATTCATATAACTGGTTTGCTTCTCTATGACTATCAAGGATGTACTAAAAAAAAGTACTGTAAAAAAATATACTATAAAAAGTACTGTAAAAATTCTTCGATGAACAAATGCACGAATTTCGAAGCCACCAACACACCGCTAATGTAACTTAAACATTATGTTATATTAGCGCTATAAGCAGGTATGGTCTTATACCAATCCCATTAAGTTATTGCTCACTTGTACTAGTTAAAATAGCTCAAGACTGTGTTGCTCTCAATCCCAATAGCCAGCTATTGCTCAATCGAGCGCCTTACCTTGAGTTATTTTTCCTGCGCACAACAAGATCACAAACTTAATGGAACTGGTATTATTTCAATAACGGATGATCAGCGGGTAACTGTTTGGCAATCCATAACGATAACTTATGTTTCATGCTCGCTAGGTCTTCACCATCTTTTGGTAAAGGCTGAATAAGTTTATCATTGACTAATAAGCGATATAAGCTTTCAATTTTATCCTTGGCAGCGTTAGTGCTTGAAAAGCCTTTATAACCACGATTTTTCGCGTAATTTTCACCAATAACAATGGCTTTTTTCAATAATTCAGCTTCATTTTTTAACTTCTTCATTCGCGGTATATTTTCCTGTGTTTTATTTGATAACAAGTTCAGGTGTTAATTATATGCTCAAAGCTGAGCGTGGTCATATTAAGTAATAATTTAATCAGTGCGAAAATTACCCTACTGATATCATACCAATCCCATTAAGTTATTGCTCACTTGTACTAGTTAAAATAGCTCAAGGCTGTGTTGCTCTCACTCCCAATAGCCAGCTATTGCTTAATCGAGCGCCTTACCTTGAGTTATTTTTCCTGCGCACAACAAGATCACAAGCTTAATGGAACTGGTATTAATACCCTTGCTATAAGTTTTGCTGCGAGCATATCAAGATAAAAGGCTACGGCTTGGTCTAGGTTGTTACTAGCTAAAGTAACCTAACCTCTCGTGGCATATCCTTTACATGGATATTTCAGTAATCCGCCAACAGTGCTTTATCAAATTGATCGGTGGATAATGTTAAATTTTTATTTTCTATCTGCACATTCAATGCACTAATATCTGCATCGAGTTTGGACATAGTTAAGGTGTTGTCATCTAATAAATAAATTTGCTTTAAACTGGCGTAATAAAAATTCAAAATAACCAGTGCATTAACATTGTCATTGGCAGCAGCGGCTTTTATTTTTTTCAGTTTACGATATATCGCATTTTGTTGCTGCTTAACTTGCCAAACATAATAAACTTCACTAAAAAATGCGCTGGCTCGTAGGCGATGTAAAGCAAAAACACAGGTTAATAGTGCAAATAATACACCCAGAAAATTATACCTAAAATTACTTTCTGATGCTGCTCCTTCTTGAGTTAATTCTTCTGCCGCTTTGGATAATGGCTCTAGGGTTATGTTAGTGATATCAGCGAACAGCATGATCATACCTTGCCCAAAAGCTAAGGCTAATACCAGTAAGCTAACAATAAAACTGACAATAATAATATTGAGATGTTTACGGTAAATGGGTTTTTCAATGTCTTTTAATTTCATTTCTTAACTTACTTCTATAATTTCAATAAATAGGAACAATTACGGTGATAAAGGCTAGTTTATTGCCAAGCCAGAATGGCGTTTAACTTGCTGGCTTACGCCACGTTGCCAAACGCTTTGACTACTGGCAATACTTAACTGCTGCTTCGCTCGAGTAATGCCAGTATATAATAATTCACGCGATAATAATCTATTGTCTTTTTGCTCGGGTAACACCATAGCGACATGTTCAAACTCACTGCCTTGGGTTTTATGGATGGTCATCGCATAAACTGTTTCAAATTTAGGCAAGCGTGAGGGCATTATCCAGTCATAACCGCCTTGGGAATTTTCAAATACTGCCATTAAATGCCCTTGGCTATTACGCCACAACAAGCCAATATCGCCATTGTATACACCTAAGCGATAGTCATTTTCATTGATCATTATCGGCTGGCTAGCGTATAAGGTGTTATTTGATTCAAAGCGATTAAAAGGAATGACACCTTTATTACGCAATATATCAATAACTAAGGCATTTAGGCTTTCCACCCCTTGTGGGCCTTTGCGGGTTGAGGATAAAACTCTAAATTTTGCTAATAAAGCAAAGGCATCTTCAACCTTGTCGCATTGACAAAGGCCTTGGTAATATTGTTCAACTAGCGGTGTAAGCCAAGTTTCAATAGGTCCTGATAATAGTGTTAGTTGCTTGTCGTTACTAGGTAGATCGCTTTGCTGCAATAACTGCCAACTCTCTTGATATTGGCCTTTAATAACATGATTGGCGATTCTCCCTATGCCACCTTCGCCATCAAAGCGATGACTTTTTATTAAAAAGGTCACACAATCTCCGGCGCTATATTGCTCATCTGCCACTAGTGCGCTGCTAGCTTTTGTCAGCGTTTGATAACCGGTTACTTGGGCTAAATATTGATGATTTAAAGCGCTGTAGCCTAAGTGAGGGCGCGGTGCAAAATCAGCTAAAACACTGCCAACCGCAACTGAGGGTAATTGATCAGCATCACCCAATAAAATAACTTTAGTGGTTGTTGGTAAAGCGCGAAAAACACGTGTCATCATCGGTAAATCAACCATAGAGACTTCATCAATCAATAAAATATCTATCGCAAGCTTATTGTCTTGGTGATAACGAAAGTTAACTTGGCCGGGAATAACGCCTAATAATCTATGTAGGGTTTGTGCTTGCTCTGGAATAAGGTCTAGTACTTGGTCATCAATAATCCCGCGAAAACCTTTAACCGCATTGGTGATTGATTCTGATAAACGTTGCGCGGCTTTACCTGTTGGCGCTACTAAGGCAATTCGTGGTGCCGTAAAACTTGCCCTATTTACGCTTATTTCGCTTGAGCTTTTATCAGTTAAGCTTTCATCAGTTAAATTTTGGCTACCTTGATTTGAGTTTTCACTATTCGCTATCGCTAGCATTACCAAGGCAGCAAGCAGCTTAGTCACGGTATAAGTTTTGCCGGTACCCGGGCCACCGGCAATAATGGCAAAGTCTTTATTAATCGCATTGGCTACGGCAACGGCTTGCCAATCAATAGCGCTATTTTGTAACTCACTCTGTGCTGCTAAGTCAGGAAACAAGCGGGTGATAATGCTGGTAATTGCATTAACATCACTTGTTGTTTTATCAGTATTAATCGCTGATTCAACTTGCCTCTCGCTGCTGTTACGTCGCTCGCGCACTAGCTGTTTTAGCTCTTGCTCAAATTGATAATAACGCCGTAAATAAAGCCGTTCATGGCTAAGTACTATGGGTTGCTGCTCACTGGCTATTTTTTGCTCCAAATCTGCTAAAGGTAATTCTTCCATTAGCGCCGTTAGGGTTTTAAGGTCTGCAAATGTAAACCCCTTAGTACCTGTTGTAATAGCGACGTTGTTTATAGGCTTTTCGTTGACATTAGCACTTTGGCTCACCGCCCCACTTTCGCTGGTGCTATCGCTAAATAGTTGTTTACCTGCGACTTGCGCCAGGGGTAAACAACTATGACCGTCTCGCAGGCTTGCACTTAAAGCGATTAACAAATGAAACCATTGTTGTTGATTTGATAATGATTGTTCATCATTTGGCAAATTATTCGACATATTATTCGACAAGTCACTCGACTCATCGCTCTGCACGTCATTAGACGTGTCAGTAGTCTGTTTATTCGCTAAGCTATTCGCAATGGAAAAACCCAAACATTGGCTGATTTCTTTGGCAAAAAAATAGTCCACGGCAACCAAACCATCAAGACGATTTGTTGCATGCTGAAACGAGGTATAAATATTTTCGTTTTGTGCTTTGTTATTAATAATGATTTCAGGCATTAGTGGTTTCTCCAGCAAAAATATCATCAAGTTGGTCTAATTCTGCGAGGGTAATTTTACGATAATAAACACCACAATCTTGATGCTGAGTTTGGTTGCTCATACCACGTAAATACAAATAATAAATACCGCCAAAGTGCTGCTTAGGATCGTAGTCAGCCAAGGCATATTTTAGATGACGATGTAATGCCAGGGCGTAAATAAGGTACTGTAAGTCGTAATGATTTTTCTCGATGTTATGGCGCATAGCCGCGTCGTTATAGTCACTATATTGATCGCCTAAATGGCTAGATTTATAATCACAAACGTAATATTTACCCTCTGCTTGAAAAATCAAATCGATAAAACCATGCATCATGCCTTTAAGTTGATGATAAGAAGGCAAATGCACTCGGTGTTTTTTAGCTATTTTACGACTGGTGTTATTATTTCTATGTTCGGTCAGCAATTTTGTTAATTGGCTACTACTTGCCGAGCGCATGGGATAATAAAATTCGGTTTCTCGTAAGGTATCTTGCAACTCAAGCTGGGCTAGCGACAAACTATTATTAGCGCTTAGTGGCGTTTGCAATACCTCTTCTAACCACTTTATTAGCCGTGTTTGGCCATGGTTTTGCTGTGTGCTTTCGCTGCTCGCTGTTGAACTCTTTACTTCGCTCTCTACTTCACTCTTTACTCCACTCTCTACTCCACTCTCTGGAGCATTTTCTATTACGCCATCTATGGCGCCATATTTTACCAGTGGCCAATGACAGCTTTTTTGCCAATCAGGGGCTGAAAAGTCCGTTTGCTCTAAGATGTCATGCAGTAAATTGCCGGTTTGTGCGCCTTTTGTTAAGGTAAAACGTAACTCGTTAATATTATTTGATAAAGTGCTGTAGTTATTATCTTGTTGATCAGTAGGTTCTGTTTCTTGATTATCTCGATCAGGCGACGAAACACCATTATGACGTAGGTTTTTGCTCAAGGCGGAGAATGAACTTAACCACCAATCACGCTCAATTTTGCCGTTAAAACGCGCTACTTCAGCTTGGCTTTCAGCATTAACATTGATTTCATCAGTAGTACTTTGGATATTGGCAGTAACTGAAGTTGGCTTGGCTAACCCTGCTGCTGATAGTGTTTCTTCGGTTAAATAGTTCTCTAACACGTCAAGCGCTATTTCATCAGGATTGTCTTGCGCTAATTGCTGCAAGCTTGTCGCGATATCGGTATCTGCCGACCATTTCAAGGTTTTGCCTAATGGAGAATTTTCATAATGGTCAAATGCCGTACTGAGAATATAACAACGTTTTTCTGCGCGCGTAACTGCTACGTATAACAGTCGAATAGCTTCAGCATAAGCTTCTGCCGCCATGCCGGCTCTCGCCTCGTTGTTACCGTCTAGGCTCTGTTGCAGAACACCGTTTTCATCATGAAATTCAATAAAGCTGACATGACGATTACCGAACTTAAGTGGGTCTTTATGGCGTGTGGCAAACGGCACAAACACCACCGGATATTCCATGCCTTTAGAGCCATGTTGAGTAATAATACGAATGAGATTTTCGTCACTTTCTAAACGCAGCTCAGCTTCAACTTCGGGGTTGTCTATCTGACTTTGTTGTTCAAACCAAAATAGCAGTTCTTGCGGCTGGCGATGTCGTTGGCTTGCCCCTTGTAACAATTCAAACAAATGCAATAAGTTGGTTAATATTCTGTCGGCATTATGCTTATCGTCTAAGCTGTTATCTGCATTGCTAACATCAATTTGAAAATGTTGATGCATTAACTGCAATGCCATACTGATAAAACCTTTAAACTGCCATTCATTACGCAGTTTTTCAAAGCTAATTTTTAATGCTTGCCATTGTTGTTCGTCGTGCTGTAGTTGCAATAATTTTTCACGATTAAAGCCCATTAATGGGCTGGCTAATGCGGCGGTATATAAACGGTCATTCTCTAAAAACAAAATACCTTTTAATAATTGCAGTAAATGTTTGGTTTCGTCACTTTGCAATAAGTTGGCGCGATTACTCATAAACACGCTGCTTAAACCACATTGGTTTAAGGCAAACTTAATATCCGCCGCCTCAGTACCATCACGCACTAATAAGGCAATATCACCACTGGCCATATTGAGTTTTGGGCAAGCTAATAGTCTGACAATTTCATTGGCACACCAAGCCGACATTTGCGCACGATAGCTTTGTTTAACGGCTTTTTCTTTACCATCTTTACTTTTAGCGTCAGCTTCAACATTAAAGTGAATAAACTGTAGCGCGTTAAACTCGCTATCTAAAAACACCTTTTCGTGCGCTTTAGCTGAGGCTTTAACTGGTAAATAAGGAATTTGATAGCCAAAAACATCAACCGCCTCACCAGATAATTTATTGCCATAAAATAGACGGTTATAGCCGGTGATCATGGAGGCACTTGAGCGCCAATTGGTATCCATTAACCATTGATAGTCGCAGTCGTTTCGCGCTGACAGGTAGGCAAAAATGTCGCCACCACGAAAACCATAAATAGCTTGTTTTGGATCGCCTATCATGTAGAGCGCAGCACTGGGCTGATGATAATAAATCGCTTTTAATATTGAGAACTGTTGCGGGTCGGTATCTTGAAACTCGTCAACAAGCGCAACAGGGAATTGTGTAAATATACTATTGGCTAATACCTGATCAGGCTCTTGCCCTGACTGATGGGTAAGGCAGTCGTTTAATGTGCTAATTAAGTCGTCAAAGCCCATAACATTGGCTTGCAGCTTTTTACGAGTGATTTCTGCGCGAATATGATAAATGCCCTTTCTCACCACCAACAAGGCTTGTGCGCGATTAATCTGTTTTGCTAAATCAGGATGTTGCTTTTTAACGCTATTGACTGCAGTAAAAATTTCAATTAATTCGTTTTTCACTTTCGAGCGGGCATAGCGTCGACCATCAATAAAAGCATCGGGTATTTTGCCGTGCTTACCTGCAACATCGGCCGACAGCTCTGCTAACCAGTTGAGTAATAGAGTTAACTCTTGATGGCGTTTTTCTTGTTCAACGCCCTTTTTAACCTCAATTAGTGCGGTGGTTAACATCGCTATATTGGTCTCTAGACTCGCAATGGCTTGTTCAACTAAGCCTTTAAATTCAACACTAATATTTTCTGGGTCTTGCACGTTCAAGACGTTTTGTGTCGCTAACGCTTTGGAAAATTGATTAATAAAACTGCCCGGCTCTGGCCAGAATTCGGTGACTAACTTAAAGGCTTGGCTGTTATTTTCTGACCCTAATGCCAACACCCGATACCAGTCTTGGCAGGCTTCTAAGGTAATATCTTGGGTGTTGGTTTCCATTTGGGCATTAAAGCTAATACCGCTGGCAAAGGCATATTGGTTTAGTACGCGCTTACAAAAACCATGTATGGTAAAAATAGCCGCTTCGTCGATATACAATAAGGCTTGGCTTAAGCGCGCTTTTACCTCACGACTACTGATATTTTTATTAACCAGATTTTGGTTTAAGGCTTTAAAATAATTATCGTGAATAATTAAATTGTCCCAGCTGTGTAAGCTTTCTCGAATAAAATCATCAATACGACCACGAATTTCTTCTGTCGCGTCTTTGGTGAAAGTCATCACTAGGATTTGTTCAATCGGTAATTCTCGCTCTAACAATAAGCGTAAAAATATTCGGGTGATATTATGAGTTTTACCAGTACCGGCACTGGCTTCAATTAAATGTTTACCTTGGAGCTCAATGGTATTGGCATTTAAATTTTTCATTTTTTAGCTCCCTGCGCTTTTCCTGTTACCTTTACTGACTGCAGGGCATCAAACATCGGTTGATACAAAGCAAGTAACTTGGGTGATATTTCTTGATAATCAGGACATTGTGGCCAAAAATATTGTACATAAGCCTCATCACCAAAGACTTGAAAGCTATTGCTGTCAGACCAAAACTGTTCAAATTGTGTTTGTTCAAAGACTTTGCTTTTGCGAATTTTCTCTGCAATATCACCGTTAAGTAATAATGGCTGCTGCTGGCCTAAATAAAACGTCGCAATTAAGCGTAATAATTGCTCTTTAGCATCATCAATATCACTAAAGTAGAATTGGCTTGGCTTCTGGCTTTTGGTGTCAAAATAGTAACCATGTGTAGCGGTTACATTGGCAAATAACAGGGCTTGTGCTGAGTTGCTTTGTAAGGCCTGAACTTGTGCTACTTGAACAATAAGTTGATGTAGATACAAGGTAAATAAGTCTTTGGCTTTCGCACTACTGCTGCGATAAAACACCACTTTGTTATCGACAATCGTCAATTTACTATCAAGGGTTAAGCTTTCAGGTAACACCGTTTTTAAGCTTGCCAGTTCATTGCTTGAATATAAGCTGTTATTAAAAAGTGCTTGATTATTTAAAGCACTCGCTAAATTAAGTGTGACGCTACAATCGATGGGATCAATGCTTAACGCCTCATTTTGTGCTAATTCAGTGCTGATGAATTGGCTAAAATCTTCGCTGTCTTTTTGCCAACCTTGTATGAGCTCGTCAGTACTGGGTAAGTCCGGCAAGTTTCCTGACAGCTTAGCGCTGAGTAATATCTCATCACAGCTTTGTTTGCTTTGCGCCGGTGCTAGGTAATAGTTCAGCAAGTCTTGTCTAAGTAGGTAGCTATCGAGTCGATTAGGCACAAAAGGCTCTACGTCGTTAATTAGTGTGTTGGTGTTGTCTAAATACAAGTAAAGTGCTCGCTGGCCATAATAACGCCCAGGATGCTGATAAAAGCGAATAACATCATTAGCTGATAATGTTTCAGGGTTGTTGGCTGAGCGGGTATCCACGGCTGTTGTGTTGCTGTTTTCTGCACTATTTGTCGATACATTAGCAACGCTGTGTTCTGCGGTGTTGGTCGCAGCACTGCCAAGTTCAGCTTTTGCTTGGCGCAAGTGTAACCAGTTGGCATCAAAGCTGGCAAATTCACCGAGGTAATTTTTCTCGCTAAAGGCCTGCATGGGTAATTGCCTAACTTGGCCCTGGGCATTAGTTATCGCTTCGGCGTTTAAACCCAGTAACTGCCAACCGTAACCGCGGGCAAGGTATTCCATTAGCTCTTTTAATACCAAGGACGGTTGACGGTCTTTATTGTTCTTAATATTTTTACCTTGATAACTTAAATACAAAGCTTGGCGGGCAGAAATTATTGCCTCTAAAAATAAATATCGGTCGTCGCCTCGACGCGATCTGTCACCGAGTTGCGCCGGTGTGGTGGTCATTAAATCAAAACTCAGCGGTTGGCGTTGACGTGGAAACTCGCCATCATTTAGGCCTAATACAGCAATAATTTTAAAGGGAATACTGCGCATAGGCAGCATAGAACAAAAGGTGACTTGCCCAATCATAAACTGTCGACCGGGATCTGGCTGACTAAAGTGATTATTTAAAAAGTCACGAATAACCGCCAAACTAATCGCGCTGTCGTAAGCGCCGTGCTGACAATATTCGACTAACGACTCAATGGCGGTGCGAATAATATTTAGGCCATTATCGCTGTCGTCGTCAAAAAGCTGTTGTAATAACTCAAACAAAAATTGCTGCCATTGTACCGCTGTCCGGGCTTTTGACATGTTAATAGCGGTTAATTGTAACTGCTCGATAATTAACATAAGTTTGCCTAGTAACTCACTGTCGCTACCTTCAATGGTGGGCAATAACAGCTGGTTTTGGTAAATAACACTATGATCTGCAAAAGCAAAACCGCGCATTAAACGGCTTAAACCTTGTTGCCAGGTAAAACTGTTACTGGTACTGTTTAGGTCTGAAGTCGCTTGTTGATCACGTTCTTGCTCGTTTTCCTGTTCTCTCATGTCAGCCGTTTGACTTTGTGCTAACACTTGTTGTTTGTGGGCTTTATTTAAGCCCCAATGCACACAGGAAAGTTCTAGCCAGTGAGTGATTTTTTCGATGTCGTCAAGGTTAATGCCAAAGCGAGATTGCATGGCCGGCAAGCGTAACAAAGCAATTAAACTTGACACTTGAAAGCGGCTATCGGGCAAGGTTAGCAATTGGGCAAACGCTGCTACTAACGGCTCAGCGTCTTTACTAATGCGATCAGCAATCGAACAAGGTAGCGGCGGCACTTCGTCAGCAACATCTTGCCAGCCTCGGGTAAAAACGGCATTAACATAAGGCGCGTATTGCTCAACTTGTGGACACATCACTAATACGTCTTTTGGCGTTAAGCTTTTGTCTTGATTAAATTGATGTAATAACCAGTCGTGCAAACCCTGCACTTCACGCAAGGCGCTGTGGGCACTGGTGATTAAAATTGAACCATCGACTTTAGGTACTTGTTCCGGGCTTTGCTGATCTTGATGGCGAGCATCTGACAAAGATAAAATGTCTTGCTGAACACTCGCTAAAACCTTGGCTTGCGACATAGCTTGCGTGATGGTTTCAGGGCTAGGGCTAGCTTGCTCAGCGCTATTTAAATCTTCAACAGCGGATTCAAAGACCTCAATATTGATGGTGCTGTATTGATATAATAATGCCATAAATTCTCGGCCTTGCTGGCCCAGATTGGCTAATAGTGGATTACCTACTTGCTGGTTTATATCGGCTAAATCGGCATCTATACTTTGCTTATCGACACTTTCATCACTCACCTCACTCACTTGTTCCGCCGAAAAATCGGTGCCTTTAAGCCAAGCTTCAATCGCATTTTTTTCTGTAACCACATCCCCCCAATAAGCATAGCAAGGGTTTAAATGGAAAAAATGCACATCAATTTGCTCACTTAAGGCATTAATAAACTCAAGCCAAAGTGGCGCCATGGCATTAATGCCAAAAAATGATAAGCGATGCGGTAACGCTTGTGCGGTTAATCGTTCAACATTATTTAAGTTTTTTATCGCCCGTGCCACCAGTTCACGCGGATTATAAGGTTGTTCGCGCACCAATAAATGCCAAAGCTTGCCTTGCCAAATAGCATTGCTTTGTTCATCTTGTTCGCTGTTATCAGCTGTAGTATCACTTGAGTTAGCTTGTTGATCAAAAGCGCTAAACTCACCTTGGTGCCATGCGTGGATCCATTCAGGACGAAAGATTAAATATTGCTCATATAAATCAGCTAACTGACAAGCCAACTGATAACGTTTTAACTGCTCCGCGTCGCTGTAACTTTGACCAGCGGCGTTTTTATTAGCCGTACTTTTATTAGAAATAGAGCGATTAACAGTATTGTTAACATTTTCAGGGTTATTAGGTTTAGCCTGCCAATAATCACTGGCTACTTGAAACGAAATGTCATCAATAACTTCATTTGATGCCAATAAAGTATCAATACGCCAAGCCAGTACTTCTCGTGAATAAGGCGATTGCTCAGGCACGTCTTCATCGCTGGCTAAATTTCGAATTAAATTCCACAAAAATTGTGATGGTAAGGCGTAACGCATATTCATGCTAATGCCTCGCTGCTCAGCCAATGACATATTCAGCCAATGTTGCATACCAGCATTTTGCACAATAACGGTGTCTTGAGCGAAGACAGGAAGAGGGGAAAGTTGCTGAATTTTATCAAGCAGCACTAACAAATTCTCCATTTTATTAGCGGGATAAAGATAGAACAAGTGCGCGCCTTTTTAACCATGGTTTTTATAGCTAAATTTAACCACATCAAGCACGATAACACTAGCGGTTGTTGCAACATAGCTGTTGAAAATCATTGGATAAAAAGCGTATTAGGATTAACACGAGAGGTAATTATTTTGTCGGTAGAACTTTAGTCCGTCAACCGTTTAGCAGCCAATTAACCTGACGGATCAGCCAACATTTACAGCGGTGTATTTTGGGTTATTAGCATTTGTTCCAATAACTGTTAAATTTCATTTAACCTGATGGACTAAAGTCCAACCTACATCGGGCCTGCATTGAATCTACACGGGCTAACCGCTAAACAAGCTTTCAACACGATAAGCAATTACTTTGTAGGTCGGACTTCAGTCCGTCAACCGTTTAGCGGCCAATTAACCTGATGGATCAGCCAACATTTACAGCCACGTATTTTTTATCAGTATTTATGTCGATAACTGTTAAATTTCATTTAACCTGATGGACTAAAGTCCAACCTTGGGCCTGCATTGAATCTACACGGGCTAACCGCTAAACAAGTGTTCAACACGATAGGCAATTATTTTGTAGGTCGGACTTTAGTCCGTCAACCGTTTAGCGGCCAATTAACCTGATGGATCAGCCAACATTTACAGTCACGTATTTTTTTATCAGTATTTATGTCGATAACAGTTAAATTTCATTTAACCTGATGGACTAAAGTCCAACCTACATCGGGCCTACGGGTGATTATATAGCGTTGGGCAATTATTTTGTAGGTCGGACTTTAGTCCGACAACCGTTTAACAGGTAATTAACCTGACGGATCAGCCAACATTTACAGCGGTGTATTTTTGGTTATTAGCATTTGTTCCAATAAAAGTTAAATTTCATTTAACCTGATGGACTAAAGTCCAACCTACATCGGGCCTACATTGAATCTACACGGGCTAACCGCTAAACAAGTGTTCAACACGATAGGCAATTACTTTGTAGGTCGGACTTTAGTCCGTCAACCGTTTAGCGGCCAATTAACCTGATGGATCAGCCAACATTTACAGCCACGTATTTTTTTATCAGCATTTATGCCAATAAAAGTTAAATTTCATTTAACCTGATGGACTAAAGTCCAACCTACATCGGGCCTACGGGTTATTATATAGCGATAAGCAATTATTTTGTAGGTCGGACTTTAGTCCGTCAACCGTTTAACGGGTAATTAACCTGACGGATCAGCCAACATTTACAGCCACGTATTTTTTATCAGTATTTATGTCGATAACTGTTAAATTTCATTTAACCTGATGGACTAAAGTCCAACCTACATCTAGCCTGCATTGAATCTACACGGGCTAACCGCTAAACAAGCGTTCAACACGATAAGCAATTGTTTTGTAGGTCGGACTTTAGTCCGTCAACCGTTTAGCGGCCAATTAACCTGACGGATCAGCCAACATTTACAGCCACTTATTTTTTTATCAGCATTTATGCCGATAACTGTTAAATTTCATTTAACCTGATGGACTAAAGTCCAACTTACATCTAGCCTGCATTGAATCTACACGGGCTAACCGCTAAACAAGTGTTCAACACGATAGGCAATTATTTTGTAGGTCAGACTTTAGTCCGTCAACCGTTTAGCGGCCAATTAACCTGATGGATCAGCCAACATTTACAGCCACGTATTTTTTTATCAGTATTTATGTCGATAAAAGTTAAATTTCATTTAACCTGATGGACTAAAGTCCAACATCGGGCCTACGGGTTATTATATAGCGTTAGGCAATTATTTTGTAGGTCGGACTTTAGTCTGTCAACCGTTTAGCGGCCAATCAACGACAACCTAATTAGACAGTAGAATAACGTCTTTATTATAGATCACCTGATAATTAACCTGATAAATTCATTGGCTCTATCGGGTTAATTATCTTTAATGTGACATAGGTTCACAAAGTGTTAGTGGTTTTTTATTAAATAACTAATACCAATTTGATTAATTAAGTGATCTACTTTTTCATGAGGAAAAATGGATAAATACAAGGCATAAAATTTAGTCAGTAGTTATTCACCTTATAAATTTTATAACGCTGTAGTTATTCATTTTAACCCTTAAAAATGAGCAGGTAATTAATCAACTTGGTATAACACCGTAGTGGCTTATTTTAACCAGGTAAAATGATGATGAAGTTAGTGGGATTGGAATTACTCAGTGCCAGTTTTTAACTCTACAGAGATAACTTTTGGCCAAATATAAGAAAACAGCCAATTTACAAAGAAATAAACCACAAGCAATACAATAATGCGAGCGTCTGAGTCATAACCACTCATTTCTACCAGTTGCTTACCCGCCAACATTAATAATATTAATGTTGTTAGAAATACAGCAAACCAAATGCTTTTCGATTTTTGTGATGAAACACAAAGGCTCCCGCAGTTTTTACACTTTACCTCAGAGAGTCCAAACCGTTTAAGTGGCAATAACTTGTTTACGTCACTTGTTGAAATAAGTGCATTTTGACATTTTGGACAAAGAATATTCATTTTAAACCTTACGGCTACTTAAGCAGGAAAATATAGCGGGCTAAAGTAAGCGACGCAGCAGCAAAAAACAATTTTTATTTGTCTTGTTTTAGTGGCTTATAATTTTCAGATGTAGAGATCATCATTTTTTTACCACTCTCACTACTTATTTCCGCCAATTCAAGTATGCTTAAAACCTCTACTACATCAGCTGGGTTAACTGGATTAGCACCTGCTAACTTTATAGCTTGAACAATTTCTAAATAGTATTGGTTGTAACAACCCTGCTGAGTTGCTATCGCTGTACTCGCAAATTCAGTGTATAGACGACCATATTCTTCCTCATTTTCGACACCATACAACGCATTTTTTGGGCTTATACCTTTTTTTAATTGCGCTTCTTGCGGGTCAAAACCATATTTAATGAAACTTCCTTTTGTGCCTTCAATACGAAAGCGCATATTGGGAGCTGCTAAAAATGAACTTGCATGAAGAACAACCTCAAGATTTTCATAATGAAGTAATACGTGAAAATAGTCAGTCGTTTCAGAGCCTATTCTTAATGGCAAGCATCTTGCCGTTAATGCTTCAGGCAAACCAAAAAGATTGATTGCCTGATCAACTAAGTGAGAGCCTAGATCAAACCATATGCCAGAGCCCTTTCCTGCTTGTTCTCTCCACCTTTGCCTAACGGTAGGGCGAAAACGATCATAATGAGATTCAAAGTATCGAACATCGCCAAGTTGATTGTTTTGCAAAAGCTTTTTAACCGTTAAAAAATCACCATCCCAACGCCTATTGTGAAAAACAGACAGCAATAAAGCGTGCTCTTTAGCTAGGTCTACTAGCTCTTGCGCTTCTACACTGGTGGTAACCATAGGTTTTTCGATAACGACATTAATGCCATGTTCTAAACAAAATTTTGCCAATGAATAATGCACGCCATTTGGTGCTGTGATGACAATTAATTCAAGGTTTGCATTAGTGATTAATGCTTGTGCCGTATCAAAAATAAAAATATTAGGATATTGCTCTCTTACTAATTCTTTTTGAGAACTATTTATCGCTACTAACTCCATATATTCTGACGTTTCTATCAGGGGAATATGAAATGTTTTAGCTGAGTATCCATATCCTATTACACCAACTTTTATCATGTATCAACAACCTATTTTATGACCAGATGAATTTGTTGAGAACTAAAACTTTATTAAACAACAATAAAATAAGCGGAAAACCCATCAGACTAATTTTCCTTGTTATATACCCGTTCCACTTCAAGGTGCAGTTATCGATTTAAGCTAAGAAATCAGAGCAAGGCGCGCTACGAAGATAATGATTATTCTCGGCTCTGGTGTCCTGCTTCGCTCTACCTTCACCATCCATGGTGTTGTCTTCAATCCATGCCTGGTACCTAACCCTTTCTCGACTTGCACAAATCTGTACTTTGAAGTGGAGCGGGTATACACATAACTCTATCGACGGTTTTGCTATTTATTTTGGCAGTACGGCAAAAAATCAAAGCGTTTATTTGCCCCTAGTTATTAGGTTTATGCCCAAGTGATGATGTCTTAAATCTTTTCAAATACCGTCACTCTGAGCTTTCGATCGACATTATCGTCAGGAAAGTCACACTCACTGGTAAAGCGATCAACCATTTTTAAGGTATGAGTGGATGCTTCGATAATCTCAGCATCTGATTGGTCCCATGTGGCGTCAAAGCGATGAAACATACAAATTAACCACCCTCCTGGGTTTAAAAGCTTGGAGCATAGACTGACCAATCTCGAAAAGTCTTGCCCTTTAGGTTGATGCTCTGAATGAGGTGACTTATACACTTTTGGCGGCGGATCTAAAATAATACCGTCGAAGGTCTGGCCACGCTTTATTGCTTTAGGTAAATGCTTATAGATATCACCCTGTATAAAGCTACGAGTGCCAAAGTCAAGGCCATTTCTTTCATAGCTTTTTTCGATACGGGGTAGCAAATCTTTCGATTTATCCAAATGAATTGCTGCTTTTGCACCCCCTTTTAAAGCAGCTATACCCAGACTACCCGTGAATGAAAACAAGTTCAGAACACGACGGCCCTCACTATTGTTAGCTAACCATTTACGTACCGGGCGCGCGTCGAGATACAAACCACAATTATGCATCGCATCTGGTAGTAAACTGTAATAAATACCATATTCTTTAACAAATTCTGGAGCGTCGGAAAAATCGCCATGCAGCGCAAACATTCTATGTTTTAACCGTAACCCGAGCGATTGGTCACCTTTGGCTATAATTAACGTGAAGGGAAAAAGCTGTAACAATGCATCTTTGATCGCATCAAGATCCTCACGAATATCATCTTTATATTCAACTAAGGCCATTGTGCCAAACTTCTCAATAACAACACCTTTTGCACCTTCAGCGTAACCATGAAAAACACGCCAACAATCAAATTCATCAGACTCATGTAATACTTTTCGATCATGCCATGCTTTTTCGATTAGATCGTGCCATTTTATTGTCAATTCTGTGCCCTGCCCGTAAGTATTTTTTAGTGTTGGTTCCCAAGAAACATCTTATAACATTATCGAAATAACAGGATGCGGGAACTCGAACTTATTGTACTGGCATTATAGCGAACCATCGCTTGCGTTAACACTGATATCCATCCAGAAATAAAGTTCCCGGTAAAATTTATTCAGTAGTATTGCTTAGATTAATTTGTTGCTTAGCAGGGTAGACAGACAGCACGATGTGTTGACTGATTCGATAAAAAAGCGGAAATTTATCAGTAAAATGTTAACTTTATCATTACTGCGTTAACTAAATTAATGCCACCTAAAACAGATCGTGATAAATATTACCTTACAGAAGTTTCAAACTCACTTTAGGTATTACTTCCAGTGGCACTAAATAATTTTCTATGGCTAAAAAATTAAAGATAAAGCTGAATTAGCTAGGCATATGTAATTTTAGCTAGGGCTGAATTGTGCTTAATATTTTGATGCTGTTAAGGTTTTACTTATTTTAAGCGATTAGCTTTTCACGTTTTATTAAACACTATTACTCATTTATAAGGTTCTGCTGTAGTTAACTGTTGTTGTCTCTGGTGAAATTGACCTGGCTATTCATATTAGGCTAGTCACATTAATCGATCGCTTAACAGTTGACGGACTAATGTTTTTGGCCCATTACCTTAATTGTCTGCTTAATGATTGACGGACTGAAGTCCGACCTACAAAACAATTGCCCAGCGCTATATAATCATCTGTAGGCCCTATGTAGGTTGGACTTTAGTCCATCAGGTTAAATGAAATTTAACCATTTTTGTTTACATGCTGAGCGATAAACAACACATCGCGACAGGTTTTTGCTGGCTCATCAGATTAATCGCTCGCTTAACAGTTGACGGACTGAAGTCCGACCTACAAAAAAATCACCCAAGTTAAATTATCACCAAACATGACGTAATCACCCGTAGGCCCGATTTAGGTTGGACTTTAGTCCATCAGGTTTTATTTTTTTACAGGGAGGAAATAATGAGAAGGGAATGAGGTAGGGCTTTGAACATTTAAAAGCACTTTATGTTTTTATGTTTTACCTCCTGCTGTTCTCATTCACTTCTTCCTGTGAGATATTTTATTTTTTTACAGGGATTGTAGTGGCATGGTTATTATGTTTTGTGGCTGCCTTGCGGTTGACGGACTGAAGTCCGACCTACAAAATAATTGCCCAACGCTACGTAATCACCCGTAGGCCCTATGTAGGTTGGACTTTAGTCCATCAGGTTAAATGAAATTTAACGGTTATCAACACAAATGCCGGGTGACAAAAATAATACACCGCTGCGAATGTTTTTGGCCCATGGCATTAATCACCCGCTTAACAGTTGACGGACTGAAGTCCGACCTACAAAATAATTGCCCAACGCTACGTAATCACCCGTAGGCCCGATGTAGGTTGGATTTTAGTCCATCAGGTTAAATGAAATTTAACGGTTATTGGAACAAATGCCGGGTGACAAAAATAATACGCCGCTGCATATGTTTTTGGCCCATGGCATTAATCGCTCGCTTAACAGTTGACGGACTGAAGTCCGACCTAAAAAACAATTCCCCAACGCTACGTAATCACCCGTAGGCCCTATGTAGGTTGGACTTTAGTCCATCAGGTTAAATGAAATTTAACGGTTATTGGAACAAATGCCGGATGACAAAAATAATACGCCGCTGCCAATGTTTTTGGCCCATTACCTTAATTGTCTGCTTAGTGGTTGACGGACTGAAGTCCGACCTACAAAACAATTGCCCAACGCTATATAATCACCCGTAGGCCCGATGTAGGTTGGACTTTAGTCCATCAGGTTAAATGAAATTTAACGGTTATTGGAACAAATGCTAATAACCAAAAATACACCGCTGTAAATGTTGGCTAATCCGTCAGGTTAATTGCCTGTTAAACGGTTGACGGACTGAAGTCCGACCTACAAAAACGCTTAACGTTATATTATTATCTGTAAAAGCAATGTTGGCTAACATACTCATTTTCTCTCTAAGCCGCTAATTCTCTAGTCATCTAATTCTCTAGTTATCTAATTCTCTAAACAGTGACCTTCATAACCTAGTAACAGTGTTGTACAGCAGAGTCTTTTACAAATAGGTTTTTTCAGCCTTAGTTACTTTCTCTAAATAACGACGAGATTCTAGCTTTGGATGCTTTTTAGTCAGTAAATAATAAACCACTTTAGGCGATTTTGTATTGAGTACTTTCAGCGCGGTTTTACGATTACCATGAAAAGTTTTTAATACATTGCCGCTACCACCATTGTAAGCAGAAATAATGGCGTAATGACGACTGGTGGCATTGCTAACACCTTGCAAATAATTGTTATTGAGAATATGTAAATAGGCTGAGCCAATATCAATATTAAATCCAGGATCAAAGAGTTGTTGTTTGGTTGGCATACCTTTTTTCTTTTTAATACGTTGAAAAACATCGGCTCCAGCGCTACTAGGCACAACTTGCATCAAACCATAGGCATTAGCTGTACTTACAGCAAATGGGTTAAAACTACTTTCGGTTTCAATGATACCATATATCAGTTCTGGTGATATTTGATAACGATTAGCCGCCGCAAGTACATGCTTACTGTATTTTTGTTCACGTAAGTGTTGATGCTGTTCAACCATTTTAATGCTAACAGCATAAATTTTTTTTCGATTTTTGTTGTATTTCTGTAAATTAAATTCCGTTAGATACTTAGAGAATCGATTAGCACGCCATTGATATTGAATAGGCTTATTGTCGCGATCAACCACCTGTTGGTACAAATAAGGTTTGCCGGAGAGTTGTGGTGCTGCGCTTGAAAATATATCTGTTTTTCGAGGATCTGATGTTGCTAATAAAGTAGTCACAATTGCACGCTGTAAATTGTGCAAGGTTTTAGCCTGAGACTGAGCTGCTAAAGTTTCGATTAAAATGCTGCCGTTTTCAAAATCAACAATGGCACGCGCTTGGTAGTCGTTAGTATATTTAACCAGCTTTTTATTGCTCGGTATTTGAGGCTTAGTTTCGCCCCAGGCATCAGCTATATGCTTACTTAACTCTTTAAGCAACACGTTGATATTATTGACGTCTTGCTGAATAAGTCGATTAGTTTCAACCGCTTGATGAGCAATGGTAATAAGATCAGTATCGTTAGAATTTATTTGTTTAATTAAACTTTCAGCACTGCGAATTGAACTGAGGTTAGGTAGGCTCTTACAACTGGTTAAACTAATGACTATAAATAACAACAACACTTTTTTAAACATTAAACAACGACCTCTAATTTATTTACTTGCCCATAGCAATATATATATTCATCTACTGAAATGTACAAATAGGTTAATAGTATAAAGCTAATGCTTTGCACTGTGCTTTTGTGGCATTTATCAAACGGGTTCGACTAACGGTGCCAAAGGTCAATGCATCACTTATCATAATAAGGTTCATTAAAAGAATGTGTGTTATACCAATCCCATTAAGTTATTGCTCACTTGTACTAGTTAAAATAGCTCAAGGCTGTGTTGCTCTCAATCCCAATAGCCAGCTATTGCTCAATCGAGCGCCTTACCTTGAGTTATTTTTCCTGCGCACAACAAGATCACAAACTTAATGGAACTGGTATTAGTTCGTGGTAATTGACCTTATTCAGAAAATAATTTGCCGCGATTAAACGCAGTGGCTCGCCATTATTAACCTTTGCGGTGAAAATTTAACATGTAGAAATATGCTCGACCTGATAGCGTGTTGTTACGAGTTTTCAGATGCACAATTCCAACATATTTCAAAAGACTGGGCATTTTCCTCTGAGCAGTTTTTACAAGTCCAGTCCTCACCATCAATATTACTCTGTGATGAGTCTACTATTTCTGTTGCACGTTCTAAGTCTGCATCATCTGTAAGCCACACTTCAGGCCACGAGTCGAAAACAGAGATTTCTCCCATAGCGCCCTGAGAAAATTCATTTTTGATAAATGTACTTATTCCTTGTGCTTCAATAAGATTTTTAACATTGCTAACCAGAAAAAGACTTTCGTTGGAATACACTATCTTCATAATTAAATTCACCTCACCATTTAATCAGAGGGAACTCTCCTCTGACTTATTTTATATATTAATAACAAAACTTTGCCGCTATTACCACTACTCACTTATAGATAAAACTAGCTACTTCCCTTATTTTGTACCTTAGAAGGAGGTGATATTAACTCTATATAACAACGATGACTAAAATTAGATAATGTGCTATCAACATTATGCAAAAAATATCTTGATACTTATATCTAAAAAATAGCAGCAAGGTGTTGTTTATAAAACACTAAAGCAGTTTGTTCGTGCTACACTGTTTTATGATTTTTTATTTGTTAATGGCGTTTTTTGACAACCCTTTATTAATGCTATTTTACTAGCGGCTAAGTCCAACTATGCGTATTTTGCCTATTTTTGCTGTTTTATATCGCTGTAATTTTGTAAAACACCCTTAGTTAGATAATAGTTTCAAACTAGTGGCTACAGCTAGCTTATATTGACATCAGCATAAAAACTAGCGGACATGAGAAATGTCATAGATAATTGGTGTTAACAATAATATTTAAGTAACTATTCATTAAGTGTCTATTTATTAAGTGTTTATTTATTAAGTAAATATTTATCAAGTATTTACTTATTAAATTTATGAAATTTATGAAAAATAATAATGCAGTTACCTTTATTAAGAGTAATTTTAAAAGGCTATTAAGTGAGTATTTTAACGGTTGAGCATGTCAGTAAAAATTTTGGCGCACTGCAGGCGGTAGATAATGTCAGTTTTGAACTTAACCAAGGCGATATTGTGGGCTTTTTAGGAAAAAACGGCGCAGGTAAAACGACGTTAATGCGGATGATAACCGCTTTTATTGCCCCCTGTTCTGGCAGAATTTTCATTGATGGTGACGATATTACTAAACACTCGTTAACCATCCGGCAAAAAATTGGTTACCTACCCGAAACCCCGCCTTTGTATAGCAACATGACCGTGTTGCAGTATTTAAAGTTTGCGGCTGAAATAAAGGGCGTGTCAGCAAAAAAACAAACCGTTCAGCTTGCTAAAGTTTTAGAAGAATGCCAATTAGCGCAGGTTAAACATAAAACCATTTCAACCTTATCTAAAGGCTACAAACAAAGAGTGGGTATTGCGCAAGCGATTATTCACGAGCCTAAATTACTTATTTTAGATGAACCAACCAGTGGCCTTGACCCCATGCAAGTTCAGCAAGTGTTAGCACTTATTAACAACCAAAAAGAACAAAGAACGGTATTACTCAGCACACATACTTTGCCTGAAATTGAAAAAATAGCCCAACGTATTTTAATGATTAAATCTGGGCAACTGATCATTGATCAGTCATTACAAAGCTTACTCAAAGGCACAAATCAGCAAGCTAGCATGAATACTGTTCATGAAAACAGTGCCAAAGATGAAAATAACCAAGCTAAAAAATTAAGCTTAGAGCAAATATTTTTTAACCATCACCAAGAGCCAGCGCCTACATCATCACAAACACCCATACAAACGCCAAGCCAATATGTAAGTAATTACTGATGAATAAAATTATCGCACTGACCAAAAAAGAACTACATAGCTATTTTAGTAGCCCGGTGGCCTACATTATTCTTATTGCTTGTTTGTTGTTATTTAATGTGCTTTTTTTTATGCTGATAGAGCAAAATAGAGAAGTGTCATTACGCGATATTTTCCAAGTGATGGAGTTTATGTTTATTTTCATTATCCCCTTATTAACCATGAAGTTATTTGCCGAAGAAAAAGCGAACGGCACCATGGAATTTTTGCTTACCGCCCCCTTAACACCGAGTATGATCGTGTTAGGTAAATACTTCAGCATGCTCATTTTTTACTCGCTGTTAATTAGCATAACGGGCATTTATTATTTTATTGTCGAGTATTATGGCAACCCCGACCCCTATAGCATTTTATCAGGGTATGTGGGTATTTGGTTAGAAGGCGCACTTTTCATCGCGATAGGTTTGCTGACTTCGTCATGGACACGAAATCAAATTATTGCCGCGATGACTTCGTACCTGATCCTATTTT
Organism: Colwellia sp. C1TZA3; assembly: GCF_007954265.1. Lineage (GTDB taxonomy): Bacteria > Pseudomonadota > Gammaproteobacteria > Enterobacterales > Alteromonadaceae > Cognaticolwellia. The sequence goes on along the minus strand of NZ_VOLS01000014.1, from coordinate 12,887 downwards.
CACTGTACTTTTCAATTAGCTTTACAAAATATTTTACCGGCTTTTCGGAAGAATTTCTGATTCAACTTAGCACCCGTAGCCATCTTGAAAATTTCGCTATGGGTATTATCACGGCCAGCGATGTTATCTATTACTTAGCCGGTATTGTGCTCTGCTTGGTATTAACTGGCTTGAGTATCAACCATAGGTTGTGGCAATAAATGATCATTAAAAACAACAAAAGTTTACTGCTTAAAAAATTATTGCCTACTTTGATTGGCACAGCACTCTTGCTATTTATATTAGGTTTAGCGTTATTTTATATCGATGCTCAATTTTCTTTACTGTCCTTTAGCCTTGCTAGTTGCCTAACATTAAGTGGTGGCATAGCATTTTTTGTTTTACTCAAGCTAAACAGTCAGCTTAATCATGCTGATGCTCAGGCGATAAAAGCTGCATTCAATACCACTCATCCAGCGGCCACTAATCAAGGCAAAACTAATCAAGGTAAAGCTAAGGCCAGTTTTATTAGCACGCGATGGAAAAAAGTCTTCATTATTTTTACTATGATTATCGCCAGCTTAGGTTTTCTGGCTATCAGTCATTATGCGGCCAATAGCATAACCACGCGCTGGGATGTTACGGCAAGTAAACAACACACCTTAACTAAAAACACGATCGAGTTTATTAGCACACTTAAAGCAGAAGTTGAATTAACGGCGTTTTATGTTGGTTTGCCACCCAAATATTTACAAGATTTATTTAAGGAATATGAAAGGCTTTCTGCTGGCCTGATTAGCACGCAAATAATTGACCCGATAGAGAACATTTCATTCGCCGCTAAGTTTGGTAATGTGGTCAGTGCTGCCGAACGTAAGGTTATTGTGCAGTCAAGCAATGGCCGCAAAGATATTGATTTTAGTGATGCCGCGCTCACAGAAGAAAAACTCACTAATGCCATTGCCCGCGCTAGTAGCCCGCCAAGACAGATTTACTTTCTTACTGGCCACGGTGAATATGCACTAGCAAACACTGACAATGTCGGTTTATCGACCTTTAAACAATTATTGGCCGATAACAATATTAAAACTAAAGCACTGATGTTAGGTATAACTCAGTCAATTCCTGCTGATTGCGATGTGCTGGTTATTGCCGGTGCTCGCACTGCACTTACAGCACCAGAAGATAAGTTAATCATTGATTATTTAAGCGCGGGTGGTGATGCCTTATTTTTGATTGAACATAGCACAGTCACTACGCCTGACCAGCTACTAACTGCAGAACAGCTAGAGCAAAATCCGTCATTAAATAGCATTATTAACCAGTGGGGACTTAACGTTAAGTCTGACATTGTGGTTGATTTAACCAATCATGTCGGTGACGATGTTGGCAGCCCTGCCACCAAAAACTACCAAAAGCATAAAGCCATTACCGAAGGTTTAGATTATACCTTTTACGTTAGGCCGCGCTCCATTGAGATGTTAGCCCAACGTCGGCCAAGCATTAAGTTAGCGGTTATTGCCGCGACGGCGTCAACAGAAAAAAGTTGGGCAGAAACTAACAGAAATTTAGCGATTGAATATAATAAAGGCATAGACACCCCCGGCCCCGTACCCATTTCTTATGTGGTGCTAGAAGAGCACAAAGAGGTGACGATTAGCCCAAATAAAGTGCAAACGCCTCGTTCTGATACTAGAATCATTGTTTTTACCGATGCAGACTTTTTAACCAATGTTTACATTAATCAATACAGTAATGCCCAAATGGGGCTAAATATTGTCAACTGGTTAGCTGAAACAGACTATCAGACTTTTTTAAGTGCTAAGGCCATAAAGGTTGAACGCTTAGATTTAACCAGTAAACAAAAGCGTCAGGTCATGGTGATATTATTTTTCAGCATATTTTTCTTTGTTATTGTTGGCATAGTGGTTTGGTTAAAGTCAAAACAGCATTAATATTGCCCATTAATACCTGCTTTCCCCATTGATATTAGCCCATTGATATCAGCCTATTAATACTAACCAATGCCCAACTTGGCTAGCCATAATTGCCAACGTAGTTGCCGATAAATAAGTTGTAGTTTTATTAACTGCTTATCGCGCTCTTGTTGGCTAATATCATCAGCAAAATTTTGATAACTGAGTTCTGCAAAGCTATTAGATATAGCACAAAAGTTCGCTGACAACTCAGGTCGAGTTATGGCAACAAAATCAGCAAACTGTTGCGCGGTCATCGACCTTGTTTTTACCAGCTGATGCTGCGCCATTAAGCTCAGGGTTTTTAAATAAAGCGCTTTAATTTTATCCTCAGCTTGCCCTTTCACCTTCGCCTTAAACACTTTATAGCCATAAACCAGCAAGGCTGTGCCCGCTAATATCAGCAAGAAATATAAAACATTTTCACCTTGCTTTAAACTCGCTAACAGCTGCGCCATAACACGCGATTGCTTTTGGCCGGTATAACCAATAACCCAACGTGTCCATTGGTAGTCAATAGCGTCAATTTGCATTTTAAGCTGCTGATACCACCACATTGTGTGTAAGGCTTGCGTCGAAAAAAGTCCAGAAGATAAATCAGTATACTCCTGCATTAAGCTAGTCGAAAATCCCCGTTCAACACGTTCCGGATCAACCGCTGCCGTTGGGTCAATGCGCTGCCAACCGCTACTTGGTAACCAGACCTCAGACCAAGCATGGGCATTGCGCTGATAAACACTTAAATAATTACCACTAAGATTGAACTCACCACCTAAGTAACCCACTACCATACGCGCAGGAATACCGGCAGCACGCATTAAATAAGTAAAGCTACTGGCATAATGCTCACAAAACCCCGCCCGAGTGTCGAAATAAAACTGGTCTAAACTATGATTATTCAGCCGAGGTGGCTGCAAGGTGTAATAATAGTTTTTTGCATTAAAGTCAGCTAAAACATGATCAATTAACTGGCGGTCATCACGATACTGCTGACGCAATTGTTGGCCTTTAGCCAGTAGCTTAGGATTATTGTCCGTGCTTAATAGCAAATTTAAAGCACGGGTAGCATCAGACAATGTCGCTGACATTATGGCTTCTGGATAACTTGTGACTTGATAACTTAATGTTTGACTAATAATACCGCGATAAAACAAGGCAAAGTCATTACGCTGGCCAATATTGCTTTGCTCACTGGTAGCGAAATCGAGCGCAAATAACCAAGATTGAAAACTAGGCTCTGCAATTACTTGATACGCTAATCCTGTGCCACGCAATTCAATATCGGCTGAACTTTTTGCATGCCCCAACGTAGCTGAACCATAACTACTTTGAGCACTTTGAGCACTTTGAGCACTTTGAGTTGGCTCTCGACTGCTTTGTCGCCAAGTGACTCCATCAAAATCATCTAATACCATCGCCCGCCAATACAACTGTGCATGTTTAGGTTTATTGCTTTGAAAACTTACCCGAAACGCTAGTTCATCCGACAAAGCTAATTGCGCTATATCGCCAATTTTTACACTATCAGACAGACCAACTTTTGCTGATTCAACACTTGGCACTTGCCAAAAGGGACTTAGCTTGGGAAATCCGACAAATAAAGCTACCGCTAAAGGCACTGAATATAAGCTAAGTTTAGCTACTAATTTAGCTTGTGCCGATACCGCCATTGTCGGTGCAAATAAGTTAAGTAGAATGATGAAATTGCCAAAAACTAAAACAATGACCGCCAATGAAAAATAAATAGATTGCATAAAAATCAATGACGAGGTGGCGACAAAAATGCCTAATACCACCAGTTGATATAAGTCTTTTCGACTAGGTATTTCAAACATCTTTAAACTATAAGCGAAGCATAATAAATGCATCATGCTCAGCAAAAGCCCTAATGTTTGCCCTGCAACAGCAATAGCCACACTTCCTGAAATAGCCAATAATAGAATCAACCAAGACGGTAATATTTTAGGTATTACATAGCTTTTTGTCGATTGGTTTGGCATTAAGTCCAGAGATGACGCCAGAGCGCTTTTGCGCAAAATATTAAAATGCACAGTAAACTGCAGCGCCAAGACAAAAGTGGCAAACAACAAATATAGCAGGTGCAACTGTATAACTAAGGTTGAAAGGTTAAGCAGCTGAAAAATTAATAAACAAAAATACATTTTGCTATTTAGCTGTAAAACGCTATTTTCGCTAGAATTTTTACTTTTTCTGGACTTAAACTTTTGTTTAAGGTTTTGCTTAACACTGGGTTTAATTTTTTTTATCATCATGTATTCAATAACGTGCTAATGCGGTTAAGCATTTTAAAGTATGTTGTCGGCTATGGTCATACTCAACCACTTGGTTGGGTAATTTTAATGAAAAGGCAATCTGCTTAGCGCTACAGTCTTTAATTGCATAACTTAACCAACTTAAACGCTGTTCAAGTGTGCCGGTTGGTAAACGCTCAAAGTCTAACTGCAATTCACCTGATAAGGCTTGTTGATATTGTTTTGTTAACCAACCTTGCCCGCGTGCCACATGCTTCCATGCTACACGACTCAGGGGTTCACCAAACTGATAATGTTGCAATTGGTGAAATTCATCTTGGCCCAGTTGAAAACTATCTTGGTAACTTTCAAGGTTATTTTCTGCCACTTCAATTGCTAAGCTTTGTTGCTTGTCGCTCCAAACATTGGCGATAGGCTTTGGATAAGCGGTAACTTGCTGAGCAAAATCTAATCGGGTCCAAGCTTTAAATAAGCCAAAGCCAAATTCGCTGATGATTAACACTCGCCCTAGTGGATATTGGCCTCGTTGACAAACCCGATAAGGGATCCGTATCTTGTTTTCACCTATCTCGAGTTGTGCGAGTGTTGTTTTGCTAAGCTTACTGTTGCTTGGTTTATTTTTGTCCGCGCTGTGGTCAAGTGCTTGTTCGGCCTTCACAGTTGCTTGATCAAAAGAAAAGCTAATAGTAAAGCGCACTTTTTTACTGCTAACAACTAGCGGAAAATACAACGGTGAGTCAACAAAGCCTTGCAATGAATTTGTTGCTTGAAACTGTAAGCCAGAAAGATTAAAAAAACTATGGTGCAACACCACAATGAAAAAACTGACCAGTAAATAGCTGATCAATATAATGACATTATTTTGATAATTAGTGCCCAGCAAAAATAGCAGTAGCATAAATATTAACAAACCCGCACCAAAACGTGTGGGGATGATAAAAATATTGCGATGATTGATTTGTTGTTGGCTGGCTTGCGGAATTCGACGAGTTAGCCAAGCATTAAAGTGCTTATGCAGTGTGTTTTTTAAGCTAGCAATTATCGACCTTGCGCTTATCGAAGAGAACACGGTGTTTTTTCCTTTGCTTAACAACTAACGCCCCTTTTCACTCGATGGCAATCACTTGACTTGAATAATTTGATTAGCATAACTTAATGCCATAGCGTAACGTCAGGACTTAATTTCATGACTTAACTTCATGACCTAAAATAAAGTATTAAAGTAACGGGTTAGTTGGGTCAACCTGCGACAATATTTGCTGAGAAATTTCATCCGCTTGCTCAAGCATATGATGTTGTTGTGGCGCGAGTCTATGTTCACATACTGGGGAGAATACCGCTTGAATATCTTCGGGTATAACATAATCACGATTTTGAATAAAAGCCCATGACTTGGCAGCGGCCAGCAATGATTTTCCTGCACGCGGCGATAACGCTTTAGCTTGCGACTCACTTTGTCGGCTTACTCTGCATAGTGCAATAACATAATCTACAATAGCAGGCGCAACACAAATAGTAGCGATATGCTGTTGTATTTCTCGTAATTGCTCAACATCAAGAAAAGGCTTAATACCGATAGCATCGCGGTGTGATGTTACTGATTGTAAAATTTTACGTTCAGCATCTATGCTCGGAAATCCTAAAGAAATTCGCATCATAAAACGGTCTAATTGCGACTCTGGCAACGGATAAGTGCCTGCATGTGACATCGGGTTTTGTGTCGCTATAACAAAAAATGGCTCAGGTAATAAGTGGGTTACCCCATCAACACTCACTCGCCCTTCCTCCATAGCCTCTAACAAAGCGCTTTGGGTTTTAGGACTGGCGCGGTTTACTTCGTCAGCTAACACCACTTGATTAAATATCGCACCCGGATGCAATTGAAATAATTTTGTCGCTTCATCAAAAATAGCAATACCAATAACATCCGCTGGCATCAAATCTGAAGTAAATTGAATGCGTTGATAGGACAAACCCAAGGTTAAGGCTAAAGTGTTGGCTAAGGTTGTTTTACCCATACCCGGTAAGTCTTCAATTAAAATGTGGCCTTTAGCAAACAAGCACGCCAAGGCTAATTTCACTTGATGAGGTTTGCCAATAACGACAGATTCAATTTGAGCCAAAACATTGGCAACCAAGGTTTGCATACTTGTTGTTCCTTTTTATTAAAACATTAGCATAATTAATTATTTAACGCATACCAAGCAAAATAAACCATCATTAGATTATGTGCAGACTAAATACAGCAGTAGATTCAGTAGTAAGTGCAGTAATGGTACCAAAAAATTTACCCTTTGCGATGGCTATTGTACTTTACCACAAGATAAGGCCGTGCAAATTCTTTATAAACCTTTGCGCTTAATCATTAAAGCAGAGCGAAAACTATCCTTTAGCAAAGGTGACGAAGGCTATAGTGGCGTAACCTTGCGACAAAACATTGAACAATTTAACTACGGTGGCTGTTGTGAGGGGCTGCTATTAGGCTGGCTTGATGATCAGGGTTTAGAAAACCTTGAAATGTTAAACGACCAAGGCGTAAACGTGCTCGAACAGCACTTTACAATGGTTGATAATAAATTGCTCTGTGCAACTAACTTCAGAATGTTCATGGCGTCAAATCAAAGTAATATTGTCCGTTCTGATTGCCTATTTTATGTCATTAATAGCGTCAATAACTACCTTTCGTAGCTAGCTTTAAAAAAAATAAGTCAATAATCACGGCCAAATAACGATAAGTTTGCTTAAGGTGATAAAAAGTCAGCTTGCGCTGGCTCCATGCATCGCTCTTTAAACATAGCTATGAAACAGTTAATATTTGGCTTTATATTTTTGATAACCTTATTTTTTTTGGCGATCACACTGTTTTCATTTAATTAAAGAAAATAAACCTTAGCTTACAACTACTTGTTGCTTTAGGTTCAACATATCAACGACTCTGACCCAATTGATTTTCCATTGATTTTCTGACCCCATTGATTTTTGATAGCTCACACTATTTATAGTAAAAAAGCTGATGTGGCTAGCTAATAGCAAATGGTGCATCAGCTATCGCTTGTTCTAGGGCTATATTCTCTAAACCTAAGTCGCGCAGGGCGTGAATAAACTTCAAGGTTTTAAAGCTATCAAACCATACGGTCAGTTGTTTGTTAAATTGTGCTTGCTTGTTCACTTGTTGCTTAGTAATAAAAGTCAGTAAACCTATGTTGATTAAAGCCTGCTGGCTATTTTTAGGTAAGAAAGCCAGCCATAGTTCAGGTTGTTGTCGATATTGCCATAAGTGTTCAAATGCCTGCAAACAGGCTTTTAATTGCACAAAAACGGCTGGGTTATAGTATTGATAATCTAGCCCTTGTTCAACAAGTTGCATGATGTTTTGCACTGCTGGTCCAGTACCAAAAGGCACACGTTGTGAAGGTCTAGCTTCTAATTTAATCGTTACCTCGGCTAAATAAACCACCTCACCCAATTTAGCAAGCTTGTTTAACAGGTAAAAGTCTTCACCCGCATTGCGTTTAGGAAAACCTCGCGCCTGACAGTAGGCCAGCATATCAAAAGATAAAATACTGCCAATAGTAAAATAAGCATAAGCTGATTGCGCATACTGCAAACCCGCAACGTAATAGCGTAAAGCATTTTCGTAGCGTAAATTGGCTTGATGAATAGCTTGGTGTTCACTGTAATGATAAAAATTACAACAAGTAGCAACTGCATGCTTGAGCGCTACGTTATTAACAGCATGAGCGCTAAAGTAATTATCGGGCAGATAAGCATCAGCGTCTGTTGAATGCACCCATGAAGAATTAATATGACCTTGAGTAAATAATGTTATCGCTAAGTCTGCACCAATTTTTCTTGCTAAACCTACCCCTTGATCGGCGGGAATGGGTTCATTGTAACGATTAACCATTAAAATTGACGCATTAACCTTTTTATGGCGACTCGATGGATAAAGGTTAATTAAGCTTAAGTTAGCTTGCTGCCAAACAAGTTCACCCCGCTCGGTAATACGCTGCGCTAATTCCCGTTGCGCTTGTTGGTGCTGGCGGCCAAAATCGCTGTCGGGCTGATTAATCACGACTATTAATAAACACTGTTGCTCAACCAGTGTCGAGTTAATAAAGCGCTCAATAAATTGTGTTGACTCTTCAAACGCTGGAATAACAAGCACATGCTGATAGTTGCTCTGTTCTGGAAACAAGGCCAGCGATTGTACTTCTGGCTCAGCGTAATGGGCTAAATATTTAGCACATGTTTTTTGATGTTGTTGCGCAACGCTATTGTTGGTCATGGTGCTTATTACCTAAAACTTAAAACTTAAACCTAAGACTTAAACCTAAGACTTAAACCTAAGACTTAAACCTAAGACTTAGGGCTTTAACCTACAAACATAAGCCTACAAACTTAAGCCTTAATTTAATAAAGCCGTAAAGCTGAATGCCTTAAAGCTCTGTGTCACATTAATGCAAAGCTGCTCGAAAGGGTAGCGCCGCACAGATGTCTGCTTCAATGTCTAAAACTTCGGCTAAACGCTGATCAACATCTGCTTTAGGAAAATATTCGTAAGCTAATTCAATAAATAAATTTTTATGTTTTTCTTCTGACTTAGCGATAGTTTGATAAAATTCTTTGTCTTTCCCTTCGGGTAGCGCTTGTGCAATCAAAAAAAATCGCTCATGACCACGGGCTTCAATTACGCCTCCCACTATTAATCGGTCCATAAAAAATACATCGCTACCATTACGAAAAACCTTTCTAATTTGGTTAATGTAAGGGTCTTTTTCATCCGCACCTAATTGTCCACCACGGGCATAAATTAACTTTAACACTTGTTTGAAATGAATAAGTTCTTCAATGGCTAAGTCTGCCATCGCTTTCACTACTGATTTTCGATCCGGATAATGAGAGATCATCGACATCGCCATACCTGAGGCTTTTTTTTCTGCTGCGGCATGATCGGTTAAAAAGGTATCGAAGTCATTCAGCACTACATCGGCCCAAGCTTTAGGTGTTTGATATTTTAATTCGAACATAGATAAGTTTTACTAATTGCACAAGAAAGGAATAATGGCGTTATTTTACACGGGTAAAAAAAAGCGACAAGAAAAATACCCAGATAATACCCAAGATAGTAGTAATACCAATCAAACTAACTAAGTGATCTTTTTAAATGGTCTAAATATCCAATAACATCGTTGCTTTCAATCCCAATAGCCAGCTATTGCTCAATCAAGCGCCTTGTTCTTGAAAATTTACCCTCATTAAAATTTGCACCATTAATTAATTTGATTGGTATAATAATTTTGTGACGACTTGCTCAGAGTAATTAAAGTAATGTTGTGGCACTAACCTTGAGGTAAAGTTAATCTTTGCTTGTGTTAACTACAATGCTAAAAATAACACTGATGACGTTAGTAATAATGGCACTAGTAATAATACCAGTTCCATTAAGTTTGTGATCTTGTTGTGCGCAGGAAAAATAACTCAAGGTAAGGCGCTCGATTGAGCAATAGCTGGCTATTGGGAGTGAGAGCAACACAGCCTTAAGCTATTTTAACTAGTACAAGTGAGCAATAACTTAATGGGATTGGTATAACTAGCATATGCTGCCACTAAACAATAGTTTCAACTTAATATCTTTGTCAAAATCAATATTAAGCACTAACGCAATAATGTCTGGATTAAGCACATTTTTGTTATTAATGATGATGTAATTAAAGCAAACTTTCGCTAGATATTTCAATCACTATAGTGGTTAACTTTTAAGCTCTTAATTCAGCGATTAATTCAACGATTAACTCAGCGATTAATTACTGCATTAATTCAGGCTAAGTTTTATATTTATCTAACTCAAACATTTGTTTATTAAAGCGTAAATAAAAGCTAATTTTGTCTAAAGAATTAAGTTATTATCAAACAAAAATAAATTACAATAATAAGAAAAAAGCTCGGTAAAACTTGGATGTTAACTTAGTGGCCTTTTTCAATACTGACATCCTTTTTAACCCTTTAAGTGTTTTTTATAGCCATGTTAAACAAACTATTAAGTCAATTATTTCAAAAACCTGAAAGTGGCACCCCTAATGTATATTTTTTTGAAGAAAGCAGGCAAGGTATTGGTTCAGAAAAAAAAGTTGAAGAAAGTAAACAGAACATAAACCACAATAAAAACCACGATGGACTCATGTTTCACTCCTTTGAAGATGAATACCAACAAAGTTTTTATGACTATCTATTAGGAGAGTCTAACCGAGTAGAGTCGCCAAATGACCATGAACTATCGCTACTTATATCATCGAAAATACAAGTTTTATTAAAAAATCCAAAATTGATTTTAGATGTATTACCTATATTACCATTGTCTTTAACGAAAATTATTGAGCAGATAAATAACCAAGACTTTGATGCTGAGGCGTTAATCCAATTAATTCAGCAAGAGCCAGCCATTGCCGCAAAGGTTATCGAGCTCGCTAATTCGGTTTATTATAATCGTAATAATAAAGAGATCACTGATCTTAAATCTGCTTTTATGCTGTTAGGCACCAACGGTTTATCAGAAGGTGTTATTAACGGATTTATTCATAAGCTGGTACCAAAATCAACTATCTACTTTAGACAATATGGTCAAAAAATTTGGCAACATAGCTTATCTACTGGCATCACAGCAAAAGCACTAGTTGCTAAATCGTGTATAAAAGATAGTGCGGCTCAAGCCTACTTTATTGGTTTAATTTGTAATCTAGGCGATCTTATCATTTATCAGTTATTGACCGAGGCGTTTGCTATTGTTCATCCAGATTGTCAGCCAAACTCCAGCTTATTTAAAAGCGTGATGGCTAAAGAATCAGCAAAGCTGACCTATTTTATTGCCAAGCATTGGAATTTCCCTGATTCGATATTAGAAGTATTAGCCTTACAAGCGAAAGTTAAACGCGCAGCATTATTACCAACATTACACAATAAAATACCTCTAGCCTGTTATGTTTATGAAGCAAAAATTATCAGCCAACTTGAACTGAGACTGGCGCATACTGACATTGATGATGAATATATTAAAGAAGTGTCAACCTCACTGCTTTTCACTGAAGAAGCCAATAATCAGTTACAACAAGTATTAGCTAATAGGCTATTATAGAAAATCAACCCAGCTAACAAGCCATTTTATAGCCTTAACTTCCAATAACTACCTCTGTGTCGGCTAGTGTGCTAATCCTGAGAGGGCTTAAGTATTATTTGATTAACTATAGCTGTCGTTAACTTTAATAACTATAACCTTTGTTATAAAAGTTATAAAAGTTATAGTTATTAAGACACCTTACAGCATTTACCTGTTAACATGACGCGAATGAAAAGCGCTAGTGCTGACTTTATGAATACCAAAAATATTAATAAGTGTTTAGTGTTTAACGCAATAAACATAAATGGCATTGATGAATTAACCTGTGTTCGCTTTTATGATTTATAGCTGACTGATGATGGCTAAGTTTTGATGCCAATGAACGACGGTAGCTCATTTATTTACCGGTTTAAAGAATATTAAAGCCGTTACCTACAACTAATACCAGTTCCATTAAGTTTGTGATCTTGTTGTGCGCAGGAAAAATAATTCAAGGTAAGGCGCTCGATTGAGCAATAGCTGGCTATTGGGAGTGAGAGCAACACAGCATTGAGCTATTTTAACTAGTACAAGTGAGCAATAACTTAATGTAATTGGTATAATACCAAGTTGATTAATTACCTGCTCATTTTTAATGGTTAAAATGAATAACTACAGCGTTATAAAATTTATAAGGTGAATAACTACTAACTAAATTTTATGCCTTGTATTTATCCCTTTTTTCTTATGAAAAAGGTGATCACTTAATTAATCAAATTGGTATAATACTGATCGATTATTATGCCAGACTTTCTCCTTTCACAATTACTCGTTAGCGTGACACTTATTATTGAGTGTTGGGCTATGCAACTCAAAAACAAAAATACACTTTTAGCCGCACTGTCTGTTAGTTGCTTTTTTAATGGTTTTCATTACTTGTTGCTTAACCAGCCTACAGCAGGTTATATATTTTTGTTTTCTAGTCTGCGGTTTTTAATCTCTATTAAATTTAAGTTTCAGTGGCTAGCGATAGCCTCGCTTAGCGTTAGTTTATTGATCACGGTAAGTACTTATTCAGGTCTTTTGAGTATTATTGGCTTTGTCGCCACCATTTTTATTACTGTCGGCTCTTTTAGCCATAACGATAAATTTTTACGTTCGATGATGATAACAGGTGGTTCATTATGGTTTGTTCACAACCTTATTTTATGGACACCTGTAGGTATACTCGTTGAAACTATTTTTGTTGGTAGTAGTTGCGTTGGTTACTACCGTTATTATATTGCGAAAAAAGCAACAAAGCCTTTGCCGTAAATGATACTGGCTCAGAATAACATACCGTCGTCATTGGTTATCTTATACCAATTACATTAAATTTGTGATCTAATGGTAGTTATGAAATATATTACTAAAAAACAATTATCTGAGAAATTGGAGCTTATTAATTTAAAGGCACTTATTGCTCAAGAAACCAATGGCAGAATGAGAATTCGCCTATTAGCTTTATTGCACATTAAGGATGGAGCTGACAGAACTCAAGCTGCCAAACATGTAAAAGTAAGCAGG
>NZ_VOLS01000149.1 GCF_007954265.1 Colwellia sp. C1TZA3 | reverse complement strand
CATGTTAAAGGTCAGGTACTTAGCATAAACACATAACAAGTCATTAAAGCAGGAAAATTTACAGTTGGCTGTTTTCACTGCGTTCAACATTTTAGCCAACTACAAATTTCCTCTTAATGAGGCGTTAGTGGGCAAGTCAGCCTGATATACCATCAAACTTTACAAGGAGTTTGAAATGAACTTAGATGCACTAAAAGAAATCAATACGAATAATCCTGAGATATTAGAGCAATCAGCAAAAGACAATAACGCAAGTGAAAGTACCATAACAGGCATAGCTTTATTTGCAGCAAACAACGGCTACGACAGCTTAACTCCCCCGCAAAAATATCATTTTGATAATTGTATTAGACCGCTAATCGAAGATGTTCAATGCTCTGGTTATAATCATGAATTTGAAGAGGTTCCTCGTGAGTGTCCCGCTACTTTAGATGATGAAGATCTTGTTGAGTATTATCAAAATGATGGTAAATACTGTGATAGTTGCGAAGGTCAAGCATCCTCCGACGCTCATTCTAAAGAATCATTTATGCGTGATTAAAAGCCCACTAACAAGTCATTCAAAAGGACTAAAAACAGCGGGCTGTTCGCTTCGCTCCATTTTAGCCCACTATTTTTAGCCTCTTAATGAGGCGTTAGGCATCAAGGAGTATTCATGTTCGATCCGAAACAAGTATTTGATTGGCTAAAGCTATCAGGTAAACAAGCTTTTATATTATGTTTAATTACTTCAATTATGCTTTTTTCTGGGGATGAATTGCTTACTAACTTCGGTGTTTTTCAAGATAGTTGACACTGTTTCCCCTAATTTTATTAAGCGACTTCTTTTTGTGCGTTTTTTATACTTTCCTTTTCTGGGTTCAATGATACTGGGCCTGCTGGTTCGCAATTTCTGACC
>NZ_VOLS01000148.1 GCF_007954265.1 Colwellia sp. C1TZA3 | reverse complement strand
GCGTTAAATGCACAGTCAAACATGGAGTCGTTATGACGTTTATAGCATCATTTGCTGATGAAAGTGGAACCCACAAAGGTTGCCCTTGTTATACTATTGGAATTTTAAATGTCCCCGAAGATTTTCTGCCTGTATTCAATCAAACCATTGAAAAAATCTATAATGCAAGCGGGCTCCAAGGCGAAATAAAATGGGAAAAAGTACGAAAGAGCGCAGGGCAAGTTAATTTATGCACTTCTATTCTAAAGTTCATACTTCAAAGTCCATGCACGTTTCATTCTATTGCAGTTTCAAAAGCACCTTACAGAAAGTGGCACTCAGACGAGGAAGGCGCATTTTTCACAACATATGATTTCTTGTTGCGTCAAAGTAGCCATGGATTAAATTCAAAATTTAAAGTCTACATTGATCAAAAAAGCACTTCTTACAGCAAACAAGATGAGGTTATGCAAATTATAACTAATCATATGCTTGCAAAACTCCCTACATCATCGACAATCGAACATGTATCAATGGAAAACTCGAAGTTACATTGGGGGTTGCAGGCAGTCGATGTTATGACCGGCGCTATTAATACTGGGTATCATTTATTCTTTGAGTCTAACGCTCAAATTCAAATAGCGAAAAAAATTACCGTTCATAGAATGGCTAATATTTTAGGGTGGGATAAGCTGCAATATGATACTTATCCAAACGACCACTTTAATATCTGGCACTTTCCACCAGAAACACGTGCGATTCCCGGCACAAGAAATATTGAACCTAATTTTGCAATAGGTGATATTAGTCGAGAACAGTTCGGAGCAATGTGCACTTAACAAGCTGTTAAACAAGGACAAAAAACAGTTGGTTTTTGCTCCTTCGTCGCTTATTTTAACCAACTATTTTTAGCCTGTTAACAGGGCGTTA
>NZ_VOLS01000147.1 GCF_007954265.1 Colwellia sp. C1TZA3 | reverse complement strand
GCAAACCAACATGCTCACTAAATTCACATAAATGTTGAGCAGTACCTACCGCGCCAGTGAATAGGCTTTCAAATTCTGTGGTAAGTTTTAACCAGCTTTTATCACTGATGTGCAGCCTGGTTAAAATGCTTGTGGTTTTACCTTTAATCACACCACGTTGGTCATCACGCAGAATACACCCTGTTTCATCAACCAGTGTTAAGTAATCTTGTAAACTAAAGCCAATACCCGTTGATTTTTGTTGGTGTTCATTGCCCGTAAAAGGTAATAGCATTAGCGGTTGTTCGCCTTTTATTGCCGCTTTTATCCGTAATTGAATACTGGTGAAGTCTGACTGCTCTGGTGTGGGTGCAATGCCTGCACGTACAGGGTTTAAATCAACATAAGCCATACACGACAGTAGCGCCCCTTCATCAAGCAGTGCTTGCGATTTAAAACGTCCTTCCCAAAAGTGCCCGGTGCATTTATCTTCTTGGTTCGCTTGTCGCGCTATCGGCTCGTTCAATGAGCGCATAAACCAGCTTATACTCATTAATCGCTGTTTATAAATGTCAGCTGTGCTTTCAACCGTCGCGAGTTGAAACTTATCAAGTGGCTTTTCATGCTGTTTATTGGAATATTGTTGAGTTAATCGTGTGCCTTTAAATAATTGATGCCAACGCTGAAGTGCCTCCTCTGTTGACCAGCTTTTTACTTGCTCACTATTAACATGTAATACGATATGTAAATGATTATGCATGACGGCATAGGCGCAAATATCGATAGAAAACACCTGAGATAATTGTAGTAGTCTCTTTTCAATCCATGCGCGTCTATGTTCAAAACTGACACCCGTTTCCTTATCTACGCCACATAAAAAAGCCTTTCGTACTGTACGGCTGCAGATGTGATAATAGGAGGTATCTACTAAACTGATTTGTTGTGAGCGAGGCTTAGGCATAACA
>NZ_VOLS01000146.1 GCF_007954265.1 Colwellia sp. C1TZA3 | reverse complement strand
GTTCCATGCATTACTACAAGATTCAACAATATCGTCATAATCCTTAAAACATTTATTCGCTAACTCATTCTGTCTTAACCACTGCCATACCTGTTCAATTGGATTTAATTCAGGTGAATAAGCGGGTAATTTTATGATGCTAACATTATCAAATTCATCTACAACATGCTCTGTATGCCAACCTGCTCCATCCATTATGACAACGCTGTGTCTACCTAGTGGTGTGGCTTTTGATATTTGCTCCATGTGGAGTTTCATACCCGCTTTATTTGAAAAAGGTAAAACTAATGCCTCTGTCTTTCCATTTCCTGGGCAAACAGCACCAAATAAGTAAGCGTTTAAAAATTGTTGCTGTTTAACCACTCGCGGACGGCTCCCTTTTTCTGCCCAGAGCCTTGTGGTTGTATTCTGCTGACCAAACCTTGCTTCATCTTGAAACCAGATATCTACACTATCCAATGGCTGATCTTCGGGGATCTTTTCGATCAATGTTATTTTGAACTTTTTTTAAAATCTTCTTGGATTTTTTGGGACTGTTTAGGGTGACGAGAGCGGCTTGTTATCCATGAGAAATTAAGTGCATGCAACAGCCTATAAACATTCGTTCTACTGTATTTCACCCCAAACTTGTCATCAATGATTGAAACAAGTGCTGCCGCATTTAGCCTGCCGCCACTCTCTTTTATACTGTGCCGTTGAACATACTCTTTAAGCTCGGATAATTGATTTTCGGTAAGTTTAGGCCGGCGTCCTGATCTTGTTTTTTCATTTAGCCCTTCAAGACCCTCATTAAAAAACTTTTTAGCCCAGTCATTGACTACTTTCCTGCTTACTTTTACATGTTTGGCAGCTTGAGTTCTGTCAGCTCCATCCTTAATGTGCAATAAAGCTAATAGGCGAATTCTCATTCTGCCATTGGTTTCTTGAGCAATAAGTGCCTTTAAATTAATA
>NZ_VOLS01000145.1 GCF_007954265.1 Colwellia sp. C1TZA3 | reverse complement strand
GAGATGAATTATGATATTGGCATTGACGTTGCTAAAGATAAATTTGATTGTCTTTGGTTAAAAGATATAAATTCACTGAAAATCAAAACGAAGGTTTTACCTAATTCAGAACAGGGTTTTCAGCAATTAAAATTATGGTTAGAAAAACACGTTTGTACAGAACTTAGCAATATTTATATTTGCTTAGAAGCAACGGGCGTTTATCACGAAGCTTTGGCTTATGCGTTATTTAAAATGGGCGTTAAAGTCAGTGTTATTAATCCTGCTTTCATTCGCAATTTTGCGAAAGGGCTAGGCGTTCGAGGTAAAACAGACAAAAAAGATAGTATGGTTTTAGCGCGTTACAGTGCGTTAATTCGACCTAGGCTATGGCAGCCAGAAACTGACGACATACGAATACTTAAGGCTTTATTATCAAGGCTTACAGGCTTGGAGAATGATTTACAACGCGAGCATAATAGACTTGAAAAAGCTGAAGTCAGCCAAGCATCAAAAACAGTAATCGAATCAATTCAGCTAATGATTAAACAACTAAGTAACGAAGTTAATCGAATAAAAAAATTAGTTGATAATCATATTGATCAAAACCCGAAGCTAAAGAAAGATCGTTCAATATTAAAAACAATACCAGCAGTTGGAGAAGTTTTGTCCCGAGAAATGCTATCAGTATTAAATAGTCGAGACTTTGAAACAGCAAGCCAAGCGGCGGCTTTTGTTGGTGTTGTCCCCAAACTCTGGGAATCAGGGAAAATGAAGGGGCGAACAACATTATGTAAAAATGGACCAGGTCGAATACGGGCTATTTTATACATGGCTGCGATTGTTGCGACTAAATATAACCCTGATATTAAGCTTCAATATGAACGTTTATTGAAGGCAGGAAAAACAAAGATGCAGGCCCTTGGCGCTGCAATGAGAAAGTTAGTACAGATTTGTTTTGGGGTGTTAAAGCACCAAAGCGAATACCGATCTCAAGCAATTTAAATGAGTGTTTGAAGTCGGTATGGAGAGATGGTATCTACAT
>NZ_VOLS01000144.1 GCF_007954265.1 Colwellia sp. C1TZA3 | reverse complement strand
CAAAAGAAGTGGCTAGTTTAACCTTTCGGGGAGGACGGTCACCACTTTGTGATTCATGACTGGGGTGAAGTCGTAACAAGGTAACCCTAGGGGAACCTGGGGTTGGATCACCTCCTTATCTTGAAGTGAAACAGCTTAATGAGAATACTCTTTAGAGAGTGCTCTACGAGTGTTCACACAAATTACATGATAACAAATTAGAAGAAGTCCAAACATGCTAGCTTCGGACGTGAAATCTTGAAAGAGATAGGTCTGTAGCTCAGCTGGTTAGAGCGCACCCCTGATAAGGGTGAGGTCGGCAGTTCAAGTCTGCCCAGACCTACCAATTTACAATTTTTACGGCGTTGGTTCATCACTTGTGTAGAAAACCTACACCTCGCGATAAACCGCCTTGTAAAAAATGTTAATATACGTTTCGTTTTAGCTAAAGTATGTTACCCATTGCGGGGCTATAGCTCAGCTGGGAGAGCGCCTGCCTTGCACGCAGGAGGTCAGCAGTTCGATCCTGCTTAGCTCCACCACTTCTTCTTTAAAGAAAGAGACCAAACTTAAACTATCAATGTTGATAAGTTAAGTTTGGTTTTTTAAACCAAGTCGTTGCCGAATGTGTGCAATTGACAAGTTCTTTAACAATCTGGAAAGCTGATATAAATACCGGTATTTATATGACAAACACGGTGTCGCGCTGTTGTTTGTAAATTATAAATACCAAGCTGTTATTAATAGGAATATCGCCTGTTAGTAATGGTGATTACGGGTCCTCCTCGGAAACGTAATCAACCCGGTAGTTTATTTACTTTTAGTTTACCTATTAGTAGTGAATTACCACTCTTATTCAAGACACACTTTGTGTGCGTGAAAATGTCAGACTTTACAATTGCTGCGGATTAGTCTCCGCGGTGCACCAAATAGGAAACTACTTGGGGTTGTATGGTTAAGTGACTAAGCGTATGTGGTGGATGCCTTGGCAGTTAGAGGCGATGAAGGACGTGTTAATCTGCGAAAAGCTTTGGTGAGGTGATAAAAACCGTTATAGCCAAAGATATC
>NZ_VOLS01000143.1 GCF_007954265.1 Colwellia sp. C1TZA3 | reverse complement strand
CACTAAAGCTTAAGGCAGCATCGTTTGTAATAACGTCATCGTTCAGCGTCCCTGAGTCTGTTGTTAAGCCAACGGTTGGTATCGCTAAGGTTGTATCTAAGGTAAATGTCGTACTTGCTGTTTTAACATTTCCGGCAATATCAGTATCGGTTACTGTGACTGTGTACTCGCCATCGACTGTTGGTGCGCTGTACTCAGTCGTCGCCGCCGCGCCATCAATTGAATAAGTTCTATTTACATCACTAGCTGCTTCACTAAAGCTTAAGGCTGCATCGTTTGTAATAACGTCATCGTTCAGCGTCCCTGAGTCTGTTGTTAAGCCAACGGTTGGTATCGCTAAGGTTGTATCTAAAGTAAAGCTCGTGCTTGCTGTTTTAACATTTCCGGCCGTATCGGTATCCGTTACTGTGACCGTGTACTCACCATCGACTGTCGGTGCGCTGTACTCCGTAGTCGCCGCCGCACCATCAATTGAATAGACTCTGGTGACATCAGCTGCTGCGGCACTAACAGTTAATGCTGATGCATCGTTTGTAATGCTGTCGCTAGCACTTGCTCCACTATCGTTATCAAGTGTAATGCTTGGCATGGCAACGGTTGTATCTAAGGTAAAGGTCGTACTTGCTGTTTTAATATTTCCGGCCGTATCGGTATCCGTTACGGTTACCGTATACTCGCCATCGACTGTCGGTGCGGTGTACTCCGTAGTCGCCGCCGCGCCATCAATTGAATAAGTTCTATTTACATCACTAGCTGCTTCACTAAAGCTTAAGGCTGCATCGTTTGTAATAACGTCATCGTTCAGCGTCCCTGAGTCTGTTGTTAAGCCAACAGTTGGTATCGCTAAGGTTGTATCTAAGGTAAAGGTCGTACTTGCTGTTTTAACATTTCCGGCCGTATCGGTATCCGTGACCGTGACCGTATACCCGCCATTGACTGTCGGTGCGGTGTACTCCGTAGTCGCCGCTGCGCCATCAATTGAATAAGTTCTATTTACATCACTAGCTGCTTCACTAAAGCTTAAGGCTGCATCGTTTGTAATAACGTCATCGTTCAGCGTCCCTGAGTCTGTTGTTAAGCCAACGGTTGGTATCG
>NZ_VOLS01000142.1 GCF_007954265.1 Colwellia sp. C1TZA3 | reverse complement strand
GGAGAGTCGAAGTAACCAGGTGGCTGGAACTGTTTATTAAAAACACAGCACTGTGCAAAATCGAAAGATGACGTATACGGTGTGACGCCTGCCCGGTGCCGGAAGGTTAATTGATTGGGTTATCTTCGGAGAAGCTCATGATCGAAGCCCCGGTAAACGGCGGCCGTAACTATAACGGTCCTAAGGTAGCGAAATTCCTTGTCGGGTAAGTTCCGACCTGCACGAATGGCGTAATCATGGCCACACTGTCTCCACCCGAGACTCAGTGAAATTGAAATTGCGGTTAAGATGCCGTATACCCGCGGCTAGACGGAAAGACCCCGTGAACCTTTACTATAGCTTGACAGTGAACATTGCTCCTACATGTGTAGGATAGGTGGG
Source organism: Colwellia sp. C1TZA3 (assembly GCF_007954265.1). Taxonomy (GTDB): domain Bacteria; phylum Pseudomonadota; class Gammaproteobacteria; order Enterobacterales; family Alteromonadaceae; genus Cognaticolwellia. The sequence goes on along the minus strand of NZ_VOLS01000142.1, from coordinate 723 downwards.
AGACTATGAAACCATGTCGCCAGATGTGGTGGAGTCTACCTTGAAATACCACCCTTGTATGCGTGATGTTCTAACCTAGGGCCCTAATCGGGCTTGGGGACACTGTCTGGTGGGTAGTTTGACTGGGGCGGTCTCCTCCTAAAGAGTAACGGAGGAGCACGAAGGTTGGCTAAGTACGGTCGGACATCGTACGGTTAGTGCAATGGCATAAGCCAGCTTAACTGCGAGACAGACACGTCGAGCAGGTACGAAAGTAGGTCATAGTGATCCGGTGGTTCTGTATGGAAGGGCCATCGCTCAACGGATAAAAGGTACTCCGGGGATAACAGGCTGATACCGCCCAAGAGTTCATATCGACGGCGGTGTTTGGCACCTCGATGTCGGCTCATCACATCCTGGGGCTGAAGTCGGTCCCAAGGGTATGGCTGTTCGCCATTTAAAGTGGTACGCGAGCTGGGTTTAGAACGTCGTGAGACAGTTCGGTCCCTATCTGCCGTGGGCGTTTGAGAATTGAAGAGGGCTGCTCCTAGTACGAGAGGACCGGAGTGGACGAACCGCTGGTGTTCGGGTTGTTATGCCAATAGCATTGCCCGGTAGCTACGTTCGGAACTGATAACCGCTGAAAGCATCTAAGCGGGAAGCAGGCTTTGAGATGAGTTCTCACTGGAGCTTTAAGCTCCCTAAAGGGTCGTTGGAGACTACAACGTTGATAGGTTGGGTGTG
>NZ_VOLS01000141.1 GCF_007954265.1 Colwellia sp. C1TZA3 | reverse complement strand
CCATAAGATAACACCCGCTTCGTTTTTACAGAGTTTGCTTGAAATTGCAGATGATACCCTGCTGTTTCTGCCGCCTTACCCACACAATAGAGGTAAAATTGAACCATCATACTCAAGAGTAAAATAACCTGTAACCTTTCTACCGAACGACTTAAACTGCGCGATAAGCCTAAGCCATAATATTCATTTTTGCAGTCCCGAAATGATTCTTCAATGGCCATTCTTCGTTTATACATATTCACTAAGTGATTGGCTTTAAATGTTTCTCTCGGCAAATTAGACACTAAAAACCAAGGCTCTTTTGCTGACTTTGCGTTCTTTTTATTGGTGTTGCATTTTGTGGTTACTCCCTTGCGATTCACCTTATGACGCTGCATATTTCTTCCTTTGTATAGCACGCCACGACAAGAGAATTGATGGGATTTTGATAGCACTACGCCTTTCAATTCACTTGCTATGGGGAGCGCAAGGGCGTGACACTTACTCACATAATCCCAATCGTGCTCACCTTGCAGTCGACATTTTACGGTACCTCTCGTTCTGGCAAGCCAAAACCATTGATGAGCTTCAATGGCTTTAAACCAGGGGATTTTAAAGCCTGCATCAGTGCATATAATGGGCTGAATACCTACAGGCAAAACATTTTTTAAATTGGCAATGAAGCTTAAGTGTACTTGGTGGTTAGCGTGTTTAATTTCAGGATGAACCTCCTCATAGACAGTCACCGCTCGCCCACCAATGGAGATAGCCGCTCTTAGCATGACAAAATTATAGTTATAGACAGTAGACCAATCGACATGGATAAGCGGGTGAGGCGTTGTAATAAATAAGCCTGCTATTACTTGGTAATATGAAGGTCTATGTTGATGTAGGTGCTGATTACCAAGTAATCTATCCACACGTTTTATAGCGTGTTTCTCTGATTTATCATGCAAGCTAGCGGAGTGCCTTCCCATGGAGGTCAAGGTTAATGCTGCGCCATTGAGCAGGCTATTGGCCGCGGTAAAAAGAGAGTTAGCGACTCTAGGGTCTATAGTGATTGAATTGGAAGAGAATAAGTCTGATAATGTAGGCATAGCGCTTGTATTTGGTTTATTTGTTTTTTGTGGTGATTAACATATTACCAGATATCAAGCGCTTACTCGTTAAACTTGTGGGGATTCCTCAGACT
>NZ_VOLS01000140.1 GCF_007954265.1 Colwellia sp. C1TZA3 | reverse complement strand
GACTCCATGAAGTCGGAATCGCTAGTAATCGTAGATCAGAATGCTACGGTGAATACGTTCCCGGGCCTTGTACACACCGCCCGTCACACCATGGGAGTGGGTTGCAAAAGAAGTGGCTAGTTTAACCTTTCGGGGAGGACGGTCACCACTTTGTGATTCATGACTGGGGTGAAGTCGTAACAAGGTAACCCTAGGGGAACCTGGGGTTGGATCACCTCCTTATCTTGAAGTAAAACAGCTTAATGGAAACTTGACTCTTGGAGGAAAGTTTCGCGAGTGTTCACACAAATTACATGATAACAAATTAGAAGAAGTCCAAACATCTAAGCTTCGGACAACAATTCTTGAAAGAGAAATAGGTCTGTAGCTCAGCTGGTTAGAGCGCACCCCTGATAAGGGTGAGGTCGGCAGTTCAAGTCTGCCCAGACCTACCAATTTACGCTTTTTACGGCGTTGGAAAGATACTCGTGTAGAAAAGCCTACACTTCGCATCCTTCCGCCTTGTAAAAAACGTAAATCTGAAGTTTTAATCTGATGTTTCCCATTGCGGGGCTATAGCTCAGCTGGGAGAGCGCCTGCCTTGCACGCAGGAGGTCAGCAGTTCGATCCTGCTTAGCTCCACCACTTCTTCTTCCCTCATAAGAAAGGGAAAGAGACCAAACTTAAGTTATGCTTTTATAGCTACTTTAAGTTTGGTTTTTTTAAACCAAGTCTTCACCGAATGCGTGTGAATGACAAATTCTTTAACAATCTGGAAAGCTGATATAAATACCGGTATTTATATGATGAACACGGTGTCGCGCTGTTGTTTGTAAATTATAAATACCAAGCTGTTATTAATAGGAATATCGCATGTTAGTAATGGTGATTACGGGTCCTCCTCACTTTTGTTAGGTAGGGAATGTAATCAAACCGGTAGTTTATTTACTTTTAGTTTATCTATTAGTAGTGAATTACCACTCTTATTCAAGACACACTTTGTGTGCGTGAAAATGTCAGACTTTACAATTGAGCAGGTTTTGTCACCTGTTTGTACCAAATAGGAAACTACTTGGGGTTGTATGGTTAAGTGACTAAGCGTATGTGGTGGATGCCTTGGCAGTTAGAGGCGATGAAGGACGTGTTAATCTGCGAAAAGCTTTGGTGAGGTGATAAAAACCGTTATAGCCAAAGATATC
>NZ_VOLS01000013.1 GCF_007954265.1 Colwellia sp. C1TZA3 | reverse complement strand
TTAACGCTTATCACGGCAGACTTCACGGCTGGATAGCTCGGTTTCACGGCGTAGCAACGAAATACCTCGATAATTACCTAAGTTGGTATAGGTTTATTGAATCAAGTGATAACCCCAATGAAAACAGCCTGTTGTTATCGCAGACACAGTTAATTGGGACATAGCCAAGTTGATTAATTACCTGCTCATTTTTAATGGTTAAAATGAATAACTACAGCGTTATAAAATTTATAAGTAGAATAACTACTGATTAAATTTTATGCCTTGTATTTATCCATTTTTCCTCATGAAAAAGTAGATCACTTAATTAATCAAATTGGTATTACTTAGTTCGCCATGCAGAAAAGCAAGCAGTGCAGGATGACCCTAAATTGACCCAATGTGGTCAATTAAGAGCACAGCAAATTGCTACTATGCTTGAGTACACCCAAATCAAACATGTATATACCCGCTCCACTTCAAGGTGCAGGTTTGTGCAAGTCGAGAAAGGGTTAGCTACTAGGCATGGATTGAAGAGAATAGCTGTTCTATTGTCGAAATCAATAACGCTGGAGATGACCCTTTATCGGCTTGCCCGTAGGGAGCTAAACTAGAAAACCAGTCCAGCGTTGCACTACTTGATAAGGGAATAACCATTATCTTCGTATCGCGCCTTGATCTGATTTCCTAGCTTAGCTCTGAAACTGCACCTTGAAGTGGAGCGGGTATATAGCACAGCCTACCACCTTACCATGGCGACAGCTGCACCTTTTGCTAAACAGCAACAGTTGGCAACACAGCAATATTCGTCAAAAGAACTGAGTCAGTTGGCACAGCTGTTACTCAAACAAGAAGAAAATGTATTAGTGATGGGTCACAGTAACACCACAGCAAAATTATCAGCATTACTCAGTGCATTAGATGTCGCAGATCTTACCGAACAACAATATCGTCACCTATATCAAATACAAGTCAGTGACCACGGTAAAACCTTAGCATTATTTACTCAGCCACTTATTTGCCCATAACTTATTAATAACATAAATAACTAGTTACTTACCTCTTACTGCTGCTTACTGAGGATTACATGTCGGCATTATTGACTTTATTGCCTGGTTTTATAAGCTCAATATCAGTAATCGTAAAAGGTGTGCCCCATTGTTGAATGGTCATGACATCTTTTACTTTGCCTTTGATGCGAACAATAGCACCATTTTGCGCAAACTCTTTTGTCATATTCATTGGCAATATTTTTTTACCCGAATCAGTAATAATACCGTAAAAGCCACCTTCTAAATTTAAAAACTGTACGCGACCACGTTGCCAGCCATTAAATCCATCTTGCAATTTATTTGTTCTGTCTTCCATATTATGACCTGTTAATGCTTTATGAGTATTTACCGGTGTCTCAATAAGTTTAGTTTCCATCTGCTGGCTATTATTTTCCTGCTCAGTTTGAGCTATCATCTCATCAGCTTTAACTGTTTTAGCTTCATCCTTGTCGGTTGAGCTACTGCCGCAAGCACTGAGTAAAAAGGTTATCGCTAACATCGATGAAAAAATTTTATTGGTGATCATTGTCATGTCCTTTTAGAATCAATTTATACCTCAGCATACCTTAATCTAAAAGCAATAACCAAAGCCTAATACCAATTTCATTAATTAGGTGGACTACTTTGTACTCAGGAAAAACAATCAAATATAAGGCATTTATTTCAATAACTCGTTATGCTAATTATTAAATAAATAACGTAGTAGTGGGTTGTTTTAACCAGTAGAAATGATCAGGTAATTAGTGAGATTGGTATAAATAAACAGCCAGTCTGTTTGTATATTTAGCAACTTATTAGCAACTGCCTAGTCGTACTTTACAAGTAAGCCATTGCATTATAATTTCAAGGCAAAAAAAAGGAGCCACAGGCTCCTTTAAATACAATAAACTAAATTACTTTGCGCCAACAAGACACAAATAACATTGCTAACAAGTACGGCTTATCGATGATATGGCTTGCTCAAACGGTGAACCGACTCAATAAAGTGGCCCGCATGATCTGGGTTTACATCTGGATGTATACCGTGACCTAAGTTAAACACATGCCCAGTGCCACCTTCGCCAAAGCCGGCTAATATTTTTGACACTTCTTGCTCAATTCTGGGTAATGGCGCATATAACATTGATGGATCCATATTACCTTGTAGTGCCACTTTATCACCAACACGCGCTTTGGCATTTTCAATATCAATGGTCCAATCAAGACCAACCGCATCACAACCTGTTGCAACGATATCTTCTAACCACATGCCACCATTTTTGGTAAATAATGTTACTGGTACTTGACGACCATCATTATGACGAGTTAAACCGTCAACAATTTTCGCCATGTATTGCAATGAAAAATCTTTATAGTCTCGAGGTGACAAAACACCACCCCAAGTATCAAATACCATTACCGATTGCACGCCTGCAGCAATCTGAGCATTTAAATATAAAATAACTGAGTCAGCTAACTTATCTAATAATAAGTGTAATGTTTTTGGCTCTGAAAACATCATTTTTTTGATCTTAGTGAAAGCTTTTGAGCTACTACCTTCAATCATATAAGTGGCAAGCGTCCAAGGACTACCAGAAAAACCAATCAGCGGTACATCACCATTCAGCGTTTTCTTAATGGTGCGGACTGCATTCATCACATATTGCAGTTCACCTTCAGGGTCTGGAATACCAATTTTATCAACATCGGCTTTACAGGTAATTGGCCGTTCAAATTTAGGCCCTTCGCCTGTTTCAAAGTACAGACCTAAACCCATAGCATCAGGAATAGTTAAAATATCACTAAATAAAATTGCCGCATCAAGGGGAAAGCGACGTAAAGGTTGAATGGTGACTTCACAAGCTAAATCAGCATCACGGCAAACCGACATAAAATCGCCAGCCCCTTTGCGTACTTCACGATACTCAGGTAGATAACGTCCAGCTTGACGCATCATCCAAACAGGTGTGTAATCAACAGGTTGGCGCAATAGCGCACGTAAATACGTATCATTTTTTAATTCAGTCATGAAAATTTTTCTCCGCTATTTGTATGCGCGCATTCTACCACTTCAAATTTTATTGATCTATGTCCAAATCAAATCTATGCTCGCTTACAGCATTGATAAAAGATATGCCTTATTTTTACTGTGAGGGAAAATACTATCGCAAAGTTTAATTCGCAAACCATATTAAAGCCAGATACAAGCGCATATCATTGACTCAATAAATCGCCATTTTAGTAGAGCAAGCATTTTCACTAAAATAATTTCACTTTTTTAAAATTTTATTTTTTTATATTTTTTAGTAAAAGCTATAAAGCAATAACAATATATCTATAATATGCTTTAAGTGGTAGACCAGGTAAGGTGCTTTTAATCAGCTTTTTTTTATTAGCTAATATTCACGTTACAACTTGATAGATAACATTTTTTTACACTTTGTTACGCTTCTTTAAAGGAACCAGTTTATTGAAATTTTAACTTCTAGCTTGATCAATACCTCGATAACAAAAAAAACAGACTAAGAGTAGTCAATTTACACATACATTATACGAAGATATTCGTGGAATATATGCTCTATTAAAGTTGTTGCACAGAGAAAAAGCCTTTGCTATAAATGTCCCGCGCTAAAGAAAAACAATAATAAAAACAATAAAAATAATAAAGAAACAAATAAAAAGAAGCTAGTTTACTAGACCATATAGCGAGCATTTCAAGCCTTACTTCGGTAAGGCTTTTTTATTGCCTAAAATTTAAGAATATGATTTAGTGACGTTATAAGTTCTAAATAAGCTTGTTCAAAGTGAATAACTTAAATCACAAAAAAAATAATTACTGATAACAAGGTTTGCCAAGTAGCTACTTTATCAGTATTACCAACAACGCCATATTCCATCTCAAACAATAGGTAGGTTGATTATTGCTAACGCTGTAAAAGAAGCAGCCTACTTAGAAAAACCGCAAACGAGCACAATTTAATCGCGTAGTTGATTTAACTTAGTTAAAGCGCAGCTAAAGTGCTTAACAAACGCCTTAGCCGTTTCTGCTGCTTTCCTGCCGACATAAACTAACATTGTCAACGTACATAGCTAAATGCAAAGTCTATTCGCTGGCGCGCAATACAATAGCGTAATATTTGTTAGCCATACCGAAATTGTTTTCGCAAAAAAATGCCGTAAGGTCTTGAGGGGACTCTTAACAGCCAAAGAGTGCCTATTAAACTTACCTGCTCGTGTTTAGTTAACTGTAAAGGTTTACATGAAAATTCAGTTGCTCATACTCTTGAGGATATACCAAAGCAACATATTCCAAACATACCTTACTGTCGAGGTCACTATGTGACTGATGAGAAGAGAGGTTGGTTTTAACCACTGATATATCCGATACCTTCGTTTAATAGTTTGGGCGTTCGTGCTTTCCTAAATATAACGGGCAAATTGAATTTGGTTCCAACACAATACATTGATGTTATTGACTATGAGATTGCGCTAATACTAAAAGTTCAGTTTTTTAACGCGGTAATGCGATACTTCCTAGAGATTGATGCCAATAAATTGTAGCCTGATGACGCTAGTATTTGACTACAATTACGGTCAACGCAGAGATATTTTAGAAGTTTTGAGATCAAAAATGAAAATAAGTATGGCATAGCAGGGCTAATTAATTTGGTATTAACTCATACAGACTAACTTCAAGTTTAACTATTGCTGAGTACTTTGAGTACTTATAACAAACCAAATAGCCTAATTTTATGCAATGCGGCTGCAGGGTTAGAAACAAAAAACCAACCTAGATGGTTGGTTTTGCTATGAAAAAATATGTAAGCTTTTATTTATCTACTTATCGCCAACCTGCGCTGGAGCTGCTGGTTCTTGAATCTCTAATAATTCAATATCAAACTGAAGTACAGAGTTACCTGGAATGCGTGGTGGATTACCTTTAGGACCATATGCAAGCTCTGCAGGAATAGTAAATTTAAACTTAGCACCGACTGACATTAACTGCACACCTTCGGTCCAACCTGAAATGACGCGATTAAGTGGAAAAACAGCTGGCTCGCCACGTTCGTATGAACTATCAAAGGTTTCACCATTAAGGAAAGTACCCTTGTAGTGCACTTTTACTGTATCAGTGGCAACAGGCTTTTCGCCGTCAGCAGCGGTTAAAACTTCGTATTGGATGCCCGACTCAGTAACTTGAACACCTTCTTTTTCAGCATTTTCTGCTAAGAATTTTTGACCTTCAGCTAAGCTTGTTTCTGAGCTTACTGTCGCTTGCTCTTGTTGCTTTGCCTTCATTGCTTGATCTAAATTCATCAACAACGCTTGAATGTCTTCTTTTTCAATTTGAGAGTTACCGTCCATACTATCGGTAAAGCCACGAATAATAAGTGTTTTGTCTAAAACTAAACCCAGTTTATTGTGCTCTTCTAGATTACGCTCCATGTACATACCAATTGAAGCACCTAAGCCGTAAGCTTGCTTTTGTATTTCTGTATCAAGCGCAACTGTTTGTGCTTCTTGCTTAACTGGTTCTTGACAACCCATTACTGATAATAAAGCAATAGCGACTACCGTTGGTTTAAAAAATCTCATTTACATCTCCGTTTTACTACTCAGTCAGAAATTCCCGCTAAGTCATTTAAATATGTGTGAATTGTGAAACAATGCCGCTTATACTAACGATAAATGCCCTAAGAAAAAAGTATTAATATTTTGCTGAACTCTAACTTAACTATTCTTAAAGCCAAGCTTTTGTTTTTATTAGTGTTGATATTGCTAACAGCTTGTCAGCCTCTGGGCCAAGCGCCAGAAAAAAGGTGGCAACATGCTGTAGAGGGAGCCTACGCGGCTGATATCTCTAATGACGCTAAGTTCAGTGTTGTCTCATCCATTCATCATGGCATCAGTTTGTGGGATTTAGACAAAAATGCGCTGAAATATAACTGGTCACAGCAGCAAAATAGCGCTGATAATTTAGTACTGCTGGTAGATATTGCTGATAATAACAGTCATGCATTAACCGCTAATCGCCATGACTTTTCATTGTGGAATATAGACAATGGCCAATCCGAAGGTTATTGGTCGATCACCGAATCTACCATTCGTGATGTAGCCGTGGCAAATAATGGTGATTACCTACTCATTGGGCAAAGCAACGGTAAGGTCGTACACATTACTATTGCTAATGGTCGCCGCTTAGAGTTTTTGGGGCATCAAGAAAAAATCAATGCGGTTGATATGTTACCTAATGGCCGGGTGGCTATTTCTGGCTCTAATGATTTTGTAGCTTATGTCTGGGATACCGTTTCGGGACAAGTTATCTATCGTTTTAATCACCCTAGCCGCGTGACTATGGTGGCACTTGACGCTAAAGGACGCTATGCCTTCACCGCCGACAGTAAAAAATCAGCCAGTATTTGGAATTTAAAGACGGGTCAGTTAATTTCCAGGTTAAAGTACTTTAATCGCCAAGAAATTTTTAGTGCGGTGCAATTTTCACCTGATGGCACTAAACTATTAACCGGCGCACCTTCTCGCAAGGTTAGCGTATGGGATATTGCTAGCGGCGAACGGCTAACTAGCTGGCGCGTTTTACCCCGTGATGATATTAGACCGGCTGGGGCAGTTGTTTATAGCGTCGCTTTTAGGGATAATAATCAAGTAATCACCGAAAGCTCTTCAGGATACGCCGAATTATGGCAGGTAAATAAACAGTGAAATCAGTTAATGAATTAACCCAAGCTATTGAAATGCTTGAAACCCGCAATGCATTTCAAGATGATCTAATCGAACAACTAAACCAAGAGATAACTATACATCAAAGCCAACTTGCAGAGCTTCAACATCAAGTAGCTATTATTGCCAACAGAATTAAAGAAAACACGCCAGATCAACAAGATAAAGAAGAAGTTGAGCCACCGCCACCACATTATTAATGGCCATGGGTTAAATATAAGTCGTGTGTGTTAAAAGATTCAAAGCCAATTTAATAAAGCAATTGAGCTAACACTACGCCTACGCTTTAGATATTAATAAACACAAATGTTCCCTTACATTCTCTTTATCTAGGTGAATAAGTCTGAGTTTAGTGATAATAAAAGCTCTATAATCAACGCCTGAACATTTGTTAACCAACATTAAAAGTAACCGAAAAAAGGCCGCAGCATGAACACCAAAATATACAAGAGAGTGCTTTTCCTCACTGATCACTTAATGGCAGCTGCTCAAGAGCAAGATCAAGCCAAATTTGATGGCTTTTATGCCGAGTTAAAACAACTTTGTGAAGAAAATGAAAATACCGATAAAGACCATCCCGTGCAATGGGAAACACTGGCTGACTTTACCGACGACTTAACGTTAGCTATTACTATTTATCAACAAGCGCTGGTTAAGGCTGAAACGATCAACTCTAAAGATTTTCGTTCATCTATTGGCTTTTCAATTGCTGCCTTAAAGGTTGAGTTAGACGATAAACCGGGTGCTATTGAGTATTTAGAACAAGCTAAAATCAGTTGTAATAAAATTGCTGATAAAGAACTCAAAGCTGAGATTCATGACTTACTAGAAGAATTAAAGCTTTTATAGCCATGAACTTTAAAACTTAACTGGGCTATATTGAATAACGGCTGGAATTTTCTCTGGGATAGTACTCGGTACTTGTGCTATCCCGAATGCTTTAACTTGAAAAATTTGGGCTTTCTAGCTTTTTAATGCCTGAATATTATTTTTAACAGATAAAAAATGATTAACTTTTTCTATGGGACGCTAATTTACAAAAGTTAATTCAGTTAAAGAAACTAGCTTAATCAAGTTAAAATCAAGGCATTTAATGAGCGATTTTCCAAACGAATAAAAATAGTTCACTCCTCGAACCAATAATAACAAATTCAGCAGCAACGAGGATGTTCATTTTTTACTGCTTTAACTCACACTCATCAGACTAACACCTAGTGTATTGGGCAAAATATCAAAATCAGCTGAAACCAAAAAAAACATGGCTTAAAAGTGCCGAGCAATTAAGCGCGACTACTTTACAGAGCCTAACACTAAATAGTGTTTAATTTTTTTAGCCTTCAAGTCATTAATCTGGTTTAAAAATACCAATAACTTGCTCTTTTGGCCTGACTCCTTGTGCAACATGCTCTTCAGGTTGCGCCATCTGATCGCCACAATTTACACAGGTTACTGTCTCAACGCTGTTTTCTTTAGTTAGCGCCATAGTATCGATTGCCTTACATTTTGGACAGGTTGCCCCTGCTATAAATCGTTTTTTCACTTATTTACTCAATTTAATGTGATTTTTCTATCAGTTTTAGCAAGATATCTGCCTAGTGTTTCTATTTTACCTTGAACTACCCCCTAAGGAAAAGCGACAATAGCGTTCTGCATTAAAATGAGTATCAATAAATGATCATAGCCACAGATTTAAGTTTAGCCCGAGGTGCAAAATACCTCATAAAATCATCAAGTTTTACTATACATCCAAATCATAAAGTTGGACTTGTTGGGGCAAACGGCTGTGGAAAATCTTCTTTATTTGCCAGCTTACTCGGCACACTACCATCAGATGTGGGCAACCTTTCTATGCCTGCAAGCTGGAAAATTGCTACGGTTAAACAGGAAACTCCCGCGTTAGATCGTTCAGCTTTAGATTATGTTATGGACGGTGACGTTGAATACCGCCAGCTAGAGGCAAAATTAGAGCAAGCTCGTGAAGACGACAATGGTACGCTTGAAGCCACCATTATCAACCAAATTGACGCAGTCAGTGGTTACAGTTTACCGGCACGAGCGGGAGAGTTATTACACGGTTTAGGTTTTGTACAAGAGCAACTCGTTAATCCGGTTAAATCATTTTCTGGTGGTTGGAGAATGCGCTTAAATTTAGCCCAAGCCTTAATCAGCCGTGCCGATTTATTATTACTGGATGAGCCAACCAACCATTTAGATTTAGATGCCGTGATTTGGCTACAACGTTGGTTAAAAAGATTCACCGGTACTTTAGTGCTTATTTCACATGATCGTGATTTTCTTGATGATGTTATTGGCCAAATTCTCCATATTGAACATCAAACCGCGAAATTGTATTCAGGTAACTATAGTGCTTTTGAGCGCCAACGTGCCGAACACCTTGCCCAGCAAGACGCGCAATATCAGAAACAACAAAAAGAAGTCGCTCATTTAACCTCATTTGTTGACCGTTTTCGCGCTAAAGCCAGTAAAGCAAAACAAGCACAAAGTCGTTTAAAACGCCTGCAAAAACTACCTGACTTGGCACCTGCACATGTTGATAGTCAATTTACTTTCAACTTTGAGCAGCCCGAGACGCTACCTTATCCTTTATTGGCGTTAAAAGAGAGCCAATGTGGTTACAGTGATGAAGCCATTATTTTAAATGACGTTGGCATGACCCTAGTACCTGGAAGTCGTATTGGCTTACTAGGGCGAAACGGTGCTGGTAAATCAACATTAATAAAATCACTAGCGGGAGATTTAGCCCTACTTAAAGGTGAGCGTTATTGCGCGCAAGATTTAAAAGTGGGCTATTTTTCACAGCACCAACTTGAGCAATTACACTTACCAAGTAGTGCTATTGAACATATTACACGGGCAAAAGCCGATATAACCGAATTACAAGCACGATCATTTTTAGGTCGTTTTGGCTTTAGTGGCGACCAAGCATTAGATAAGGTCGGCACTATGTCTGGTGGCGAAAAAGCACGCTTGGTATTAGCACTTATTGTCTTAGGCAAGCCACAACTGCTATTGTTAGATGAGCCAACCAACCATCTTGATTTAGAAATGCGGCAAGCATTGGTACTAGCTCTGCAAGACTTCGATGGCGCAATCATCCTTATTGCCCATGACCGCTATTTATTAGAGTCGTGTGTCGATGAATTTTACTTAGTCGCTAACGGCTATGTAACTGACTTTGATGGTGACATTGACGACTATCAACAGTGGTTAAATGACGATAAAAAGCAAACTGTTAAAGCAAATAAAGTCGTTAGCGAGCCACAAGTTGATAAAAAACAACAGCGCAAAGAACAAGCTGAATTACGTAAAAAAGCGTCGCCACTGCGCAAACAGGCAGATAAGTTTGAAAAACTAGTACAAAAAAGCCAAGACCAGTTAACTGAAGTTGAAGCTAAATTAGCAGACAGTGACATTTATCAAGCTGAGCATAAAACCAAACTGACCGAATTACTGAAACACCAAGCAAAGCTGACACAAGATTTAGAAGCGCATGAAATGCAATGGCTTGACCTTGAAGAGCAAATTGAAGAGATAATGTCACAAGCATTATAAATTTATTGCTACACTTAATATATCGCAGCAACATACTTTGTCATTGCGCTTAATGGCAACAACAGCAGAATATAGGACATTAAAATGAAAAAATTGACCTTACTCGTACTCAGTATTGCCTTATTTACTCAAAGCTTTGCATACAGCGCAGATTTAGATTTAGGCATATACGATCTCAATCGTGGTGAGTTTAAAGCCGCAATAGCACAGTTTGAACCCTTAGTTGCAGAAGGATATGCCCCTGCTCAATACCAAATGGGCTTAGTTTATTTAAATGGTTACGGCGTGATTAAAGACCCGATAAAGGCAGTGGAATTATTACACTTGGCGGCGGCAAAAAATTATTCAGACGCGTTGTTTGATCTTTCTTTGCTATATAGTGAAGGTGAAGTTGTTAAAAAAGATTTAAAAACCGCTTATACCTTAATGGAAAAAGCGGCTAAGAAAGGCCTAGCTCGTGCACAATTCAACCTAGGGGTGATGATTTATAATGGCAACGGTGTACCGCAAGATTATTTACAAGCATCACGCTGGTATCAAAAGGCCGCTGATCAAAACTATGCACTCGCGCAATTTAACCTCGCCTTAATGTATTTTGACGGCAAAGGGGTCGTTAAAAGTACAGAAATGTCGTATGTCTGGAATATTATTGCGGCTAAAAGTGGCTATGGTATGGCAGAAAAAAGCCGTGATATGGACGAGTATAAATTATCGGTTGAAGAAGTTAAAAGCAACCGAGCAAAGGCGGATGCTATTTACCGCAATATAATCCAACAAAGAGAGCTGAAATTAAAACAAGCGCTATTAGAACAAAACCTTTAAGCGAAAAGGTTGTTTGCATAAACCTGTAAATAAAAACCATCGATAAAAAGCATCAACCCGCAGCAAACGTTAGCGGGTTTATTTTTATCTGTCAGTTAATAATTTAATGATAAAATTCAGTTATACCAAGTTGATGTGCAAAGCGTTTATTTCGTATATCAAATAAAAAATAAGCCATAGTTGAAGTCAACACCAGTATCAACTACTGCCCTAATATTGGGCCTGTAAAGTGACCATAAAGGTGATCTAAATCAATAACTAGCACGGCGTTATTATTTACAATGGCTACCTAACTTATTTACTATCTTGATATTTTTGGAGTCGGCTATGAACATTTTAAACATGCTAATCAATGACCCTGTCGTGATTTATTCTTTTATTGGCTTAGCGGTTTTACTTGGTATATGTGGTTTTTATGTCTATTACTTTTTGAAGCATATCAGTGAAGATAAAAAATAAGTCATTGCCCTAGTACGCTTAACACAGTGCGATCTCGTATACACAGTCGAAATACAGCAAGATAAATGCTATCGGCTCAACATTGACTTTTTTGCTACTTTCTAAGCCTATTAAATAGCTTATTCAGCTAAGGTTATCGTCATCAGCTAAGCAAGCTAATATTACCTATTTTAAGTAGCACAAATCCTACCAAACAAAGTTGAGTTCAAGCCGACTAAACTCTGCCTTAAATTTATGCTTAACCTTGTTAACCTTCACTCTATGATCTAACTCTTTTTATTCTCTGTATACTCTCTTTTTACTCTCGGTATACTCTCGGTAATACTCTCTGCACTACTTATCTAAGCCAAATAAGCTTGTCTGTTTATAGCTAATCATTGGGCATCCACGGCGTTTTAACGTACAATATTTTTTTAATACACACTATTACCAGGTTATGTTTACCAAAAGTTCTTTCAGCCCTGCTTGGTGGCTTAAAAACCCTCACTGCCAAACCATTGCCGCTAAGTTTTTTCGGCGTGGTCACACCATTAACACCACAAATGAAACGTTAGAGTTGCCTGATGGTGATTTTGTTGATTTGGCGTGGACCGAAAAAGTCTCTCCTTCATGTTCTCGCCCCATTGTCGCCGTATTACATGGCTTAGAAGGTTCGAAAAATAGCCATTATGCTAAAGGCATGTTATCGGCAATTAAAGCACAAGGTTGGATAGGTGTTTTAATGCATTTTCGTGGTTGCAGTGGCCGACCCAATCGCATGGCAAAGTCGTATCATAGTGGTCAAACTTGTGATGTTGAGTACTTTAGCCAACATCTTGCTGATAATTATCCTGCCGCAAAAAAAGCAATTATAGGCTTTTCGTTGGGTGGCAATGTACTGACAAAATATTTGGCAGAACAACAACAAAATATCTATCAAGCCGCCGGTGTGATTTGTGCACCGCTTGATCTATCAAGTTGCTGCGACAGAATTAATCAGGGCTTTTCGCGCGTTTATCAAAAGTACTTAGTTGATATGCTTAGAGCTAGTACCATTGAAAAAATAAATGCAAATTTATTAAGTAATATAGATATAAACCATTTAGATAAGGTGCGCTCTATTCGAGATTTTGATCAAATGATCACCGCCCCAGTTAATGGCTTTCGCGATGCCAATGACTATTATCAACAAGCCAGTGGTCGAGATGTACTTAAACAGATAACTATCCCATGTTTAATCATTCACGCCAGCGATGACCCCTTTTTATGCCATGAAAACACTACCGCTATTTGTACCCTGCCAGAGCAGTTAATCTTTGAGATTAGTGCTTATGGCGGCCATGTTGGTTTCATTAGTGGTAAAAATCCACTCAAGCCAAAATTTTGGCTAGAGCAACGTATACCAGAGTTTTTTACGAGATATTTATGATCATTCCATTAGAACAATTATCAAGCGAGACTTTAAGTGCCATTATTGAGAACTTTGTCCTTAGAGAAGGCACAGAATATGGCAGTGAAGATGTATCACTAAGTGATAAAATCACCCAAGTGCAACAGCAATTAAAACAAGGCTCTGCACTGTTGGTCTACTCAGAGCTGCATGAAACGGTCAATATTTTACCAACCGATCAATTCAGTGAAGACAGTGAAGAAAGCGCTTAAAACACCATAAAAAAAGGCACTGATTAAGTGCCTTGAATAAATAGTAATTCTGTGTAAACTTTGAACTTAACGAGCGCTGAACTTAACGAACGTTGAACTTAACAAGCTTTGAATTTAACGAACAAAGCTGACAGAAAAACTTACCGGCACCACATAATCAATGCTTGGTAGAGAGGCTAATTCTTTAAGTTTATTAATGCCAGCCACCACACCAAAAGCATCTGCTTTAATAAAAAATGGTTTTATCGTATTGACCAATATTTTATCTGCGGTGAGCTTAACCACACTAACATCGATAGTTACTGCTTGTTGCAGACCATGAAAGTCTACTATTCCGCTAAGACTCAATTGCTGATTTTGACCAACCTTTAAACCTTTAAGCAATGTTTTATCAAGCTGAGTTGTAAAATTTGCTGAGCTATACTTCGCTGTTTCAAATAGGTACTTTTTCATTCGCTCATCGCGAATAGCAATATTAGTATTTACGCTAGCGAGGTCAACACTAATAGTAACTTGTGCTTTTGCGTCAATATCGCCTTCCAGTTTTGCAAAGCTATGGTTCTCCGCAATAGCCGATTTTTTCACCGAAATAAAACTTAATAGTGAATTTGAGTTGTCGAGTTTCCATGTAGCTAAAGCAGGTAAACTGGTTGTAGCAACAAGTAGGGTAATTAATATTAAAGCTGTTTTGCGCATTGTATACTCCATCTATGTCAGGCTCTCACCTTGACCTTTGTGCCTAAAGAATATGAGTCGGTTAATACTCTGCTTTAGGCTTTTATTAATTGTTAACGTGTTGTTCTGTGTGGCTTGATAATATCTTGCCAAGGAATTTCTTTATTACCTAAAGATAAAAAATCAGGCTGCATCAAAGTTTTACGTTGATTATAAGTTAATGGTTTAAATTCACTGTCAATAATACTGCCGCCAGCTTGTTCAATTATACAATGGCTAGCACCAGTATCCCACTCACCTGTTGGCCCAACCCGTAAATAACAATCAGCACCGCCCTCGGCAATTAAACAGTTTTTTAGCGAGCAACTGCCTAAAGCAACATGGTCGAAGTCGTATTTATCATTTAAGTACTGACCCATTAAGTTAATATCTTGCCGACGACTAATCGCGACTTTAATCCGGCGTTGGCCATCATATTTTGCCACTTGTATGCTATGGCTGCCGCTATCATTTTCTTTAAATGCGCCTAAATTATCTTGGCCATAATAGGTTAATTGATGATCAGGCGCATGGATAACACCAATGGTTGGCCAGCCATTTTCCACTAAAGCAACATTGACTGCAAAATCACCACTGCCAGCAATAAACTCACCAGTTCCGTCAATAGGGTCTAATAGCCAATAACGTGACCATTTACTGCGCTGGGCCAGTGCTAGCGCCCCAACTTCTTCAGAAATAATCGGAATATCAGGCGTTAGCCTGCTTAATTCGTCCATTAAAATGTCATTTGCCGCAATGTCAGCACTGGTAACTGGGCTATTATCTTCTTTCATTTCAGCGGTATAATTACCATGTTTATAATAACGTGCGACTTCTTGCCCCGCTTTTTTGGCACTTTCAAGTGCTACTGATAATAATTTTTCCTGGCTCATAAAACACCTCCTAAGTGATCTTTTACTAATAACAGCGCGGCAATACTGCGTGCTTCATTGAAGTCTTGCTCTTGCATTAACTGTTGATAGTCCGCTAACGGCCAAGGTACTAATTCTAACGCTTCAGGCTCATCACCGAGCAGTTTTTCAGCATAGAGATTCTCCGCGAGAAAGATAGTCATTTTAGCGTCAAAAAATGCCGGTGCCATGGCAACCGTATGCAATGAAGTTAATTTTTTTGCACCATAGCCCACTTCTTCTCTTAATTCTCGATTGGCCGCCTCTGCCGCACTTTCACCGGCATCAATCAGCCCCTTGGGAAAACCAAGTTCATAAGTGTGAGTGCCGCCACAGTACTCTCGTACGAGTAACATGGTATGTTGATCTAGCATAGGAACAATCATTACCGCCCCTCTGCCTTTGCCAGACATGCGTTCATATTCACGTTTTTCGCCATTGGTAAAAGTGAGGTCAACTTGTTCAATCGAAAATAAACGACTTTTAGCAACCTGCTTGCGTGCGGTAATTTGTGGTAGTACTTTATTTGTTGTCATAACGGCCTTTATTGCAACAACTTAATTGAGAATGCAACGTTGAAAAAACTAAAGTTTAACCATAACACGATAACGTTGAATACATAACCAACCCTCTTTGGTATGCTCCTATAATAAACGTGTTTCTAGGGAAAAATCTATGTTTGATTGGTCAAAAATTTCAACTGTTTTACTTGATATGGATGGCACCATTCTTGATTTACATTTTGACAATCACTTTTGGTTACACCACTTACCTAAACGCTATAGTGATTTACGCGGTGTCAGTTTAGCTGATGCGCAAAAATCATTAGCCAATCACTACGAAAAAGTGGCGGGAACTATAGACTGGTATTGTCTTGATTATTGGGCTCAGCAAACACAACTGTCGATCACCGATCTAAAACGCGAAGTACAACATTTGATTCAACTGCGCAGTGACGCGCATGATTTTCTAGTCGCGCTTAAGTCATCAGGACGTGAAGTGGTATTAGTCACCAATGCCCATCCTGATAGTTTATCACTAAAAATAGAGCGCACTGAGTTAGACAAATACTTTGATACCCTATATTCAACCCATCAATTTGGCGTGACAAAAGAATCACAATTACTCTGGCAGCGCCTGCATCAAAAACATGGTTTTGCCTTAGAGAAGACACTTTTTGTTGATGACAGTGTCGTTATGCTCGATTCGGCTAAAAAATATGGCATTGAGCATTTATTAGCCGTGGCAAACCCTGATAGTAAAAAAGCCAATGCAGTGATTAATGACTACCCATCGATTACTGATTATAGTGTTTTGCTCACAGAGATAAACAACAGCAAGTGCGAGAATTAATAATCTCTTGGACTTATATGACACTGACCTGACGGGTTAATCGCTCACTTAAGGCTAATGATGTGTTTGATGTCACTCACCTAGGCATTAGGTGAATTAATAGTGAATATCTTATATAACCGTTATATTTTTAAGCGATATCGACCTTTATTATCTGGCTTACCCAAAAAGCTTAATGCTGATCTTAACTGCTCAGGAAATTTAGCCCCTGGGGTCAAATAACCGCTACCTGAAAAATGTCCACCTTGTTTTAACTGGGCACGATAACTTAATCCTAAATCATTATTAGGCTCTATATCAGCGACAAGTTCGCCTTTATCACAAGTTAATTCTGCCTTAAGCGTACCAAACTCAACTTTTTCATCAAAGGCGGTAATACCGGCATTACGCCATTGCAAATTACCCTGTAATTCACGGCATATCGGCGTGCCAATAATAAAACGGTCAATAGTTAGCGCTAATTGCTCATGGGCAATAACATCAACCGCTAAGTTAAGCCGGGCGGTCACAGTATTTGCAGCAAGGGCTATCTGCGCATCTTTAATAACCATGTCAGATAATAAACCACTTATCGTCAACTGTCCTTCAGGACCATTGACCAAAGCACCACCAAAGCTAATATCAAGTTTTGGGTCAAGCATTAACAGCGACATAAATGACAATGAACTCTGCACTTGGTTAATCACAACGTCATCAACCATTAACTGCTCAATACGAGTACGCCAAATAGTACCTTCTACCGCAGCAATAGTGATATTCTTAGGTAATTTAATTTGTGCCATCAGCCAATTTGCAGGCATTAATGCTAAGACAAAAACGCTGTACGCGGTGAAAAAAATGGCAATATAAGCAAACTTCTTTTTCATTAACTCTTTCCTAACTGTAATCGACGAACACGAACCACACCTTGTTGATCAGCTGTACTAAGATCTATATTTTTAACTTGCAAACCATCGTTAATCGCTAATTGCTCTAACCAAGTTAATAACTGGTTAAACGATATTTCATCAATCCAAACCTGTAAGTCAACGCCTTGGGGCTGCATACGAGTAATCGTTATATTGTTAGCGCGAGAAGTGCGGTTAACGATACTCGACAAACTTGCGCCCGAACTGCCGCGTGCATTACGCTTTGCTTGTTGATAGCGCTGGCTATTTTCTGCTACCCAAGTTAACAAGGCTTGTTGGCGTTCAAGCTTTAAGGTTGTTTTATTGATATTTTCAGTGAGCGGCTGCCAAATAAGACCATATAAAATAAATATCGACATAAGCACTGACATCACTGTAACAAGACGTTGTTCACGACTATTTAACTGTTGCCACCAAGCTTTCATGAGCGTCCCTTCTTAGCTGCGGTATCTGTAATACTAAATGAGCCAGAAATTTGCTCACCTTGATTATTTTGTGCGCCTAAACTTACCGTTAATCCTGCCTTTTCCAGCGCCACTTTTAACTTCTCAAAGTATTGATAGTCTTTAGCAATAGTTTGCATACGCACTTCATGGCGTTTACCGTCAAATTTTAATATTTGTGGCTTTATCTCAGGCACGCTAGCTAATGCGGGCTCAAGCTTGACTAATAGTGATAAAAACCCTGAAGATTCGCCACTATTACCCACTTCAGCTAATTTTTGTCGTAACTGTGAGCGAACGGTCGACACTTTTACGCGCCTAGCCTGAGGAAACGCGGCTTTATAATTGGCGATAATTTGCGCTTCAATAGCCGATTGCTGGTGTGATAAAGAATATAACTTTGCCCCTTTAAGGGTAAAGTTAAGCACTAAGGCGACACAGGCAATACCGGCCACCCAAAGCCAATGGGTCTTAATTGCTGAACGTTTTTCTTTTACTTGAAACTCACCTTGCAGTAGATTGAATTTAGAAGAATGGTTATTCGCTAAAATAGCTAAAGGTAGCTCTTCGGGTAAATATTCGACGTTTATTTCAGCTGGTACTTGCAACAGAGGTGAGTAGGCCATAATGGCATTTTCATTTTCTGCTAGTGCCTCATCTACCAATACACTATTTTCTGCCCGTGTAGTATTTTCTGCCAATGTACTAAAGTCTTGCGCAATAATAGGCCATGCATTTGCTTCAAATGACATAACTTGCCATGCACCAAGTCTGATTAATACTTGCTCACCGAGCATCACTGCGCTGCTACTTTGGCTGTCCAAGGGTAATGCCAAGGCATCGGGGATAATTAACTTAGTAAATATTCCTGCATTGGCTAGCCACTGCAACCACAGCTCGAGCTGCTTACGCTCAAGTGCCGCGACAAAGCAGTTATTACCCTGTTCATCTTGTTTTATATCACTAAAGGCGAAGCATAACTGCTCAACATCTTGTGCCAGCGTTTCTTCCAACATATATGGCGCCGCTAAACGAATAGCTCGTTGAGATGAGCCAGGCACTTTTAAGCGTTTAATGGCAATGTCACTTGCTGGTACAAAAACGACGACGTCCCGTGCTGTCGATTTTTCAGTTAATTGACTCAATGCGCTGGCATTGGGTAATTCACCACTTGCGATAATATCTTCTTGTCCGTTGGTTTTGATCAGCCAGTGAATTTTATTTTCAACTTGGCTGCCTAAACGGATAAATAAGGTTTCACCCATTACTCTCGTCCTATGATGCGACTGATCACACTTATATTGTTTTTATTGTCTACTTTCATAATAGTATTCAAAGCAAAGTAACTGTTATTAAAGCTTGCTGTTGTTTTAAGCTTAAAATACTCACTGGTAACAGCAAATTGTTGTTTTTTCTCTGGGCTAATTTTAGCTTTATTTAACTCACTTAAATTAAAGAATTCATCAACACTTTTGAAGCCTTTTTCACCACGCGCCGACAAAGCTTGTGTGGCTTCATTTTGACTTATCCCTAACATGGCGACAAGTATTTCAGGTTTATCTAATGCAATGGTATTAATGTTTATCTTATTAAGGTTAGTATTAGGTAAAACACAGGCATAGTCTTTTAATTTATTGATCACATTGACCGTAAAATGCTCAACGATTCTTAACTCACCGATACTGGCAAGATAATTATTCGCCGCTAAATAGGGAAATTCTTTCGCGGCATAATCATTATCTTCAGCACCACCTGAGCTTGAGATACTGCTATTAGCGTCTAACCAGTCGGTTAAAGCGTCCGCCATATATTGCGCTTCAAAACTGCCGACCCCTTCGATATTCATAATGATTAACAATTCTTCAAACGCGGCTCTTGCTGGCGATTTTTTCGCTATATTACCACTATTACTAGTATTGTTACTGTCATCGCTATCATCGTTGGCTCGTAAGGCATTCAAGTTGAAACAGCTATTTAAATCTGTTATCTCACCGGTAATCTCACCCAAATCGACAGGAAAAGTGTTCTCCCCTTGCGCCCAAATTTGACCTAAATGTGTTACCTTATCGTTGTCTGCAAAAGATTGTATTAAGACTCTTTTTGCGAACGCTTCTGCCCCCATAGCGTACCAGTAGGCTTGCTGGTTTGAGCCAATATTGGTGGTGCGTTGCATTTGTAATTGTAAACGCGCGGTCATTTGCGTTGCCAAAATAGCGATTAACGCCACAATAAGCATAACGGTGATTAGCGCAACACCTTTGGTGGTATGTTTACCGACAAAAATTTTTATCACTGCTACCCCCCATTATCTTGCAGGTTATCACCAGCAACAATAAATTGGCGACGAATAATACCATAATCTGTGGTGTCTATTTCAATCGCAATGGCCATTGGCAAGCTCTGCTCTTGTAAAGTTTTTTGCCATTTTTTACCATCATAAAATTCGAAATTTAGTTTTTCTACCTGCGATATTAATGGCCTTACTTTTGGCTCTTCGCCTAACACCGCATCAACAAAGTTAAAGTGTACTCGTTCGACGGTACTTTCGTTGAGTTGATAAGCTACCGATTGCATATCACTGCGAGGTAACAGTAAACCTGGATTAGTCCAACCATGACGAACAAAGGCTATAGCTTGTTCACTGGTCGTGAAACTGTCGTTGTCAGTATGTAAAAAACCGCTCAGGGGTGCTTCACCGTTTAAGCGTACGCTGCGTCGAGCTATTTGTAACATATCGCGCTCGATAATTAAAAAACCCCGTTGCAGTTCGTTAATGCGATCAGTGCGTGCTTTAGTTGCTGTGTCACTATTAATCACAGTTTCAAAAATACTAAAACTTGCCATGCTGATCACTGAAAAAATGGCAATTGCAATCAGTACTTCTAACAAAGTAAAGCCTTGGCTACGCTTTGCCATAGCACTGACTGGTTTTTTTAACAAACCATGCTCAATGACGGCAGCTTTCATTGGCTAGGCTTAGAAATATAAGTGGTCAAACTGGTTAACGCTGAGGCTTTTTTCTCATCGAGT
This sequence comes from Colwellia sp. C1TZA3, assembly GCF_007954265.1. Lineage (GTDB taxonomy): Bacteria > Pseudomonadota > Gammaproteobacteria > Enterobacterales > Alteromonadaceae > Cognaticolwellia. The sequence goes on along the minus strand of NZ_VOLS01000013.1, from coordinate 65,655 downwards.
CGCACTTGCATAACAATCGATCGCATGTCTTTATCTGTGGTTTTAAGTACTTTTTGTTGCCAAAACCATGTTTGCCCTGCCAACTCTACTTTACCTTTTTGATTATTTTTTGGTGGCCATGCGTTGTTGACTGTTATTTCGACTAACTGGTTCGATGCCACCCAACTTGCCATAATTTTACTTTCTAAATAACCTAAATTTCGCACGTTGGTATCTGCCGTACCCAAGATAGCAATACCGGCAATAGAAAACACCGCCATCGCTAGCATCACCTCAATTAAGGTAAAACCTTTTTGCAATTTATTCAAACTAGCGTTAACGAGAGTTAGCATTCACTAGCGGCCCTTCTATCGTTAATGGTGTGGTATAAATGCCCGATACTTTAAAACTGATATTTTCATCACCATCAATAGCAAACTCTGCCAATGAAAACGTTAAACTAAAGGGGGTGATATCCCCGCCAGAGAGCATATAAACTTGAGGAATGGTTTTTTTCTTGTCTGCTTCAGTAAAGTTATCTTCATCTTCGTTAATTAATAATGACGAATCAAACAACAAGGGTTCTTCGATAGGAAGATCATCGAGCTGCAAGGTAATTTCTATACCTTCAGGTAAAGTAAATACCTCAAACATAGGATTATTGGCAATCGGTGACCAACTCACACCATCATAGCCCAAAAATTGATAAGTATTTTTATCAATAAATAAACCTAACTGAATATTATTCAACAGGCCGTATTCTGCTGCAACATCAAAAACGCCAGCAAAGCGAGCACTGTTTTGTTCCAATAGTTGTTCAGCTTTATTACCAGAAAAAGTAAATTGTACCGCAGAGACCATAACGCCAATCAAGACAATCACCAGCATCACTTCGATTAAGGTGAAGCCTTGCTGGCGATGTTTATGTTTATGTTTAGGCAAATAGCCATTTTTAAGCTTCATATAAGTCAATAATCAAGGCGACTGATTATTGATAATCGCCTAGGTTCCAGTTGCCGATGTCATCGTCTGTACCAGGTTCACCATCAGGCCCCATAGAAAAAACGTCCATAACGCCATGTTCACCGGGGTTTAGTAGTTGATATTCGCTGCCCCAAGGGTCGTTAGGTAGGCGCTTAACATAACCGCCTTGTGGAAAACGACGTGCTACTGGCTCGATATCTGTTTCAGTGACCAGTGCTTCTAAGCTTTGCTCTGTAGTCGGGTACTTATAGTTATCCATTTTGTACATGGTTAAAGACGTTTCCAAAGCATTAATATCTGACACTGCTTTTTGGATATTAGCGCGCTCTTGGCTGCCGAGCAGGTTAGGTACCACCATACTGGCTAGAATACCTAAAATAACAATAACAACCATAACTTCTAACAGGGTAAAACCTCGACTATTTCTTACTGCTTTCATTTCTAATTTCCTATTAACGTATTTAATTGAAGAATTGGCTGTAAAATAGCCATCACGATAAATAATACAATACCGGCCATTACGACCATTAAGGCCGGCTCAAATGCTTTTAATGATATATTAATAATCGCTTCAAACTCACGATCTTGGTTATCTGCAGCTCGACCTAACATATGCTCAAGCTGACCACTTTTTTCGCCACTGGCGATCATATGTAACATCATAGGGGGGAACAACTTAGTTTGCTCTAATGACACCCGTAAACTTGTTCCTTCTCTAACCTTATCCGCTGACTCTTTAACACTTTGTTTAATATATAAATTGTCGAGTACTTCACCCGATATTTTCATACTCTCTAACAAAGGAACGGCACTCGCGGTTAAAATGCTCAAGGTACGAGCAAATCTTGCAGTATTGACACTTTTTGCTACTTTACCTATGCCGGGTATCGCAAGAAAGCGCTGATGATAGGCAAACCTAAAACTGGCCTTTTTCAGCAGTTGCGACCAAAGTAACATCAGCGCTACGACAATCAGCACAATAACCAAACCATAGTCACGTAAAAAGTCACTACTGGCAATGAGAAACTGGGTAGTGGCGGGTAAATTAGCACCCATGTGCTCAAATTGGCCAACAATTTTTGGCACCACGGCAGTCAGTAATATAGCAATAACGCCAGTGGCCACTACGGTCATAATAACTGGATATACCAAGGCTTGAATAAGCTGCGAGCGCAGTTGTTGCCGTTTTTCGGTGTAATCGGCTAAACGGTCTAGTACTTTGTCTAGGTGGCCTGATTTTTCGCCAGCAGCCACCATAGCGCGAAATAAGTGATTAAATATTTGTGGAAACTCCGCCATACTTTCAGCTAAGCCATAACCTTCGGTGACTTTTGTACGCACCGCCATAATCATACTTTTCATCGCGTTTTTTTCACACTGCTCACCAACAGCCATCAAAGACTCTTCTATCGGCAAACCCGATTCAACCAAGGTTGATAGTTGCCGTGTGATTAATGCTAACTCCGACGCTGATATTTTTTTACCACCACCAAAAATAGATCGCTTATTTTCTTGCTTACTTTTTTGCAGGCAGGGCGTAACGTCAATCGGCATTAAACCCTGTTCACGCAATAAATTACGCACATGTCTAGGGGTGTCACCTTCGATAACCCCTTTTTTGTTTTTGCCTCGGCTGTCTACTGCCTGATAATCAAATGCTGCCATAATTTACAATTTATCTAACCCTAGTTCAGTACCAAATTCTATACTTAGTGAGCCAACTGCCAGTACCAAGTTCTGTACTTAGTGCATCAATTGTTAGTCTTCGCGCGTAACACGCAATACTTCTTCAATTGTAGTTTCGCCAAGCATGACTTTATCAAAACCGTCACGGCGGATACTTGGTGTCGATTTCCGAATAAATTTCTCAATCGCTTGTTCACCTTTGCCGTTATGAATTAATGCACGGACTTTTTCATCAACAACAATCAGTTCATGAATACCGGTTCGGCCCCGATAACCTTTAAAATTACAATCTTCACAGCCAACAGATCGGTATATTGGTGCAGTATCATTGTCACTCAGTTGCAATAACTTGCGCTCTTCGGCTGATGGGGGGCTACATTCGCGGCAATGCGGACATAAGGTTCTGACTAATCGCTGCGCTAAAACACCTAATAAACTTGATGAAAGTAAGAAAGGTTCAACACCCATATCTTCCATGCGTGTTATCGCGCCTGCCGCTGTGTTGGTATGCAAAGTAGATAATACTAGATGCCCAGTTAAACTCGCTTGCACACCAATTTGGGCCGTTTCTAAATCTCGAATTTCACCAACCATAACTACATCCGGATCTTGGCGTAATATAGCGCGTAAACCTCGGGCAAAAGTCATATCAACCTTGGTATTCACTTGTGTTTGCCCGATACCTTCAATAGCGTATTCGATGGGATCTTCAACCGTGAGAATATTACGTTCTTTACTATCAATTTGGCTTAAGCCGGCATACAAAGTGGTACTTTTACCTGAGCCGGTCGGCCCAGTGACCAGTATAATGCCGTGAGGTTTTTCAATTAATTCAGAAAAACGCGCTCGATTACCGTCACTCATGCCTAAGTCTTGTAGGTCTAAACGTGTTGAGTTTTTATCTAGTAAGCGCAAAACCACACGTTCTCCATGGCCTGTTGGCATGGTGGAGACGCGCACATCAACGGCTCGACCCGCTATTCTTAACGAAATACGACCGTCTTGAGGAATGCGTTTTTCTGCAATATCGAGCTTGGCCATAACCTTGATACGTGAGACAAGTAATGAGGCTAACTTACGATTAGGTTTTAACACTTCACGTAATACGCCATCAACACGAAAGCGAATTTGTAACGCTTGTTCAAAGGTTTCAATATGAATATCAGAAGCGTTTTCTTTGATGGCTTCGCTGAGCATGGCATTGATCAGTTTAATAATCGGTGCATCATCTTCGTTTTCTAATAAGTCTTCGGTTTCGGTCATTTCGTCGGCCAGGGAATATAAGTCGACCTCGTTACCAATATCTTCCATCATTTGTTGCGCTTCTGAAGAGTCACGCTGATAAGCAATGGTTAACAATTGTTCAAACTCTTGGGCACTTTTTACGTCGAGGGTAAAAGGCGCTTTGAGTACACGACGTACTTCCAACAAAATATTAGCACTAAGCAAGTCAGTGCAAACTAAGCGTAATATACCCTGGTCATTTGCCACCAGCACACTGTGGCGCTTAGCAAAGCCAAAGGGTAAGCGAAAGCGGACATTTTCATCTTTCAAAATGTCGCTAACCGCAATTGTTGACGACTCGTCAGGCGTTAACGTGTTTTCACTGCTAGCACTTTGTTCATTGGCGTTAACAAGAACTTGTGTTTTTGGGGTAATGTCACTCATCACTATTTGTTTTCAGCAGATGACTTTTCTTCATCACGCTTTTTCATGTACTCGTTAAACGACGGTGGTAATGCCAATTGATCATTCCATTTTGGCAAAATAGGTAACTTCTCATCCGACATTAATTCAAGACCCGCTGCTTTCTTTTGAATTTCTAGCGCGCGAATATAGTTGTATTTTTCTCTACTTAGGTCATTCATCAATTTACCATCACGAACAATCGTTGGTCGTAAAAAAACCATCAAATTACGCTTACGTGTGGTGTTGCTGGTAGATTTAAACAAGTGACCAATAAATGGAATATCACCTAGTAAAGGTACTTTTTGCACACTTTCTTGCACGTCTTCATCAATCAAGCCACCTAAAATAACGGTTGCGCCATCATCAGCCATCACGGTGGTTTTAATTTCACGTTTATTGATTGAAATATCAACCCCCGTCGCACCACTCACCGAAGACACTTCTTGTTCAATGGTTAACTGCACACCGCTACCTTCATTAATTTGCGGTGTTACTTTTAACTTAATACCTATCTCTTGACGCTCTACCGTTTGAAACGGGTTACTATTGTTACTGCCAGTTTGCGCGCCAGTAATAATAGGCACTTCTTGACCAACAATAAAATAAGCCTCTTCATTATCAAGCGTGGTGATACTCGGCGTAGACAATAAATTTGAATTAGTGTCTGAACTTACCGCTTGTACTATCGCGCCCCAGTCATCTTTTACAATACCGAACATAGTGCCGCTAACGGAGCCTAGTACTTGGGCCAGTAAACTGTAATCGCCTTTAGTATCGGCTTGATCAGGGTTAACCGTAACCGCACCATTCTCGGAGGTGACTGTTGAACCTTTTGTGCCAGGCGTTGAACGAGCAGCTTCTGCCGCCGCAGCCACAGAACTAATTGGTGCAACACCGTTAGAAAACTGGGTAACGCCACCTTGTTCGCTATACCATTGCACGCCTAAATTGACGCCGTCACCTTCAAATACTTCGACAATGATCGCTTCAATAAGGACTTGAGCACGGCGAATATCTAACTGGCGAATAACCGCTTCTAATGAGCGTAACATGTCTGGTTGGGCGGTAATAACTAAGGTGTTGGTGTCTTCATGGGCATCAATACTAACATTGCGTGTTTTACTTTTTCGTGCTGTTGAACTTGTTGCTGAGGAGTCGGCTTCAATCGATTCACTGACCCCTTGAAGTACTTTCACCATGTCTTCCGACTTTGCGTACTTTAAATGATAAACCCGGGTATTGCCGTTCGATTCTAATTCACTATCTAAACGCGAAATTAATCTTGCGACGCGCTCACGCGCTTTTACTTCACCACTAACAATAACGCTATTGGTGCGTTCATCAGCCACTATTTTAGGGATTAAAAAGGTCGGTGTTCCGGCGCCTTTACCTTGGCCAGATTTGTTCATTGCCTCGATAATACGGACCATTTCACCAGCGGATGCATATTTAAGGCTAATGATCTGCACATCTTGGTCACCCGCTTTATCAACCCGTTCAATAATTTGTACTAAGCGATTAACCACAGCTGCCGTGCCGGTTAGCATAATAACGTTGGCAGGATCATAGTTAACCACGTTACCGCCACCCGCTTGATCTGATAATTGGCGTAGCAATGGCGTAAGTTCGCGCACCGTGACATTTTTAACTTCAACAACGCGGGTAACCATTTCGTCACCTGCACCGGGGTTTTCATTACCCACTACGGGTATAGAAGAGGTTTTTGCATCTTTATTTCGAATAATTTTGACAATATTATTTTCCATTGCAACAGCAGAAAAACCATAGACTTCAAGCACATTTAAGAAAAATTGATAATATTGCTCTTCCGTTAATAAATCATAACTACGGACATTAACTTTGCCACGTACGTTCGGATCGACGATCATGGTTTTTCTTAGGTTTTTACCAACAATATTAATAAATTCCCCAATTTCTGTCCCTTTGAAATTGGGCGAATATTCTGCAGCATTGATATTAGCAGAAAGCAAAACACTATTGAGTAAAACTGCAGTAACAACCCCGGTAAGGCTTCGCTTATACCAAGGTGCGCTTAAAAATTTGCGCATTTATTATTCCTTTTATTCTAATTGTCTATACTGAAGAGTATTTCTGTTATGTCACCATCACGGTTAAGTAACAGCGAAACTTCGCGTTGTTCTTTTAAAGATTGTAGCGCTTGAGCCGCCTCTCGTGGCGCGGTTAAATCAAAACCATTCATTTGTATCGCAACATCACCGGATTTAAGACCCGCACTTTGAAAAAAAGTTGGATCTTTTGCTGGCATTAGTTGATAGCCGGTAATTTTACCATTTTCTCGTTTAGGGGAGATTCTTAAATAGTCAGTAATTTTACCCGGGTCGTTAGCCAATTCTTTTTGCAGCGATTTAGTCACTTGGTTTAGCGCTTTATTATCTCGTTGATCAACAATATTGGTGGGTGAAAAAATTTGGCCTGTATTACTTACTGGCAGGCTCGCGGCTTGCTGGTTGTAACGTGGTTTAATGACCTTAATGTTTTTATCAAATAGTAAGCCCTCAAACATTAAGGTTTCTAGCCGACCCGATACTTTTAACAACACACGGTCGTTAAAAACATCTTCTAACGCGGCTCGAGTGCCTTTAATATTTTCACCAATACTATAGGTTGCCTGCTTGCCGGCACTTTCTATTACTGCGGCAGCAGATGCTTTGTCACTACTGGCAACCACACCTGTTAAAGTGAGTTTCAGCCGTGTCTCGGGTGCGTCTTCAACCACCTCTTCTACGCGTGCTGTTGGTTGCTGAGAAAATGCACCAAAAAGATTGAGCGCTTGAATAGCTTTTACTTGAACTTGTTCTTTTGGCGCCGCTGAAACAGATGATAATCCATTGAGTTTTAAATTCGCATTATGATTTGTCTCTGCTAACCCTAGCCACGTTATTTGCGCAAATAGAAAGGCAATATAACTAAGTAACACTAAGATAGTTACTTGGATGATTTTTTGTTGCGGCAGCTTAGCAAGCTGCTCAAACGCGTTTGATAGGTTATTCGATAATGTCATTTTTTATAGTTTTTTATTATCTGGAAATTTCAAGTCACTTTGATGATACTTGACCAAACGTCTGGCAACAAGACGTCATATTATTTTTTAGCTATAATTATACCACTTTCATTAAGTTTTTGAGCTGGTTGTGTGCAGATAAAACACATAGGGCAAGAGGCTCGATTGAGCAATAGCTAGCTGTTATGATTGAGATCACCACTGCCATTGGCTGTTTTAACCAACAGCAGTGGGTAATAATCTAATGAAAGTGGTAGTCGCATACAAAATGTAACCAAATGCATTCCAACTAGCGTTAGAATGGTGGTTATGTTAACTTTCGCCAATTTATAATGCCTGTATGGGATATAAACAAAACGATGACTAAACCTAACGTTATTGAGACTAACAATACACAGTCAACCCGCTTAGACAAGTGGTTGTGGGCAGCGCGCTTTTATAAAACGCGTGCGATTGCAAAACAAATGATCGATGGCGGTAAAGTATTTTATAATGGCCAACGTAGTAAGTCAGGCAAAGCCATGGTTTTAGGTGATCGCGTTACCATTCGTCAAGGGTTTGAAGAAAAACATGTTTTGATTATGGCCTTGGCAGATAAACGCCGAGATGCAAGCTTTGCTCAAACACTTTATCAAGAAACCCCGGCAAGTATTGAAACTCGAGAGAAAAACAACTTAGCTCGCCAGCAGGGTATTTTGCTCAGCCCAGCCAGTAACACTAAACCTGATAAGAAACAACGTCGACAAATTCGGCATTTAAAAGAAAGGATATAAACAGTGACCATGCAAAAAGATATCTTAAACCGCTATTTATTTGACAACCTACATGCTCGAGGCGAATTGGTTAACTTAAGCCAAACCTTCCAAGACATTGTTGCCGCACACGATTACCCACCGGGCGTAAAGCAGTTGTTAGGTGAATTAGTTGCCGCCACTTGCTTATTAACGGCAACATTAAAGTTTGAAGGTGAAATTGCCGTACAACTGCAAGGTGATGGCCCAATAGGTTATTTAGCGGTAAATGGTAACAATCGCCAAGAAATGCGTGGTATTGCCCGTATGGTGAGCGAAACTGATGCAACAGCGCTGAAAGACCTTATCGGTAAAGGCAATATGATCATCACTATTCGACCAAGCAATGGTGAACCTTACCAAGGTGTTGTGGCGCTTGAGCACGATACCTTGGCCGAATGCTTGGAGCACTACTTTGATGTTTCAGAACAAATACCCACTAAAATTTGGTTATTTAGTGATGAACAAAGCTCACAAATAGCAGGAACCTTAATTCAATTACTACCTGATGGTGGTGATAAAGAGCAGCAACAAACAGACTTTGAGCACTTGTGCCAGTTAACTAATACCATTAAATCTGAAGAGATATTCTCATTAGCTAGCGAAGACTTGCTTTACCGGTTATATCATCAAGAAGAGGTGAGACTCTTTGAACCGCAAGCTGTTAGCTATCAATGTAGTTGCTCGGAAGAAAAGTGTTTAAATACTATTTCTCAAATTGAACCTAATGAGCTTGAAAGTATTATTGCCGAGCAAGGTAGCGTGTCGATGACCTGTGATTATTGTCTGACCACTTACAGTTTTGAGCGCCCTCAACTAGCACAATTTATTGACGGCACAACTCACTAAGCTAAGTTCAGCGCCTGATAGCCTAAGATATATGCTTAGGCTATCAGGCTTAAACTCCCTAATTACCCCCTAACGATCACATCATCCACTGTTTTTCCAGCCAAAATATATGAATTAATTAAATTTTGATTAAATGGCTAAAATTACTGTTAAATAGTACTAAAAAAAAAGATACTAAATAATCGGCCGATTAATTTTCGTCACGAATCAAGAGTTAATTTTAGATGTAATAAGAACTAAATGTGAATTTTGTAGACACTACCTTTCACTTTCTACAATTAATATACTCTTTAATAAAGGTCGTAATGGATATTAATTTACAATATCTTTACAGTAACTTTACATATTGTTATGTTTAGTCATCGCACCTGTGCGTTTCTCGTCTTATGAAACAAGTAAGTTTTGATATTAAATGGATTTACTTAATATAAAATAATAACCGGCACAACTATTTGTGCATTTAGGGAGGTTCTTTGTGAATAACAAAGTAACAATTGCTGTTTCTACAGCGCTATTATCAATGGCTACTATGCAGGCATCTGCCAGCACAGTTCAAACACAATATTTGGCCGACTCATTAAAATCAGTCGCACCAATTTCAATTAATAAAGGTGGCACATACAATAAAACCCAAGTTAAAAAATTTCGTGCTGAAAAAGACTTAGCTGGTGGCACTTATACTTATATTGTTCGCCTTGAAGACCAACCCGTTGCAACATACGACGGTTCTGTTGCCGGTTTAACAGCGACTAATCCTCAAATTGCCAAAAAATCTCTTTTTAAATCTTTAGCTAATAGTAAAAAAAGTTCTAAACAAATTAGAAAAGAGTTACGCCTTGATTTTCAAGCACCTGAAATAATTGCCTACAGTAATTATTTAGAAGCTAAACACCAGGCTTTCCTCACAAAAGCATCAGGAAAGTTAGGTAATAACTTAAACGTTACCTATCAATATAAAAATGCCTTTAACGGTATGGCTGTGCGTTTAACACAAAAAGAAGCTCAAGCTTTATCAGCATTTGCTGATGTCGCATACGTTGAACGTGAAAAAACTGAGCATTTAGAAACTGATACCGGCCCAATTCATGTTGGTGCACCTTTAGTTTGGGATGGCCAAGGCCAAAGTGCTGTTAACATGGGTGAAGGCGTCATTATCGGTGTGCTTGATACCGGTGCAAATACTGATCACAGATCATTTGCCGACGTTGGTGATGACGGCTACGATCATACTAACCCTTGGGGGGCGGGTGTTTACGCGGGTGACTGTGCTGGTGATTTTGCTACTTTGTGTAACGACAAATTAATTGGTATACGCTCATATGCGGCTATTACCGATAGCTATGACGATGCTGATGTCTTTGGCAGTAACCCACCAGCAAAAAATGGTGAAGATTATGGTGGGCACGGTTCTCATACGGCAAGTACTGCGGGTGGTAATATTTTATATGATGTACCTTTAGTTGATCCTGAAACAGGTGAACTTGAAGGTGACGGTATAAACACGACAGGATTTGAATTTGCGCAAATCTCTGGTGTAGCGCCACATGCAAACATTGTTGCTTATCAAATATGTCATGGCGGCGACACTGGTGATACCTATTCTGGTTGTCCAGGTGCAGCAATTATTGCGGCGCTTGATGATGCATTAGTTGACGGCGTTGATGTTATTAACTACTCAATTAGTGGTGGTGGCGATCCTTGGGTAAGCTCAACTGAGCTAGGATTTTTAGCCGCTCAAGAAGCCGGTATTTTCTCTTCTGTTTCTGCCGGTAATAGTGGTCCAGAAGCATTTACTACTTCGAAAAATGCTCCTTGGTATACCGTTGTTGGTGCTTCCACGCACGGCCGTGAAGTTGCCTTTGAAAAAGAAATTGGTGCATTTACTGGTGGTGCTACTGAATTAACGGCTATTGAAGGTCAGAGCGCTTCACAAGGTATTACAGCAAATATTGTTTGGGCTGGTGATTACGCTAACAGTAACGATCCTGATGGTGACCCTGCACAATGTTTACAGCCTTTTCCTACAGATACATTCTCAGGTGAAATAGTTGTTTGTGATCGAGGCGCAATTGCTCGAGTACAAAAAGCAATAAATGCTGCTGATGGTGGTGCAGGTGGTTTTGTACTTGGTAATGTAGATGGTGGCTCAAATACTGTAGCTAATGACGTTTACGTTGTGCCTGGTATTCATATCAACGCAGAAAACGGCAATGTGCTTCGAACTTGGTTAGCAAACGGTGAAGGACATACTGCAACTATTACCGCTGCAGTAGGTGAGTTGAAAATTGGCCAAGCGGATGATATGGCTGACTTCTCTTCACGTGGTGGTAATAATACAGTCCCTGATGTTATGACACCTTCTGTAACAGCACCAGGTGTTTCAATTTATGCCGCTTATTCAGATCAACAATTTGGTCATGACGAAACAACACCAGCACCAACAGACTTTTCATTTTTACAAGGGACTTCAATGTCAGCCCCTCATGTTGCTGGCGCGGGTGCGGTATTAAAATCAGCTCATCCAACTTGGACACCTGATAATATTCGCTCGGCATTAATGTTGACTGCAATTACTGATGTTCGCAAAGAAGATGGCACGACAGCTGCTGATTTCTTTGATATGGGTGCGGGTAGTATTCGGGTGAATTTAGCACACCTAACAGGTCTTGTAATGAATGAAAGCGCAGCGAACTATACGGCTGCAAATCCTGAAACAGGTGGTGATCCTAAAACATTAAATATTCCTTCCGTTTCAAATGCTAACTGTGTCGGTTTGTGTGATTGGACTCGTACAGTAACAGCTACGGCTGCAGGTTCGTGGACAGTTGCAGGTACCGCTATTTCTGATGGTTTAGTTATTACAGCTACACCAGCAACATTTGAGTTGGCTGCAGGTGAGAGCCAAATTATAACCATTGATGTTGATGCAGTAAGAGCAGAAAGTGACGCTTGGGCCTTTGGTCATGTTGTGATGACTTCTAACGTTCATCCAACCGCTAGAATCCCTGTTAGTGTTCAAGCTTCAAATGGTAACATCCCGGACAAGCTATCTTTTGATGCAAATCGTAATCAAGACAGCTTCTTAATTGAAGATGTTATGGCGGTTGAAATTACTGAATTTACCAGTCGTTCATACGGGTTAACTAAAGCAGATAAAACTGAGGCAACATTAGCTGTCGATAGTGACAATGGTGATGCTTACGATGATTTATCGGATGGTATTAATGTTACTCTGCATACTGTTCCTGCTGATGCCAAGCGTTTTGTTGCAGAAATCTTAGCATCTGAATCTCCGGATTTAGATTTACGCGTAGGTTTAGATACTAATGGCGATGGTATCCCACAAGAAGACGAAGAAGTGGGTATTAGTGCTACTGGCACAGCGCTTGAAAAAGTTGACCTAATTATGCCTGAAGCCGGCAGTTATTGGGTTGCGGTGCAAAACTGGTCTGCTTCTGAAGAAGATGCTAAAGATGCATATACCTTAGCAACTGCTATCGTCGACGGTGAAGTAGGTGATAACTTAGCTGTTGAGGCTGATATGGCTATTCCTGCCTTAACTGAATTTGACTTACGTGTTAAATGGTCACTTGATGGTGCTACACAAGGTGATATGTACTACGGTGCTTTGGACTTAGGTACTAACTTTGAAGATGCTGGTAACTTGGGATTAGTATCTGTTGATCTTATGCGTGGCATGGATGATGTGTCTATTTCAAGCGATGCAGATACATATGTTGAGCGTAATACTAAAATAGATTATGAAGTCAGTGTTCTTGCAAAAGTAACACCAAACGACCGTACTTATACTATTAAAGCAACTCTGCCTGCAGAGATGACGCTTGATAAAACCTCGGTGACGAGTGATGCAACGATTTCTGGTAATGAAATTACCTGGACTGTTGTTCAAGAATCATTATTTGGTATTGAGCCTTTCTATACTAAAACGACCAATGCTGATGATGCTAGTTGTGCATTACCAGATCTTGGTCAAGGCAGCGGTTACCTCGATTTAGCTGCTTTTGGTATCTTACCTGGTGAGCTAAATGGTGACACGGTTACGGCTACATATCCTTTAGCCGCTAACTTCCTAGGCAAATCATATAGCTCAGTTTCTGTTACTGATGATGGTTTTATTTACTTAGGTGGTTCAGCAGGTTCAAGCCCTTGGGTTAACCAGTTATTACCTAATGCAGCAGAGGCAAACAACTTAATCGCACCATTTTGGCGTGATATGGAAATTGTTCGAAGCGATACCTCGGGTGTCAGTACTGTCGACACTGGTCGTTATAGCATCATTGAATTTGATGATATGAGACATTATTTCTTCCACAACGGTCAAGCTGATGTTGCTGATAATATCGATTTTGAAGTACTATTTGATAACGTTACGGGTAATATTATGTTTGCTTACGATAATGTTACCCATGTTGACGGCGCTGCTTTAGGTGTTACTGTTGGCCTTGAAAATGCTACGGGTACATTAGGTCGTACAGATGTCTATGCAACATCACCATATAATGGTGGTGAAGCTGGTTCTGTTGGTGATATTTCAGATATATATTCTGGCTTAGTCATATGTTATGAATTAACGTCAGTAGATAGTTCTCCAACAGTAGTTAAATTCTCAGCTGAAGTGGCTGATGAGTTTTTAGGTGGTCCTGTTGATGCAATAGTGCTTTCTAGCACGACTAATGACGTGAATACTGTAGCGGTAAATAGCTCAGCGGTTATGTTTCAAGTTGAAGGCGCTCCTACTGCAGTGATTACAGGTAGTACGGCTGTTGTTGAGACAGAAAGTGTACAACTAAGTGCTGCTAACTCATCAGATCCTAATGGTGATGCACTTACTTATGCTTGGGTACAGATGGCGGGTACTCCGGTAGCTTTCAACGCAAGTGCTGAGTCAATTAGCTTTACAGCACCCAAAGTGTCGAAAGATGAAACCATCTCTTTTCAGTTGACAGTAAATGATGGCAACGGCAACTCAGATTCAATGGTTGCTTCAGTATCGATTGTTAATAAGAAAGAAAGTGGTTCATTCGGTTGGTTAATGTTACTACTTACCCCTATGTTATTTACCCGTCGTAAAAAAGCGTAATTAAATAACCTAAGCTTTAATGGAAGATTTATAAAAGCAAAAGCCATCAACATAATGTTGATGGCTTTTTTATATTCAGAATGAATGGTATGCCACGATCACATGGATGTGAAATAGTGGCGATTTACCCACTAATACCAATCCCATTAAGTTATTGCTCACTTGTACTAGTTAAAATAGCTCAAGGCTGTGTTGCTCTCAATCCCAATAGCCAGCTATTGCTCAATCGAGCGCCTTACCTTGAGTCATTTTTCCTGCGCACAACAAGATGACAAATTTAATGGAACTGGTATAACTTAAAAGGTTAAAAATGAATAGTTGTACCGACGAACACACCGTCAAATTCGATGTTGGTATACAGGTCGTTCAAGTCGTCTAACTCTAACTTAACCGCACGATAACCGGCATTAATATTTACATCAACCGCTAGGTTATCAATAAGTTCATAACTTACGCCTACTTCATAGTCATAAAGTGTGTGATTGTCGATTGATAAAAAGTTACCTTGTGCATATAAGTTAAAACCGGTTAATGGTAAGCCAACATTGGTTCTTACATATAACATAGGTACAACATCAGTTACTGCAACACTACTTGATTGTCTAACCATTTCAGAACCGGTATTAATTTGTGCAAAAACGGTTACGTCACCGTCAAAATCACGGGCGGTCAAACCAAAATCAAATGATAATAGGTCATTATCAAATAACTCATAATAAAGTGTGTAATCAATATAACTGACCTTAAAATCAGCATTAACATTAGTATTATCGCTGAAAGTTTCGCCTTCAAATTCAAAGTTGGTCGTTAGTGTTGTGTTACCTATGGTCTCCAACGAAGTAGAGGCTATACGTATATTTGGAATTAACGGCAAAGGGTGCTCAAAAGCGATAAAAAAGCTGTTTTGTTTTTCATCAGCTAAATTAAAATCAATTTGTGAACTGCCATCGCCAAAAGTTCCAGAAGCTTGGTTGTCCCAGACTTGACCACCCAAATAAATACCTAAAGCATCCGCTTTAACATTAGTGGATAAAGTCAATGCAAGTGCTGTTGCTAGTGCTATTTTCTTCATGTTTTATTACCCTTGACTCAATAAGTCGTCTAAATCAATCAGTGCTGCATTTGCTCGTGATATATAATTGGCCATGACTAACGAATGATTTGCCAGCACACCAAAACCATCACCATTTAAAATCATCGGGCTCCAGATTAGCTCTTGACTTGCTTCTAGTTCGCGAATAATTTGTTGTACACTAACTTTAGCATTTTTCTGTTCTAGAACATCATTAAAGTCTATTTCGATAGCTTTTAAGAAATGCAACAAGGCCCAACAAGCGCCACGAGCTTCGTAAAATTCATCATCTATGGTTAACCAACTTGTTTTCAATTGCATGCTTGCTGAGCTTGATGTTGATTGTTGTGCAACACTCTCGCCAGCAAGATCAACATTAATTTGTTCACGACCAACACTGGCACTTAAGCGTTGCGAATAACTCCCCAAGCGTTTCGTTGCTTCTTGTATCCAAGCGCGTAAATTATCAGAACGCGCATAAAACTGGGCTGATTGATTATTAACCTGGGTCAAGGCTGTTCTGTAAGCATATAACTCATTAATGGCTTTTTGGTATTCACCTTCGGCGCTGGGAATAACCCAACTGGTGTTGTCAATATTGAGTTGAGGCTGCGCCACCTTTAAATTTTCATTTTCAACTGACTGAGATTGCGAACGGCTAAATTCTTGGCGCATCACTAATGACATATCTCTTATCATTTCAAGTGCGCCAAACTCCCATGCTGGGATATTATCTAAAAACACTGACGGCGGAATGGCATCATTTGATAAATAACCACCTGGCTTATGCAATAAGGTTTCGGTGACGCGAATTAATGCTGTTGTGGTGGTATAACCCACAACAGGAGTAACATTTTCTGCTGTTGCTGCTTTCGTCACTTCGGCACGAATATCGAATTTTTCTGGCTCAAAGCTCCAATAGACGCCAAGTAAGTACAGCACAAAAAATAGCGCTAAAATTCCTGAAATAACCGCTTTTATTGAGATATTAACTTTCATAACTACTCCTAATGGTGCTCATGCTTTTTCTGTTTAAGGCCTTGAACAGTATAATTTACATTGATGCTAGATTGATCGTCAAAATACAGGGTTATTATAATATTTTCTTTCGCCTTTAATGGCTGTTTTAAGTCAAAGATCATTAAATGAAAACCTGAAGGTTGAAATACCGTACTGTTTTGAGCTGAAATTTCTACATAGTCACGTTGACGCATACGCATTAAACCATCAGACATGGTATGTTGATGGATTTCAATCCGTTCGCTTACTGCACTTGCTGCTGCGATGAGTCGAATATTTTTTGCTGATAAATTTTTTATCGTCATATAGGCAGAAGAAATAGACGTACCAGGGATACTTTCCCTCGCATAGCCATTTTCAACTAAAAGCTTGGAGTTTTCACTAGCCAGGCTTACATTGGCAAAAATACTACTGACGAATATCACCAGTGAAATTATGGGTAAAAGTACATTCCTCATAAGCTGCTATACATCCTTTTTATTCATATTATGATTCGTTGCCACTATTGTAACTAAGCTTGAACGAAATGGATAACTTAATTATTTCAAATAACCTCCATGGTGTTCTACTCACCCGTATTAACCACTTAAGAAAAAATCCATATTGAGCTGTGTCATTTATATATCCTCATTAATACCAATAATAATCTCCGTACTTTTAAGCTTTAAGCTTTAAGCTTTTAGTTTTAGGTTTTAGGTTTTAGGTGAAGTGGTGATCACTGAGCAGGTAATTAATCAACTTGGTATTATACCAAATTGGTATTAATCAATAATGTTTGTCCTATTGATGAGTTACTCTGCACAATCTTAAAAACGGCACACAAGAGAGCTAAATTGCCATCAGACTCTTTAATCACCAATGCAAAAATAATAAAATTTACACCTAAGCAGTTGTCACAAGTGTTGAAAACACAGCCAAACCATTCAAACGTTTAGTTAAGACCAATCAGTTAAACTATTTTAGCGACCTTTTTCTCATAGCTATATTGATCAGACATTCAATATAGCGCCCTGAAAGTCATTGCTATTACTGTCAGTGTTTTGCCGTGAACATAAGCATAATAATCAACTAGATAATTTGAACATATTATTATTTGTAACTTTTATGCTGACATTTTATCTTCATTAAGATTAATATCGGCGGAAAAAATTAACACTGAACAGCGCCTTTATCTCGTGTCACTAGCCATATAACGCCAGCAACTAAAAATATTGGCCAAAACACGCCAACCAACAACATAGCACAACCCCCAAGCAGCAGCATAACAACAAAAATCAATGAACCAAATACACTCATCACTATTGCTAAGGCAACTAACACCAGTAGCACCACGACTAATGCTGAGATACTAATAGCCTTTAAAGGTTCAACTACTTGTTCTCCCATATAAATGTCGACATCAAATAAATCTATAAAGCTGACACCTAAAATATAAGTTAAAAATAGTGTGGCAAAAATAGCTAGAAATAATGATTTAAAAAATGACATAACTTGCTCCCTTTAGCATATTTAAACAAACTTAATGCTTTACGCTTTAGTCGGTATTAACATCGTCGCGACTAGATAAGCAACGCCTGTGGCAACAGGAAATATCAATAAAGCGACAATGGCACCAACTCTAACTGCTAGGCGAGGCAAATTGTAATGCTTAGCAATACCGCCACAAACACCTGATAATTTTTTATGTATTACATCTTTAGTTAAGGTTTTATTAACTGAATATTCACGATTAAAGCTCATCACTTACTCCTCGTACCCAAACTGGGCACTTTTATACATTACATTGAAAAAATATTAATAATACGCCGATAAAATAACTAACCACAGGCGTTATCAACATAACACCAACGATTATCTAAGATCAAAGTCGACATTAATAATTACCGCCAGTTAACCGTTAGCTACTTTTTGCTTTAATTTTTCAAGCGCTTGTTCAATGTTTTCATCATTTTCTAGCGCACGAAATTGGCTATCTAAAGCTTTTGACGATGTCATATCATAGGCTTCAATTTGTGCTTCAACACGGTCAATTTTTTCTTGATAACGCTCAAATTTACTGATCGCTTGGTCGATATTATTAGTGGCAGCTTTCTCGCGCACTTTCAAGCGCACTTCTGCAGATTGCTGACGTGTTGCAAAGGCTTCCTGTTTACGCTTTGCCTTTGTTAACTTATCTTGCAAACGTTGACTATCTAGCTGAAGCGCATTTAAACACTGATCAAATTGGCCTAACTCTTCATGAAACTCAGTTAACTTTTGTGTGCAACTTTGCTTTTCAACTAGCGCAGATTTGGCTAAGTCTTCACGACCCTTATTTAAAGCCAGTTCAGCTTTTTGCTGCCAATGTGCAACGCGACTTTCCATTGCACGAATATTGCGCATCACTGTTTTCTTTTCTGCAATTTGCTTAGCCGCTGTCGAACGCACTTCAACCAGGGTTGCTGTCATTTCCTCAATGATCAACGTGAGCATTTTCTCTGGTTCTTCTGCTTTATCCAACATAGCGTTAATATTAGCGTTAATAATGTCGGTAAATCTTGAAAATATACCCATGGTATTTCTCCTATTAATACTCTGAAGTTTGTTGTTTTTTTGGTGCTAATTTTGTTTGCTTTAAAACCGCCGCTAACGCTTGAGTTTTCACTGTGCTGTAGCGAATTGAAAAACGATCTAGCTCAGCCTTGATTGAGTGCGATATTTCTGCAGAAAGATCACGCTGAATTTTCTGTTTTTGTGCCTGCACGGTTACAGCTAAACTTTTCTCTAAAGCAGCGTCTTGTGCATAAGCATTAATCGTAAATAGCAACGTACAAGATAATAAAATGGTGCATAATACCAATCCCATTAAGTTATTGCTCACTTGTACTAGTTAAAATAGCTCAAGGCTGTGTTGCTCTCACTCCCAATAGCCAGCTATTGCTCAATCGAGCGCCTTACCTTGAATTATTTTTCCGGCGCACAACAAGATCACAAACTTAATGGAACTGGTATAATATAGGTTTACTCTGTAATAGTTTCATTATTAATATCCTTATGTGAGTAACATAAAGAGTTAATAGTGAACTCTTTATGTTGTTATCTGACGTTACTATTACAAGTGCTGTGCCAATTGATTAAAAATATTTAAATTATTGTTATTGTTATAATTTTAAACATAAGGGAATAAGCAGCTATCGTCAGACATAATATGTCAGACTATAATATGGTCAATACCTACACTAAAACTAGTGAAATTGACCAATAATTAATTTAAGGTTTTACTTGGCAGCTTTGTAACTGTAATAAAATTTATAGCTAGGCGGTTAGCAGGCGAATTTATCGCTATGATTAGGGCAAAATAAACGCTGCCGTAATCATAGATAGGTGGGACAGTACTAATAGTCTTATTTTTTATTAAATGTTATCCGTGGAGGTTTTAACGGTGGTGTTAGGTAACGAGCCCCATTCGCTCCAAGAACCGTCATATACTCGCACATCTTTATGGCCGACAATGTCTGCAGCCAGCGCCAAAACGCAAGCGGTAACACCTGAGCCACAGCTCATAATCATAGCTTGTTTATTGGCGTTAATATGCGCAAAAATTTCTGCCAATTCATTAGGAGATTTAAACAGCCCTTGGCTGAACAAATGGTTGTAAGCTAAGTTTTTTGAATTTGGCATATGACCGCTACGCACACCCACACGAGGCTCTGCATCTAAACCCTTAAAGCGACGTTCAGCACGAGCATCGAGAATAAGTTCAGCTTGCGAATGAGTTTGAGTGGCAACTTCACGCCAGTCACAAAAATAGCCAACTTGTTCTTTAGCAATAAAATTACCAATAACTTGCTGCTGCTTAGCATGGAGATCAACAGATAAATCAGCAATGGGTTTATTTAACTTTAACCAATAAGGTAAGCCACCATTTAATACGGCAATATTTTTATGGCCCATAGCTCTAAACATATACCAAACCCGCGCGGCGGAAAATAAACCTAAATCATCATAAACCACAATTTGGCTTTGCTGATTAATACCTAACGCTTTTGCCGCTTGCTCAAAATGAGTAGCTGATGGCATGGTGTGGGGTAAATCGCTAGTGAGATCTGAAAAGTCTTGATTTAAATCGAAACGGCGAGCGTTAGGCAGACGATATTCAGGCCAACTATATTCTGGCGCAGCCATGTTACCTACAGGTGGAATACTCGCATCTAGTACCACAAGATCTTTACTAGCTAATATCGCGTGCAAATCGATACAAGAAATTAATTGCTGAAAATACGTCATAATCTAAGTTCTTACTGATGAGCATAAAGAAAAATTAGCTGAGTTAAATAAGAAAGTACAGTATTTAGTGCTAAAGAGAGCTTTAAAAGCGTAATAAATGTATAAAATGCAGTTAGATTGATGAGCGATGTTACTAAAGAACCATAAACAATATTAAGTCATTTTTCGTTAACTTTACATCCTAAGGTAGCAGCTAACAGCTAACAAGCATTATTTACCTTGTTCTAAATGAGCGACACTCAATGAGGTTGCCAAAAAAAAATACTTAGCAACACAAATAGGGTAAATAATAGAGTCAAACTTAGCATTGTATAATACCTTTTAAGCTGTCAGTAATACCAATCAAACTAACTAAGTGATCTTTTTAAATGGTCTAAATAAAAATTTAGCCATTGTTTTTAAAACTAATTTATTTTTATACAAGCATTAACTATGCTAAGTAGATGCTAATATCACTGCGACGTGGTTAAATTTACTAATATATAGTGATATTTATGCAAAACATTAACCAAGCAAAGCACTATTTAGAAACTAATAGAAAAGTCCCAAAATCAAGCACTGACTTTACAATATTGGGACGTTTAAAGCACTGAGTGGTGCTAAATTTTCAGAATGTAAAATACCTAGTTCAGTGATAACAAACCAAGGTTAAAGCTAAATTATCTTTAAATTAGCTTTAAATAACGGTTAAGTCAGGGTTAAGTCAGGGTTAAGTTGCAATACTTTAGCAAAGGCTTGTTGCAGTACTTCACCACCAACATTTTCACCATTAGCATTTTCACTTAAATAACGACGAAATTGTCTAGCGCCGGCTAAACCATTACATAAACCTAACATATGCCTGGCCACATGCCAGGCACGGCCACCACTAGCAACATGACGGTCAATATAGTCAACCATTTCATTAAGCACCGCTTGTCGTGACTTAACCTCAGCGCTAGCCTGCCAAATTTCATTATCAGCCTCAGTTAACATATAAGGGTTTTGATAAACTTCTCGACCAATCATTACGCCATCAATATGCTGCATATGCTCATTGGCTTGTGCAAAGGTGGTTATGCCACCATTAATTGAAATTTCAAGCTTTGAAAAGTCTTGTTTAAGTTGATAAACCCTTTGATAGTCTAGTGGCGGTATATCTCGATTTTGTTTCGGACTTAAACCACTGAGCCAAGCTTTGCGAGCGTGAATAATAAAATGCTGACAACCTGCCGCACTAACAGTCGTTAAAAACTGCTGTAAAAATTCATAACTGTCGAGGTCATCAATACCAATACGAGATTTTACCGTAGTGGGGATCTTAGTCGCGTTTTGCATACTAGCGACACAATCAGCAACTAATTGTGGCTCAGCCATTAAACAAGCACCAAACTTGCCATTTTGCACACGGTCTGACGGACAACCAACATTGATATTTATTTCATCGTAACCTTGCTGCTCAGCAATTTTTGCACATTCGGTCATGGCATTAACATCACTACCACCAAGCTGTAACACCAAGGGATGCTCCTGCTCGTTATATGCCAAGTAATTACCTTTTCCGTGCAATATTGCACCCGTGGTGACCATTTCGGTATACAACACCGTTTGCTTAGACATGACGCGGTAAAAATAGCGACAATGACGATCTGTCCAATCGAGCATGGGCGCAATAGAAAGTTTATGTGAAATCATAAAGTGATAAAAAACCTTTAAGTGTAAAGCAAATGTAGCTGTAGATAACAGCCACTGAAATATTGACCAATTATAGAGGCTTTAGCTATGCTAAACAAAAGAAATAATATTTAGCTATGGCACTGACAATGCTAATAATTTCCATTTTTTGTTTAAATATAACCTTAGATTCAACTAATAAGACAAAGTTAAATAATTTAATTTTGTTAATCATTAATTATAAATCTATCCCTTAAACCACTAAATACTCATTAAGTTTAGCCCTTAATTCTTCATTAGACTGACCCAATATAGCGATATCAGCCAACGCTAGATCTAACCCGGCTTGCGCAGCCAACATGTTATACCAGTTCCATTAAGTTTGTGATCTTGTTGTGCGCAGGAAAAATAACTCAAGGTAAGGCGCTCGATTGAGCAATAGCTGGCTATTGGGAGTGAGAGCAACACAGCCTTGAGCTATTTTAACTAGTACAAGTGAGCAATAACTTAATGGGATTGGTATTACTTATTATCTTGGTTTTATCCGCCTGCGCTAAAGCCTCACGAGCTTTTACTTTAGCTAATTGCGCTTTGTTTTCTGTCAACAACGCTAATAAGCGAACAACATCTTTATTTTCTTTAACGATTTGGTCACTGCCTACTTTAATTTTAATTGGTTCATCTGCTTCAATAAATTGATCGGTTTTATTAAGCAAGTAAAGCATCGACAAACGAAGGATAAAAAATAACACGGTAAAAAAAAGTACCACCACATATTGATGAAAATTTTCAACTAATGCAGCATTTAATCGTTCACTAAAATCGCCATGACTGACAAAAAAAGTAATAAAAATTTGATTGTGCCAAGCAAGTGATTAACAGATAGACGAGGATAAAGTTTGGCGCTTTATTTTCTGAACGATTAAAAATTAGCACTGATTTTAGAAATTTTGAAAACATAAAAATCCTTTTTTATACGTAACTCGGTTTAATATCGGTAAATATGGTTGAATATAAATGAATAAAACACTGGTTTTACATACCTTACTACTACAAAAAACCAGTGGAACTTAACAAGCCTATTTTTACTATAGATTACAAAATTATAAGATAATTTATCCTGCATGCCACATAGCAAGTAAACAAGTTCATTCTGCTTAAAAAAGCATCGTCTATTAACCGGTTACTGCTATCGCTTCATATTTACTAGCATGAGTTAATAACAAGCCTTGATGCATTATCCATTGACCGGCTCAAGGTTAACATAGCCATTAATATCAGCAACATCTCTAAAATTTATACCATCGACTTAGCGCTATAGATGCTAAAAGTCTTCGCATAACTAAAATCCAATAGAGAGTTAAGTGGGAAAAAGGCTATTAATATTAGATACCATAATGTAGACAGCTGCCAGAAAGCATTGAGCAGAACGACAGTGTTACTCCTTAGTACTTAATGGGTTCCGCCATGATAAACATTCAATAGCAACAACTTAACCTATTTATTGTGCAATTTATCGCATATTTCACTGCGCCGGCCTGACCTAATGGTTAAAAAAATGTTATAAAACGGGGTTATTAAAAAATTACTCGATTTACAGTCATCAGGGGAATCATGAAATATTCAATTAAATCAGCCTTACTTTGTCTTTGTATTGCTGCTAGTGGCCACGCCTTAGCAAAAAATAGTATTAGTGACGATAAATTTCGTCAACTGGAAGAGAATTTACCAACGCCCAACACTTACCGTACCGCGTCTGGTGCACCGGGCCATCAGTATTGGCAGCAAGAGGTTGATTACAAAATTAACATTACACTCGATGATGAAAAACAAACGTTATCAGGCAGTGAAACGATTGATTATACCAACAACTCTCCTGATACCCTGCGCTACTTATGGTTGCAATTAGACCAAAATAAATTAGCAGAAAATTCGGGGGCAAAAACAACCCAAACCGCGCCAAAGAAAAAGGTGACTTACAGCAGTTTCCGCAATGCCATTGCAACAGACGAGTTTCAGGGTGGTTATGATATTACTCAGGTTACTGGTTCAAACGGCAAAGCTTTAAGTTATGTCATTAATGGCACCATGATGCGCATCGACCTGCCAAAAGTACTTAAGTCCGGTGATAGTGTAGCGTTAAACATTAATTGGAATTACCAATTACATGAGCAAAAAGTACTCGGTGGCCGCTCAGGTTACGAATACTTTAAAGAGGATGATAACTACCTTTACGAAGTAGCTAGCTGGTTCCCGCGTGCAGCAGCCTATTATGACGTAATGGGTTGGCAGAATAAGCAGTTTATCGGTAGCGGTGAATTTGCTTTAGAATTTGGTGATTATGACGTTAGCATTACTGTTCCTGCTGATCACGTTGTTGCAGCAACCGGTGTCTTGCAAAATCCGAAAGAGGTCTTAACAAAAACTCAGCGTAATCGTTTAGCCAAAGCGAAAAAAGCCAATAAGCCGGTTTTAGTTATTACACCTGATGAAGCCTTAGCAAATGAAAAGTCTCGTGCAACTAAAACCAAAACTTGGCAGTTTGAAGCGAAAAACGTTCGTGATTTTGCTTTTGCCTCAAGTCGTAAGTTTATTTGGGACGCACAAGGCTATCAAGGGGGTAAAACCGACACTATGGCGATGTCTTACTACCCTAATGAAGGTAATCCATTATGGGAAAAGTACTCTACTGAAGCCATTATCCATACGATGGAACAATATAATAAATATACCTTTGCTTACCCATATCCTGTTTCTATCTCGGTAAATGGTCCGGTTGGTGGCATGGAATATCCCATGATCACTTTTAATGGCCCACGCCCAACGTTAGATAAAAAAACGGGTGAAAAAACTTATTCTCGCAAGACTAAATATGGCCTAATTGGCGTTATTATTCATGAAGTGGGTCATAACTATTTCCCCATGATTGTTAACTCTGACGAACGTCAGTGGACTTGGATGGATGAAGGCTTAAACACTTTCCTACAATTTGTTGCTGAGCAAGCATGGGAAGAAGGCTATCCTTCTCGCCGTGGTAATGCCGCTAATATGATCAGTTACATGAAAAGTGATAACCAAGTGCCCATCATGACTAACTCAGAGTCAATATTGCAATTTGGTAACAACGCTTACGGTAAACCAGCAACAGCATTAAACATTTTACGTGAAACTATTATGGGTCGTGAATTATTTGATTTTGCCTTTAAAGAGTATGCCCAACGTTGGAAGTTTAAACGCCCGACCCCTGCTGACTTTTTCCGTACCATGGAAGATGCCTCAGGTATTGATTTAGACTGGTTCTGGCGTGGTTGGTTCTACACTACAGATCATGTTGATATTGCTTTAGGTAACATTCACTTGTACCGCCCAAATAGCCAAAACCCAGATACAGAAGAAGCTTGGGAGCGAGCGCTATACAATGAACAACCTGATTTTATTAGTAAAGTCCGTAATAATGGCCAGTGGCTTCGCACGGATGATAAGCCTGAATTATTAGATTTTTACAACGAACATGACAAGTTTACCGCTACCAATAAAGCACGTAATAAATATAACAAAAGCCATAAAAAATTAGAACAATGGCAAAAAGACCTACTACTTGACGAAAGAAACTTCTACATTGTTGATTTTGAAAATAAAGGTGGCTTAGTTATGCCGATTATTTTAGATCTTACCTATGCTGATAACAGCGTTGAACGGGTCACATTACCGGCTGAAATTTGGCGTCGTGACAGCAAAAAAGTATCTAAATTATTTATTCGTGACCAAGAAATAACCGGTATTGCGATTGACCCTAATTGGGAAACAGCTGATGTTGATGTTAGTAACAACTACTGGCCAGCACGTCCAATTAAGTCTCGCTTTGATTTATACAAACGTAAGAAAAAAGACATGATGCGTGACTACAACGTTGAATTAAAAAGTACTGATGAAAAAGATACAGAAAAAAAGGCAGAGGTTGAACAATAAAAATGTTGTTAAACCTAGCTAAACGCGTTTTTGTTTTGCTATTGTGTGGGCTAGCCGCTAATGCGGTTGCCCACCGCTATTTTTTTAGCATGACAGATTTAACGTTAAATGAGCGTACTCAGTCAATTGAGGTTATTCATCAGATAACTGCTCATGACATAGAAAATGCAATTGCCGACGCAAAGCAAATTCACTTTTCAATTGCTCATCCTAATTATGAAAATATTGTTCGCCAATATGTTGAAGCACATTTTCAGCTTAATTATCAAGGCCAAGCAATAGCACTGAACTGGATCGGTTTTGAGAGCAATAAAGGTAATATTTTTATTTATCAAGAAGCTATGTTCCCACACACTTTACTTGGGCTAAAAATAATGAACAGCTTGCTAACTGAGCACTATCTAAAACAGGTCAATACAGTTAATTTTTACAGTAAAACGATAAAAGGTAGCCTAACTTTCAAAAGATCAGTTACTATGAATCATATCGCAATTAATGATTAGTATAGTTAGATTTAAGTTTTGCGATAAATCTGCAAAATCAATTCACTAGATTAAAATAAAAGCCTTTGGACACATTCATGAATGTAGACTTCATTAACCCTTTCCTCTCTTCAATGCTTAACGTTATGTCAACCATGGCGCACATGAAATTAACACCTGAAAAACCTCGTTTAAAAAAAAATGAAATAGCAAAAGGTGATGTTTCAGGGTTAATTGGTATGGTGGGCCAACAAACTAAAGGTTCTTTATCTATTACCTTTGAAACTAAGCTAGCACTTGCCACTATGAAAAAAATGGTCGGTGAAGGCCCGGATGTAATCAATGATGAAATTACTGACTTAGTTGGTGAAATTACCAATATGGTGACTGGTGGTGCAAAGCGCATGCTAAGTGAGAAAGGTATTGAGTTTGACATGGCAACGCCTATTGTCGTTTCTGGTATTGACCACACTATTCATCACAAGGCTGACGGACCGGTCATTATCATGCCGCTGACCTCTGAATACGGTAATGCGTATATTGAATTTAGCTTCAACAAATAGTAGGTCTAAATAACAGTATTTAGCCTCGTTAATACGGGGCTTTTTTATGTTCCAGACAAAACTAAAGACCTGCATGCAAGCACAGATTATTTGTTCTAGGCACACCCCAAGTCGGTACAGGTTTATTGTATTGTCATTCAGCACTTGTGCCGATGAAGGTTAAAATTCATTTAACTTAATGGACTTAAGTCCAACCCTAACCTAGATTAACTTGCATTAAGCGTAGCGCCTATGGGAGAGCATATGGCGTTGGGTAGTTTTTTGTAGGTCAAACTTCAGTCCGTCAACTGTTTAACCGGCAATTAATCTCTTGGGTTAACAAATACTTGCAGCGAGTATGGTTTTTTCATTCTGCATTTGTGCTGCTAAAGGTTATATCTCATCTAAGACGACAACCATTAACGACAACAAAGCTGCATTTTAAGACACGACTCTAACGAGGTATATTCATGTCATAACATACACCTCAACGTATAAAACCTATACACTACACTATAATACCAAGTTGATTAATTACCTGCTCATTTTTAATGGTTAAAATGAATAATTAGTGCGTTATAAAATTCATAAGGTGAATAGCTACTGACTAAATTTTATGCCTTGTATTTATCCGTTTTTTCTCATGAAAAAGTAGCTCACTTAATTAATCAAATTGGTATAATACTTTAATTAAAATTATCCTCGGAGAAGCCTTATGTGGCAACAAGTAGAGTTAACACTACAATCTTATCAACGTGGTTTTCACTTGATCACAAAAGATATTGAGCAAGCACTTGCTGAGTTCTCTCCCGTACGCTTTGGCTTGTTACACATTTTCATCCAGCACTCTTCAGCATCATTGACGATTAATGAAAATGCTGACTCAACAGTGCGTGATGATATGGAGCGACACTTTAATCAATTCGTCCCAGAAAATGCCCCTTATTATCGTCATACCTATGAAGGCCCAGATGATATGCCAGCCCATATTAAAGCGAGTATATTAGGCAGTAGTGTAAGTATTCCATTAAAAAATGGCCAAATGAACTTAGGCCTTTGGCAAGGTATTTATCTTGGCGAACACCGTGTTCATAGCAGCTCAAGAACCTTAATACTAACCGTTAGTGGCGAATAATGTCGTGCCATATTGCTTAGCTAAGCACTAAGCTTTTGTTGTTAAAAAATGTAAAGTATGGCTATTTATACCCGCTCCACTTCAAGGTGCAGGTTTCAGCAAGTCGAGAAAGGGTTAGGTACCAGGCATGGATTGAAGAGAATAATTATTCTTGGCAACTGCTCCTGCGTTGCTCTAATAACCCACATCCATGTGGGAATATTGTCGAAATCCATAACGCAGGAGATGACCCTTTATCGGCTTGCCCGTAGGGAGCTAAGCTAGAAAACCAGTCCAGCGTTGCACTACTTGATAAGGGAATAACCATTATCTTCGTATCGCGCCTTGATCTGATTTCCTAGCTTAACGCTGAAACTGCATCTTGAAGTGGAACGGGTATATATGATGCTTAGATTCAAATAATAGTTTTCTAAGTGTTTTTTGATAGCTGTTTGATCGATTGAACTTAAAAATACCTTTTGGTACAATATGAAAATTCAAACAGAATAAACGGATATTGTTGTGGTTAGTGGTCGCAAACGCAAATTTAATGAGCAAACTGCATTGCAAGCAGCAATGGAAGTGTTTTGGGCAAAAGGTTTTGTCGGCGCTTCTTTAGCTGATTTAACAAAGAGCATGAATATTAACAAACCCAGTATGTATAGCGCGTTTGGTAATAAAGAAAGTTTATTTATTAAAGCGACTCAACACTATATAGACAATAATATGAAAGCCCACCTTGGCGCTTTATACGCAGCAGACATACCACTAAAAACGCGTTTAAAAAACTATATGATGTCAATCGTAGGTATGCAATGTAGCACTGAGCAACCAAAAGGTTGTTACCTGGTACTGTGTCAATCAGAAGTGGCTGGTGGTGATATTCCAGCAGAAGCGACAAAATTACTTATTGAAATAGAAGCTGCGCCCAAAGCTTTATTGGCCAAACTATTTTCTACTGATAAAGAAGCCATCTCATTAGGCCTAAATGAAAATTCAGCCGGTAACGCCTTAAGTTTATACACAGCACTAAAGGGCACCGCAGCAATGGCGCGCTCAAAAGTACCACCAACAGAGCTTGAATTTGTTATTGATACTATGTTAACTGGTGTATTTAGTACCGGTAAAAGCCACGCCATACCAAGCCCAACATTGCAATAGCTTTACTGCACCACTAGCTGTTTTAAGAAAAAATTAAGCTAGTGCATGCTCCCCCATTGATATACATCTGTCCATATTCAGCTTAAATATAAACGAACCTATACTTCATTACCTTATTTAACCTCGCCGCTATCAATCAATATCGAACACCAGGTAAATTTATAATCCTATGATTTTATTGTTTAATTAACATTATTTTGATAGATACTCTATAAGAATAAATTATTTATATGAATGGCTGTTGACTTAAGGTTACCGATCGGTACAATAACAACCAATTACTTACCGACCGGTATGTTAATTTTTTTTTAGCCGGTTGGTTAATTTTTTAACTATTAAATAACAATAAGTTTGTTGCGACAGTAATATGTTGTTGCACCCTGTTTTTATAAAGGAAATTTGATATGACTACATTAACTACTCACACCATTGAATCAGCACCACAAGCAAGCAAACCACTTTTAGAGAAATCAGTCAATGCATACGGTATGTTACCGAACCTGCATGGCGTGTTAGCTACATCACCCGGTTTATTAGATGCATACCAAACGTTGCACGAGCTTTTTGTTAACTCTTCATTTAACCCCGAAGAACTGACCGTTGTATGGCAAGGCATCAATGTTGAGCACGGCTGTACATACTGTGTGCCCGCTCATACCGGTATTGCACACTCAATGAAAGTAGACGCTGACTTGACGCAAGCATTACGTGATGAACAACCAATGCCTACTGCTAAACTGCAAGCTTTACTTGATATGACCTTAGTTATTGTTCGTAATCGAGGTAATGTTGCTGATGAAGAATTAGCGGCATTCTATGCTGCTGGTTACGGTGAGCAACAATTATTGGAAATAATTTTAGGTTTATCACAAAAAGTGATCAGTAATTATACCAATCACATTGCTGGCACCGCTGTCGATGAAGCCTTTAAACCATTTGCTTGGGAAAAAGCCGCCAAGTAACTAGCGCTTTTATCTAGCTACCAAATCATCTAGATGGTTTGGTAGCTATGTTCTCTGCTAACAGCAAAAATAAAATGGACAATTTATAACCGTTTAATTTTAAAGTATAATGTAGAGCAACTTTACTATCGTGGCCTAGCGACTTTTTATTAATTTTTAAGATTGAATGTTAATTGTTGATTGTTACTCTGCGAGCTGAATATGCACGCGACGGGTTATATTACACAAGAGTTCGTAAGGAATAGTTGTGGCAAATTCAGCGACTTCTTCAACCGCTAAACCTTTGCCCCATAAGGTGGCAATATCACCAATACTATCCTGGCTTTGAGCGCCTAAATCCACCGTAATCATATCCATCGTTACCCGACCAATAAGCGGCACACGTCGACCATTAATTAACACTGGCGTACCATTGGGCGCATGGCGGGGATAACCATCACCATAGCCAATGGCCACTACACCTATAATAGTGTTACTTTCACTCACCCAAGCGCCACCATAGCCAACCGCTTCTCCTGCAGCGATTTCACGTACGGATATCAAACTCGATTGCAAAGTCATCACTGGCGCAATGCCTTTAATGGCACTATCTGCCAGCAGTGGTGAAACACCATAAAGTAACAGGCCGGGTCTGATCCATTGATAATGACTTTTCGGCCAAAGTAAAACACCAGCTGAATTAGCCAAACTTTTCTCAAGGTATAAATCAGCAGTAAGTTCATCAAACAAGGCAATTTGTTTCGTTGTAGCTAAGTTGTCTTTTTCATCCGCACAACCTAAGTGGCTCATCAGCACTATCGACTGTTGGACATTTTTGGATTGGCTTAACGCTTGATAAAAGTGTGCTAGTTGCTCAGGATTAATACCCAACCTATGCATGCCAGTGTCGATTTTCAGCCAAACTTTTAGCGCAGTCTCCAGCTTAGCATCCAAAATAGCAGCCAGTTGTTGCTCGTTATGCACTATGGTTTCTAAGTTATTCGCCGCCAGCGTATCAATATCTTCTTTAGCAAAAAAACCTTCAAGCAATACAATAGGTTTTACAATACCAGCCGCTCTAAGCGCAAGCGCTTCATCAATACGCGCGACACCAAAAGCATCGGCATTGGGCAATGCTTTAGCAATAAGTTCTAAACCATGGCCATAGCTATTCGCCTTAAGTACCGCTAAAATTTTAGCCTCAGGCGATAGTGATTGAATGAGCTGATAATTATGACTTAGCGCATGTAAATCAATAGTCGCTGTGGCTGTGTGCAATGTCATGGGCGCTTAATCTTCGCCTAGTACGTGCGGGCCGGCATAGTTGTCGAAGCGGGAAAATTGCCCTTGGAAGGTCAATGGTACTCGACCAATAGGGCCATTACGCTGCTTACCAATAATAATTTCAGCCATACCTTTGTATTCAGAATCATCGTGATAAACCTCATCACGATAAATAAACATGATTAAGTCAGCATCTTGCTCAATGGAGCCTGATTCACGTAAATCTGAGTTTATTGGTCGTTTATCAGAACGTTGTTCCAAGCCACGGTTAAGCTGAGATAGCGCCACCACTGGCACTTCTAATTCTTTTGCCAAGGCTTTTAATGAACGAGATATTTCAGCAATTTCCAAGGTTCTGTTATCAGAAAATTGTGGCGCACGCATCAATTGCAGGTAATCGATCATGATCATACTAATACCGCCATGATCTCGGGCAATACGTCGTGCTCGCGAGCGTACGTCTGTCGGTGTTAACCCCGCTGCATCATCAATAAACATTTTACCTTTTTCAATTAACAAACCCATGGTTGATGATAACCGTGCCCAATCTTCATCTTCTAATTGACCGGTACGAATCTTAGTTTGATCAATACGGCCAAGCGAAGCGAGCATACGCATCATCAGTTGCTCGGACGGCATTTCTAAACTGAAAATTAGCGCCGGTTTATCTTCGGTCATCGCAGCATGTTCAGCCAAGTTCATGGCAAAGGTCGTTTTACCCATAGACGGACGGCCAGCGACAATGATTAGATCAGATTTTTGAAAACCTGCAGTCATTTTATCTAAATCAGTAAAACCACTTGAAACGCCAGTAACACCGTTAGTCGGTGACGCACAAAGCTTTTCAATACGGTCAACGGTTTTTTCTAATACTGAATTGATATTTTCTGGGCCTTCAGATTTATTAGCGCGTTGCTCGGCAATCGCAAAAACCTTAGTTTCGGCAAAATCGAGTAAATCGGCACTACTACGCCCCTGTGGATCATAACCTGCTTCTGCAATTTCATTGGCAACACTGATCATTTCACGCGTTACCGCACGTTCACGAACGATAACCGCATAGGCGGTGATATTGGCCGCACTTGGCGTGTTTTTCATCATTTCAGCGAGGTAAACAAAACCACCGACATCATCAAGCTTTTGATCGTTTTCAAGCGCTTCCGATAGGGTGATTAAATCAACCGGCTCACCTAACTCAATTAACCGACCAATTGTTTCAAAGGTAATGCGATGTGATCTACTGTAGAAGTCTTGTGCAACGACTCGTTCGCTTACGCGGTCCCAAGTTTCGTTATCTAGCAATAAACCACCTAGCACTGATTGCTCTGCTTCTAATGAATGTGGTGGAACTTTTAACTCATCAATTTGCTTGTCTCGAGCAAACTGATTGTTTTTACTAAACTTGGTTGGCTTGCGATCGGCCATATCACACCTTAAATGCTTGGCGATAATCTCTGTTTATTAGCGAGCATATCCGCGCAATAAACGTTATAAAATTATTCGAAAATAAAGACAGCAAATATAGCAGAATTTCCCTGTAAGCAAAATAATAATAAAAAGAAATATTTCACTATTTTAGACAATAAAAGGCTTTAAAAATGCTTATGATAAACTCGAAAAATAAAACACTACTTACGATATTTTAACCGCTAACTTTGCTATTAAAAAACCTGAGCTAAACCGTTGTTTAGGTTTTGTAGAGCATTTAGCATCGCCATTGCATTCATCACTTGATGTCGTCATGCTGAGCAACCTAATGCTAATTTACCGTTAAAAAAGTCAACGTAGTTATTTTGAAAAAGCATTAAGCACAGGGCGGTTTTAAGAGGAGAAAATGTTTTAAATTAATATTGGCAATGCGTTAATTTTGACAAAAAAAAAGCACCTAAGGTGCTTTTCTCTACTGGTATGTTAGCAGAATTACTTCTTGCTAATAGCACCAAAACGCTTGTTGAATTTATCAACACGACCACCGGTCTCAGCAGATTTTTGCTTGCCAGTGTAGAATGGGTGACATTCTGAACACACGTCAAGATGTATGTCTTTACTTACCGTTGAACGCGTTGTAATAATGTTGCCACAAGAACAAGTTGCCTTGAACTCTGTATAATTTGGATGGATACCGTCTTTCATGGGAAACCTCTGTTAAGGCCGCATCGCCACTCGGTCAGTCATTATTGCTGCCAAGCACCATACGAGTTAAAAATAATGGAGGCGAATGTTATAGTATCGTTCCTCCCATGGCAATAAAAATTGCTAAAAAATTGAGCAATTGATGGCTTAATTTCATAAAAATACCCTTAGCTTAATTTTCTCGCTTGGCATTACGTCATTAAGCAGTAGAATGTGCATAACATTTTATTTCTATATGACCGTATTTTTGGCAATAACTTCAACAGACATATACCTGCAAGTGGCAATACCCGTTCCTATGCGCCAATTGTTTACTTACAAACTCTCTGGTGAGCTAAATACTAAAGCCGTGCAGTTAGGTGAACGGGTTATTGTGCCTTTTGGCTCTCGCCAAGTAGTGGGGATTGTTTTGTCGATAGATGAAAGCACTGAATATGCGCCTAAAAAATTAAAATCAGTGCTCAGCCGGGTTGATGACAACTTCAGTTTTCCTCCACAACTGTTGCATTTTATTCAACGTTGTAGCGATTACTATCATCACCCCATTGGTGATGTGTTCCAACAAGCCTTGCCAGTTTTATTACGACAAATAAAACAACCTGATGTTGAATTGCCACAAATTTGGTTAACCAAAGCAGATTTAAGCGCAGATGAGCAAACGATTACGGCCAAACGCTCAGCCAAACAAGCTGAGTTGCTAACTATGCTTAACCAGCATCAAGGCATGACGTGGTCAGAGTTACTAACCCTTGGTTTTAATAAAGCACAGCTTAATGCGCTGGAGAAAAAACAATTCATTTATAGCAAAACCCGTGCGGTAGCGTTATTTCAATGGCAAGAGCAAGCATTACAGCAAGATAACCGGCTAGAACTATCAACCGAACAAGCGCTAATTGTCGCCACAGTGAAAGAGCTACAAGCGCAGTTTTCATGTCACTTAGTCGATGGTATAACCGGTAGTGGTAAAACCGAGGTTTATTTGCAGGCCATGGAGCAAATATTAGCCAGCAATAAACAGGTGTTAGTCTTAGTACCTGAAATTGGCCTAACACCACAAACCTTAAGTCGCTTCGAACAACGCTTTAATGTACCGATAAGTTTGCATCACTCAGGTTTGAACGACAAAGAGCGCTTACAAACCTGGTTAGAAGCACAGCGAGGAACCGCGGCTATTGTTATTGGTACTCGTTCGGCTATTTTTACTCCGCTAAATGATTTAGGTATGATCATTGTTGATGAAGAGCACGATGCTTCATTTAAACAACAAGATAGTTTTCGCTATCATGCCCGCGATATTGCCATACTAAGAGCTAGGCAACTTAATATTCCTATTATACTGGGCACTGCCACACCCAGTTTTGAATCGCTGCAAAATGCCTTAACTGGAAAGTATTATTACCACCAATTGCGTAAACGTGCCGGTAATGCCTCAACAGCAAAAATCAGCTTAATAGATGTCGCACAACAACAAATGGAACATGGCCTTTCGGGCACCTTAAAACAAGCGATAAAAAACACCTTAGCCCGTGGCGAGCAAGCCTTAATTTTTCTCAATCGCCGGGGTTATGCGCCGGCGATTAACTGCCAAGAATGTCATTGGGTTGCCGACTGCCAACGTTGTAACAAGCCTTATACTTTACATCAAGGCCAAGGATTGCTGATTTGCCATCATTGCGGCCACCAAAAGCGCATTCCACC
Organism: Colwellia sp. C1TZA3; assembly: GCF_007954265.1. GTDB lineage: Bacteria > Pseudomonadota > Gammaproteobacteria > Enterobacterales > Alteromonadaceae > Cognaticolwellia. The sequence goes on along the minus strand of NZ_VOLS01000013.1, from coordinate 30,198 downwards.
ACAATGCCCAAGTTGTGGCAGTGTGCGCATTAAATCCTTAGGACAAGGCACTGAGCAATTAGAAGAAAAAATCGGCGCCTTGTTTCCTGATTACTCTACCGTGCGAATTGACCGAGACAGCACACGTAAAAAAGGTGCATTAGCCAGGTTATTAACCGAGGTAAGCAATAAAGAACATCAACTCTTGATTGGCACGCAAATGCTGGCAAAAGGCCATCACTTTCCTGATGTCACCTTAGTCGCTGTACTTGATGTTGACGGGGCTTTATTTAGCTATGACTTTCGTGCGGCTGAACATATGGCACAGCTTTTAGTGCAAGTGTCAGGCCGAGCCGGTCGGGCAAGTAAGCCCGGTAAAGTGATGGTACAAAGTAAGTTCCCTGAGCACCCATTACTGCAAGACTTAGTGCAAAATGGCTATCAACACTTTGCTAAACAGGCACTTATTGAACGCCAGCAAGCCCTATTACCGCCCTTTAGTTTTCAAGCGTTGTTTAGAGCTGATGCTAACTACCCGTCTTATCCCGAGAAATTTTTACGCGCTATGACCGAGATCCCCTTTGCAGGTTGCCAGTTTGCTGGGCCCGTACCAGCGGCAATGGAAAAAAAGGCTGGTAAGTTTAGATTCCACTTAATTTTACAAGCCAAATCTCGAAAGCAGCTGCATCAAGCAGTATTTAAACTAATTCACCATAGCGCCACAAATGAATGGCTATCAAAAGTTAGATGGTCAATTGATATCGACCCAGTAGACTTAAGCTGGTAATTAATGGTGCAAAAAGCACACCCTACAACCCTATTTCACAGAAAGAGAATCAGGAGAACAACAGAAGGCAAAATAAGGAAAAGTAAGGCAAAACCAAGCGTACAGCGTCTTTAACTTACTGACAGCTGACCGCTAAAAACTTGTCTTTAAACGTGCCTTAATCTCTACTCATGTTTTTCTCCTTCTTTCCTCCCTATAAAAATAAAGCCCTATTTCACAGGCAGAAGGAATGCAGAAGAAAAAGCACAGCCAAACAAACCTTAAAACGTCTTTAACTTACTGACAGCTGACCGCTAAAAACTTGTCTTTAAACGTGCCTTAATCTCTACTCATGCTTTTCTCCTTGTTTCCTCCCTGTAAAAATAAAGCCCTATTTCACAGGCAGAAAGAATGCAGAAGAAAAAGCACAGCCAAACCGATCTTAAAACGCCTTTAACTTACTGACAGCTGACCGCTAAAAACTTGTCTTTAAACGTCCCTTAATCTCTACTCATGCTCAGCCTAGGCTGGGTTTTATGCAATTAATAAACTCAATGGGTGATATTTCTTTAGTAGTTGGTTAGAATTGACGAAAGTTTTCTAGTATAAAGTTTTTCATGGCACATCAAGATTACGTTTCCCGCTCTCGAGTAAAAAATAAAAAACAAAGCCCATATAAAAAAAATGTCGAACCAGCTCAAGGTATCTCATTGAAAGTAAAATTAATTACTATTTTTTTAGTGATCGCTTTACCGAGCTTTGGCTACCTACTGTGGAGTATTAAAGACAAGCAGCCTGCAGCCGTTGTTGCACCAGAGCCTGCTGCTAAAGTAGTCAAGACAAAGAAAGCTACCAAGCTACCTGAACTACCAAAAGAAAAGTGGACTTACGTTGATGACCTAAAAAGTAAACAAGTTGAAGTAGGTCAGTACGAAGTTAAGAACAAAGGCCCCTATAAAATGCAATGTGGTTCGTTTAGAACTCGTAAACAAGCTGAGTCATTAAAGGCAAAAATAGCCTTCACCGGCCTGGAAGCACAAGTGGGCAAATCTGTTGGTAGCTCGTCAACTTGGTATAAAGTTTATTTAGGCCCTTACGATAAAAAACGTCAGGCAGAAAAAGACAAACATAAATTAAAAAACAACGCCATCCACGCTTGTAAAATTTGGGGTTGGGATTAATTGAGCCTTAAAGATTGGCCGACATCAAATGCCCTTTACCGGCAAAAATATCTTACTTGCCTCAGATCTGACTTCATGATCTAGGCGTAGTAAGCACCTGCAGGTCAGCATTTATAGCGCCAATTTAAAACCAACTACTCTTGCCTTTAACGGCCCTCTATTATTGTAAACTGACCGCTGTTGCCTTTAACTAATAGCTTAAAGCTAATAGCTTAAAACTTCTTAAAAATGCCCGTTTACTATTATTCATCGCCACTCCCTTGAAAAAGCTTCAGCTACCCCTTATCTCATCTACATTAGACAAGCCGACTATCTCAGTTGGCAATATGGAAGAGGTTAATTGTGACTACTATTGTTTCTGTCCGACGTAATGGCAAAGTTGCCATTGGTGGTGATGGTCAAGTTTCCCTTGGCAACACTGTAATGAAGGGTAATGCACGCAAAGTGCGCCGTTTATATAATGGCAAAGTACTTGCAGGTTTTGCCGGCGGCACAGCTGATGCATTTACTCTGTTTGAACGTTTTGAAAGCAAGCTAGAAATGCATCAAGGTCACTTAACTAAAGCGGCCGTTGAATTAGCAAAAGATTGGCGCAGTGATCGTGCGCTGCGCAAACTAGAAGCTTTATTAGCCGTTGCCGATGAAACAGCCTCGCTGATCATTACCGGTAATGGTGATGTTATCCAAGCAGAGCATGATCTCATTGCTATTGGCAGTGGAGGCAACTTTGCCCAATCAGCCGCCACGGCATTACTTGAAAACACCGACCTTTCTGCCAAAGAAATTGTTGAAAAATCATTAAAAATTGCTGGTGACATTTGTGTATTTACCAATCAACAACACGTGATTGATGAACTCTAACCGCCAATTTGTAAGGAATTAATATGTCGAATATGACACCACGTGAGATAGTTCACGAACTCGATAGCCACATCGTTGGTCAAAGCGATGCCAAACGTGCGGTTGCCATAGCACTAAGAAACCGCTGGCGTAGAATGCAACTTAATGAAGAGTTGCGCGATGAAGTTACGCCTAAAAACATTCTGATGATTGGCCCAACAGGTGTTGGTAAAACAGAAATAGCCCGACGCTTAGCGAAGCTAGCCAATGCGCCCTTCATTAAAGTAGAAGCAACTAAATTCACCGAAGTAGGTTATGTCGGTAAAGAAGTCGAAACAATTATTCGCGATCTTGCTGACATGGCGATTAAGATGACTAAAGAGCAGGAAATGGCACGTGTAAAGCACTTGGCCGAAGAAGCTGCTGAAGAACGAATTCTAGATGTATTATTACCGCCAGCTCGTGATGGTTCAGGCAATGACGAGCCATCAGAGAATAGTGCGACTCGCCAAGCTTTTCGTAAAAAATTACGCGAAGGTAAACTCAACGATAAAGAGATTGAACTCGACTTAGCGGCACCGCAAGTTGGCGTTGAAATTATGGCGCCTCCTGGCATGGAAGACATGACTTCACAATTACAAAACATGTTCCAAAGCATGTCGAGTGAGAAAACCAACAAACGTAAACTGAAAATTAAAGATGCTTTCAAAGCGTTGCAGGAAGAAGAAGCAGCGAAAATAGTTAATCAAGACGACATCAAAGAAAAAGCGCTATACGCAGTTGAACAAAACGGTATTGTCTTTATTGATGAAATAGACAAAATTTGTAAGCGCGGCGAAAGCTCAGGCCCTGACGTATCAAGAGAAGGTGTACAACGAGACTTGCTGCCGTTAATTGAAGGTTCTACCGTTAGCACTAAACACGGCATGGTTAAAACTGACCATATCCTATTTATTGCCTCGGGTGCTTTTCAAATGTCAAAGCCGTCTGATTTAATTCCAGAATTACAAGGTCGTCTACCGATTCGTGTTGAGTTAAAGCCACTCACCACTGAAGACTTTGTGCGGATACTGACCGAGCCTAATGCCTCTTTAACTGAGCAATATATTGCTTTGTTAGCAACGGAAGGCGTACATATTTCATTTAGTGAAGATGGTATTCAAGCGATTGCTAATGCCGCGTGGCAAGTTAACGAAAGCACTGAAAATATTGGCGCGCGCCGTTTACATACTATGATGGAACGCCTGATCGAAGAGCTTTCGTTTACCGCCAATGATCGAGCCGGTGAAAGTATTCTGATTAATGCTGACTTTGTTGCTAATATTTTATCTGATCTGATTAAAGATGAAGATCTAAGTCGCTTTATTTTATAATAGATAGAATAGGGTTAGGAGTACAACATGAGTAAGATCAACCGCTTTGTCATCAATAGTACTGCAGCAAGCTTGTTAGTTTCTTTTGATAAGGCTGAGCTCGAAGATATTGATTTAAGCTTCGAATATTTACGTGTGTTTGCTCCAACCACCGACAAAGGTCAAGTAGCAGGTTCAGCGCCAAAGGTTTATCATAAAAAGCAGGTACGGCTGCTAAAAATTGAATCGGTCGGCAAACATGGCTACCGATTTATTTTTGATGATGAACACAGCAATATTTATGATAGTGATTACTTAAAAACACTAGGCGCGGAATATCAACAGCGTTGGCAAAATTACCTACAAAGTACAGGCACAGCGGTAAATAGCCGAGAAGCATCGATAGAAATTAAAGAAGTTAAGTAATGCCTCTTAAATGCTTTAATAGCAACTAGCAGCATAAAAGCATTTTATGTTGTTAGTGTTTCCTCCTGCAGTCCTCTTTCTCTTTTCCCTGTGAAATATTTTGTTATTTTTTGCAGGGAGATAACAATGAGAAAAGAATGAGGTAGGGCTTTAAACATTTAAAGGATTTTATTTAAAATGGGCAGTTATACAAAATATGTTATACCAATTTGATTAATTAAGTGGTCACCTTTTTCATAAGAAAAAATGAAGAAATACAAGACATAAAGTTTAGTCAGTAGTTATTCACCTTATAAATTTTATAACGCCGTAGTTTTTATTTTAACCATTAAAAATGAGCAGATAATTAATCAACTTGGTATTATACCAATCCCATTAAGTTATTGCTCACTTGTACTAGTTAAAATAGCTCAAGGCTGTGTTGATCTCACTTCCGATAGCCAGCTATTGCTCAATCGAGCGCCTTACCTTGAGTTATTTTTCCTGCGCACAACAAGATCACAAACTTAATGGAACTGGTATTACAAGCTCTAAAGTGTCATTTATTTTAGATTTAATGGTTTTAGCTAAAGCCATTTACACTTTAGCTACTGAGTAACCCCCCTCCTCCTTTATAACATGAGTGCTAAGAACAGCATCACCAGCTATATGACGTAATAACGGCAATTGTTATTAAGTCTCGACAGCTTTTGCTAAAAGCTATTTACCAAGACCCAACACGACCGCTATATTTGCAGCGCTATGATAGTTTATAAAGAAAAGCCTAGCTCTGAAAATCCCCCAACGGCGATAAATATACCCCTTATTGAAAGATAATACCGGCAATTAAATAATGTATTTTATCTCTGCTTCCGCTATATTTATTTAATAACTATAGCAGCTTAGCGGTTGTGCCTGTGTATTCAACCGTTATACTAGTTAACAAGAAATGCGATTAGGAAAAACTTACTATGGAATACAACACCTCAGAGCTCTGCGATATTTACACTGATTTAATCGATGTACTTGAGCCGTTATTTAGTAATTATGGCGGCAGAAGCTCGTTTGGCGGTAAAGTTGTAACGGTAAAGTGCTTCGAAAGTAATGGCTTAATTGCCGATATTGCTAACACTGACGGTACCGGCAAAGTCTTGGTTATTGACGGCGGTGGCTCAACACGTCGTGCACTGATTAATATTAATATTGCTGAGCAAGCAGCGAAAAATAATTGGGAAGGCATTATTTGTTTTGGTAGCGTGCGAGACGTTGACGCTTTAGAGGATGTTAATATTGGCATTCAAGGTTTATTGTCAATACCCGTTGGTGCCAGCACCAGCAATATTGGTGAAAGCGACTTGGCAATAAACTTTGCCGGCGTAACATTTTTACCTGACGATCATATCTATGCTGATAATACCGGTGTTATTTTATCGCCTGACCCCTTGGATATTGACTAGTTAAGGCTGGCTTAATCTAGTTTAAGCAAATGAAGAGCTTTCATAGTGCTGCTTGCCATACTTAAACCGTATGGCAACACTTGCTGATTTACCTTTATGATAGCGCTGCCTTTGGGCAAATCCCCCATCCATCACCATCAACATCGCCATCAATATTTTGTCGATGGCAACTATATTAATATGCTAGCCGACTAATGACAGAACAATTCTGCTTGTTAAGCTGAGCAAAGCATTAATGATGGTTATATCAATTTGATTAATTAAGTGGTCACTTTTTTCATAAGAAAAAATGGAGAAATACAAGGCATAAAATTTAGTCAGTAGTTATTCACCTTATAAATTTTATAACGCCGTAGTTTTTTATTTTAACCATTAAAAATGAGCAGATTAATTTGGTATTATATCTGCCAAGCCAGCTGCCGCCTTACCGCATGACTACACTCTATTTGAATGCCAGTTACATTGACTAAGACTGAGTAATCACTAGCTGTTCTAGTTGCCCGTTTCACTTCAAGTTAACTCACCCTAGGCTAAATCACCATCTCCCCCGCCTTCATTAGGTGGGTTAGCGGATTAACACCAAACTGATAACATAGTTCAGCCGGCTGATTAATATCCCAACAAGCAATATCGGCATCATAACCCACCGCTAATTGCCCTTTATGCTTCGACAGCCCTAGGGCTTTAGCGCCGTGACAGGTCACACCCGCAAGCGCTTCTACCGGCGTTAACCTAAAGAATGTACAAGCCATATTGAGCATAAGCTGCAGTGAATTAATTGGCGACGAACCTGGATTTACATCGGTAGCAATAGCGATACTCACGCCGTATTTACGTAATAGTTCAATCGGGGGTAACTGGGTTTCACGTAAGAAGTAAAATGCACCCGGTAACAATACCGCGGTCATATCGGCCGCTTTCATTGCCGCGATACCTGCCTCGTCTAAAAATTCAATATGATCAGCAGATAGCGCTTGGTATTTTGCTGCTAACTCAGTACCACCAAGATTAGACAACTGCTCGGCATGCACTTTTATCGGTAGATTATGCGCCTTGGCTGCCGCAAACACTTTTTCGGTTTGCGCTAAATTAAAACCAATCCCTTCACAAAACACATCCACCGCATCAGCCAATTTGCTTTGTGCAATTATCGGTATCATTTCTTTACAGACCAAATCGATATACTCATCTGCACGACCTTGGTACTCAACAGGCAGCGCATGCGCACCTAAAAAGGTTCTTTGTACAGTAACCGGTAATGTTTGCCCTAATTTACTAGCGACATTGAGCATTTTAATTTCAGTATCGGTGTCTAAGCCATAACCCGATTTAATTTCAATGCTAGTAACACCTTCTTGATGCAAAACCGTTAAGCGTTTTAGTGCACTGTTAAATAGCTCATCTTCACTAGCGGCACGGGTTGCTTTAACCGTTGAAATAATACCACCGCCAGCCTTGGCAATTTCTTCATAACCCTTACCCTCAAGGCGCATTTCAAATTCATTCGCACGATTGCCACCATAAACAATATGGCTATGACAATCGATAAAGCCTGGCGTCAACCAAGCGCCCTTGCCATTAATGACCTTTACCCTAGCCGTGTCAAAATCGGGTAGTTCGGCTGTCATTCCCAACCAAGCAATTTTGCCATTCGCAATCGCTATAGCACCATTTTTAATCACAGCGTAAGTTTTTGCTCCATCGGTCATAGTGGCTAAATTGACATCAGTCCAAAGGGTTTGCCAGTGTTGTGTTTTCGTCGACATAAAAACTCCAAATTGCTTATTTGCCGCTAACCTTAACGTTATTTTTAGCTTACTTTTCAAAATGCCATGGCTTATAGCATATGAATATGACCTAACGAAGCTTAGCGTTTATTTATAATTTTACTTTAACTGATAGCAAATTAACAATCAAGAGTTGTATATACAACTCTTGACGTTGTAGAGAAAAAGTGAGATTGTATATACAAGTAAGAGTTTACTCTGCACATTATCTCGTATTAGGTATGACAATGACACAAGTAAAAACCGCAAAGTACCGTGTTATCAAACAGCACATCTGTGAAAAAATAGAATCTGGTCAGTGGCTTGAACACAGTAAAGTGCCTTCAGAAAATGAGCTTACCGAGCAGTTTTCAGTCAGTAGAATGACCGCCCGTCGTGCTTTACAAGAACTTACCGAACAGGGTTTATTGGTGCGTTCTCAGGGCTCAGGCACTTTTGTTGCAAACTTTAAGTCACAGTCCTCATTATTAGAAATTCGTAATATTGCTGATGAAATACATGATCGTGGTCATCAATATCATGCTCAACAACTGGCCTTAAAAGCGGTTGAGGTCAACGAGGAAGTAGCGATTTTATTAGCCCTGAAAGCCGGTGATAGCGCCTATTACTCAAGTGTGCTGCATTTTGAAAATAATGTACCCATACAATTAGAACAACGATTTGTTAATCCCAAACTAGTGGCTAATTATCTTGAACAAGACTTTACCCAAATAACACCACACGCATATTTATCATCCGAAGCACCATTAACCGAAGCAACACATCAGGTTGAGGCCGTATTAGCCAGTGAAAATATTAGCCAGTTATTAGCCATTAGTGATATTACCCCTTGTTTGCAGGTTAAACGTCGCACCTGGTCAAGCCAAGGTGTGGTGAGTTTAGCTACCTTAACCTCACCGGGTAATAAATACCGGTTAGGCAGTCATTTAATTTTTTAGTTTAAGCATTTTGAATCGAGAAATTCTCTTTTTAGCCAACAATTTACATCTTTAGAGGTCCACCATGACAATAAATAATAGAATTGACACTAGCCGTAAAATTCGTGCCGCACGTGGCAGTAAAATCACCGCAAAAAGCTGGTTAACTGAAGCGGCAAAACGCATGCTAATGAATAATTTAGATGAAGAAGTTGCCGAACACCCACAGTCATTAGTCGTTTATGGTGGTATCGGTCGCGCTGCACGTAATTGGGCATGTTACGACAAAATTGTAGAAACATTGGATCGCCTAGAAGATGACGAAACTTTGATGGTGCAATCAGGTAAACCCGTTGGCGTTTTTAAAACTCACGCTGATGCGCCACGGGTATTAATAGCTAACTCAAATTTAGTGCCGCACTGGGCAAACTGGGAGCACTTTAACGAGTTAGATAAACAAGGTTTAATGATGTACGGCCAAATGACTGCTGGTTCATGGATTTATATTGGCTCGCAAGGCATAGTGCAAGGCACTTATGAAACTTTTGTCGCCATGGCAAAACAGCACTTTGCTGGTAACGCTAAAGGTAAATGGGTACTTACCGGTGGTTTAGGTGGTATGGGCGGAGCTCAACCACTTGCAGCAACTATGGCGGGCTTTTCTGCGTTAGTGGTTGAATGTGATGAATCTCGTATCGATTTTCGTCTAAAAACTCGCTATGTGGATAAAAAAGCCACCTCGTTAGATGACGCATTAGCGATGATCAATGACGCTACGACAAAAGGCGAAGCGATTTCTGTTGGTTTATTAGGTAATACCGCTGATATTTTCCCTGAATTGGTCAAACGTGGTGTTATCCCCGACATAGTAACAGACCAAACCTCAGCACATGATCCGCTCAACGGTTATTTACCGCAAGGCTGGAGTATGGCGCAAGCGGAAAAAATGCGTCTTGAAGACGAAGCTGGCGTTGTAAAAGCCGCTAAACATTCAATGGCTGTGCAAGTACAAGCCATGCTTGATTTACAAGCAGCTGGCGCTGCTACCACAGATTACGGTAACAACATTCGTCAAATGGCCTTGGAAGAAGGAGTGAAAAATGCCTTTAATTTTCCTGGCTTTGTACCCGCTTATGTTAGACCACTATTTTGTGAAGGCATTGGGCCTTTTCGTTGGGTAGCATTATCTGGTGATCCAGAAGATATCTATAAAACTGACGCCAAAGTCAAAGAGCTTATTCCAGACAACCCACACTTACATAACTGGTTAGATATGGCGCGTGAGCGTATTGCCTTTCAAGGTTTACCAGCCCGTATTTGTTGGGCCGGCTTAAAAGACCGTGCGCGCTTAGCATTGGCTTTTAACGAAATGGTAAAAACCGGCGAATTATCAGCACCTGTTGTCATTGGTCGCGATCACTTAGACTCGGGCTCAGTTGCTTCACCCAACCGTGAAACTGAAAGCATGCTTGATGGCTCTGACGCGGTATCTGATTGGCCGCTACTCAATGCCTTATTGTCAACTTCAGGCGGCGCCACTTGGGTTAGCTTACATCATGGTGGTGGTGTAGGTATGGGCTTTAGTCAACATTCTGGTGTGGTTATTGTCGCTGATGGTACCGACGCCGCAGCAAAACGCATTAGCCGAGTATTATGGAACGATCCTGCTACCGGTGTTATGCGCCATGCCGATGCCGGTTACGACACCGCGATTGATTGTGCAAAAGAGCAAGGCTTAGATCTGCCAATGATTGATGGTGCTAACGGCAAGGCCTAGTGGACGTTGTTTAGCTTAAGGTAAAGTTGCACTTATATTAGCAATAATTGTGGTGCTTCTTTCATCGAATTCATAAAGATTTAAAGATAGGACAATTAACATGTCAGTAATGAACACATTAAATATTATTCCAGGTCAGCTTACACTAAAACAATTACGCGCTGTAACTAAATACGAAGGTATACAATTTAGCTTAGATGAAAGCGCCTTTGAAGGTATCAATAAAAGCGCTGAAGCAGTACAAAAAGTTATCATGGAAGATCGCGTGGTTTACGGTATTAATACCGGCTTTGGTTTACTTGCCAGTACCCGTATCAAAAATGACCAATTAGAATTATTACAGCGCTCAATCGTCTTATCTCACTCGGCTGGCTTTGGCGAGTATATGGATGATGCCACCGTTCGTTTAATGATGGTATTGAAAATCAACTCCTTATCACGTGGTTTTTCAGGTATTCGCTTAGAAGTTATTCAAGCGTTAATTACCTTATTAAATGCCGAAGTATACCCATGTGTGCCTAAAAAGGGCTCTGTCGGTGCTTCTGGTGATTTAGCGCCGCTTTCTCATATGGTATTGCCCTTATTAGGTGAAGGCGAAATGTCACATAATGATGAAGTTATATCAGCGGTTGAGGGCTTAAAAATAGCCGGCCTTGAAATAATGACCTTAGCGGCGAAAGAAGGTTTAGCCCTACTTAATGGTACACAAGCGTCAACCGCATTTTCATTAGAAGGCTTATTTCACGCCGAAGACTTATTTGCCGCCGGCGTGGTTATTGGCTCGATGTCAGTTGAAGCAGCCATGGGTTCGCGCGCACCCTTTGATGATCGCGTACATCAAATTCGTGGTCAACGTGGACAAATTGATGCTGCTGGTGCGTACCGTCACATATTAGACGACAGTTCAGCCATAGGCTCTTCACATGTGGATTGTGAAAAAGTGCAAGACCCTTATTCACTGCGTTGCCAGCCACAGGTGATGGGTGCATGTTTAACACAAATTCGCCAAGCCGCTGAAGTGCTCCATGTTGAAGCCAACGGCGTAACAGATAACCCGTTAGTTTTCGCCAACGAAGGTGACTTTATTTCTGCTGGTAACTTCCATGCCGAGCCTGTTGCCATGGCAGCAGATAATTTGGCGCTAGCCATTGCCGAAATTGGTTCGATATCAGAACGTAGAATGGCGCTATTAATCGATGCAAACCTCAGTAAATTACCCGCATTTTTAGTTGATAATGGCGGGGTAAACTCTGGTTTTATGATTGCACAAGTCACCTCTGCTGCTTTAGCCTCAGAAAATAAATCGTTAGCACATCCGGCCTCAGTTGATAGCTTACCCACTTCGGCTAACCAAGAAGATCACGTATCTATGGCCGCTTTTGCCGGTCGTCGCTTGGCTGATATGGCAGAAAACACTAACGGTGTGTTAGCGGTTGAATATCTTGCAGCTGCACAAGGTCTAGATTTTAGAGCGCCATTGAAAGGTTCTAAAAATATTGAACTAGCCAAAGCTATGTTACGCCAAGTCGTGAGCTTTTATGATAAAGACAGATACTTTGCGCCAGATATTGCTGATGCATCGGGGATTATTGCTGAAGGTGAATTAAACGATTTAATGCCTGAAGCCTTACTACCTAGCTTCTAGTTCCCCCTAAATTTAAATTAACTTAATCTAGCCAAACATCAATGTTTGGCTTTTTTATGTTCAGGATGAACGGTGTGTCACGATCACATGGCCGTTCCTAGCCATCCATGGCTCACGGCATTAGTACGTCCGTATACGTCGATGTGAAAGAGTGACGATGTTCAGGCCTTTCTCAGACATCCTGTCTTTCAAGGCATTACTACCTCATTAGCTAACATTATGCTGACTTATACCAAGTTGATTAATTACCTGCTCATTTTTAATGGTTAAAATAAATAACTACAGCGTTATAAAATTTATAAGGTGAATAACTACTGACTAAATTTTATGCCTTGTATTTATCCATTTTTCCTGCGCACAACAAGATCACAAACTTAATGAAATTGGTATTACCTGATCAGATTACCCCTAGCGCCAGCTTTCTTTCATATAATTGCCTTTAATACCAAGCTGAATCACTTGACATAATATGTCGCACTTGCTACTTTGAATAGATCTCTGTTAACGTCAAATTAACAGCACATACATCATAGAGGTGGCAATGGAATACTTACTGTTTTTTGAAACTTGGATCGCCCTAGCTATTTTATTTGCCTGTTTAGAAATTTTTGTTCCAGGCGGTATTTTACTTAATTTAGGCATAGCCTCATTACTTGTCGCTATCGGCGTACAACAACAAATACTTGATACTTGGGTATTAACCCTCACCACTTGGTTCGTCCTCGCAACATTTTTACTGATTTTAGTTTACTTTATTACTGAGCGATTTTTTGCTGGTGAAACGATTATTGAAAATATTTATGAAGAGGTCGATATTTATGGTAAAAAAGTACGTGTGCTTGAACAAATAGGTCCAGGTACACAAGCAGGTAGAGTTGAGTATCAAGGCACAACATGGACGGCGTTAAGCGATGGCTCTATTATCCAAGCGGGTAGCGAAGCCGCTATTGTTTGTAAAGAAAACATTTCCTTAGTGGTTGAGCCTATCAAGTAATACCGTGGAGGTTAAAGCCTCAATTTAAAGCCATTTAAAAACTATAAAATAAGAAAAGGAGCATCCTTATGTTAGCTACGGTTACCTTTGTTTTTCTAGCATTACTATTTATTGTCATAAAGCTAGTGTTGATAGTACAAATGAAAGAAGTTTGTGTCATAGAGCGTCTAGGAAAATTTCGCGCCATTACGCCACCGGGGCTACATTTTTTAATCCCTTTTATTGACCGCGTCGCTTATCGCCATGAAACCCGTGAACAAGTGTTGGATATACCGGCGCAGAGTTGTATTTCACGTGACAATATTCAAATTAATGTCGACGGCTTGGTCTATATTCAAGTAATGGACGGTGCTAAAGCCAGTTATGGCATTGAAGACTACCGCCGCGCCAGTGTTAATTTAGCACAAACGACTATGCGCTCTGAAATTGGTAAATTAAACTTAAACCAAACATTTTCTGAACGCGACACCCTAAATGAAACCATAGTGCGTGAAATTGACAAAGCTTCTGACCCTTGGGGCATTAAAGTATTGCGCTATGAAGTGCGCAATATTACGCCCTCTGATAATGTTATTCATACCCTAGAAAAACAAATGGAAGCTGAACGGCAAAAGCGTGCTGAAATTACCTTAGCAGAAGCAGAGAAAGAGTCGACTATTAACTTATCCGAAGGTGTACGCCAAGAAGCGATCAACTTATCTGAAGGCGATAAACAAAAACAAATTAACGAAGCGCATGGCCGAGCACAAGAGATAGCGATTCTAACGCAAGCTTCCGCAGAAGGTATTAACTTTATTGCCAAAGCGGCAGCGCAACCTGGTGGCGAAAAAGCAATAAAAATGCGCTTATTAGAACAGTTTATCGCGCAAACTGGCAATATTTTACAGCATGCTGACGTGTCAATTGTGCCAAGCGAAGTGGCTAAATTAGAGAGCTTTTTTCAAGGTATGGATAAAGTAACGCAAAATATTCAAGGAGCAAAATCATGATAGCTCTTGATGCAAACACCATCGATTTAGCGGTATTGGCTATTTGGGCATTTATCTTCTTGTTTCTAGCCTTTAAATTTTTCCAAGCTATTTGTTTAGTGCCGACAAAATCAGTCTATATTGTTGAACGCTTGGGGAGATATCGGTGCACCTTAGAGGCGGGCTTTCATCTACTCTTACCTTTTATTGATCGGGTGGCATTTATTCAAGACCAGAAAGAAGAAACTATCGATGTGCCGCCTCAAGAATGCTTTTCAAAAGATGAAGTCTATGTCGAAGTTGATGGTGTTATTTACATCCAAGTAATTGATGCCGTCAAGGCAAGCTACGGTATAACCGACTATCGCTTCGCTGCTATGCAACTTGCTCAAACCACTACCCGCTCAGTTATTGGTACTTTAGAGTTAGATCGCACTTTCGAAGAACGTGATGTCATTAGCGCGAAAGTGGTAGAGGTGCTTGATAAGGCTGGCGAAAGCTGGGGCATTAAAGTACACCGCTACGAAATTAAAAATATTACCCCACCAATGACCGTTCGCAATGCCATGGAAATGCAAGTTAACGCCGAACGTGAACGCCGCGCTATTTTAGCAAAAAGTTTAGGTGACAGAGCCAGTCGTATTAATCGTTCAGAAGGAAAAATGACCGAATTAATTAATTTGTCTGAAGGTGAGAAGCAACGCAGAATCAACTCAGCTGAAGGTAAAGCGGCGGAAATATTAGCCATTGCACAGGCAACCGGTGACTCTATTAGTAAGTTAGCAGCGGCTATTGAGCAACCAGGCGGGCAACAAGCTTTGGATATGCAGTTAAGTGAGCAATATCTGCAACAAATGAAAGGCTTAAGTCAGCCATCAACCAAAGTTATTCTACCCGCGAATTTGCTTGATTTTAAACAATGGCTAGCAACAGCCGGTATTCACAATAAATCTTAAAACCGTCTAAACACGTAAAAACCCGACAAAGAAGTCGGGTTTTTATTAGCTATAACAAAGTAACACATAGTCTTTCACATCAGTGTTAATCGCCACAACGAGCTAAGGAAACCTAAAGCATAACAGGGAAGTAAGAGAATAATTATTCAGCTTAAATAAATATAAACACTATGGCAGCGATTGCAATAATTTCACAAGCTATCGCTATTTTACCGGTGAATTTGAACGGCTTATTTGTCTTAATTTTGTTATCGCTAAAAAAAACGCTGTGGTTATTAAGGCAATTAAAAAATGCGTTAGAATGGTCCGAAATTCACTATTCTCCTGCCAAAGAAATACCGGACCACGGTAATTGACATAAAATAAATTTAACAATGAAACATGGGCCCACAAAATAAAAAACAACAAGGTCATTTTATATTGATAGATTGCTTTTAGCATTTTGACAATGACATTATTCGCCATAGCGTTTACACCTTAATCTCTTCAAAAGCCACACCTTAAGCTCTATCTAATGCAGTAACATCAGGCGCTTTTAACCAAGCTAACAAGTCATCATGCGTATAGTGATAAGCCAATTCATCACGCAATGCTGCACCGATAATTTTTTTACCTGAGCTTTGCTCTCGCTCTATGGCAAATTGTGGCAGTGGCAAATTTAAGGCTTGCGCGGCTAGCTGATAATAACCTTGGCGATCACTCTCGGTACTACTGACCACATTATAAATGTGTTGCTTACTACCAGTACTGTTAAGATGAATAAGCCTGTCAAGAATGTTCACTACATCGGTTTGGTGCACCAAGTTAACGGTCGCACTAGCATTTTCAAAAACACGCTTTGCTTGTAAAAACTTACCTGGATGTCGATCAGGCCCAACTAATCCTGCTAACCTTAAAATGTGTACCCGTTTAGAAAAGCTTTTAACCGCTTGCTCTGCTGCCAGTAAGCTCGCTACTTTTTCAGCATTAACGTTTAACTGACTGGCTTCATCTACTTTCCCTACTAAACCATTATAAATAGCTGTCGAATTCAATAAAATAATATGCTGAGTTTTGCCAAGCTCAGCCAGATGCACTAGCTGTTGAATTTTTTGTGGATAATCTACCCGACCTTTTTTCAACTGGGGTGGTATAGCAATAATCAGCACATCTTGTTGAAATAATTGCGGGTCAACGCCGGTAATATTATCTAAGTGCTTGCGGCCCATCACATCATCAACAAGCGGCAAAATAAGCTGAGTGGCGGGAATATTAAGCGCATTAAGTTTGTCATGGCTTTGCGCTGATTGGTAGCTTGCAATAAGCTTGGTATGGTTGGCAAGTAAACGTTGTGCTAACGCCTGCCCTAACCAACCACAGCCAATAATACTAACACTGGTCATTAAAATTTCTCCATAAAATTACACCACTGATAGTGATGACTAAGCTGACTTTATTTATTGATAGTAGAGGTTCGATAACCCTTAATAGACGCGACCACCTGCAGAGCAATAGCATTTGGCACCGGAATAGATAAATTATATTGCAATATTTTCCATCCGTTTTTAGTACTAATTAACAAACCACTACCCCGACAACGACCGTAATCTTTATTTTCCAGCAACTCATCAAAAAAGAAAACATTACTTTCTTGAGTTGGTGTTATATGACGTTTAACGGGCCGATATAACCAACCCTTGCCTTGACTAAAGTAGGGTTTTACAAAAGCTGAAAATTCACTTTTATTCCAGCGCTCAGCACTGTCTGTACCCAGAAAAATAGCACCTTCTGCCAATAAGCCAAGATATTTCTCATCGTTAGCTTCGCCTGCAGTTTGGTGAAAACTATCTAATACTGCATTAAGTTCGCTGTTTACCGGCACAGTTGCCATTGTAAAGAAACTGCAAAATATAAACCCTACAAAAACTCTATACATATTGCTCTACTTTTAGTTTCAAATTCTCATTCAGTAATAACTCAACACTGATGTTATACGAGCAAGATTATTACATTCAGTAGCGCTGTCAAGAGATTACTTTCGCTTTGCCATAGCGACATACGCCCCGGTAAAAAGTGCTACAACACTATCACCACAACACACTTCAACTTCGATATTAAAGCGAGCATTTTTGCCATGTAGTAACGGCTCTACGCTACCCGTAACTAGGTTTAACGACGTTTGGGCATAGGCGATACCTAGAAGCGGCGCGATATAGCGAATATTTCCTTGTGCTAAGACAATGTCTGCTTGCTGGGCTTGCAGAGCCAAATACACCCAGGCCCAGCCAGTAAGAGTTGCCAAAGTATAAATGCTGCCAGCAAACATAGTATTATGAAGGTTTTTATTAAAGTTAGGTTCACAATTAGTCAGCAGTTTTTGTTGGTCAAAATAGCAAATATTAATATTCATGGCTTTACTAAGCGGAATAGTTTGATGCCAAAGTTGCTGTAAGTTGTCGGCAAGTTCGGCTAAATGATTATCTGATTTTATTATACTTTTAATCATTTTGTTGTGCTTTACTACACCAAAAAGTGTATGTGAATATCCTTCATTGCTATAACCGAGTCGCTGATAAAAACCAATGGCATCAACGCGCGCATTTAACTCAATGGTTTTCACCCCCGCTTTTGCTGCAGTCCGTTCTAGCTCATTGACCAGTACCTTACCCAGTCCTTGGCCGCGGACATGCTCACTGATCGCCATATAACGAATTTGTGCTTGTTCTTGGCTAGTATTGTGTAATCGCCCAGCGCCAACAATGTTATCCATATCGTCAACAATAACCCGATGGTATGATTGTGCTTCAAGGTCGTCTTTTTCGCTACCCATGGGTTGTTGTGATGGCTGGCGAAGCGTTTGCCAGCGTAATTGATAATATTGTGCTAGTTCAGCTTGATTTTTTGGCGCTCTGCATTTGTACATCGTCTATTATTAATCTTATGGCAAGTGAAATATATTCATTTCAGGAATTTAACAACACGTGAAACTTAACCAACATGTTAACCAAGGTCAACTAGTGTACCTCAGTAACACCTCAGACCAAATAACCATTAGTGAAAATACACATTATCGCTGGTTAGCATTTGACAACGTTATTCAAAGTGTTATGCATTTACGCTGTCCAAAAAAGCTAACCTTACCTCATCACTACGCGGCTTTAATGCCTTTATTGTTTTTTCAACCAAATCAGGTGGTAGAGCTAGGTCTTGGTGGTGGAAATATAAGTCGATTCTTAAGTGCGCTACAGCCCAATATTCAGGTCACAAGTGTCGAACTGTCTCAAACGGTAATTGATTGCTTTCAACGTTATTTTAATCCACAACAACATCAAATAATAATTGAAAAAAGCGAAGCCTTAGCTTGGTTACAGCACACAACATGCCCAGCAAGGTCATCAGCTGATTGGTTAATTTGTGATGTTTATCAGCATCATGCTAAAAGCTTTCAAAGTAGAGTTGCCCTATTAACTGCACTGATAGATAACTTACAAGATGATGCTTGTTTAACGCTTAATTTGCCCGACTTGGACGACCAGGAAATTAACTTATGCTTGACCATTTTAAAGCAACTACAAAGTTCGCATCATATTATCTACTTTCACATTCCACGCTATCTTAATGTGATTATTCATTTGCTGCCAAAGCATTGGATGATAGACAACCTAAAAAAGCGTTCAAAAACATCCTATCTACCGCCAACGCAGTACCTTAGATGGCGAAAGTTTTTTAACCATCATATGAGCGCTAACTAGCCGATATTACTTGTATTAATTTTGTATTAAGCTTGTAAATTAATAGTGACCGGACCATCATTTAACAGCCGCACTTGCATGTCAGCACCAAAAACTCCCGTGGGTGTCCTGAAGCCAAGCTCGCGCAATTGCTGACAAAAATATTGATAAAGCGCTACACTTAATTTTGTTGGTGCTGCACGGCTGAAGCTCGGTCGCATTCCTTTTGTGGTATTCGCCGCTAAGGTAAACTGCGAAACAACAAGTATTTCACCACTGATTTGTTGAACATTTAAATTCATTTTACCGCAATCATCGGCAAAAATTCGGTAACCGGCAACACGTTCAGCTAAACGCTTAGCTTTTGCTTGGGTATCTGCAGGTTCAATCGCTAAAAACACCAATAAACCCTGCTCGATTTCTCCAACAACATTATTATCAACGCTGACACTTGCTTCGGATACTCTTTGCATCAATGCTATCATTTAATCAGTAGGCCCCTGTTGTGCAATGAAGTTAGCCATCGTGTCTGTTGCTTTGCAAAAGCCATCAATAGTTTGAGACTCAAAACCGCTATGACCTGCTTTGGGTAATATTTGCAATTGTGCATTAGGCCATTTTTGCACCAATTTATCTGCATTGTCCAATTGGCAAACCATATCGTAGCGGCCATGTAAAATAATCGCCGGTATGGCTTTAATTTTTTCAATTGAAGCTAAAATCAAACCTTCATCGATAAAGCATTTATTGACAAAATAATGGCTTGATATTTTCGCCATACATAACGCTTGATGTGAATCTTCTATGTGGTGGACATCAACAGGATGATGCTCAATGGTTGACAACCTAAGCTCCCATAAGCACCAAGCTTTACTGGCAGCAATAGCAGCAATTTCATTGGCTCCAGTTAGTACATCATAATAGCCCTGAACAATATTATTAGCTTTAACGTCGATAAGTTGCTCAGTAAATTCTCGGTAATATTTAGGAAAAAATTTTGCTGCTCCATCCTGACTGTATAACCAGTTGTATTCAGCCGTTGTACCAAGAAAAACCCCTCTTAGAATAAAACCTAACACAGTTTCAGGATATTGAATGCCATAAAGCAATGCCAAGGTTGTGCCCCATGAACCTCCGGCAATTAACCAGTGTGATATGCTTAAATGTTGACGGATTAGCTCAAGATCAGCAACTAAATGAGCCGCGGTATTATGGCGAACACTTGGCGATGGTGTAGAGCGTCCACAACCACGTTGATCAAATAAAATAATACGATACTTGTCGGGATCAAAGTATCGACGATGATCTTTGCTTGTACCACCACCAGGGCCACCATGTAGATATACTACGGCAATACCATTGGGATTACCTGATTGCTCAAGGTAGAGCTGATGGCCATCACCGACCTCAAGCCATTGTTGTTGATAAACCGCTATATTGGGGAAAAGCACTCTAGACATATACCGCTCCTTATGGATAATTTATTTGGTCTACTTATATTTAATTAGCGTCTTGCTGAGATAATTTTGTCTTTTTTTCGCTGTCATAATCTTCTAATGATACCGTAAATAATGCCCCAACAAGCACCACCAACCAGCTTAAGTATACCCATAAAAATAAGATAGGAATACTGGATAGCGCACCATATATAGCCTCATAAGAAGGAAGTTGTGTCACATAAATTGCAAAAGCTTTTTTTGCAATTTCAAATAGCACTGCGGCTAAGGTCGCCCCCGCAAGCGCAAACTTAGCCGGAACGACCTTGTTTGGCACCACCATATATAAAATGAAGAAGGCTGCTATTGAAGCGACTAACGGCAGAGCCTGAACAACAATATTACTTAGCCCTAATAAGTCATAATCTCCTATCGATACCAATGAAAGAATATAAGAGGTCATGACTAAACTACTACCC
Source organism: Colwellia sp. C1TZA3 (assembly GCF_007954265.1). Taxonomy (GTDB): domain Bacteria; phylum Pseudomonadota; class Gammaproteobacteria; order Enterobacterales; family Alteromonadaceae; genus Cognaticolwellia. The sequence goes on along the minus strand of NZ_VOLS01000013.1, from coordinate 9,549 downwards.
ACCAACACCGGACCCAAGCTTAGCACCATCCAATACATTGAAAATGAAGTGATGATTCGACGTTTTTCATTGACTCGCCATAATTTATTTAAACATTGATCAATCGCTGAAATAAGTAACATGGCAAGAATAAATAACGCAGTTATCGCTATAACAGACATTTTAGAAGCATTACTGACAAAGCCGGTAATGTGCTCTTGCACAACATCGCCAGAAGCGGGGACAAAGTTCTGATAGATAAAGTTTTCTATCAATTCTCTTATTTCAGAAAAAATGGGAAAAGCGGTCATCACCGATAACATCACCACCATTAAAGGTACTAAAGACATCAAGGTAACATAAGATAAATAACCGGCGGTGACATGAATACGTTCTTTTTGAAAATTATTAAAAAATAATAACAAAAAACCAAGAGCTGATTCGATATAACGATGCTGTTTTATTTCTGCTAATTTCGGGTGCATATAAACTTCTAGTTAGAACCATTATATTTATTTTAAGGCAATGGCTAAAATAACGGTAGTCATAATCTCAATAATTTTACCTTATAAATAAAGTCATCCATGTTATTTATAGAACTATTGCTAATTTTTATAACAAGTTGACTAATACCAATCCCATTAAGTTATTGCTCACTTGTACTAGTTAAAGTAGCTCAAGGCTGTGTTGCTCTCAATCCCAATAGCTAGCTATTGCTCAATCGAGCGCCTTACCTTGAATTATTTTTCCTGCGCACAACAAGATCACAAACTTAATGGAACTAGTATAATTACCTGTTCATTTTTAATGGTTAAAATGAAAAAGTAATTTACTTATTTCATCAAATTGGTATTAGCGACTATTTTACAAAAATTAGCAAAAAAAAAACCACCTAAATTGCTTTAGATGGCTTTATATCGAGATTAGCTTACGATATTATTTTGGTCCACGACCTTCACGTTTACGATCGTTTTCTTTTAAGAATCTTTTACGAATACGAATACTTAGCGGCGTAACTTCCACTAATTCATCATTATCAATAAACTCAAGCGCTTGCTCAAGTGACATAACGATAGGCGGCGTTAACGTTTGTGCTTCATCTGTACCAGCAGTACGAACGTTAGTTAATTGCTTACCTTTAAGCGCATTGACGGTTAAATCGTTGTCACGACTATGAATACCGATAATTTGACCTTCATAAATATCAACACCGTGTCCGATCAACATACGACCACGAGACTGTAAGTTGAATATCGCATTGGTTAATGCTTTACCGGTTGCATTACCAATCATTACGCCATTTTTACGTTGGCCGATATCACCACCTTTATGCGGGCCATATTCATAGAAGGTATGATAAATTAGACCTGAACCAGAAGTTAAGGTCATAAATTCAGTTTGAAAACCGATTAAACCACGACTTGGCATAATAAAGTCCATACGAATACGACCTGTACCATCAGGTGCCATATCAGTTAATTCAGCTTTACGGATGCCCATTTTTTCCATAACAGAACCTTGATGTTGTTCTTCAACATCAATAGTCACTGTTTCATACGGTTCTTGTATCTGACCATCAATTTCACGAATAATAACTTCTGGACGCGATACCGCTAATTCAAAACCTTCACGGCGCATATTCTCAATTAGAATACCTAAATGAAGCTCACCACGGCCCGATACTTTAAATTTATCTGGATCACCAAGTTCTTCAACACGTAACGCAACGTTATGAACAAGCTCTTTTTCTAAACGCTCTTTAATGTTACGTGAAGTAACGTACTTACCTTCTTTACCACAAAATGGTGAGTTATTTACTTGGAAAGTCATATTGATGGTAGGTTCATCAACAGATAATGCCGGTAAACCTTCAACTTCTGTTGGACAACAAACGGTATCAGATATTTTTAATTCACCTAAACCGGTAAGGGCAATAATGTCACCGGCAAAACCTTCTTCAATATCAAGTCTTTCTAGGCCTAAGTAACCAAATACTTTACCTACTTTAGCGTTATGAAGCTTGCCAGTGGCTAGTTTAATAGTCACCTGTTGATTCGGCTTAACAGAACCACGTGTAACACGGCCAACGCCAATAACACCTAAGTAAGAACTGTAGTCAAGTTGAGATATTTGCATTTGAAATGGACCTTCAGGGTCCGCTACTGGTGCTGGCACTTCTTTAAGAATAGTATCAAATAGAGGTGTCATGTCTGTACCAGTTGCGCCTTCTTCAAGCGTAGCCCAACCATTGATTGCTGAAGCGTAAACAACTTTAAAGTCAAGTTGTTCGTCAGTAGCACCAAGGTTATCAAATAATTCAAAAACTTGATCCATAACCCAATCAGGGCGAGAACCAGGCTTATCGACTTTATTTATAACAAGAATCGGCTTTAAACCTTGAGCAAACGCTTTTTTCGTAACAAAACGCGTTTGTGGCATAGGGCCTTCTTGTGCATCAACAATAAGTAAAACTGAATCTACCATTGACATTACACGTTCAACTTCACCACCAAAATCAGCATGGCCAGGAGTATCTACAATGTTTACACGGTAGCCATTCCAGTTAATAGCCGTGTTTTTAGCTAAGATGGTGATACCACGTTCTTTTTCGATATCATTTGAGTCCATCGTACGTTCTTCTAGACCGCCTCGGGCGTCTAGCGTACCTGACTGTTCTAATAATTTATCAACTAAAGTGGTTTTTCCGTGGTCAACGTGAGCAATAATTGCCACATTTCTTAATTTATCTAACACAGGCGTTACTCGCTGTTACTTTCGTTTATTGCTACTTTAAGCAAATTAACGAATAGGGCTACAATTGGGCGCATATTATACAGCACAAGTCGCAGCAAATACACCGCAATAGAAAAATATAACCAACAAAATATTATTCTGTTAGTATATTACCGATGATCAGATTAGAGTATACGCACCACAATGCAGCAAATAGCGCACGATAATGGTGCAGATTAAATTAATGGAAAACATTAAAGCGATATATTTCAATGACTTTAGCTTTGGCATAGTATTCGCTTAAGCACAGTCAATAGAGAATTAAATTTTTCAAAATTTAAGCACAAACTATAAAATTTAAGCACTAACTATAAAATTTAAGCACCAACTACACTGGAGACTTTTAATGTCAAACGCAGTTTTAGATCTAATTAAAGAACATGACGTCAAATTTGTTGATTTACGCTTTACTGACACTAAAGGTAAAGAACAACACATTTCAATTCCTCATCATCAAGTAACAGAAGATTTTTTTGAAGACGGCAAAATGTTTGACGGTTCTTCAATTGAAGGTTGGAAAGGTATTAACGAATCAGACATGGTGATGATGCCTATTGCTGAGTCTGCGGTACTTGACCCTTTTACTGAAGCCGTTACCTTGAATGTTCGCTGTGACATTCTTGAACCTTCAACAATGCAGGGCTACAGCCGTGATCCTCGTTCAGTTGCGAAACGCGCTGAAGATTATATGCGTAGCACTGGCATTGCCGATAGTGTTTTGATTGGCCCAGAACCAGAATTTTTCGTTTTTGATGATGTGCGCTTTCATACCGACATGAGTGGTTCATTTTATAAAATAGATGATAAAGAAGCCGCTTGGAACTCTGGTACAGAATACGAAGAAGGCAATATGGGACATCGTCCTGGTGTAAAAGGCGGTTATTTCCCTACGTCACCAGTCGATTCATCACAAGATCTTCGTTCAGCTATGTGTTTAGTGATGGAAGAAATGGGCTTAGTTGTTGAAGCGCATCACCATGAAGTAGCTACTGCAGGTCAAAACGAGATCGCTTGTCGCTTTAATACCATGGTATTAAAAGCCGATGAAGTGCAAATATATAAATATGTTGTTCACAACGTTGCTCACGCTTACGGTAAAACAGCAACTTTTATGCCTAAGCCATTAGTCGGCGATAACGGTACCGGTATGCATGTTCATCAATCTCTTGCTAAAGATGGTGTTAACTTATTCTCTGGTGATAAGTACGGCGGATTATCTGAAATGGCGCTCTATTATGTTGGTGGTATCATCAAGCATGCTAAAGCACTCAATGCTTTTACTAATGCCTCGACTAACTCTTACAAGCGTCTTGTACCTGGTTTTGAAGCGCCAGTAATGTTAGCGTACTCGGCACGTAACCGTTCTGCGTCAATTCGTATTCCAATTGTGCCATCGCCAAAAGCAATGCGAATCGAAGTTCGCTTCCCTGATCCAACAATGAACCCTTACCTAGGCTTCTCAGCAATGCTAATGGCTGGTCTTGACGGAATTAAAAATAAAATTCACCCTGGCGATGCTATGGACAAGGATCTTTATGACTTACCAGCGGAAGAAGCAGCAGAGATTCCACAAGTTGCCACATCGTTAGGCGAAGCATTAGATGCTTTAGAAAATGACATGGACTTTTTAACAGAAGGTGGTGTTATGGATAAAGACATGATCGACGCTTACATTGGCATCAAGCGTAGCGAAGTAGAATTATTAAATTCAACGACCCACCCAATTGAATTTGATATGTACTACAGCGTATAGCGCTTCAAATAGATAGATAAGTAAAAAGCTCACTTCGGTGAGCTTTTTTTGTGGTAAATTTAACATTACTTGGATAGATTAAGACTGAACATTTTTAACAGGGATATTATTTTTGATTCACACTGCACGTTTTTGCATTTTTATGCTATTGCTAACACAAGCTTTTACTGTGTTTGCAGGCTCTGCTCAAGTTTATGTCTGGCGTAACGAGCAAGGGGTACTGGTTTTTTCTGATAGCCCTAAACCTGGTGCGGTAGAATTAGATGTCAAAACACCTAATACAGTAAAATCCTCAATCGACACCTCAATTTTAGACATAAAACCTAAAGCCATAGATAACAATTATCAAGTAGAAATTATTCAACCGAAGAACAAAGCAACCATCAGAGATAATACCGGTTCAGCTTACGTTTCAGGTCGAATTAAGCCCGTTTTCAAACGCGGCCTTACTATACAACTATATGTAGATGACAAACCCTATAAAGAACCACAAACACACTCAATGTTCGTTCTTCGAGATATTGATCGTGGTGAGCATCAAATAAAAATGTCCTTACTTAATGATAAAGGCAAGGTTATTGCAACGTCTCCTCCAGTAACGTTTTATATGCACAGAGCATCGGTTAACAAGGCAAACTAGCCGGATTTCAGTGCATATTGCACCAACTTTATTTACACTCGTTACTTAACGCACCATTTTAGTGCAAGGAAAAGTAATGTTTCGCAATGCGATAAATTTAAACAAAATAAAAAAGCACTATCAACAAGCTTTACCTAACCAAATGGTAACAGCCGTTGTGGTGTTAGACCGTGAACTCGCTATTTGCTATGTCAATCCGGCTGCTGAAGCTTTACTAGTTAAAAGCTTAAGTAAAATATACCGACTGCCCATTGACCAAGTCTTTTACAATACCCCTATTAATAGTAAACGCTTACAACAGCTACTGACGACAGGACAAGAGTTCAGTGATAGCGATGTGACAATTGAATTTTTTGATCAGCGACAAATCACGGTTGAAATTACCGCCTCTTCAGTTACTTTCGAGCAATGTCCGCACATTTTGCTCGAATTCAAGCAAATTGATCAACAAAAACAGATCAGTGCAGAAGCTTTTCAACAACAACAATGGGAGTCTGCACGCGATCTTATCCGTGGTCTTGCCCATGAAATTAAAAATCCCCTCGGTGGTCTGCGCGGTGCAGCACAATTGTTGGATTTAGAACTTAACCTCGAACAAAAAGAATACACCGCAATGATCATAGAACAAGCCGATAGGTTAACCAACTTAGTCGACCGACTATTAGGACCTAACAATCGGCCGCTAATGAAATTACAAAATATTCATATTGTGATTGAAAAAGTATTTCAACTGTCTAAATTTGATAACCCTAAGCATATTACCTTAGCCCGCGACTATGACCCATCAATACCAGAATTAACCTTTGATCAAGACAAACTCCAGCAAACGGTGATCAATATTGTCCATAACGCCATGCAAGCATTAAATGGTGAAGGTAAAATTACCTTAAAAACTCGTGCCGCAAGCAATAAAACTATTAATGGTAAGCGTATCAAGCTTTGTGCAGAAATCAGTATAATTGATAACGGCCCGGGTATTCCTGAGCATATCCGCAGTACATTATTTTATCCTATGGTCTCAGGTAGTCCATCGAGTACCGGCTTAGGGCTTTCTATTTGCCAAACTATTATTCATCAGCATCACGGAAAATTATCCTGTAAAAGTCGACCTGGACATACAGAGTTTACTATTTTAATACCTTTTGAAAGTGAGAAAAACTAATGGTCACCGAACAAATATGGATCGTCGATGATGATAGCTCAATCCGATGGGTGCTAGAAAAAGCCCTGTCAAATGCCAACATAACTGTTGGCACGTTTCATAATCCAGAAGATCTATTAATTGCTTTAGAACATAACCAACCCGAGGTGATTATTTCTGATATACGTATGCCTAACATTGATGGCATGACGCTATTAGGTAAGATTAATGACCAATTTGGCCACATTCCCGTCATCATAATGACTGCTCACTCAGATCTAGATAGTGCAGTGAATGCCTATCAAGGGGGAGCGTTTGAGTATTTACCCAAGCCTTTTGATATTACTGACGCAGTTACTCTGGCCAAAAGAGCTTTAACTCATGCTCGAGAATTAAAGTCGACAAAACAACTTAATGTTCCATCTGTTGACACGGTTGGCATTATAGGTGCAGCACCCTCTATGCAGGAAGTATTTAGGACTATCGGCCGACTATCCCGCTCGAGTATTAGTGTACTGATCAATGGTGAGTCCGGTACGGGTAAAGAGCTTGTTGCACACGCACTGCATATGCACAGTCCACGTTCGTCCGCACCTTTTATACCACTCAATATGGCCGCTATACCAAAAGACTTAATAGAGTCGGAGCTATTTGGTCACGAAAAAGGTGCGTTTACCGGCGCAAGTGCTGTACGACATGGCCGTTTCGAACAAGCACACCAAGGTACCCTGTTCTTAGATGAGATTGGTGATATGCCACTCGATATTCAAACAAGGTTACTTAGGGTGCTCTCAGATGGTCAATTTTATCGGGTTGGTGGTCATTCACCGATACAAGTCGATGTGCGAATTATTGCCGCTACACATCAAAACCTAGAAAAGCGCGTCAATAGCGGTGACTTTCGTGAAGATTTATTTCATCGACTCAATGTCATCAGGATCCAAATACCTAGCTTGCGCGAAAGAAAAGAAGATATTAACCAATTAGCGCAGCACTTTTTAAAGCAAGCAGCAAAAGAATTAGCGGTAGAAATTAAAACATTGCATAAAAGTACTCTAGGTTATTTAGAGCAATGTGAATGGCCAGGCAATGTTAGGCAATTAGAAAATATATGTCGATTTTTTACTGTGATGGCGAGTGGTAAAGAAATTTTAATATCAGATTTACCTAGTGAACTTACGGTAAAGCCACTCAATGTGAAAAATTCACATGATAGCTGGCAAGATAATTTAAAAACTTGGCTCGACAAAGAATTATCATCGGGTAAGAGTAATATTATCGAGCAAGTGCTACCTGAGTTTGAAAAAATATTGCTCGAAAGCGCATTAAAACACACCCAAGGGCATAAGCAAGAAGCGGCCAAACGCTTAGGCTGGGGCAGAAATACTTTAACAAGAAAGTTAAAAGAATTAAATATGCCCGATTAGCTGATTAGTCTAACCTATTCGTAGCGTAGGCTAGGCTAAGCATTTATTATCGGAAAAGTAATAACCTGATCAATTTTATTCACAGATAAAGCGAGCATGATCAGTCTATCAATACCCAAAGCAACTCCAGCACAAGGTGGCAAACCATGTTCCAGTGCTGAAATGAAATTTTCATCAATAGTCGGTTCAACTTTGCCGAGTTGAGCCCTAATAACGTTATCCTGCATGAAACGTTGTTTTTGTTGCTCAACGTCAGTAAGTTCATGAAAGCCATTGGCTAGTTCAATACCATGGAAATAACACTCAAAACGCTCCGCGACTCTCGGGTCTGTTGAACTTATTTTTGCAAGAGAAGCTTGGCTCGCAGGAAAGTTATAAACAAAGCATGGTACCTCTTTACCAATACAAGGCTCTATCAGCTCAGCCATGACAAATTGCAGTAACGCATCAATAGAATTTTCTTCTAGCAACCAATCACTTAATTTATCATGACTAATAATCAGTGCAATTAATTCGTTCTTATCTGTTATCAAAGGATCCATATCAACTTCACGCTTGAAGAGATCTTGATAACTAATGAATTCAACATTTTTACAAGCCAAGATTAACTTCATTAGCTCGGCAACTTCATCCATTAAGCGAAAATGATCAAAACCTATTCGATACCATTCCAACATAGTAAATTCTGGATTATGGTACCGGCCATGTTGCTCATGACGAAAAGCCTTACAAATTTGATAACAACAACCATAACCACTGGCCAGTAAACGTTTCATGGAAAATTCAGGTGATGTTTGGGCATACAGAGGGATTGACTCATCGCAATGACTGTTTTGTGAATAGTTAAATTGCGTTATAAAAGCATCTAAATATACATCGGTAACCGTTGCATGAGACAACAAGGGCGTATCCACTTCAATAACATTACGCTCTAGGAAAAATGCTCTGATTTGGCTTAAAACATGCGCGCGTTGTTTGGCATGCTGCCAATTCATACTAGGTTGCCATGACATAAATAGATTCACCTACAGGTTATACAAACAGAATAATTAATTTACCAACATTTTAAATTATACCAATTTAATTAATTAAATGGTTAATCAAATTGGTATAACTATAAGTGAGGATAAATAATCAAGAGCAAGGCACTTGATTGAGTAATAGCTCACTATAGGGATTGAAAGTAGATATTTATTGTTCCGAATTAGACATAAGTTCCTGCATCCCTGCAAGCAACATAGGTCTTTGATATTTAAGCCATTCCAGAATAGGCGATTAATTATTTCAATTAGTATGATTTATATCAGACAGCAAAAAGCCCGACTCTTTCGAATCGGGCTTCTTTAATAGGAGTCTGATAATGTCCTACTCTCACATGGGAACTCCCACACTACCATCGGCGCTAACACGTTTCACTGCTGAGTTCGGAATGGGATCAGGTGGTGCCATGTCGCTATTGTCATCAGACTAAAAACTTTATGAGTTAATTAACTTTAAAATTAGCTAAGTCATAAGGTTTAGACAAAAAACCTGTAGCGTCAGCTACAGGTTTCTCTAAATAGAAGCCTAGCAATGTCCTACTCTCACATGGGAACTCCCACACTACCATCGGCGCTAACACGTTTCACTGCTGAGTTCGGAATGGGATCAGGTGGGGCCATGTCGCTATTGTCGCTAGACAAAAAAGGGTCAATCTAAAAAGCTGCATCATTAAGACGTGTCTCAATGATAATAAATACGTTTTGTTTTCTTCTCTTATTCATCACTTAGGTACGTGATGTGGCATATTCCTACGCCATACTGCTATGTCAAACTA
>NZ_VOLS01000139.1 GCF_007954265.1 Colwellia sp. C1TZA3 | reverse complement strand
CATGTTAAAGGTCAGGTACTTAGCATAAACACATAACAAGTCATTAAAGCAGGAAAATTTACAGTTGGCTGTTTTCACTGCGTTCAACATTTTAGCCAACTACAAATTTCCTCTTAATGAGGCGTTAGCTTTCTTTACAAGGATGTAATCACTATCAAATTTCTGTCAAATATTGAGCAACCAATATTAGTTTATGCTTTTAAAGTTACTTTACTTGTATTAACTATTTCTTTACCTCTAAGTTACCTCTTAGATTTTATTTTTCCTAATGCTGACTCACCTGATTTTGAAATATCAATTCATACATTTTTTGGGGTTGTAATTATATCACCTATTTTTGAGACATTATTGATGATTCCTATCATCTTAATTCTTCAAAAATTTATTGATAATATTATTGTCTTATCAATATTAAGTGCTTTATTTTGGGGTGTTATTCATTCTCTGCAATTTACTTTTTGGGGGATAGCTACTTTTCCACTATTTTTCTTTATGACTATGGCTTATAAGTATTGGGATAAAATATCTATGGGTCATGCAATATTGGTTGTAATGGTTATCCATGCAATAAATAATAGTACTGCGATGTTGCTAGCTGCGATACTAGAAAGCTAACAAGGCATTAAAGCAGGACTAAAAACAGCGGGCTGTTCGCTTCGCTCCATTTTAGCCCACTATTTTTAGCCTCTTAATGGGGCGTTATATTGCATGGAGACTGCCGTGGAAATAATCCCAATCATTTTAATTCTGCCAATATTTTATTGGGTGGTTTCATGCATGGAATTGTTTGATTATTTAGAAAAAAAGCATGCGAAGATATATTCTGATATGGGAAAACCATCAGTTTTTTTTAACAGCACACCAGCCAACAACTCCTCTTTTCTAAAGTTTTTACTTCGACGAAAGTGGGAAAAATTGAATGATGTTTATCTTGAAAGGTTATGTTCAAGAATGTTTTTGCTCTTTTGGGGGATAAGTATCCCTTTTGGGGTATTCTTAATTTATTTTATTGTTGATGCATTTAATGCAATATAACAAGCTGTTTAAGCGGGACAAATTACAGTTGGCTAGTTCCCCCCCCGTGTCAGAATAGTTGTCACCCCTAAAATTAAATTTTTTTAGATCGGGGAGTGGTAATCGAACAATAAATGTCTAGTTATTCAACAGAAAGAAAAGAAGCTATTTTAAGCAAGTTGTTACCT
>NZ_VOLS01000138.1 GCF_007954265.1 Colwellia sp. C1TZA3 | reverse complement strand
GATATCTTTGGCTATAACGGTTTTTATCACCTCACCAAAGCTTTTCGCAGATTAACACGTCCTTCATCGCCTCTAACTGCCAAGGCATCCACCACATACGCTTAGTCACTTAACCATACAACCCCAAATGTTCTTGTCTTTTCCCTGTTATGCAGCGTTGCGTTAATCCTCATGTAGTAAACTACACGTCGTATTAAAGCGCCTTGCCTAACAAGCAAAATCCTTCGACCATTAATTGATTTGTTGTAAGAACAAAAAACCAATAACTTGGTACACCGTGGAGACTAATCCACAGCAATTGTAAAGTCTGACATTTTCACGCACACAAAGTGTGTCTTGAATAAGAGTGGTAATAAATTTAACTCGTAAAAGTAAATTTATTACCGGGTTGATTACGTTTCCGAGGAGGAACCGTAATCACCATTATTAACAGGCGATATTCCTATTAATAACAGCTTGGTATTTATAATTTATGAACAACAGCGCGACACCGTGTTCATCATATAAATACCGGTATTTATATCAGCTTTCCAGATTGTTAAAGAACTAAACTTATACACGCATTCGGTATAAATCTTGGTTTAAAAAACCAAACTTAACTCATCAACTTTTGATAGTTTAAGTTTGGTCTCTTTCTTTAGAGAAGAAGTGGTGGAGCTAAGCAGGATCGAACTGCTGACCTCCTGCGTGCAAGGCAGGCGCTCTCCCAGCTGAGCTATAGCCCCGTAATGGGAAACATACTTTAGCTAAAACGAAACGTATATTAACGTTTTTTACAAGGCAGTTTATCGCGAAGTGTAGGTTTTCTACACAAGTGATGAACCAACGCCGTAAAAAGCGTAAATTGGTAGGTCTGGGCAGACTTGAACTGCCGACCTCACCCTTATCAGGGGTGCGCTCTAACCAGCTGAGCTACAGACCTATTTTACATTTGTTTCTTTACTCGATTTCATCGTTGTACTCGTCATTCGCTTGTCATTACCAGTCGGTAACTCCAACGCTCATTTCTCGCACGCCTTGAACTCAAGCAAATTAACTTCGCCTAAAAGGGTTGAAGCTAGCATATTTGGACTTCTTCTAATTTGTTATCATGTAATTTGTGTGAACACTCGCAGAGCACTCTCTAAAGAGTATTCTCATTAAGCTGTTTTACTTCAAGATAAGGAGGTGATCCAACCCCAGGTTCCCCTAGGGTTACCTTGTTACGACTTCACCCCAGTCATGAATCACAAAGTGGTGACCGTCCTCCCCGAA
>NZ_VOLS01000137.1 GCF_007954265.1 Colwellia sp. C1TZA3 | reverse complement strand
TGACCTGGTTTAATGGATACGACTACCTCAGTTAAGACATAATAGCCTTAACTGGAGAACTGAAATGACCAAACGTAAAAAATATACAAAAGAATTTAAACTTGATGCGATTTCTTTAGTCAGAGATCAAAACCTTAATGTTGCAGAAGCGAGTAGAAACCTAGGTGTTAGTGCTCAAATGCTTGGTCGCTGGATCAAGGAAGAAGAAAGTGAAGATGGGCAAGCTTTTCGGGGAAATGGTAAGTTAACCCCAGACCAAGAAGAAATACGCAAGTTAAAAGCTCAAGTTAAACGCCTAGAAATGGAGCGTGAGATATTAAAAAAAGCGACGGTCTTCTTTGCAAAAGAAACGAAGTGAAATATTCGTTTATTACCCAACATAAGAAGATCTGGCCAGTGGTACTTATGTGCCGCATATTGGGTGTTAAAAGTAATAACTACTACAGTTATCAAAAACGTAAGCAGAATGAGTTAAGTGATTCAACACATCAAGATATGCTTAATTTAGTAAAAGACATTGCCAAATTCAGTAACAACACTTATGGAACAAGGCGTATTAAAGCTGTGCTCAATGCATTAAGTTTCCCTATAAGTCGTTGGAAAGTAGCAAAGTTAATGAAAGAAGCTAATGTGTGGGTTCGCTATAAAAAGAAGTATAAATCAACAACAAATAGTGAGCACAGTAAACCACTGTATAAAAATGAGCTTGAACAAAACTTTACCACCGAGCAGCCGAATCAAGCATTCGTAGGTGATATAACTTACATTTGGACAGCAGAAGGCTGGCTCTATTTGGCGGTCGTAATAGACCTGTACTCTCGCAAGGTTGTTGGTTGGAGCATGGGTTCAAGAATGAAAGCTTCACTAGTTTGTGATGCGTTAACAATGGCAATTTGGCAGCGACAACCTGATAAAGGGCTTATTGTTCACTCTGACCAAGGTGTTCAGTACGCAAGCCACCAGTATAGACAGCTACTTAGCAAGAATGATTATATTGGTAGTATGAGTAAAAAAGGTTGTTGTTGGGATAATGCCGTTGCGGAAAGCTTTTTTGGTAGCCTAAAGCAAGAGCGAGTCCATTGGAAAAACTATGAAACACGCTATGAAGCACAGCAAGATGTCATGAATTATATAACTATGTGGTACAACAGTAACCGACTACATTCTTACTTGGGCTATCAAAGCCCTAATGATTTTGAATTGAAAATTAATGAATTAGAAAAAGTAGCTTAACTAGGGTGACTGAATTTACTTGACCAGGTCA
>NZ_VOLS01000136.1 GCF_007954265.1 Colwellia sp. C1TZA3 | reverse complement strand
AGGTAACAACTTGCTTAAAATAGCTTCTTTTCTTTCTGTTGAATAACTAGACATTTATTGTTCGATTACCACTCCCCGATCTAAAAAAATTTAATTTTAGGGGTGACAACTATTCTGACACGGGGGGACTTAGGCCTTGTAAAGGCCAAGGAAAGTTTACAACTTTGGATTGGTCTAGTTTGGTTAGTATCGATCTCTATTCTTTTAGCCGAAATAATTTATCCTGCTTGTAAGTGGGTTTCACAAAAAATCAAAACTAGCATGAATCTTAAACGTTACCAAAAGCGCCTGCACGAACTTACAATAGATGAAAAAGAATTGTTGTCAGAATACATTGATAGAAATACAAGAACAACATCGATTAAGTACTCTAATGGAGTAGCAAAAGAACTTGAATCTGCAATGGTAATTCGTAGAGCTTCAAATATGGCGCATCATTACGATGTTTTTCCTTATAATATTCAGCCTTGGGCTTGGGAGTACTTAACTAAGAACCCTGAGCTATTGAAATAAATGCCTAACAAGGCAATTAAACGGAACTAAAACAGTGGGTTACGTTTCGCTTCGCTACACATTTTAACCCACAATTTTAGTCCGCTTATTGCGGCGTTATATACCTAAGGATAGGATATGGATTTCATCTCAATAACTCACGTTACTCTTGCTGTTACTGCCACTCTAAGTGGAGCTATAGTTTTAGCTCGCAGGAAAGGTGACGTACTTCACACTAGGTTAGGAAAATTATTTATTGCATGTATGGTGTTAGTAAATATTACTGCATTTGCTCTATGGCCTAAATATGGGTTTACTTTTTTTCAACCTTTAGCATTATGGAATTTAGTTTGGGTGCTTTTGGGCTATTATTATGCGATCAAAAAACCAAACAAAAATTGGTTGATTAATCATTACTATTTCATGTCATATGCTTATGTTGGTGTGCTTGCTGCGGCACTTGCAAGAATTCCATTAAGCTTTGGCTTTCTACCAAATGAGGCAGCGTTCATTTCTATAGCTGTTGTTTTTGGTGTTTCAACTTATATAATAGAAAAGCAAGGTAAAAGGTTAAGAGTAACCGGTATATAACAAGCTGTTAAACAAGGACAAAAAACAGTTGGTTTTGCTCCTTCGTCGCTATTTTAACCAACTATTTTTTGCCTGTTAACAGGGCGTTATAAGTACATAAACAGGGAAGTGCAAATGTCGGAAAATGAGATCAAATTAATAGTTAAAAAGTATAAACGCAAAGCAAGCATTACCTTGGTGCTATTGTGGTTATTTGCTGTTTTAATTCATTG
>NZ_VOLS01000135.1 GCF_007954265.1 Colwellia sp. C1TZA3 | reverse complement strand
TGTGATAGTAAAACTCAACGATAGGCCAAGAAAGAAAATAAATTACCAAACGCCAGCCAAATTAATGGCTGAACATAGAGTGGCAATAGCTGCTTAGCGGTTATGCACTTCAGAGTTGAATCTAAGCTTAATAAAAAATAACAAATCATAACTGAACGTTATATATCAATGTATCAATAGGGTCAGAGTCATTGGTAATTAGCTGATAGTGAATTATCTGATAATGAACCAGTTTTAGTAATAATGAACTAAGTTTAGCCTTAACATAGAAAATCATTAACTCTGACCCCATTGATGTTCTTAACTCTGACCCCATTGATGTTCTTTTCAGTACTTGCTTATCAATAACTTTTACAGCATACAGGCTTATAGTTTTTTCCTTATTTGATTAGCACATTCAGCTAAAACTATAGCCCCAGCGGTTGAAACATTCAGCGAGTTACCCATCCCAAACATCGGAATATGTATTTGTTGATGACTTAATTTTAATGCGGCTTCAGCCACGCCTTTACGTTCATTACCTAATACTAATACGCACTTAGCAGGATAAGTCACATGAGTGTAATCCACTGACTCATGGCATAGCTCAACACTGTAAACTGAATAACCTTCATCCAATAAAATTTGTAAGCTCGAGGTGGTATTATCGCTATATTCAACACAAACCCATTTAGCTTCATTTCTAGAGGCTTTTTTCATCTTTTTATCTGAGATAGTTAGTGCGCCACAAACAATAACTTTTTCGATAGCAAAAGCATCAGCCAAGCGAATAAAAGCCCCAATATTGTAGCTATTAGTAACATTGTCTAATACTACGACCAAAGGGATTTTTGCCTTAGTTAAGTATTCATCTCGAGTTGGCTTGTTTATTCTAAGGTCTTCTTTGCTAAGTTGTATTTTTGAATGCATGATTTCTACTCTGATTACTTACTATTACTAAGCGCTAATGCTTTGTTCCCCCTGCGAGCCCTATTTCTGAGTTTATAGCGGAGCTTTTAGCTTAGCAGAGGATTGTGCGGCTTTATCTAATGAAGATCAAATTAATGTTTATAGACCATCAAGCCAATTTATATCAACGATTAAACAAAAATTAAAGGCAGGAATAAAAAATTAATTAAACACTCATAGTTAATTGAAAAATCCCATACCCTCTACTAGGGTTTGTAGACCAGTCAAGCGAAAGGATTTTCTTAGTTAAGTATTATACCAGTTCCATTAAGTTTGTGATCTTGTTGTGCGCAGGAAAAATAACTCAAGGTAAGGCGCTCGATTGAGCAATAGCTGGCTATTGGGATTGAGAGCAACACAGCCTTGAGCTATTTTAA
>NZ_VOLS01000134.1 GCF_007954265.1 Colwellia sp. C1TZA3 | reverse complement strand
TCGTCAGCAGATAGCAAGCTATCTCTGTTACCGCTCGACTTGCATGTGTTAAGCCTGCCGCCAGCGTTCAATCTGAGCCATGATCAAACTCTTCAATTAAAAATCGTTTGTGATGCTCACCTTAATTAACCCGAAGGTTTTTTAAGAAAAGACATCTGCTCAATGAATTCTGTCGTGTTACTTCCTATCCGACTAAAGAAGAAAGTAACTACATAAAACGTATTATTTAAATCCGGAGACTTAAATGATACTAATTCTTTGTGTGACATCATATTAAGCTGTTTTTTTGTTATCCGAGGATAACTATGTAAAATCAACGTTAATGTGAGTGTCCACACAAATTGCATGATAACTAATTGTTAAAGAAAGCTAGTTTATCTCTGAAGAGAAAACTAACCGAAACAAAATCTCATTCGCTTTGCTTCGTTGCTGCAGGCCTTGCCTGAAGCGAGATGCATATTTTACGCAACTCTGTTTTAATGTCAACGCTTATTTCGCTTTATTTTGAAGTTTTTTTCAACTTCCAAACAATTCGTTTTATCACGTTAAGTTAATCAAATTAGCCTAAACTGTATGAGATAACCTATTAAAACAGCTCTTTGGGGTGACCCCTTTGAACTGGAGCGCATTCTAGCGATTTATCGCTTCACGTCAACACTTAATTGTCATTAAATGTTGATTTGCTTTTTAATTAAGCAATACGATGATAAAACAAACTTATTTTATAAACTTACTTGCTTGCTCAAGCTTATTGACGCGGTTTACACCTTCAATCTGTTCTAAAGAAGCCTTATCAGTGTAACAGCTATTAACAAGTATTCTGCATTTGATACCAGCATTACTGGCTGCCTGCATATCAGAGACTTTATCACCAATAAAAATACTTTCAGCTAAAGCGACAGAAAACTCCTGTTGTGCTTGTATGATCATACCGGGTTCTGGCTTACGACAGTTACATGGCATAACAAATTTATTTACACCTTTCGTTGGATGGTGCGGACAATAGTAAACTTTAGCAATGGTTATTGCTTGCTCTGCAAACGCGTTAACCATCCATTGCGATAATGCTTCAAAAGTTGCTTGATCATAATAACCTCTAGCGATACCCGCTTGGTTAGTAATAACAAAAATTTGATAACCTTTAGCTGTGGCTAATTGGCACAGCTGAAAGATACCATCAATAAACTCAAAATCTTCAATTTTGTGCACATAGCCATGATCGATGTTAATGATGCCATCTCTATCTAGAAAAAGTGCTTTTTTCATTTTACTCTACTTATACCAATCCCATTAAGTTATTGCTCACTTGTACTAGTTAAAATAGCTCAAGGCTGTGTTGCTCTCAATCCCAATAGCCAGCTATTGCTCAATCGAGCGCCTTACCTTGAGTTATTTTTCCTGCG
>NZ_VOLS01000133.1 GCF_007954265.1 Colwellia sp. C1TZA3 | reverse complement strand
AGTACAGAAATATTAATCTGTTTCCCATCGACTACGCGTTTCCGCCTCGCCTTAGGGGCCGACTTACCCTGCCCTGATTAACATGGGACAGGAAACCTTGGTCTTTCGGCGGGGGAGTTTTTCACTCCCCTTATCGTTACTCATGTCAGCATTCGCACTTCTGATACCTCCAGCAAGCTTTACAACTCACCTTCAACGGCTTACAGAACGCTCCCCTACCACTCAATCTAAAAGATTGAATCCGCAGCTTCGGTGACTAGTTTAGCCCCGTTACATCTTCCGCGCAGACCGACTCGACTAGTGAGCTATTACGCTTTCTTTAAAGGATGGCTGCTTCTAAGCCAACCTCCTAGCTGTCTATGCCTTTCCACATCGTTTCCCACTTAACTAGTACTTTGGGACCTTAGCTGGCGGTCTGGGTTGTTTCCCTCTTCACAACGGACGTTAGCACCCGTAGTGTGTCTCCCGCATATCACTCATTGGTATTCGGAGTTTGCAAAGGGTTGGTAAGTCGGGATGACCCCCTAGCCTTAACAGTGCTCTACCCCCAATGGTGTTCGTGCGAGGCTCTACCTAAATAGATTTCGGGGAGAACCAGCTATCTCCCGGCTTGATTAGCCTTTCACTCCGACCCACAAGTCATCACCGCATTTTTCAACATACGTGTGTTCGGTCCTCCAGTTGATGTTACTCAACCTTCAACCTGCCCATGGGTAGATCGCCGGGTTTCGGGTCTATACCCTGCAACTAAACGCGCAGTTAACACTCGCTTTCGCTACGGCTCCCCTATTCGGTTAACCTTGCTACAGAATATAAGTCGCTGACCCATTATACAAAAGGTACGCAATCACTAGACTCAATCTAGCTCTCACTGCTTGTACGTATGCGGTTTCAGGTTCTATTTCACTCCCCTCACAGGGGTTCTTTTCGCCTTTCCCTCACGGTACTGGTTCACTATCGGTCAGTTAGGAGTATTTAGCCTTGGAGGATGGTCCCCCCATGTTCAGTCAACGTTTCACGTGTGCCGACCTACTCGATTTCATGATAAGTTTATTTTCGTGTACGGGGCTATCACCCTGTATCGCTCTACTTTCCAGTAGATTCCACTAACTTACAAACCACTTAAGGGCTAATTCCCGTTCGCTCGCCGCTACTAAGGAAATCTCGGTTGATTTCTTTTCCTCGGGGTACTTAGATGTTTCAGTTCTCCCGGTTCGCCTCATTAAGCTATGTATTCACTTAATGATACCCAACTTACGTTGGGTGGGTTTCCCCATTCGGATATCTTTGGCTATAACGGTTTTTATCACCTCACCAAAGCTTTTCGCAGATTAACACGTCCTTCATCGCCTCTAACTGCCAAGGCATCCACCACATACGCTTAGTCACTTAACCATACAACCCCAA
>NZ_VOLS01000131.1 GCF_007954265.1 Colwellia sp. C1TZA3 | reverse complement strand
CACTAAAGCTTAAGGCTGCATCGTTTGTAATAACGTCATCGTTCAGCGTCCCTGAGTCTGTTGTTAAGCCAACGGTTGGTATCGCTAAGGTTGTATCTAAGGTAAAGGTCGTGCTTGCTGTTTTAACATTTCCGGCAATATCAGTATCGGTTACTGTGACTGTGTACTCACCATCGACTGTCGGTGCGCTGTATTCAGTCGTCGCCGCCGCGCCATCAATTGAATAAGTTCTATTTACATCACTAGCTGCTTCACTAAAGCTTAAGGCAGCATCGTTTGTAATAACGTCATCGTTCAGTGTACCTGAATCTGTTGTTAAGCCAACAGTTGGTATCGCTAAGGTTGTATCTAAGGTAAAGGTCGTGCTTGCCGTTTTAACATTTCCGGCCGTATCGGTATCCGTTACTGTGACTGTGTACTCACCATCGACTGTCGGTGCGCTGTACTCAGTCGCCGCCGCCGCGCCATCAATTGAGTAGACTCTGGTGACATCAGCTGCTGCGGCACTAAATATTAAGGCTTCATCATTTGTAATGGTGTCGCTAGCACTTGAGCCACTATCGTTATCAAGTGTAATGCTTGGCATAGCAACCGTTGTGTCTACTGTTACCTTAGGTGTTGCCGTCGCTATATTTCCAGCAACATCTGTAGCTGTGACAGTTAAAGGAATATCTGTACCATCAGCCAGGTCAGAGAGTGTGATTGAATAAGCACCATCTGCATCAGCAATTGCAGTGCCTAATATTTTGTCATCTGCGTCTGTAATAACTACGCTAGAGCCTGCTTCTGTAATACCGGCAATACCAGGCCTATTGTCGTTGGTAATAATATCTGCCTTTAATGCTGAGTTGGTCGCATCGGTAAGACCTGCTGTTAGGTCATTCGTCTCTGTAACATCAGCTGAGTTTACGCCGGTATCAATAGTGACACTTGGTCCTGCTGTCGCTGTATTTCCAGCAGCATCAGTAGCCGTGACGGTTAAGGGAATATCTACACCATCAGCTAATGGGGAGAGTGTAATTGAATAAGCACCCGTTGTTGCATCCGCAGTCCCTGATCCTAATATCTTTCCATCAGCAGCGGTGATCACTACACTGGAGCCTGGCTCTGTAATACCCGCAATATCAGGTGTGTTGTCATTGGTGATCGTATCTGTATTTAACGCTGAGTTAGTCGCATCGGTAAGGCCTGCTGTGATCCCAATAACAGTACCCGCGATATCTGTGATGCCGGTATCTTTGTCTAATGCTGTTGCAGTCACCTGAGTTGATATGTTCCCAGCCATATCGGTAATGCTTGCTGTGATCACGGCTAATGAGTCTACTTCTACCGCTATACCACTTGCTATATTTACGTCTGTTAATGCAATATCAACAGGACTGTCAGTACCTACTTGATAAGTTAATATATCTCCAGCAACTGCATCACCTGGCATAGTAATAGTGGCGGTTACTGTACCCGCGGCACCTGCGGCTAATTCAGCGGCATTATAGACC
>NZ_VOLS01000130.1 GCF_007954265.1 Colwellia sp. C1TZA3 | reverse complement strand
TTATACTTGCTTTAGCAGGTTTGATTAACAATTTCTCTTTGTATTTCCTGATATTGAACCCCAGAAAATCAAAGCCAGTATTGATATGAGTAATGTGGGTTTTCTCCTCGGACAAGGAAAGCCCCCGTTGAGCCAGAAAGCTCTGGATAGCGGGTTTTACTCTATTTTCCAATATATTTGGGCAATTGGCAGTAACGATAAAATCATCGGCGTAGCGAACTATATTGATCTTAGATAGCCCTTTTGTTGCCAACTTGATCGTTGCTTCCAGACCATCCAACGCCATATTGGCATAAATAGGTGAAATATTTCCGCCTTGTGGCGTGCCAGCTACGGTTGGATGAAGTAAAGAATTCTCCATGTAACCACTTTTAAGCCATTGATTAAGTATACCTTTGTCCATTGTGACATGCCGCATTAGCCAATCATGGCTAATATTATCAAAGCAAGCCTTGATATCGGCTTCGAGTACCCATTTTGCAGAGCTTTTCTTGGCTAGTGCACAAAAACATTGTCCTATAGCATCAGCCGCGCTGCGTTTTGGTCGAAAACCATAAGAATTATGGTCAGCCAGTGTTTCAGCAATGGGATTGAGCGCCAGTGCATAAAGCGCTTGCATGGCTCTGTCTCTCATTGTGGGTATACCTAGCGGGCGTTTCTTACCATTAGATTTAGGAATATAGATACGCCGTAAAGGTTGAGCTTTATAGCCTTTCCTTTTCAAACAAAAAATTGCTTTATACTTTGCCGCTGGAGTGAGCCAGCGAGCGCCATCAATACCAGGTGTTTTCTTACCCTTGTTTTCTGTTACCCGCTTGACGGCAAGAAACTTTGCCGCAAACGAATGTGTCAGCAACCACTGCAAGGATTTCACCTTGCCATATTTGCCTTCTTTTACTGCCTCCGCAATACGCATTTGCAGTCGAGTTACCTGCCGTGTCATGGCATCAACATTAATGTTGCTCCATGGTTGGTAGGTTGAAGATGCACCCGCTTTAACAGCCGTCATTTGCTTTTCCTCATGTTGTCGATTCTCCAAATTCTCTTACGATTTTAGACCAGTCGGACGTGGGCTCACTTTCGTGACGAGTAACATTTAAACTCGTATTTGTACCATTACAGTACGACATTCGCTTTTTCCGACCTCTCAAACCCGCATGCCCATCAGTGATCCTTGCGAATGACTTACCCGTTAGGGAGGTATACGGGGTTTCCACGTTCCGCTTTCTGAGTAACTGTTGGGTTAGGTGCCCGCTATCAACCGATCAGTATATGAGCCATGAACGTTCATCCCAAAGAAACGCTTCTCCCTGACAGTGCCTTTTTGGCTTAAGTGTTTCAGCCTAATTACACTTATTGCGACTAACGATTTTTATCACGGATTCAGTTAATTTCACCATACCAACTATCTAGCACTTACCCGAATTAAGACTTTCAGGAGGGAGCGTTTCTCACGATTGACTCCCCGATGGCAACACCACCTTCGTTACATTGTCTGGGCAGCTCTTTATTCATGCCCGTAGATTCACCTGATGGCACAGGTGGTTCTTGCAGCATCCTTGCTGAGTAGAACAACTCATCCAGCGACATCGTGTCGCAC
>NZ_VOLS01000012.1 GCF_007954265.1 Colwellia sp. C1TZA3 | reverse complement strand
TTAACGCTTATCACGGCAGACTTCACGGCTGGATAGCTCGGTTTCACGGCGTAGCAACGAAATACCTCGATAATTACCTAAGTTGGTATAGGTTTATTGAATCAAGTGATAACCCCAATGAAAACAGTCTGTTGTTATCGCAGACACAGTTAATTGGGACATAGCCAATGGGATTGGTATTACTAAATTTTATGCCTTGTATTTATCCATTTTTCCTCATGAAAAAGGTGATCACTTAATTAATCAAATTGGTATTAGTAAACTCATCTACGAATGCAGTGAACGCTCAGAATGTAAAAAGCCAGCGAATGCTGGCTTTTAAGATAAGTTATAGCGCTAAAATATTAAATTAAAGCACGCCACGCTCTATCTGATTGAGTTCGATTGACTTAAACAAAGCGGTGAAGTTACCTTCGCCAAAACCTTGGTCATCAACACGTTGGATCATTTCAATAAAGATAGGTCCAAAAATATTCTTGGTGAATATCTGTAACAAGTATGAATTTTCTTTTTGGCTGTCGACTAATACTTGATGATCACGAATGCGCTGATGATCTTCTTTTACCCAAGGAATACGATCAAATACATCGTCATAATATTCAGGTACGATATTTAAGGTATCGATGATGTTTTTATCTAATTGATCTAAAGAGCCTAATAAATCATCTGAGATAAAGGCTAAGTGTTGCACACCTGGACCATTATATTCATCTAAATATTCGTCTATTTGGTTATTACTGGTACCTTTACCTTCATTAATAGGAATACAGAAGGTGCCACAAGGCGATTGTAAAGCGTATGAGACCAAAGCCGATTTTGCCCCTTTAATATCAAAGTAGCGAATATCAGTAAAACCAAAGATGTTTTTATAAAAATTAGCCCAATGCTCCATTGTGCCCTGGTAAACATTATTAGTTAAATGATCAACGGCTTTAAAGCCTTTATCTTTTACTAATACTGGCTCAGCAATATCTTCAAAATCATCTTGGTATATTGAGCCTTTAGCGCCAAATTTTTCAATGAAGTAAATTAAACTATCACCAATACCAAAAATAGCAGGGTAAGGTAATTTATTGTCAACCTCTTGCGCTGACTTTGCACCACGAACAACGGCTTGCTCAAAAGCAAACTCAGCATCTTCTACACGCCAACCCATTGAACAAATTGCTGGGCCATGGCTTTTAGCAAACTCTTTAGAAAAACCCGCTTGTTCATGATTTAAGAAAAAATTAATATCGTTCTGATTAAAATAATCGATATCACGGCCTTTGAATTTTTTTGTTTTTGAAAAGCCGAAACCATAAAAAGCATTTTCCATAAAATCAGAATCTGGCGACGCATATTCAATAAATTCGATACCACGTAAATTAAGTGGGTTAGTTACTTCTGTCATAGTTATTTCTCTCGTTGTAGCAATAGAGCGATTATTACCGTGAATTCGACACAGTGGAAGTGAATGAAAAAACTGACATTTTTTGCGGCGTAAATCTATTTTTACGTACAAAACAGATGAATTGTTAGCGATGAGGATCTAAGCTATAGCTAGCACCGCCCACAGATGTAACTATATATTTACAGCAAATTTAAGCCTCGACAATTCGTTCAGTTAACCGTCAAAAAGTCTTAAATAATTTGAACAAGTCACCACTTGAACTAAATTCTATAGGCAAAAAAAAACGCTAACTCTAGTGAAGAATTAGCGTTTTAAGCATTATATTTACACTAATGACTAACTAGTGTGTTGCTCTTTACGTGGACGCTCAGACGATGCTGCTGGTGTCTGAGTATCAGAAACTGTAATCTCTAATGCTTGACGACGAACACGAACACGCTTTAATTGCGTAAATGACTTGTCAGGCATACCTTTAGGTAATTGCACATAACTATGTTTGTCGTGTAAGTTAATCGCACCAATGTAGCTACTATCTAATGAAATTTCATTAGCAATAGCGCCAACGATATCACCAGGACGTGCACCATGCTCTTTACCTACTTCTAGGCGGTAAGTCTGCCAATCAACATCTGAACGTGCAACTTTCGCTTTACGAGGAGCGCGCTCTGGACGGTTCTCATTACGACTATCACCACGGGCTTCACTGCGACCGCCACGAGCTTCATTACGACCACCACGGCTGTCATTACGAGCACCACGACTATCACTACCTTTGCTATCACGGTCATTTCTTTCACGTGCATCACGACGAGGTTTTGGATCTTCTTTTGGTTGTAGAGGCTGCTTTAACTGTTTTTGATAAAGTAACGCTGCCGCTAAGTCTGTCATTGAAAGTTCTGACTCACTGGCCATTGTTTCAATAATTTCACGCATTGCCGTTAACTCTTTATCAGCAACAATACTAGATAACTCATTACAAGTACGCTCAATACGTGCCTTACCTATTTCTTGGATATTAGGTAAGTCATACATGGCAATGGTACCAGAAGTTAAACGCTCATAATGACGTAAAGAATACATTTCACGTGGGCGAACAAATGAAATGGCAGTACCACTACGGCCAGCACGGCCAGTACGGCCAATACGGTGAACATAAGCTTCGTTGTCACCTGGTAAATCATAGTTAATAACTAATGAAAGACGAGGGATATCAAGACCACGAGCAACAACATCTGTTGCTACAAGAATTGATGACGCACCAGATTTAAGTTGATCAACAGTACGTTCACGCTGTGCTTGGTTCATATCGCCATTTAAAGCAACAGAGGCATAGCCGGCACGTTCTAATTTTTCAGCAACGTCAATAGTATCATTACGAGTACGTACAAAGATTAGCATCGCATCGTATTCAATAGTTTCAGCAATACGCTCTAAAGCCGTCATTTTGTTAATGCCGCTAACTTTCCATGCATATTGAGTAATATTAGCTTTTTCTTTTTTCACTGCCGCAATTTTAATATGCTCAGGATTTTTCAAAAAGCGATTCGCTACTTTACGAATTTGTGCTGGCATCGTTGCAGAAAACAAGGCCATTTGTGTTTCTTTCGGTAAGTGCTCAAGGATCCACTCAATGTCTTCTAAGAAACCCATGTTTAACATTTCATCAGCTTCATCAAGCACACAAAATGATAAATTATCTAATTTAAGGCTCTTACGACGTAAGTGATCCATCAAACGACCAGGCGTACCAACAACAACTTGTGCACCACGCTCTAGTTGTTGAAATTGTGGCTGGTATGATTGACCACCATATAAAGTAGCAACACGTAAACCTTTCATGTGTTGTGCAAAAGTTTCAATCGCTTCGGCTACTTGAATAGCTAACTCACGCGTTGGCGCTAGAACCATTAATTGTGGTTTACGAAGCGTTACATCAATTTTTGCTAGTGCAGGCAAACCAAATGCAGCCGTTTTACCGGTACCTGTTTGCGCTTCACCAAGGACATCTTTACCTTGCAGTAAAGGCGGAATTGTTTGTGCTTGAATTGCAGTAGATGATTCAAAACCTAGTGCTTTTACAGCAGATACTAAGTTTTCAGGCAAACCAAGGGAGTCAAAGCCTACAGAGGCGTTGTTAAGATCAGTCATATAATTTTTGTCTTCTCATGGTAGAAACTGGCTATACGCCAAAATTCCTACGTACATATACGAGGAAACCACCAGGAAGACTTAAGGCACATTCTTACGTTAACGTTGAAAGGTTAACTGGGCAAGTCTATGGGCGGATATACCCCACTCATTTTAAGTTTCTGTAATTCGCTAAGTTTCACTTGGAAACTTTTTCGATTGACGATTACAGAGGCGCGCATTATACAGATGCGCTTAATTTATACAAGCTATAATGTCTATCAAACGCTATTAAACCGTAAAAAAAGCATAAAAACCTATAAATGGCGCTTTAAGCTCTGCTGAACATTCTACAATAATTAAAACAAATCTTACTTAACTGTCAATTTTAAAGCCGCCTTTTACCTTTTTAAGCCGTAAATTGCCTGAACCGCTTGCCAGGATTTCTAACCCACCAGCTTGCTCTATCTCAATATCAATATCACTAGAGTGATAGTTGTAGTCAATAGTAATCTCGCCGGCTACTTTTTTGACCATTAAGTCACCTGAACTATCTTCAATATCAAGATTACCATCAGCGTTATTAATCTCTATTGCTCTAGAGCCTTCAATAATAGATCTACAGATTAGATGTTTTCTGCTGAAAACAACCATTAATTAGCCAGTTTACCAACCATAGCTAAGAAGCAATAAGTTGATTGATCACTTCTGGCAATACGCCAAAGACCAAGCCAAATGTAATAAAGCTATACACTAATACTTGCTCAATAATATCACCTCCAAGCGCTTTAACTTTGCCGTTCATTTTTTGCGTATCGCATAGCGTATCGGATGGCGTATCAGCAAAAATCTTAAAGATCATCGGTAAATAATAAGCTAAGCCGATAGCACTACCGATAATAAGCGTGGCAATTAACCACCAGGCATGAGCAATAGTGGCCTGACTTAAGATATAGAATTTACCAATAAAGCCCATGGTTAAAGGAATACCCGCCAAACTCAGCAAACCAAGTATCATCAACAAAGCATAACTCGGTGCACGCCAAAACAAACCTTGTAAATCAGTTAATGAAATATCTTCTTGGTAAAGCGAGCTGGTATTTTGCTGTTGAATTAACGCAATAATGATAAAAATGGAGAGGTTAGCAACGGTATAAGCCGCTAAATAAAATAACGCACTTTGCCAAGTAAACGCCAAACTTTGCGCTGAAGTAACAATAATGACAATCAGTAAATAACCCATATGAGCAATCGATGAATAAGCTAATAAACGTTTTAAATTTTGCTGTTGAAGCGCCATAACATTACCCAACAACATCGAGATTACTGCAAATGATGTTAAAAACAATTGAAAATTTTCCAGTAATAAATAGCGCTGAGCGATAATACACTTAAGCAAAACAACGAACATAGCGACTTTTGATATCGTGGCCATTAACATAGTTATGGGTGTTGGCGCTCCTTGATAAACGTCGGGTGTCCAGAAATGGAACGGCGCAATTGATAATTTAAAGGCAATGCCAGAAACAAACAACAATAGCCCTAGCTGAAAAAACAACCCTAAGCCTTGCTGATGGTATATCGCAGTAGGTATAGTGGCATTAAAGCTCAGATCACCAGTAACGCTATAAATAAAAGCAATGCCTAACAGCATAAAACTCGATGCGGTGGCACTTAATACCAAATATTTAAAGGCACTCTCAACGCTGTAATTACTCTCGCGATGATAACCCACTAAACCCACCAAACTAATACTTAACAGCTCAAAGCCCAAAAACAAACTGGCAAAATGGTCGCTAGCAACCAAAACACCCGCCCCAAGTACTAGGAGCAATAACAATAAATAATATTCATCATGCACTTCTACATGCGCTTTTAGAAAACTATGGCTCATTCGTAAAGCCACCAAGGCAGAGATCAGTATCAAACTAAAGGCAAAAGTGCTGTAACCATCAACTTTTAATAGTTGCGTTACTTGGGTTGCTGGCATTGCTTGCAAACTTACATTGGCTAACAAGGCGATAAAAAGTGTCAAAAAAGTGAATAGTGCTATG
The DNA here is from genome assembly GCF_007954265.1 of Colwellia sp. C1TZA3. Lineage (GTDB taxonomy): Bacteria > Pseudomonadota > Gammaproteobacteria > Enterobacterales > Alteromonadaceae > Cognaticolwellia. The sequence goes on along the minus strand of NZ_VOLS01000012.1, from coordinate 84,511 downwards.
GTGCGTTGTGATCTTTTCCACGCCACCAGCAATAAGGCTAATGTAATGCCAAAAGCAATAATGAGCTGCGGCAAAATTGCGCTAGCCATCGTCATGGTTAGCAAAGGTTGTGAGTTACTCGCTATAGACATCATCACTTAGACTCCAAATGAGAATTTAAGCAGTAGCATCGGATATAAGCCAATAGCTAAGAGCATCAATAATAATGAGCCACAAATAATCAGCTCCCTAGACTGCAGATCAATAATTTCTCGCTTGGGCGCACCTTGAAAACTTGCTTGGAACAACACCATGCCATAAATAGCCGAGCCAATAAGACCCAAGGCAGCGATAATGGCAAACTCAGGCATGACTTGAAATACGCCAACTAAACTCAAAAATTCACCAATAAAGTTAGCTAAACCCGGTAAACCAAAAGCAGCACCAGCAAAAGCCAAAGCAAATCCGCCCATACGAGGCGCACTTTGCCAAAAACCGCCCATATCTGCCAAATCTCTACTGTGAATGCGTTGATAAATCATACCCGCCATAGCAAACAAAGCAGCACTACTTAAACCATGTGCCACCATAGTGACGATTGCACCTTGATAAGCCATGCTGTTAAACGCAAACAATGCCAGCATCACAAAGCCCATATGGCTAATACTGCTATAGGCGACTAAGCGTTTAAAGTCTTGTTGTGCAAAAGCCATTTTCGCGCCATAAACAATACTCACCACTGCCAATGTCGCGGCAATAGGGGCGAATTGCACACTGGCTTGCGGAAATAAGAAAATAACAAAACGAATTAAGCCGTAAGCGCCGGTTTTTAGTAGTACCCCAGCAAGCAATACGCTACCGGCTGTTGGCGCTTGGGTATGCGCGTCAGGTAACCAACTGTGCACCGGCACCGAAGGTAATTTAACCGCAAAAGCAATAAAAAAACCTAACATCAAATATTGACTAATTTCGAGCGGAATATCCAACAAAAGCCAATCGAGGTAATAAAAACTTAACTGCCCCGTTTGCAATAAATGAAAATATCCCGTGGCAATAATAGCCACTAGCATCAATAAACTACTGACTTGGGTAAAAATGAAAAATTTTAGCGCGGCAAAGTATCTTTTTTCATGGCCCCAAATAGCAATAATAGCGGTCATGGGTAATAACATGACTTCCCAAAAAAAGAAGAAAAGAAACATATCAACCGCAACAAAAACGCCAATAATGCCGGCAATAGTGAGCAGTAAATTAAAATAGTAAAAACCGACATGGCGCTTAATTTCACGCCAAGAAACTAACACGCAAATAATCGCTAACAGCCAAGTCAGTGCTATTAGCACAATGCTTAACTGATCAAGCGCAATACTGTATTGAATATTAAAAGTTTTGATCCAATTTATTCGGCTCAATACCTGTAACTGCGCAAAGTCATTATTGTGGCTAATAGCATAGTTGATAACAAAGCCCGCAAAAGTTATTGCTAATAACGCTAAGCTCATTAATGCTAGCCATTTAGCACTACCTTGCCAGTATCTTTCAGCGCGCCAAGCTAATGCACCCGTAATCAGCAATGCCAGCATAATAAGGCTTAGAGTCATAAGAGGCTTACTCCTAACAACAGCATTATTGCTAGCCCAAAGGCAGCTAAGTACCAGCGTAAGCTACCATTTTGCACGAAAATCAAGCTGTCGTGCCATAAGTTAACATACCCAGCATTGAGCATAATAATTTGGTCGAAAATATCGTGCTTATTTATCTGGGCAAGCCACTGATAAGGTTTAACTAACAGTGCATTATAACAAGCATCAAAACCTAAACCTTGACGACAAAACACCACAAATTTACCTTTACTCGGCTGAATATTATGTTTAGTACCTTTAAGCGGCGATAGGCGATAATTTTTAAAATAAAACCAAGAAAACAAAATACCGATAAAGGGCGTTATAATAGCAACGGTATGTAACCAAGTCGGTTCAATCAGCTGCGCTAAAGGCGTCTGAATAACCGTTGAGAACACCAAAGTAAGATCAAGTGGAATAAGCCCACCAAATAAAGACAACAAAGCCAAAACGATTAATGCACTGCGTAACAGTGTACTTTTTTCTGGGTGTGTGTTTTCAGAGAAGCGTGCCGTACCAAGAAAGGCGAGAAAAAATAACCGACAGCTATAAATACTGGTTAACAACGCGCCTAAAATAGCACACCACCATAACATTGGCCCTGCTGTGCTTGACGACCAAAGCTGTGCAATAATCGCTTCTTTAGAGAAAAACCCAGAAGTGCCCGGTAAGGCCATTAGGCAAATTAAACCCACCACAAACAAACTAGTTTCAAAGGGTAATTTTTTAAATAAACCGCCCATTTTAAAAAGATTTTGTTGATGATGCAGCGCATAGATAACGGCTCCTGCCGTTAAGAACAGCAGCGCTTTAAAAAAGGCATGCGTCATTAAATGAAAAACGCCGGCAGACCAAGCACCAGCACCGAGTGCCAGCATCATATAACCAATTTGGCTCATGGTTGAATAAGCCAAAACGCGTTTAATATCAGTTTGTGCCAGTGCAGCAACGCCGGCGAGTAATAAGGTTGAGGCACCGAGCCAAGCGACATAATTCATCACTTCTGGTACCAATAAAAAGATGCCATGCATACGGGCAATTAAATACACCCCTACCGTGACCATAGTCGCAGCATGTATCAGGGCGCTGACCGGCGTTGGCCCTGCCATAGCATCAGGTAACCAAGTTTGCAGTGGCAATTGCGCTGACTTACCAACAGCGCCACCAAGCAATAATAAGGCAATCCAGTAAATATCATTGGCTTGCTCAGCACTAGAAACAGGGCTGGAGCCAGCAGCAAGATTATGGCCTTGTTGAGCAAGTGTCGTTACCGCTTTAATGTTTAATTCACCAAAAGTATTAAACAACAGCAGCAAGCCTATCACCATTGAAGTATCGCCAATACGGGTAACAATAAAAGCTTTACGCGCAGCTAAAATATTGCTCTTTTCTTGATACCAAAAACCAATCAATAAAAAGCTACATAAACCAACGCCTTCCCAGCCCAAATATAGCAGCACTAAATTATCGGCTAAGACCAATATCAACATAGCGACAATAAATAGATTCATATACGCCATAAAACGCGAAAAATTCGCATCAGTTTTCATATATATGGCAGCAAATAAGTGAATTAAAAAACCCACACCGGTAACCACACTGATCATGACAGCGGATAAACCATCAAGGTAAAAGCGCATATTAACTTCACTAGTACCCATTTGATTAGTTAGATCAAACCAATGCCAAAGATTAACGGTCAGCACCTGGTTTTGGCTAGCGGATAATTCAAATAATAATATCGCGCTAACTAATACCGTCAGCGCGATACTACTGACACTAATGATGGCCGCAAGCTGCCATGACAGCTTTTTACCAAAGGCAATTAACACTAAGAAGCTCACTAAGGGGTAAAAAGGTAAACTCGCTAATAGCACTATCATTACCCCTTCATCTGATTTAACAAATCAATATCTAAAGAGCGATATTTCTTTTGCATACGGATTAATAAGGCTAACCCTACGGCCACTTCAGCAGCGGCAAGCGTTAAAATTAAAAGAAACATCACTTGGCCATCAGCTTGTTGCCAAACGCTACCGGCACCGATAAAAGCAACGCCGACGGCATTTAGCATGATTTCCAAGCTCATCAAGATAAATAGCGTATTTTTTCTTGCCACTACGCCAATAAAGCCAATAGCAAATAATAGAGTCGATAGAATAAGCACATGAAACAAGGGAATAACGGTCATAGTGGGCCCCCAGTAACATCAGGTTTTGCATAGTGATAGCCGGCTAGTAGACCTGATAAGAGTAAAAAAGAGGCAATTTCAACCGCAAGTAAATAGGGGCCATACAACATAATACCAACCGCTTTTGAGCTGATAACGCTCGCGTGCAGGCTTTGTTGCATATCAGCATTGTTAATAATCACAACAATTTCTACTAACAGCGCAAATGCCAACAACATCGCGCCCAGCATATTTGCTAAATTTGTATTCCTTGGCGCGTTTGTTGTTTCATCTGTACCTAAGCCGAACATCAGCACAGCAAAAACAAATAATACTAAGATCGCACCCGCATAAACAATCACTTCTAACCCAGCTGCAAAAGGCGCTCCCATCAAATAAAAGCAAATCGCAACGGCTAATAACGACACCACTAAATATAACAGCGCGTGCACGGCATTATGACCAGTAACCACCTTTAAACTAGCAATAACAGCGACCAAACCGGCAAGGTAAAATAGGCTTTCAATTGAGCTTAAATTAGCTAACATTTTCTCTCTCCTTGCCACTATTTTTAGCTTTATATAACATAGCTATGTCGCAATTCATGGCATTAATCCCTTAATATCAATCGGCGGCCTTTCCTGCTCCGCTTCTCCCTTGCCTTTACCCGCAATCGCAATACCCGATTGTTGATAAAAGCTATAATCTGGATATTTACCTGGGCCATTAATTAATAAATGTTCTTTCTCATAAACTAAATTTTGCCTATCGTATTCTGCCAATTCGACATCTGGGGTTAACTGAATCGCATAGGTCGGACAAGCTTCTTCGCAAAAACCACATAAAATACAACGTGAAAAGTTAATACGAAAAAAATCAGCGCGCTTGCGGCCATCAACATCAACCACTTCTTGCAACGCAATACAATCAACCGGACAAGCGACCGCACAAAGGTTACAGGCAACGCAGCGCTCTTCGCCATCAGGGTCTCGGGTTAGCACAATACGACCTCGGTATCTGGGTGCTAAATAGGGTTTTTCTTCTGGATACTGCACCGTATCGGCTTTGGTAAAGGTATGTTTAAGCACTAACCACATGGTTCGAAGTTGACTAAACATCATCACCCCCGTTTACATTAATATTAACAGTATGAATTTGATTGAGTTTAATCATAGTTATAGCACTCCCGTTAGGTGCAATACCGCGGTAACCAAAAGATTTAATAACGCTAGAGGTAACATTACTACCCAGCCAAACTTTAGCAGTTGGTCAAAACGTGGCCGTGGCAGTGATGTTCTTAAAAGAATAAAAAACATCACAAAAAACATCACTTTAATAATAAACCACAGTAGCGGAGGCAACCATGAAGCAAGCGGTTCAGGCATCAACCAACCGCCAAAAAACAGTATTACTGACATGGCTGATATTAAGGTAACGCTTAAATACTCACCGAGAAAAAACAAGGCAAATTTCAGCCCAGAATATTCGGTATGAAAGCCAGCGGTTAGTTCAGTTTCAGCTTCTGGCAAATCGAAAGGCAGTCGATGACTTTCAGCAATACCCGCCACTAAGAAAATAAAAAAGCCAACAAATTGTGATTGAATAAGCCAACCATCGACTTGTGCCAACACGATTTCACGCAAATTGAAGCTACCGGTGAGTAGCACCACACCCATTACAGACAGCCCCATAAACACTTCATAACTCACGGTTTGTGCCGCCGCTCTCATGCCCCCTAACAAAGCATACTTAGAGTTTGACGCCCAGCCCGCCAACACCACGCTATAAACAGCGAGCGAAGCCATCGCAAGAAAAAATAGTAAGCCAATATTTAAATCAGAAACACCAATGCTTGGAGAAAAAGGCACCACGGCGAAACTCATTAATACACACATAGCACCAATAACAGGCGCTAAAACAAAAACGAGCCGATCACTAAAAGGTGGTATCCAATCTTCTTTACCAAGAATTTTCAGCAAATCTGCCAATGACTGTAAAATACCAAATGGCCCCACTCGATTTGGACCACAACGGTCTTGCCAAATGCCAATCATTCGGCGCTCAACCCATACCAACATCGCCGCTATGGGGATCAGTAAAGCGATAATGGTGGTTATTTCAAACAGTTTCCAAAGCATTTCAACCATCATTCAACCCTCCTAAGAACAGTCGAATGGGAATAGTTTGATCTTTTACTTTTAACCTTTCGAGCATCTTCTCTTTACTTTTTTTCGCCGCTATTAACCCATTATTAAATTGAGCAAGATAATCAGTGACTTCCTGATCACACGCTAAGGAAATAGTCATTTCCAGTTCATGCGACAATGACTGACAGAGAGAGAAATTACCAAAAACGAGAGAGCTAGTTAACTGCTTTACGATACAAACTTGGCTGATAATGCTCTGACTAGCTAATTGCATTTTTTCGTTAGTGGCTGAAAAGATAATTTTGCACCACTGACTTTTTTTAACCCCAGCTTGCTGAGCTGTCTCAGCATTAATATAAATTTTATTACTTTGTCGTAACATTTGAAATTCAGGAGTTAGCGCCGCTTGCCACTCACTGAAATAAACATTTTTCTGTTGAACATAAGTTAAAGGCTTAGCCGCTTGGTTTTTAGCCGCACTACTTTCAGCCGCGTCACTTTTAAAAGTACGATCTGTAATTTTTTCGGTTAATCGCCAACAAGGGTTACTGGCAATTTCGCTTAATATTGGAATAAATACTGCAGCTTTTTCCGTTAATAATTGACCATTAATTTCTGTTTGAAATTGACCAATAGCTTGGTTTGAATTCCAACCTGGCGACCAAGTAAAGGGCATATCACTACTCTGCCCAGCGGATCGTCCTTCCATTGAAAAACTAAAGTTATCATCAATTTTTTGGGTGGTTTTTGCTTCATGTACCGTGATATTAGCCATTTGCGCTGTGCGTCCACTGGCTCGGTGACTCATTCTCGCAATAGCTTTTTTCTGAGCTTCATCACTCTTTGTTTCATCACTCGCTTTCGCCATCAACTTAGGCCATTGAGCATAAGTGTCGATAAAAAATTGATGCAACTGAGCCAGTGATTCATAAGCGCTTTTTTTAACGACAACTTGAGTATGCTGGTTGGACTTAACACCACCTGCTTCTGTCACTTTACTGGCTACTTTTATACCGACAATATCGGCAATATTATCTAACCAACGCCAGCTTTCTTGTATCGGCAGTACCGGTACATGCACTTGCACGAACTGCTGTGCTCGGCCTTGGTAATTAACATAATGACCATCTCCTTCGCTAACCGCCGCAACCGGCAGCACAATATCGGCGATACTTGAAAGTCGGTGCTCAGAATGATCTAGCACAATCAGGGTTTGAGCTGATTTTCGTAACTGCGCAATTTGAATAGCTGAGAGATTTGCCAGTTCTTGCTCCAGCAAGATCAACCCTTGATAGCTTTTATCTGGGTCATTAAGCTGCGCTAAAACTTGTTCAATTGACAGCGATTGTTCATCTAAAATTGATAATAAACCAACGCTATTACTACAAGTCGGCACAATAATTAATGCTGGCGCTATCATGTCATTTTGCGATTTAAACGCCGACATTAAATTGGTAATATTACTCAATAGTTCAGCACAAACGGCACTGGTACCAGAAATAAACAATGGTTTAGTGGCTTTGCGCAAAGCTTTATAAATTGAAGTAATAAAGCTTTGCTCAGTAACGCTTAACTGATCTTGCTCAGCTAAATCCTTAAGCGCTTTTTCTGCCTTTTTGTCATTGTTAATCTTTTGAACATGACTAAGCTGTAAAAGCTTAGTCAGTGTCGCTAAACATTTTGATATTTGATCTACCGGTAAAAGTAAGGCTTGCTCGGCAACATCATCGAGTTTAGTCGTGGTACTTTGCAGAGAAAATAACGGTGATAGTAATTTACCGCCAATGGTTCGCACCGCGCTATCTTGCCATGATGGGATCCCTATTTTTGCGGCTTTATCATTCGCGGCATTGCCCAGTGCTTGGCGCACTGACAAGGCCATTCTTGGTGCGGTTTGGCTGATATCTTCCGCAATAACAAAAATAAAATCGCTGTTTTCTATCTCCGAGAGACTTGGTGCTTTGTTTGATGCCAGTAATTGCGCATGTTGCGCCGCCACTTTCATTTCTTCATCATAATAGCCGGGGCTAAATTGCTCAGCGCCAACAATGTTTTTTAAATAAAAATTAGCTTCTAACGAGGCACGAGCAGAGCCAATACCGATAAATTGTTTTTTTCTAAAATGCGACAAAGCTTTTGCAACATCTAATTTAGTTAAAGTTATAGTTGACTGTTGCGCGATACCTTTAGCTTGTCTGATACGCTGTTCACCGTTGACAAAGCCAATACCAAAACGACCGCGGTCACAGATAAAATAGCCATTAATATCGCCATTGTAGCGATTCATCACCCGACGCACTGAGCCATAACGTTCGCCAATACTCAAGTTGCAACCCACAGAGCAATGGCTACAAACCGACGGTGCAGATTGTAGATCCCATTTGCGGGTATAGTGCGATGAAAAAACTTTATTGGTAAACACGCCTGTTGGACAAACCTCAACTAAGTTACCGCTAAATTCACTTTCCAAAGCACCGTCAGACTGGCGACCAAAATAAACTTGGTTTTTTGAACCATAAACACCAAAATCTTTACCGCCAGCGTAGTCATTGTAAAAACGCGTACAGCGATAACAGGTGATACAACGGTTCATTTCGTGACCAACTAATTCGCCTAAATATTGATTGCTAAATGTGCGTTTTGTACCCTGATATTCCCGCACGCTGTGGCCGGTCATTACCGTCATATCTTGTAAATGGCATTCGCCACCCTCAGCACAAACGGGACAGTCGTGAGGATGATTAGTCATCATGGCGGCGATAACTTGCTCACGAAATTCGCTAGCCGCTTTATTTTTAATACTAATGCGCATACCGTCAGTAACTGGGGTAATACAAGCCATGACAATACGGCCGCGTTGATCCGCTTCATCTTGAAACTGCGTAACGGCGCACTGACGACAAGCACCAACAGAACCCATAGACGGATGCCAACAGAAATAGGGCAAGTTTAATTTTTGTGATAGCACCCCAGCCAGCAAATTATCTTCAGTGCTGAGCTGATAAGGCACATCATCAATGAAAATCGTAACTTTCTTTTCACTCATATTACTGCCCTGCCTTTGGTGAAAGAGGTGACTTAATTGACTGAGATGAATGAGTTTGTGATACGTGAGTGCGTTTAGCTGTCATTGACGGATTATAATGACAACAACCATGCTCAATATGTTGCAAGAAATCATCATGAAAATATTTTAAAGCGCTTCTTAACGGTTCGACTGCCCCGGGCGCTAGTGCACAATGGGTTTTACCTATCCACATGAAATCACAGAGCTTAGCTAAAGTGTCTAAATCTTGTATTTTGCCTCGGCCTTGTTCAATGCGTGTGAGTACTTCCACTGCCCAAGGCGTGCCATCTCGACAAGGCGTACACCAACCGCAAGATTCTTGAGCAAAAAAGCGCATCAAATTTAACACCATAGCTACCGGACAGTTTTTATCGTCTAAAACAATCAAGCCACCTGTGCCTAAACGACTACCCACTTTAGCGATAGAGTCAAAGTCCATTGGCGTATCTAAATGCTCTTCAACAAGAAAATCAGTAGAAGCGCCGCCGGGCAGTAAACCTCTAAATTGCAGGCCATCTTGCATACCACCTGCATAGTCGTATAGCACCTCACGCAAGGTCGGCCCCATAGGTAACTCCCACAAGCCCGGATTTTTTACCCGCCCACAAGCACCATAAATTTTACTGCCGGCATCACTGTTAGGAGCAATGGCCTGAAACCATTCAATACCATTTTTTAATATATGCGGCAGATTACACAAGGTCTCAACATTGTTCACTATGGTAGGTTTGCCAAATAAACCACTAACTTGCGGAAATGGCGGCTTAGCTCTAGGGATTGCTCGCTTGCCTTCCAGCGCATTTATTAACGCGGTTTCTTCACCACAAATATAGCGACCGGCACTACAATGGACATATAAATCTATTGAATATGCGCTACCTTGAATTTTTTCACCTAGCCAATTATTTTGGTAGGCTTGGTCAATGGCTTGTTGTAAACGCTTTGCTGCTAAATGATATTCACCGCGCAGAAAAATATAAGCTTTGTTCGCGCCTATGGTGTAAGCCGCAATAATCATAGCTTCAACTAATTGATGCGGCACACCTTCGAGCAATAATCTGTCTTTAAATGTGCCTGGTTCCATTTCATCGGCATTGGCGACTAAATACTTATTATCAGGCGCATCTTCATCGCCCTCTTCAAACATAGGCACAAAACTCCATTTCATGCCGGTGGGGAAACCGGCACCACCCCGTCCTTTTAAGCCTGAATTTTTAACAATGTCTAGCACTTCTTTTGGTGAATGTTGTAGCGCTACTTTTGCCCCTTGATAACCGCCAGCTTGGCAATAATCATCAAATGACAATGGCTGTTGTAAATTCACCCATTGGGTTAACGGCTTTAGGGGATTATTGGATATTTGTTCAGCCATTAACTTCTCCCTTAACCGCAAGCTGTTGCAAGATATCAACGGCGCTTTCTGGGCTTAAGTGCTGGTAATGCTCGGTGCCTATCATCATCGCGGGTGCTTTATCACAACTGCCTAAACAAGCATTTGAAAGCAGTGTGAATTTGCCATCTACTGTTGTTTGGCCATAGTCGATGTTTAAGTACTGCTTAATCGCGGCAAGCACTGAGTCTAAGCCAGTTAAATGACAAGCAATGCTGTCACATAAGTGGATAACATTTTGACCAACAGGTTGTCGGTAAATTAAATTATAGAAAGTCGCTACGCCTTCTAACTGAGCAATGGGCACAGCTAACAAGTCACTAATAGCAAAAAGACTTTCATCACTGATCCAACCACGGTGTGCTTGTACAACTTTAAGTGCTTCAATACCGGCGGCCTCACGAGTTTCCATAATACTGGCCTCATGCTCAATAGCAGCAATTTCAGTTGCCGTTAAATAATGTTGATAATCAATTGTCGTTATGTCGATTGTTTCCATCACTATCTCTTTATTTGCTTTAATACCGTTATTTTCTAAGTTATTTGCTCAGCTATATTTTTCCAATATTGAATCTAATGCCTTTGGGCAATATTAATCGTTTATCGATCAACATCTGCCATCACATAATCAACACTGCCCAATGTGGCGATAAGATCCGCCACCATCTGACCCTTACTAATTAATGGCAACATTTGTAAATGGGGAAAGCTGGGGGTGCGAATACGCGTGCGATAACTCATGGTGCTGCCGTCACTGATCAAGTGATAAGCCATAATGCCTTTCGTGGCTTCAACGCTGATAGATACTTCACCTGCGGGGATCACTGGCCCCCATGAAACATTGAGAAAATGCGGTATTAAGGTATCAATATCACGCATGGTGCGATCTTTTAATGGTGGTGTGGTTTGCGGATGTTCAGCTTTATAGGGTCCTTCGGGCATATTGTTCAGGCACTGTTCAATTATACGAATACTCTGACGCATTTCTTCTACTCGAACCCGACAACGATCATAGCAATCACCGTTGTGACCAAGCGGTACTTCAAAATCCAATTGATCATAACCACCATAAGGCCGTTGCTTACGTAGATCCCATGAAAATCCCGTTGCTCTTAAACCTGGGCCAGTTACGCCCCAGTCAATGGCTTCTTGTGTTGAGTAAGCGCCAATACCAACCGTGCGTTGCTTAAAAATTGAATTTTGCATGACCATTTTTTCATATTCATCAAGACGCTTAGGTAGATAGTTAACGTAATCACGTACTAAGCCCTGCCAACCTTTTGGTAGGTCTTGCGCGACACCGCCAATGCGGAACCAACTTGGATGCATGCGCGCACCGGTAAAGGCTTCAATAATGCCAAAGAGTTTTTCCCGGTCGATAAACATATAAAAAATAGGTGAAAGTGCGCCAAGATCTTGCGCGAAGGTGCCGTAAAATAGCAGGTGGCTAAGAATGCGGAACATTTCTGCGGTCATAATACGAATAACTTTCGCGCGATCCGGCACGGTAATACCCGCCAGCTTTTCAACCGCCATCACATACGGAAAGTTATTCATTACGCCGCCAAGGTAATCAATGCGGTCGGTATAAGGAATGTAACTATGCCAAGATTGTCGCTCGCCCATTTTTTCAGCGCCGCGGTGGTGGTAACCAATATCTGGCACACAATCGACAATTTCTTCGCCTTCCATTTGTAACACAATACGAAAAGCACCATGCACACTTGGGTGATTAGGCCCAAGGTTTAAGAACATAAAATCACTATCTTTGCTTTGTCGCTTCATACCCCAAGCTTCGGGGTTAAACTGCAGTGCGGCTTGTTCTTTGTCTTGTTGATAAGGCGGTAAAGTGAACGGATCCATTTCTGTAGCGCGCGCTGGGTGGGTTTTCAGTAACGGATGTCCTTGCCAAGTATCTGGCATTAAAATACGGCTTAAATGCGGATGATTTTCAAAAACAATACCAAACATATCCCACACTTCTCGTTCGTACCAATTGGCATTTGGCCATAAACTACAAACACTCTCTAAGGTTTTATCTTTGGTGTTCAGGGCAACTTTAATGCGAATATCTTGGTTACGTTGATAAGAGCGTAAATGGTAGCTGACCGTAAAGGCTTGTGATAATAATGATTGGTGCTCTCGCTCGCTTTCATCGATAGCGGTAAGATCAAAACACATATCAAATGGCTGAGCTAATTCTTGCTTTAACACTTGCATCAATTTCATTAACTGGTTTTTTTCTAACCAATAGGAAGGAATATCGTCGACAATGTTTTCGACAGCACTGACTGGTTGTAAATTAAGCTTAGGTGAAAGGGCAATAATTTCATCGAGTAAAGGCACAGCTTGCAGCATCTGCCAATCATTACTCGCTTTCATATCTACTTGTATTGCCATTAACTTCCCTTCACTCTCGCCATTTTTATTATTAGTTTGCTTTATTGTGTTTTCACTTTATTAAAACTTCACTTATTAAAGCTTCAACTATTAAAATAAGGCAAAAGCCGCTTAAATGTGATCGGGTGAATCTAAATTTGTCACTTGAATGCGCTCTTGGTGTTTAATATCACGTAATGACGGTTTACCAATTTCACTGACTTGCTGTTCGCCAACCGCCCAACTTAATGGTCGTGGTTGATGTTGTATTTTGGTTTGCAACAACAATAAGCCTTCAAGTAAAGCTTCTGGCCTTGGCGGACATCCCGGCACATAGACATCAACTGGGATAAATTTATCAACCCCTTGCACAACACTATAAATGTCGTACATACCGCCAGAATTAGCACACGAACCCATTGAGATAATCCAACGAGGTTCTAATAATTGTTCATAAAGGTGTTGAATTACTGGCGCCATTTTTCGAAAGCAAGTACCTGAAATCACCATTAAGTCGGCTTGTCTTGGGGTTGCACGAATTACCTCAGCGCCAAAGCGGGCAATGTCATGTCGTGAGGTAAAGCTCGTTGCCATTTCGACATAACAACAACTTAAACCAAAATTAAACGGCCAGATGGAGTTTTTTCGCCCCCAGTTCACCATGTCATCAAGCCTAGCGAAAAGAACACTGCGCTTTAATTCTGCTTCAGAAACGCCCTTCATTGCCCCCATTGCGTCATCTAGTTTTGCTTTGGTTAGTGACCATTCCATTATTGCTGTCCCTTATTTTTATCAGAAATAGTTTTATCAGAAATAACTTTATCAAAAAGGCTTTGTTGAGCTGGCTGACTTTCAGCTTGTTGTAAGCGTTGCAGTTGCCTTGCTCTAAAAGGTTGATGGCGATGGGTTAACGCTAATGCGCCAATGCGAACTAAATAAATTAATGCTGCCAGTAATACCGTAATGAAAATACTGGCTTCGATAAAACCTGGCCAACCCACCTCATCAAAAGCAATAACCCAAGCAAAAAGATAAATGGTTTCTAAATCAAAAATGACAAAGAAAATGGCATATAAAAAGAAGTGATTAGTAAAGCGGGTTTTGTTGTCGGAGACGGAAATAATGCCGGATTCATAAGGGCTGTCTTTAGCTCGCTGTTTACCTTTGGGACCAAGAAAATGTGATAGCAGCATCATCACAATGAGCATACCAGCCAAGATAATAAAGTAAGCCGCAATTGGCCACACTTGTGTTATTTGATCGGATGTTTCCACAAAGCCCCTTCACTTGTTTTAGTGTGACTAAAATTCATAGCAAATTAACAACTAAGTAGATGAGCACACAAGAAATGTATGTTGGCAGGTTAAACTCCTGACCTTATAGGGAGCTCGTTATTACCTGTTAATAACCTTAACTCGCTGCATTTACTTATTATTGTTGTTATTGGTATTAGCCGCTTTCGCTAACCCTCTCTCTTTATAAATCCTACTAATACCAATCCCATTAAATTATTGCTCACTTGTACTAGTTAAAATAGCTCAATGCTGTGTTGCTCTCACTCCCAATAGCCAGCTATTGCTCAATCGATCGCCTTACCTTGAATTATTTTTCCTGCGCACAACAAGATCACAAACTTAATGGAACTGGTATAAGATAGCACCTATAATTAAGTCTAATTAAGTATAATTTAAACAATATTTCCATCATCAAATTCTGCGAGTGTGCTTTGCAAAATGTTACGATGAAAAATATTGTTGATAATTTGAGTATAGAGAAGAATTCAAGTAATGCTTGTTTTTTAAGCAAATATTTACATTTTAAAGTTTTAGATAGGGTAAAAAGCAATAAACACGGCGCTTGCCGTGTTTATTTATAGGATGGAATTTGCGGTTAATTATTCAGGACTGTTTATCTTTTGAGCTTATATTTTGAGCTTATTCTTCAGCACCATTAATGAGCTCTGAAAACGCTGATAATTTATCCAGCACCATGCCATGTATTGATTTTTTTGGATAACGACCGGTTCGAGTGATTGCTCCCGCGGGTTGCGCCATTAAAATCTCTATCGCTTGATCAATATTATCGACTGCATAAATGGCAAACTGGCCATCGGCTACTGCCTGAATAACCTCAGGTGCCAACATCAAATTAATGGTATTGGTTTTAGGTATAATAACACCTTGCTCACCCGTTAAGCCTTTGTCTTTGCAGAGGCGATAAAAGCCTTCTATTTTTTCATTAACGCCACCAATAGATTGCACTTCGCCATGTTGATTCATTGAGCCTGTTATTGCGATACCTTGATTTATCGGTAATTTAGCGATGGCAGACATTAACACGCAAAGCTCAGCCATTGAGGCACTGTCACCATCGATATGACCATAAGATTGCTCAATAACAATGTTAGCAGAAATGGTCACTGGAAATTTCTGTCCATACTTGTGGCCCAAATAACCGGTTAAAATCAACACGCCTTTTGAGTGAATAGACTTGCCTAAATCCACTTCACGTTCAATATCTGTCACCCCTTGGCTACCGGCATATACGGTCGCTGTTATACGAGCTGGCGTGCCAAAAACACTATCACCAATCTCTAACACGGTTAGGCCATTAATTTTACCTATTTGTCCGCCTTCGGTATCAATAAGTAACTGACGCTCTTTAATTTCGTCTAACCAAGCTTCACTCATGCGGCCAGTACGTCGTTGTTTGGCCGCTAATGCCATAGTCACATGCTTACCACACAGGCCATTTTTTCCATCTAATCGCTGCCATAAATAAAAAGCTTCGTCTAATAAGTCATTAACCTGCACAATATTAGCCGATATTTTATGCTGGTGTTCAGCGCGTCTCAGCGCATATTTAACTAACTCGAGTACCGCTTCATTTGTCACTTCTGGATAATGGTTACGATGGGCGCGTTGGCGAATTAAACTGGCGTAGTCATTGAGGTTATTTTGACTTTTTTCTAAGTGACGATCAAAATCTGCCAAGACCCGAAATAACTCGGTAAACTCTTGATCATAATCTTGTAAGGTATAATAAATTTCAGGGTCGCCCAGCAAGATCACTTTGACGTTTAATGGGATTGCTTCCGGCTGTAAGCTAAAGGCGCCCGGTTGTGCATATTCTGAATGCGGATTTTCAATAGTAATTTGCTGCGACTTTAACGCTAGCTTTAAACGCGCCCAAACTAAAGGTTGGGTCAAGAGTTTATCTGCTTCAAGTAAGATGTAACCGCCATTGGCTTTATGCAGTGCACCGGGTCTTATTAAGCGGTAACTGGTGTAACTGCTGCCTTGAAAACTACCAAAATCTACATGACCAAATAAATTTTGAAAGGTCGGATTCTGTTCATAAATAACCGGTGCACCTTCATCGGCTTTACGGGTCACCAGTAAGTTAGGTAAAAAGCGTTCCACCATCAATTTACGCATATCTTTGTCATTAGGCGCCTCGTTACTTTCATCAACCAGTAACTCTAAAACAGCATCAACAACGTGCGCTTTAACTTTAGCTAAGTATTTCTGAACGCCGGTATTACTAGCGAATTCTGTCTCTAATTCTTGCAAAAAGGGTTGAATACTTTGGGCCGCAGTTTCACGCTTTAACTTACGTAACTTGTCAGAAGAAATACGTTTCCATTGCGGTAATTCAATCAATTTTTCAGAAAGTAAATCTTCTAACTTGGCCAATAAAACATAAAAGTCAGCACGCTTTGGTTCATTTAATTGTGCAAACTCTTTATCATTAAGTCGCTTACCTTTGACTAGTGGTGAAAAGCCTATTTCGCCATGCTCTTCAAACAACACCACGTCATCTTTTAATGCCGCCTTTTCAACGTCAGTAATCGCTTGATCATATTTTTTATTAAAGTCACGATCGATAGCCGCTTTTTGCCTTTGATAACCTGGGTTATCAAAAATTTCTGGAAACAAATCCATTAGCTCATCAATAAAGGTATTCATCCGAGTAAGTAATTGCTTACCATCACCTGGGCTAACATAAAGTCTATATGGAGAGTTTGGGTCATCAAAATTGTTGATATAACACCATTCATCAGGTGTGGGTTCTTGGCTGGCTGTCGTGGCTAACATTTGCTTGATCAGGGTTTGACGCCCGGTACCATGCTCGCCCATGGCGTAAACATTAAAACCTGGTGCATCGATCGACAAACCAAAAGTGAGCGCTTCTTTCGCTCTTTCATGGCCGATAAATACTTGTTCGACTTCTGAGCTTGTTGTGGCATTAGCAAATTGTTTAACCGTTAAATCTGCGGTTAATTGGCAAGGTTTAAGGCGTGCATTTGTTGACACATTGGTCATAGAAGATCTCTCGGGAATGCGATTTTTATATCACGTGAACTAAATACGGCTACAGTAAACACAGTGTACAGCGACACCCTACTGAACAGCAAAATAATATAAGAAAAACTATTAAAAAAAAGTTGTTTTATGGCGTTAAACTCAAGCGATTAAAATCTTTACCACCACAGCTAATGCAATCCGTGACCACATTGGGATGACTATAGGTCACACAATGTCGGCAGGTTCGGCATTGTAACCGGCCAAAACCAACATAATCACCGACATGGTAGCCATCTTGATGTTGAAAATCATCCATCAACTCAGTCCATTCGACTTGTGACTTATCGGTAATTTGCGCCAAACTTGCCCAAAGGTTTTCATTGAGTAAGTCTAGGTAAATTGAATGCTTAATGTCTGCTTGATATTGCTGATAAAAATCCCCAAGATCGTACTTAAGGTTAGCGATAAACTGTTTAACTTGCTGCTCAGGAATTTGCTCAGCAGCAAGCAATATTTTTTTCGCTTGTTCGAGTAATTCAACAGCCGAGCGAATTTCATTCTCCTTAGTATCTTCCAGCCATGTTTGTAACTTTTGATAAAGCTCTTGAATTTGAGATTGCTGTTTTTTCATCATGCTTCCCTCATTTAAAAATCACTTATTGGTCTACTTATCGAGACGATAACCTCACCCATTAGCATTTTATTAAAGCACATAACCACGACTAAAGTGGCTTTTATCAGTTATTTAGCTGTTAATGCGAGATATTTTTAGATTATCTAGAGAAAATTTCCGCATAGCCCTGCTTTAACTTGTCGCAATGGCTAGAGATAAGGTATCCTATCAAGAATATTTTTATCGCTAAAACCTGACCTTAACATGACAAATTTTATCAAGATAAAATTGTCAAACAAGTGGGTTGATGCTCTTATTTAAGCGTGCTTGAGAAATCTTAATGGAATCCATTTACAATCCCCAATCAATTGAAGCCGACGTTCAGAAATTTTGGACTGATAACGACACCTTCAAAGCTGAAGAGTTACCAGGAAAAGAAAAGTTTTATTGCTTGGCGATGTTTCCATACCCAAGTGGCCGACTTCATATGGGCCACGTGCGTAACTACAGTTTAGGTGATGTAATTTCTCGTTACCAACGTATGCTAGGCAAAAACGTAATGCAACCTATGGGTTGGGACGCTTTTGGTTTGCCTGCTGAAAATGCGGCAATTAAAAATAATTCTGCGCCGGCAAAGTGGACTTATGAAAATATTGATTATATGCGTAACCAATTAAAGTCATTAGGTTTTGGTTACGACTGGAGTCGTGAATTAGCGACTTGTAAAAAAGATTATTACCGTTGGGAACAATGGTTCTTCACTCAGCTATATGAAAAAGGCTTAGTGTATAAGAAAAATGCCACGGTGAATTGGGATCCTGTTGATCAAACCGTATTAGCTAACGAGCAAGTAATTGACGGTCGTGGTTGGCGCTCTGGCGCACTAGTTGAGCGCAAAGAAATCCCGCAGTGGTTCATTAAAATTACCGCTTATGCTGAAGAGTTAATTAACGACTTAGACCAATTAACCGATTGGCCTGAACAAGTTAAAACCATGCAACGTAACTGGATTGGTCGCTCTGAAGGTGTAGACATGACCTTTCAAGTTGTCGACTCTGCAGAAAGCTTCGATATTTACACCACGCGCCCTGACACCTTAATGGGTGTTACCTATGTCGCATTAGCTGCACAGCATCCATTAGCGCTAGCTGCGGCTGAAAATAATCCAGAATTAGCGGCCTTTATTCAAGGCTGTAAAACCAATAAATCTACTGAAGCCGATATGGCAACAATGGAGAAAAAAGGCGTTGATACTGGCTTAAAAGCACTACACCCTATTAGCGGTGAAATAGTGCCAGTTTGGGCAGCAAATTTCGTGCTAATGGATTATGGTTCAGGTGCCGTTATGTCGGTACCGGGTCACGACCAACGCGACTGGGAATTCGCTACTAAGTATGGTTTAGAGATTAAACAAGTTATTGCCAGCAATGAAAGCGATGACGTTACAAAAGCGGCGATTACTGAAAAAAATGTTTTAGTTAACTCAGGCGAATTCGACGGTTTAAGTTTTGAAGAGGCCTTTAAAGCTATTTCAGAGCAATTAATTAGTGAAAACAAAGGTAAAGTAACGGTAAATTATCGCTTACGTGACTGGGGTGTTTCTCGTCAACGTTATTGGGGTACGCCAATCCCCATGATGCATTTAGCCAATGGTGAGTCTGTACCAGTTCCAGCAGATCAATTACCTGTTGAGCTGCCCGAAGATGTCGTGATGAATGGCGTAACCTCGCCCATTAAAGACAACCCTGAATGGGCGAAAACCACATACAATGGTGAAGAAGCATTTCGCGAAACCGATACTTTTGATACCTTTATGGAATCATCATGGTATTACGCGCGTTATTGTTCACCAAACGATGACACACAAATGTTAGATCCAGCCAAAGCTAATTATTGGTTGCCGGTTGATCAATACATCGGCGGCATTGAGCATGCTATCTTACATTTACTTTATGCGCGTTTTTTCCATAAATTATTACGTGATGCTGGCTTAGTAACATCTAACGAACCTTTTAAAAAGTTACTCTGCCAAGGCATGGTCTTAGCTGACACTTATTATCGTGAAGCAGACAATGGTGGTCAAGATTGGATTGCACCGACAGATGTTGACGTTGAGCGTGATGAAAAAGGCCAAGTCACTTCTGCTATCAGTAAATTAGATGGCAAACCGGTCATTTCTGCTGGTATGAGCAAAATGTCAAAATCAAAAAATAACGGCATTGATCCACAAGCAGTAATTAATTTATATGGCGCAGATACCGTACGATTATTTATCATGTTCACCTCACCACCAGAGCAAACATTAGAATGGTGTGATGCCGGTGTCGAAGGTGCACATCGATTCTTAAAGCGGGTTTGGAAACTTACCTATGACTTTACTCAAGCGGCAGAAGTGTCAACAGCAGCACCTAACATTACCAACTTAACGCTTAACTCAGCGCAAAAGTCACTCCGCCTAGAATTGCATAAAACTATTGCTAAAGTCAGTGATGATATTGGTCGTCGCAACACCTTTAACACCGCTATTGCCGCCATTATGGAATTAATGAACCATTTAGGTAAAGCAAGTATTGCCAGCACTGAAGATCGGGTGATTATGCATGAGGCTATTCGTGCGGTGGTATTAATGCTAACGCCTATTGTGCCACATTTAAGTCATCATTTATGGCACATAATTGGCGATGGTAAGCCAGTTGAAAATACAGCATGGCCGGTAGTTGACCCCAGCGCTTTAGTGGAAGATGAAAAGCTTATTATTGTACAAGTTAACGGTAAATTGCGTGCTAAAATTACCGTTTCAGCCGATGCAAGCAAAGAAGCGGTTGAAGAAATCGGTTTTAATGATATCAATGTTAGCAAATTCATTGACGGTAAAACCGTACGTAAAGTGATTTATGTACCAGGTAAACTATTGAATATTGTGGCTAATTAATAGCTTCTATTGTTACGATAAATTAATCAAAACAGTGCGTTAAAAGTGCATAGCTAAAGCTTATTGGCTATGCACTGATTGAATTTTACCTATTAAAAGTGAACACCTTATGCAGCCATTAATAATTCGTCGAGTAAGTAAACTCTTATCTTTTAGCATTATCTTGATGATGTTAAATGGTTGTGGCTTTCAACTACGCGGCAATTATTTATTAGCGCCTGAGCTACAAACTATTATATTTAGCTCGGTTGATCAATATGGTGAACTTACCCGTTTAGTTAAGCAGCACTTAACCATTAATGATGTTACTTTAGTACGACAAAGCGAAAAAAATATTCCGCAAATGCGTATATTGCGAGACAATTTAGACCGAAGAACCCTATCGGTTTTCCCCAATGGTCAAGTAGCAGAATACGAGCTTATTTATACCGTACGTTATCAAGTGTTAATTCCCGGACAAGATATTCAAAGTTTTCGCTTTGAGCTTAATCGTGATTATCAAGATGATCCTGATATTGCACTAGCAAAAAGTCGCGAATTATCGTTAATGCTACGAGAAATGCGTAAAGAAGCTGCCAATAAAATTTTACGTGACATGGCTAGTATTCAGCTGTAGGTAACTTCACATGCGCATCTATCATAATCATCTTGAAAAAACCTTAACACAAGGCTTTAAACCGATATGGTTAGTCTTTGGTGATGAGCCATGGCAAAAAAATAACGCTTTAGAACAAATTAAAACTAGCGCGAAAAAACAGGGGTTTGACGAAGTTATTCGCTTTAGCATTGACGATAAATTTAATTGGGATGAGCTATTTCAAGAGTATCAGTCAATGAGTTTGTTTTCGTCATTGCGTATTATAGAAGTGGAGTTTACCACCGGTAAAATTGGCGATAATGGCGCAAAAGGTGTAGCGCAATTACTCAGCCTGTTACATCAAGATATTCAACTGATATTTCATGGTCCTAAACTTGACGCTGCCACACAAAAGCGCAAATGGTTCAAAGCCTTAGAAGCTGCCGGTTGCTTTGTGCCTTTATACGATATTGAAGGTAAACAATTAAAACAATGGCTGAGCAATCAAGCTCGGCAGTTACAATTAAGCTTACCTGACGATGTAATTAATTTAATGACAGAATTATTTGAAGGTAATTTACCGGCATTAGCCCAAGAGTTGCAAAAACTATCGATATTATTCTCACAACAACCGGTGAGTATTGAAGAGGCAGAGCAACTTTTAATTAAACAGGCAAGATTTAATCCGTTTCAACTGATCGACACCTTGCTTATTGGCGACCTTAAAAAGTGCTTATCTATGTTAGATCAAATGCAGCATGATGGCAGCGCATTTGGCCAATTAGTCTGGGTGGTTCACAAAGAAATTAGTCAGCTTTATGCCATGTTAGAACAAATAGAACAAGGCAGCCGTATTAACGACATTTTTAAGCAGTATCGTATTTGGGATAAGAAAAAACCCTTATATCAACATGCCTTAAACAATATAAGTTTAAGCAATGCTGAACAAGCTTTAGCGAGGTTAGCGCAAGTAGATTTACTCAGTAAAACCAGTAGCGACTTTAACGCTTTTATTCTGCTCAGTGATGTTTTTATCAGCTTATTTCACAATAACATCAGTCAACATTTCAGTTTAGATTATGAGTATAACTAACCAAAAAACGCCAAAGCTTATCGCGTTACTTGGCGGTACCTTCGACCCTATTCATCTCGGTCACATCTTACCTGCCCAAGAAACTGCACACTGGTTAGGCGCAAAACAATTACATTTAATTCCTGCCCATATACCGCCACATAAAACCAGCACCCATGCCAATGCCAAACAGCGTGCTAAAATGGTGGCTTTAGTCTGTGATGAAAGTCAGTTATTTACCCTTGATGATCGTGAACTCAAGCGTCAAAGCCGCTCATATACTGTCGATACCTTGCAGCAAATAAAAGCTGAGCAACCTAAGGCAGATTTATATTTTATTATGGGTATGGACTCACTCTTATCATTTACAAAATGGCACCGCTGGCAAGACATTCTCACCTTATGTAACTTAGTGGTTAATATTCGCCCAGGTTACCCGCACCTAGCGTTAGAAGCGGCACTTGAGCCAGCACTAACGTCGCGTTTAATTTATAGTCTTGCGCAATTACAGCGCCGACAAACAGGACAAATACTTATCCATGAAAGTAGCCCTGTGGATATTTCATCGACAACAATAAGAGCAAAAATTAAAGCCGGTTTAAACGCCAGTCAATACCTACCTCAGTGTGTACATGATTATATAGAGCAACATAAGCTTTACCAATAACGTCATTACTTGCTCAATAATCGCATCCAAATCACTCATTTTGTATTATTTGATAGAGGTTAAGTGAAATAAATCAATTGTTGTGCAAAAAAACGGCTATTTACTGCATTAGATGGTTAACTGACAAACAAAATAATGCTATTATCGCCGATTATTGTTGTTAATTATAGAGATCCCACTTTGCAAAGTTCAGACCTAATTACTTTTGTTACCGAAAAAATCGAAGATATGAAAGGCCGCGATATCGTTACATTAGAAGTAGCTACAAAATCGAGTTTCACTGACTACATGTTAGTTTGCTCTGGTAACTCAAAACGCCACGTTATTTCCATTGCCCAATCACTCACCATTGAATGCCGTGCTGCCGGTATTGAAGCCTTAGGTGTTGAAGGAAATGATATTGGTGAATGGTCTTTAGTCGACTTAGGTGATGTTGTTGTGCATGTGATGACTGATGAAACTCGCGAGCGTTATCAACTAGAACAACTATGGCAGTAGTCTAAACAACAATGCGCATTACCTTATATGCCGTTGGTAATAAAATGCCCACTTGGGTTAGCCAAGGGTTTAGCGAATATTGCCGCAGATTCCCTCGTGATATGAGTTTCCATCTAGTGGAGATCTCACCGGGCAAACGCGGTAAAAATGCAGATATTGCCCGCATTCTTGAAAAAGAAGGTGAGCAAATCCTAGCGGCTATTCCAAAGGGTAATCGCATTGTTACGTTAGAAGTAGAAGGCAAGCCCTGGACGACACCTGATCTTGCCAAGCAACTGGAACGCTGGCATATAGATGGCCGAGATGTTGCACTCTTAGTGGGTGGGCCTGAAGGTTTAGCCCCCGCTTGCATTCAGGCATCTGAGCAAAAGTGGTCGTTATCACCACTGACTTTACCACACCCTATGGTTCGAATTGTTGTCGCTGAAAGCCTTTATCGTGCTTGGTCAATCAATAATAATCACCCTTATCATAGGGAATAAATAATGGCAGCCAAAAAACGTGTTGTTATTAGAAATCATAGCGCTGAAGCCAATTTATTTGCCCGCCGTACTTTTATCACCTTTATAGCTATCATCGTACTTTCATTGGTGCTATTTAGTAATATTTATAATCTTCAAGTTAGCTCCTATGAAAAATACCAAACACGCTCGAACTCCAACCGTATTAAACTTTTACCTGTCGCCCCTAATCGAGGCTTAATCTACGATAGAAACGGTGTTTTACTGGCTGACAATACCCCTGTTTACAGTTTAGAAGTGATCCCCGAGCAAGTAAATGACATTAAAAAACGCTTGTCAGAAGTTAGTCAACTATTAGATATAAGCCAAGAAAAACAAGACAAACTACTTCAAGCGATGAAAAGTAAACGTCGCTTTAAACCGATAGAGCTTTACTCACGTTTAAGCGAGCAACAGGTCGCCTTATTTTCGGTCAATCAGCATAAATTTCCTGGTTTTTTTATTGATGCGCGTTTAAAGCGTTATTATCCTTTTGCTGAATTAACTACCCATTCGCTTGGCTATGTCGCACGTATTAATGGCAGAGACTCACTCGCGTTAGAACAGCAAGGCTTAGCTGAAAACTATGCCGCTACGCGTAATATTGGTAAGCGCGGATTAGAACGCTATTACCAAGATATTTTACACGGCACCATTGGCCACCAAGAAGTTGAAATTAATAATCAAGGTCGGATCATTCGTACCTTAGACTTTACCCCACCAATCCCAGGTAAAGACCTAACCTTAACCTTGGATATTGAGCTACAAATGATCGCAAAACGGGCACTTTCGGGTAAACGTGGCGCGATTGTCGCCATCGACCCAAGAGACGGTGGTGTACTCGCGATGTATTCAAACCCAAGTTTTGATGGCAATCTGTTTGTGCATGGCATTAGCAGCAAAAAATATAAAAAACTTCTAGCTCCACAAAGTAATAAACCCTTACTTAACAGAACATTACAAGGTTATCCACCCGCTTCAACAATTAAACCCTTGTTAGCCATTACCGGTTTAGACGCGGGGGTGATTACGCCGGAAACAGAAATTTATGATCCGGGTTTTTATCAACTCCCCGGTATAGAAACTAAACGACGTGATTGGAAAAAATGGGGCCATGGCAAAGTCAATTTAACTAAGTCGCTAGAGCAATCTTGTAATGTTTTTTACTACGATTTAGCCTATAAATTGGGCATTACCCGCATTAGTCAAATGATGAGAAAATTTGGCTTCGGTGAATATACCGGTATTGATCTGCATGAAGAAAGTCGTGCAATTATGCCCAGTATTGCATGGAAAAGAGCCCGTTATAATAAACCTTGGTATACTGGTGAAACCCTATCAGTAGGTATTGGTCAAAGTTATTGGTCAGTCACGCCACTGCAATTATCACAAGCCTTATCCATTTTAGTCAACAAGGGTGAGATTAAGGTGCCACACTTATTAAAAGCAAGCACTGAAGTAGTTACTAACGACAAAGATACTAGCACAGGGCAAACCATTATTACTGAATATGTTGTTGATGAAAAACAACCTATTGTCCTGAAAGACCAACATAGCTGGGATCTGGTTTTAGACGGTTTACATAATACCGTGCAAAATTTTGGCGCGACCGGCTATGCCGCATTTAAAGGCAGTAAATATGATGCAGCAGGTAAAACCGGCTCCGCACAAACCGCTAACATCGAGCAAGGTGAAGAATATGATGCGAGTAAAGTTAAAGAAAGTAAACGCGACAATGCCATGTTTATTGCTTTTGCTCCGTTTGAGAAGCCTGAGATAGTGATTGCGGTTGCGATAGAAAATGTCGCCGAAGGTGGTGGTGGCGCAAACGCTGGACCCGTGGCACGCCAGATTATGGATCAGTATTTTGGTGATCGCGAAATTGTCAGTAAAGACCCACGCAAGCATCCACATCATAGCAGCGACTTTCAACAAAACATCAAAAATTCAGCAGGTAATCCTTAGTGCGTAATACTGGACATGATCAACATCAACAGCGTACTTTATGGCAACGATTACATATTGACTTGCCATTATTAATGGGCCTTTTAGCTTTACTAACACTAGGGTTATTTGTCGTCTATAGTGCCGGTGGACAAGAGTCTGCCGTGCTAATAAGACATGCAAAGCGTGTCGGCCTAGCACTATTTGTGATGTTTATTGTCGCGCAAATTCCGCCCTTGTCTTATCGAAGATGGGCGGTACCTGTATTCATTATTGGCTTAATGTTGTTAAGTGCCGTACTACTATTTGGCCATATTGGCAAAGGTGCTCAACGTTGGTTAGATCTTGGTTTCACTAAATTCCAACCCTCTGAAATTATGAAACTTGTCATGCCTATTATGATCGCTTGGTATGTTAGTCAATACGATTTACCAATCAAAATATCTAAAATAATTATCGCCTTTATTTTAGTCTTAATACCTACCTTACTGATTGCTAGACAACCAGATTTAGGCACGTCTTTACTGATCGCAAGCTCAGGTATATTTGTTATATTTCTTGCTGGTGCCAGTTGGAAGCTTATCGGGG
Source organism: Colwellia sp. C1TZA3 (assembly GCF_007954265.1). Taxonomy (GTDB): domain Bacteria; phylum Pseudomonadota; class Gammaproteobacteria; order Enterobacterales; family Alteromonadaceae; genus Cognaticolwellia. The sequence continues at coordinate 58,059 of NZ_VOLS01000012.1, read as the reverse complement.
CCTGTGTTGGCTTAGCGTCTGCATTTGCGCCAGTCTTATGGATGTTTTTGATGAAACCTTATCAAAAACAAAGAGTGCTAACATTTTTAAATCCTGAACAAGATCCCCTCGGCTCAGGCTACCATATTATTCAATCTAAAATTGCCATCGGCTCTGGTGGTATAAATGGTAAAGGCTGGTTACAAGGTACACAATCGCAACTAGAGTTTTTACCTGAGCGCCATACTGACTTTATTTTTGCCGTATTTAGTGAAGAGTTTGGCTTAATTGGCGTCGGCTTATTGTTAACCGTATATTTGGCCATTGTTATGCGCGGTTTATGGATTGCGGTTAATGCTCAGCATGCCTTTACTAAACTTTTGGCTGGCAGCTTAACCCTGACATTTTTTGTTTATATCTTTGTTAATATCGGTATGGTCTCAGGTTTATTGCCTGTGGTTGGTGTACCCCTACCTTTAATTAGCTACGGCGGAACTTCGATGGTGACATTAATGGCAGGATTTGGCATGCTTATGGCAGTAAGCACTCATAGACGATTTAATATCTAACAAAAGTAATGGCAGATGAAAAAATCACCTAATAAATGACTGATGTAAATAATAATAGAGTCTACTGATATTTATGGCGAAACTAAAAATCACCCAACACATTTACCTATGTGTACTGATAATACTTGTCTCGGCTTGTAGCGCTAACTATGGTCGCTACCAACAAAAAAATGACAGTACGCCAACCCGCTTACCTACCGCTAGCGAACTTCATGATGCTACGCCGCGAGCTGAAGCATTTAGCCATGGTGGTAATAAAGACTATCAAGTACGCGGTGAAAACTATCAAGTATTAAACAGTGCAGAAGATTTTAGCCAAGCCGGAACAGCCTCTTGGTATGGCCGAAAATTCCATGGTCACTTAACTTCTAATGGTGAAATTTACGATATGTATGCCATGAGTGCCGCCCATAAGAACTTACCTTTACCGAGTTATTTAAGAGTTGTTAATAATAGCAATGGGCTATCAGTAATTGTTAGAGTTAATGACCGCGGTCCTTTTCATCAAAGCCGCATTGTCGATTTGTCATACAGTGCCGCCTATAAGCTCGATATGTTAGAAACAGGTACTGCCAATGTGACCATTACAGCAATAACCGACTTTACGCTTAATGGTTTAGCCCAACTTCAGGAAGAAAGTCCACGCTCAGTAAATAACACAGAAAAAATTACGCCTTTGCTAGAAACAACGGTTTCAACTATGGCTAAAACAATAATAAAAAGAAAATTTGAGCTCGTAACAGCAACAGCATCACCATTAGACGTTTTGGCTACAACACAATATATTCAGGTATTTGCTAGTAAGAGTCAGACTCAAGCGACCAAACTTGCTAAAGCGTTAATGAAGCAATATCAAATAAATAGCCAATTAGAACAAATAAATGGAATTTTTCGTGTTCTCGTTGGTCCGATAAAGCGCAGTGATGACTTAGCAAGATTATTGTTAGCGATTAAAGCCGATGGTTACCCTAAAGCTTTTATCCGCCAATAACTTTATTCTTTTTTTTTCTTTTTAATGAAAAATAACTTACTGCAACTTAAAGTATACAAAAAATCAGCATAATTCATCAAGGGTAACAAATTGATGGTAGAGCTGATTAGAATTAGAAATAAAAAATGTTATACTGCATAAAATTTTTATAATCTCCATTAAATGACAGCGCTGTAGGACAATTATGCCCCAAATCAAGGTTACTCGAGTACCTAAAAAACCGATAAAATTACTAACTATTTTAGGCTCTGTATTATTAAGTGTTTGCTGCCTTTCTCATGCACAAACTATTATCCCACCCGCTCCCGAAGTAAGTGCTAAAGGCCACATTTTAATAGATTATGCCACCGGTAAAGTTATTACAGAAAGTAATGCTGATATCTTACTTGCTCCGGCGAGCTTAACCAAAATGATGACCAGTTACATCATAGGTAAAGAGCTCGAAAATGGTAATATCAATAATGATGATCCGGTTAGAATTAGCGAAAAAGCTTGGGCAAAAAATTTCCCCGAATCATCAAAAATGTTTATTGAGGTCGGTACGGAAGTATCAGTAAGCCTGCTAAATCAAGGTATTATCGTTGCATCAGGAAATGACGCCTGTGTGGCTATGGCTGAACATATTGCCGGTAGTGAAGGTGCATTTGCCCAATTAATGAATGCCCACGCTGAACAATTAGGCATGTACAGTAGCTTTTTTGAAAACAGCCATGGCTTAGACAGTAAAGAACATAAAACCACAGCGCGTGATATGGCAACACTGGCCATTGCCCTTATTCGCGATGTACCCGATGAATACAAGTTGTATCGCCAAAAATCTTTTACTTATAACAATATTAAACAATATAACCGCAATAGTTTATTGTGGGATAAAAGTATGAATGTTGACGGTTTAAAAACCGGTCATACCTCGCAAGCAGGCTATAGTTTAGTCACCTCAGCCACTAAAGGTGATATGCGCCTAGTTAGTGTCGTTATGGGTACAGACAGCGAGCGCGCTCGTAAAGTAGAGAGTAAAAAGCTACTGAACTACGGTTTCCGTTTTTACGAAACATATACGCCATATAAGGCGGGTGAAAAATTTGTTAGTGATAGAGTGTGGATGGGCGATAGCAAAGAAGTTGATTTAGGTATTATGGTTAATACCCCAATTACCATTCCTCGTGGTCAACGCAAAAACTTACAGGCGAATTTTGAATTAGACAAGCAACTCACAGCGCCGCTGCAAAAAGGTGAAGTGGTCGGCAAATTGTTTTTACAACTCGACGGTGAAGATATTGCTCAATACCCATTAGTAACCCTGCAAGAAGTTCAAGAAGGCAGCCTGTTTAATAAATTGATGGACTATGTAAAACTTCAATTTATTAACTAATCTTCATCACTGTTTTGTGGGCCCTGCGACACTATTATACCAGTTCCATTAAGTTTGTGATCTTGTTGTGCGCAGGAAAAATAAATCAAGGTAAGGCGCTCGATTGAGCAATAGCTGGCTATTGGGATTGAGAGCAACACAGCCTTGAGCTATTTTAACTAGTACAAGTGAGCAATAACTTAATGGGATTGGTATTACTTGCACAGAAAACTTAGCCTAGGCTAAGTTTTCTGCTTTTATTTGGATGTATTAGAAAATAAAATTACCATCAAACGTTGATATTAGTTACTCTCCCCCTCATTTATAGCCAATAACTAGCCTCGACTAGTCACATTCGTAGCAAATAGTGTTAAAATATCACCAATTGGCACATTCAGCCGCTTAAATTATTACCACATGGATTGGTTTATTTACCACTAACTCGAATATGCTAGCCATGATTAAAATAGCTACAGCATATTGGTTTTTTACCGATTAAGAGAAAAAAATGAATACTAAATTTGATGAATTATTAGATTTCCCCACCGTACTAAACTTTAAAGTTATGGGTATAGCGTGTGACGAGTTGCCAGACTTAGTTGTTGGTGAGTTGCAAAAGCATACGCCTGGTGATTATGCACCAAAGGTAAAACCAAGCTCGAAAGGAAATTATCATTCAATTTCAGTGGTTGTTACCGTTACCAGTAAAGCACATATTGAAACAATATATAAAACCTTGAATGCCATTGAGCAAGTACGTTACGTACTTTGACCCTACTACTTATCCGGTGTATTCCCATTATTATTTGGCTATAATACCTGTAATAAAATCTATAGAGATGTATTTTGAAAAACACATTGATTATTCGGCAACTGAATAACCTCGACTATGTCGAAGTTTGGCATGCCATGAAAAATTTCACCGATAATCGAGATGAAAATACCGCTGACGAACTTTGGCTGGTGGAGCATCCACCAGTATTTACTCAAGGGCAAGCAGGTAAAGATGAGCACCTACTTATGCCTGGAGATATACCCGTGGTAAAAGTGGATCGAGGTGGACAAGTTACTTATCACGGCCCTGGCCAACAAGTGGTCTACTTTATGATCAATCTACGCCGCAGAAAAATGGGCATAAGAGCACTGGTTACGCTAATTGAAGATGGCATCGTAGCCGCAATGGCAGATTTTGGCATTACGGCAACAGCAAAGCCTGACGCACCCGGTGTTTATGTCGAAAATAAAAAAATTGCCTCTTTGGGATTGCGAGTACGTAAAGGCTGCTCTTTTCATGGTTTGGCATTAAATGTTAATATGGACTTATCACCATTTCTACGCATTAACCCCTGCGGTTACCAAGGCTTAGAAATGATACAAACAATCGATTTACAGGGCCCTGCCACAGTAGATCAAGCGGGTGACTCATTGGTAAAACACCTAAGTGAGTTATTAAACACCCAGCATTTATCTTATCAAACGGGATTGGAAATAATACATGACCACTAAATCATCACAAATTACCCCAGGCACTAAACTACGCGATGCCGAAAAAATGGCGCATATTCCTATTAAGGTTATGACTTCTGAGCGCGAAACTATGCTAAGAAAACCTAGTTGGTTACGCATTAAACTGCCAAAAAGTTCAGAGCGTATTGATGGTATAAAAGCAGCATTACGTAAACATAATTTACATTCGGTTTGTGAAGAAGCGTCATGCCCAAATTTATCAGAATGTTTTAATAACGGCACAGCAACTTTTATGATTTTGGGTGATATTTGTACCCGTCGTTGTCCATTTTGTGATGTTGGCCATGGCCGCCCAATGGCGGTAAATAAAGAAGAGCCACGCAAATTAGCCTTAACGCTAAAAGACATGAAGCTGAAATACGTGGTAATCACTTCTGTTGACCGTGATGACCTTCGTGATGGCGGCGCACAACAATTTGTTGATTGTATTACCGAAATTGCCGAGCATTCACCACAGACTAAAGTAGAAATTTTAGTCCCTGATTTTCGTGGCCGCATGGATCGCGCTTTAGAAATTTTAAATACCCATCCACCTGGTACCTTCAATCACAACCTCGAAACCGCACCGCGTTTATATACTAAAGCTCGCCCAGGCGCTAACTACCAATGGTCGTTAGATCTATTGAAAAAATTTGGTGAGGCCAACCCAAGTGTACCGACTAAATCAGGTTTAATGGTCGGCTTAGGTGAAACTAACGAAGAAATTATTCAAGTGATGCGGGACTTACGTGCTCATGGCGTTACCATGCTAACTATTGGCCAATACTTACAACCGAGTAAACATCATTTACCGGTCGAGCGTTACGTTCACCCAGATGACTTTGCTATGTTTAAACGTGAAGCAGACAAAATGGGCTTTGATCACGCAGCATGTGGCCCACTCGTGCGTTCTAGCTACCATGCTGACAAACAAGCTGCTGGTGAAGAAGTAAAATAATACCAGTTCCATTAAGTTTGTGATCTTGTTGTGCGCAGGAAAAATAACTCAAGGTAAGGCGCTCGATTGAGCAATAGCTGGCTATTGGGATTGAGAGCAACACAGCCTTGAGCTATTTTAACTAGTACAAGTGAGCAATAACTTAATGGGATTGCTATATACCCGTTCCACTTCAAGATGCAGTTTCAGAGTTAAGCTAGGAAATCAGATCAAGGCGCGATACGAAGGTAATGGTTATTCTCGGTAACTGCTCCTGCGTTACCCTAATGTCCTACATCCATGTAGGAACCTTATCAAGTAGTGCACAGGTTTTTTGTTCCAGACAAAACCTAAGTACATACATCCATGTATGCAACGCTGGACTGGTTTTCTAGCTTAGCTCCCTACGGGCAAGCCGATAAAGGGTCATCTCCTGCGTTATGGATTTCGACAATATTCCCACAGGGATGTGGGTTATTAGAGCAACGCAGGAGCAGTTGCCAAGAATAACTATTCTCTTCAATCAATGCCTGGTACCTAACCCTTTCTCGACTTGCACAAACCTGCACCTTGAAGTGGAGCGGGTATAAGATCATATCGCTAAGTTAATTCACCTTAACGATACAAAATAAAAAAGCTAGCAGATAAAACTGCTAGCTTTTTTATTATGAGTAAATCAAACCTGACGCTTTTTCTTATTGCGAATAAATCAGACACGGCTAACGTCTCGCTTGATAGGTTTATTACGCAAAAATAGCGCTAAAATCCCGCCAATCAATGCGGTAATCGCCGCAAAATCAAAGGTTATCACTGCGCCAATACCCTCTTGCCATAATAAGCCCGCTACATAGGCACCAATCGCACCACCAACACCATAAACCCCACCGATATAAATCGCTTGACCTCGACTCTGTTGGTTCGCGTTAAAGTGCTGTTGAATAAAGCTAATACTGGCACTATGGTATAAACCAAAACTTAGTGCGTGGATCAGTTGGGAGAATGCCAGTGCCATATCGCTATTGGCAAAATGTCCCACAACAAACCAACGTAATGCCGTCAATAATATGCTCATGCTAATTAAAGTTTTTAGCGAGAAACTCTTAAAGAAAATAGCGGCAAAAACAAAAACCCCAATTTCAGCCACCACACCAATAGCGATAAAAATGCCGATTAAAAATCCCGAGTAAGCTAAATTCTTAAGGTATAAAGCAAAAAAAACATAATAAGGGCCAAAGCTCATTTGCAACATTAAGCCCGCGAAAAAGAATAACAAAAAGTTACGGTTGAACACTTTAGCTTTAATAGAAACACTGTTAATGGAGGTTTTTTTGGCTATCCGAGGTTGCTTATTAAGCAATGTTGAGATAAAAAGCCCTACTAATATAACAATACCAATATAACTAAAGGCTTCGGCAGAATAACGCTCAATCAGTTCACCACTGAGCATAGCAACAATGACAAAACCGATACTGCCCCATAAACGAATACGGGCATATATTTTTGCACTTTTGCGAATAGAGTTAAGGGTCATCACTTCAATTTGCGGTAAAATTGAAGTGATAAAGAGACTAAACATTGCCAAACTAAACATTAATGGCCAGTAACTGAATGTCCAAATAATCAAACTAAAACAAAGCAATGAAAGTAATGAACCTACTTTTACTATCGTTAGTTGTTGACCTGACTTGTCAGCAAGTTGCGCCCATAATGACGGCGCTACTATTTTTGTTGCGGTGATCACCGCTAATATTTCGCCAATTTCTAGCGAGGTAAAACCTCTGGCATCAAGAAATACAGCCAAAAAAGGTACGATTAAACCTAAGAGACCAAAATACCAAAAATAATTTGTCGACAAACGCATGAATTGTTTTGAAGCCACTAGGTTAGCCTACCATCACTTGGGTATTTAACCGCAAGCTTAACGTTCAATATCTGGCGTTTGACAAATTACATCCATATTTTGTGCACGATGTCTCAAGTAATGATCCATCAAGGTCAAGGCTAACATGGCTTCAGCAATTGGTACCGCACGAATACCGACACAAGGATCATGACGGCCTTTGGTCACAATATCGGCAGACTTACCCGCTAGATCAACTGTTTTACCACTAACACCGATACTAGAGGTTGGCTTTAAGGCAATCGACGCAACAATAGGTTGGCCTGAAGATATCCCCCCTAAAACACCGCCAGCATGATTTGACGCAAAACCCTCAGGCGTTAACTCATCTCTGTGCTCAGAGCCTTTTTGATTAACCACAGCAAAGCCATCGCCAACTTCTACCGCTTTCACGGCGTTAATACCCATTAATGCGTGTGCAATATCTGCGTCTAAACGATCAAAAATAGGTTCACCTAAACCCACCGGCACATTATTCGCTACTACCATCAACTTAGCGCCGATAGAGTCTTTTTTACGCATAATGCCGCGTAACAATTCATCTAATTGTTCAAGTTTATTCGCATCAGGAAAGAAAAATGGATTTTCTTCAACAATATTCCAATCAATATTGTCAGCACATACTTCACCAATTTGAGTGACACAAGCTTGAATAGTGATACCGAACTTCTGTTTTAAATATTTTTTTGCTACCGCACCAGCCGCCACACGCATTGCGGTTTCACGGGCAGAAGAGCGACCACCACCACGGTAATCACGAATGCCATATTTTTGCCAGTAAGTATAATCCGCATGTCCTGGACGAAATGTCTTGGCGATATCACCATAATCTTGCGAACGTTGGTCGGTGTTTTCAATTAATAAACCAATAGGTGTGCCGGTAGTTTTACCTTCAAAAACACCCGACATTATTTTGACTTCGTCCGCCTCTCGGCGCGCGGTGGTAAAGCGTGAGGTGCCCGGTCGGCGGCGATCAAGGTCAAGTTGTAAATCAGCCTCGCTAAGTTCTACACCCGGAGGACAACCATCAATAATCGCTCCTAAGCCTAACCCGTGGCTTTCACCAAATGAAGTAACCGTAAATAGCTTACCAAAAGTATTACCTGACATAATGAATCTACCCGTAAAAAATGATGAGATACCAAATCGCTTAATCAATTGGTATCAGAGTGCCTAACAAACTACTCTAAGCAGCTGTTTGGTATTAATTATTTATTGTCTGAAAATCTTGCTGATGATTTTCTAGTTGTGCTTTAGTTAAGCGAAACACGCCATGGCCACCTCGTTCAAACGCTAGCCACTGAAATGGCACGTTTGGAAAAGCAGCACTTAAATGGATTTGTGAATTGCCCACTTCACAAATCAATACACCATTATCGTGCAGGTGACTCGCGGCTTGCGCCAAAATTTTTCGTACGATATCTAAGCCATCAAAACCACTGCCTAAGCCCATTACTGGCTCGTGTAAATATTCTTGCGGCAATGCATCGACATCTTCTTGATCAACATAAGGTGGGTTTGTCACTATTAAGTCATAGCGTTGCCCTACCACGCCAGAAAAAACGTCAGATTCAATTGGCATAACTTGTGCTGATAAACCATGACCTTCAATATTGATCTGTGCGACATTGAGCGCATCAATTGAGAGGTCTGCCGCATCAACTTCTGCTTCAGGAAACGCAACAGCGCAGGCAATGGCAATACAGCCACTACCAGTGCATAAATCTAAAATTTGCTTTGGCGCATGCTCAATTAAACCGGAAAATTTATTATCGATTAACTCACCTATTGGCGAACGTGGCACTAGCACCCGTTCATCGACATAAAACGGTAAGCCGCAAAACATCGCTTGATTGGTTAAATATGCCGCAGGTAGCCCTTCAACAATTCGCCGCTCAAACAACTGTAAAATCGCTATTCGCTCTTGGGATACCAAACGACATTGCATAAGATCATTGGATATTTCTTGCGGTAAAGCCAGTTGATGCATCACCAAAATAAGCGCTTCATGCCAAGCATTGTTTGTACCATGACCAAAATACAACTCAGCCTGATTAAACTGACTAGCACCAAAACGCACATAATCATTAACCGTATGCAATTGCTCGCTTACCTCTGCAAAATTTATTATTTCCACGTTTTCCTCAGGTTTTATTATCATAACACTTGTTTTTTATTATACTTTCACTTGTTATTGTTCGTCGATGTTTTTAGACTTAATAAATGAAATTCAAATACGTGCCAAATGTGGAAGAAAAAAATTTATTTAAAGATGCCATAGGTAAGGTAAAACCTATGGTGCAGGACAGAATACACCCGGTAAAAAGAACCAGCAAGCAGAAAAACTCTTTAGCAAAACAAAAAGATAAAAAAGCCCTAGCTGAGTTTCATTTCTCTGATGAATTTGAACCTGCGCTGAATCTTAACGGTCCGCTAAAGTATGTTCGTGATGGTGTTGATAGTTTTGAAGCTAAAAATTTACGCCGTGGTCAATACGTCCCTGACTTAATTTTAGACCTACACGGCCTTGATCAGCACCAATCAAAACGTGAAATCGCCGCATTACTAGCCGCTTGCGAAAAAGAACACGCGCAATGTGTTTGTATCGTTCATGGTTTAGGTGGCGGTATATTAAAAACTAAAGTGCCGCACTGGTTAGTACAACACCCTGATGTGATGGCTTTTCATCAAGCGCCACTAGAATGGGGCGGCAATGGCGCCATACTGGTTTTAGTCGAACTAAAAGACAAGTTTAGTACTGATTAACCTCAAGGCTCAACGGGCTATTAGATCAAAAAACAAGGTCAAAAAGTATAATGGCAACCTAGCCCTAAAGTTCATTAGGTAGTACTTTCACTAGGTGACATTAACCTAATAAGTTCGCCATGCATTTGATCGGTATCATAGTCAATTTGCGCTACTGAGCCAGTTTGAAATATTGGCATAGTGTTATCACTGGTCAGTTGAGCCACCAAGTAGCTCACCAAAGGCATATGCGACACTAATAATATTTTCTGGTATTGCTCAACAGCGCAAACGGCATCAAGATAATCATGAACATCTTTAGCACTATCTTCTGGCGTAATAATACTTAACGTTTGCCTATTAGCTACCTGACCTAACTGGCTAATTACAGCATCTGCCGTTTGTTGTGCGCGTAAATATGGGCTAACAAAAATACAATCAAATATCAGACTATTTTCTAATAACCATTGTCCCATAATTTTGGCTTCTTTGACGCCGTTTTCAGTTAATGGTCTAAGTGCATCAGACGGCGCAACCATTTCAGCTTGTCCGTGACGCATAACGAAAATTTGCATAAACACCTTAATTTCAACACGACTTGATCGTATATCCAGACAATATGAGTCAGGCATATTCAAGTAGTTTAGCTATAGTTCTCAATAATTACGGCTATAATAAAGGAATTGTTTAGCTTTTTATAACAACTATTAAGAATAAAATGGACTCACCTTATTCCTTAGGGTAATTTAGAATGATTATGAATAGAGCATAGTCATGCCGAGCTACAGCATAAATTGTGCGGGAGCAACCGTGAAAAAAAGCCCGAATGACACTAAACACTATAAAACAATGACCTTAGGCAATGGCTTAAGAGCTTTATTGGTCCATAACCCCGAATCAAATAAATCTGCCGCCGCACTAGCTGTTAATGTGGGCCACTTCGATGATCCTGAACATCGACAAGGACTTGCCCATTTTCTTGAGCACATGCTATTTCTTGGCACCAAAAACTTTCCTGACGGCAGTGAGTATCAAAAATTCATTAATCAGCATGGTGGTAGTAATAACGCTTGGACAGCAACAGAACATACCTGTTTTTTCTTTGATATTGGTTATCAACATTTCAGCCCAGCAATAGCACGTTTTGGCGAGTTTTTTACTATGCCGCTACTGTCTGAGGAGTTTGTTAACAAAGAACGCAAGAACATTGATGCTGAATTCAAACTCAAGCTTAAAGACGATATTCGACGCCTGTACGACGTTCACAAAGAAACAATTAATCAAGCTCACCCTTTCGCAAAATTTTCTGTCGGTAGCAGTGAAACTTTAGCAGACAAAGTGGGTTACAATTTACGTGATGAATTGTGTGAGTTTTTTCAAAAAAATTATCAAGCGCATTTTATGACCTTAGTGCTAGAAGGGCCACAAACGCTCGCCGAATTAGAAAGTTTAGCCAATAAGCATTTTTCCAAGGTCAAATCTGATGGTATTGCTAAAACTAAAATTAGTGAGCCACTTTACCTTAGCCAGCATCAACAAAAATTAATAACAGTGCAGCCAGTTAAAAATGATCAACAACTGATCATTAGCTTTGCCATGCCAAGTATTGACCAATTTTATCGTCAAAAGCCTGAAGCTATTCTGGCCTATTTAATTGGTCATGAAGGTCCAGGTAGCATTTTATCATTATTAAAGAGTAAACAGTGGGCTCTAGCTTTAACCGCAGGCTCAGGCATCAATGGCTCTAATTTTAAAGACTTTAACATTAGCATCTCGCTGTCTGAATTAGGTACACAGCACATAACGACCATTGTCAGTATTATATTTTCATATCTACATTTACTTAAACAAGCGCCAATTAATCAACAATATTATCAAGAAAAAAAAGCCCTAGCCGAGTTATCATTTTCTTACCAAGAAAAACTATCACCTCTGAACTCTGTCAGCCAACTTGTTATCAATATGCAACATTACCCAGAGCAAGATTACATTTTTGGTGATTACGTGATGGAAGGTCAACATCAAGCAACACTAAACACCTTACTTGACTTGATGGTTGCAACTAACATTCGTCTTATTTATATCAATAAAAATGTTCATCAACAGCCCCATAGCAACGTCAGCAAATGGTATCAAGTGCCTTACTCGGTCAACGATATTAAGCCAGAAGACATTGAGCAATGGCAAAACGCTCCCTATATAGACGAACTTTTTTTACCCAATAAAAATCCATATATAGTATCTTGGCCTGAGCTGATCAAAGAAGATGATGCAGAAAGTAGCTCACTGACACCACCTGAAAAAATTTATCATCAGGATGGCTTAAATGTTTGGTTTAAACATGACACAAGCTTCAATACCCCTAAGGGCTATATCTATCTCTCTATAGACTCTCCAGCCGTGATCGAAAATGCTAGCACAATAGCAATGACACGCTTGTTTATTGATCTCTATAGCGACGCGGTTATTGAAGAGCATTACAACGCCGAACTAGCAGGTATTCATTATCACCTATATTCTCATCAGAGTGGGCTAACGCTGAAATTATCCGGTATTAGTACAAAACAAGAGCAACTATTACCCTTGCTGTTAGCTAGCCTTATGCAAGGAAAGTTCTGTCAGAGTAAATTCAAATTATTTAAGCAACAACTGCTAATTCATTGGCATAATGCAGAAAATAGTAAATCAATTTCACAACTATTTGCCCACCTTAGCGCCACAATGCAACCGAAAAGTCCCAGTAGTCAAACGTTAATTGCTGCCCTAGAAAAGATAGAATTTCAAGCGTTTGAAATTTTTGTTGCGCGTATGTTTGAAAACACCGCGGTCGATTTACTTATTCATGGCAATTGGTCAAGAAAATCTGCTGACCATATTATTAGCAAGGTTAAACAAATTTTTGACGGTAAGTTATCGCAAAGCAACCAAGTGCAAATTCCTTGTATTGATCTTCAAGGCCTAGGAGCATTAACGCTACCAATGGAATTGCCAGCGCATGATCACGCCGCTTTACTTTACTATCCCATGCCCAATAAGGATTTGCGCACAATAGCCTTAACCATGTTAACTAATCAATTATTGTCGCCTATTTTCTTTCAAGAAATGCGCACAGAAAAACAATATGGCTATTTGGTGGGTGTCGGTTTCATACCGATTAATCGCTATCCTGGCATTGCTTTTTATATTCAATCGCCGCATACCGACTCCGTCACGTTAACTCAGGCAATGAATGACTTTATCGCTCGAACAAATAACTACATTAAAAATTTGCCTGCTGAGCACTGGCAGCATTTACAATTTGGCCTAGCCAGCCAGTTACAAGAAAAAGATACAAACTTGAGAATTAAAAGTCAGCGTTATTGGGCCGCTATTTGTAATAAAGAAGTATCTTTTGATCAAAAGCAAAAACTCATTTCAGTTATTAAAAGTTTATCAATAGATAATGTAGCTGAATTTCTCCAACAATATTTTCATGGTGCAGAGATAAAAGATCACTTGTCATTATTAAGTTATGAAAACAAAACACAGTTAGATAAAATGGCGAAAAACATAACCATTAACAACAATATCGAATTTTTATTGAAAAAATGCCAAAGAAAATATTAATTTGGTCGACACAAGCAAGAAATCCGATTAATAACCAGAATATCACCACACAATCGCAACACAATAACAGCAAAGATTGACTTAGTTCCTCACATCCATTGTAATAGGGCCTAGCATCCAGAAATAATAAAAATATATGGCATACCTAATAAGCTAAATCATTCAGGTATAGGTTTAACTAAAAAGGGTTGTATTAGTGCTTTTGCTTCTTTTCAAAAAAAGATTAATTTCTCAATTTCATCTAACGCTTGCTGTCTTAGCTCTACTGACTCTGCTATGCCCTTATAACAAAGTTCTAGCGTCAGAAAACGCTATTAATAGCCCTCCTTTAAAGTTTGAGCGCATTTCAATTGCTGAAGGTTTATCACAAAGCTATGTTTACGATATTATACAAGACAACAACGGCTTTATATGGATTGCCACACAAGATGGCTTAAATCGTTACGATGGCAAAAATTTCGTTTATTATCGTCATGATAGTACCAATACAAGCTCCATTGCCGGCAACTTCATTCGCAAACTCTTTATAGATGACGCAAATGTATTATGGGTTGGTACAAACGAAGGTTTAAGCCGTTACAATGAAGAATTAGACAGCTTCGACAACTTCTTTCATCAAACCAACAACAGTAACTCGCTTAAAGATAATGAAATTTGGGATATTTATCAAGACCAACAAAGTAATATTTGGGTATCCACCAAAGAAGGTCTACATAAATTCGACCAAAAAAATAAAAACTTCTCTCGCATAAGAATTCGAGGTTTTGATACCGCTTTAAGAGAAATTAAAACTATTTTTCAAGATAAAAAAGGTAATTATTGGCTTGGTACTTATGACAAAGGTATATATCTAGCAAATAGCACAATGTCTTTTGCGATCTCTTTAAGCGAAGACAATAAATGGAATTTAAAACTCAACGCAGATGCTCTGTACGATCTAAAACTTATTGATAACCAATATTGGTTAGCCACCGATAATGGCCTTTATATCATTTCAAAAGATTACGAAATCATTAAGCAATATAATGAGAGCAATTTAGACGGTTCAACAAAAATTCTTTCAAACAAAGTTCGTTCTATAGCACAGCTGGATGATACGACTATCTGGCTAGGCACACAAAACGGTTTGAATAGTATTAATTTACTTACTAGTGAAATTACGGCCTATCAAAGTACACCACATGAAAACTCTTTATCGTTTGACCTTATTTTAAAAGTATTTAAAGACAGCTCTGACAAAATGTGGATTGGTACTAATGGTGGTGGTATTAATACGTTTAGCTCTTTACAATTAAAAATTCACCACGGCTTGTTTGATTATAATAACTCAGGTCAAGCAGTATATGCCTTTGCCGAGACCTCTGATGGCATCGTTTGGTTTACAACCGACGATGGCCAGCTTAATAAAATTGACAAACTTGGAAAAATTCACCAAGCTAAAATTAAAAATAACCAACCCATCTCTCACCTACTTGTTGATGAAAAAGATAACTTTTGGTTAAAAACAGAGCCAAATACACCTTCTGAGCCTGGTAACTTATATTATTATTATACGGCAACAGGAAAACTTACAGAAAATACCCAATGGGCAAAAGAATCAACACAACAAGATAATAGTAAACTAATTTTATTAGAAGATAAGTTGTGGTTCATTGATAAGAAGGGGAATCTGGCTTGTTTTACTATGAGTTCCAACATGTTTTCCTATTTTAATCGCGAAACAGAACTCAAATTTACAACGTTCACAAGTGATAATAAGAAAAACATATGGTTATCTGCGACCGATAGCCAAATTTTAAAGTTTGATACGACCACTAGTACATTCAAGACTATTATTCCAACATATCAAAAAAATGAAAATTTGAATAATTATACGAATATTTCAACATCAAAAAGTTGGATTTGGTTAGGTTCTAGAGGCGAAGGGATAACGTTAATTAATAAATCAAGTAAAAAAAATATAACCATTAACGAATTAACTGGGTTATCAAATAATTTTATCGCTAATATAATCATAGATAACTTTGAAAATGCATGGGTTTCAACAAACAAAGGCATAAATGCAATAAACCCAAGATTAAAAACAGTCAATTCATTTAACCAAGACTTACAGTTACACGATAATGAGTTCATCAGTGATAGTGCATTAATAGCTGAAGAAGAAGAAATAATATATTTTGGTGGCATGAACGGCTTTCTTTCATTTTTACCAAGAGAAATATTACAAATATCTCAAAATTTACCATCCCCTGTTATCACCAATATTTTGATTGCAAATAAAGATATACCTATTTTAAATAATAGTAATGATTTTAGTTTAAATAGCTCCCCTAACAAATTAAAACTACTCACTTTAGTACACAAACAGTCACAATTTAGCCTTGAATTTGTTTCCGCTAACGTCAAAATGCCAAGCCATTTAAATTATAGATATCGTCTTATAGGTTTAGAGGAAAACTGGATTGATGCTGGTAAAAACAACTTACGAGCTACATACACTAATTTAAACTCAGGAGACTATACCTTTGAAGTACAGGCATATGATTTACAAAACAACCAAAAAAGTGCAATAAAAACACTAAAAATCACTATTATGCCGCCATGGTGGTTATCACCTAGCGCCCTATTTTTCTATAGTCTTATTATGCTATTAATCTTCGCCTATATTTTGCAACAGATTCGTCATAAGCGTCTTTATCACCTACAAATAAAATTAAGTGAAGAGCGCCTTAAGTTATCCCTTTGGGGCAGCGGTGATGAAATGTGGGATTGGAACATTAAGAGCGGAAAGATATTTCGTTCAAATATTTGGGGCATTTTAGAATTCCCGCAAGATGGCAAACGTAATATTGGTGCAGATCAAACGAATATTCACCAAGACGATATCCCGCGGGTACGGGAGGCTTTAAACCAGCATATGGAAAATAATAGCGAACACTTTGAAGCTACCTATCGTGTTAAAGATAAAGACGAAAAATGGATTTGGGTGCTCGATCGTGGAAAAGTTGTTGAACGGGATGAGAAAAATAAACCCAGCCGAATGACAGGGACCTTAAAAGATATTAGCCATATTAAGCGAGCTGATGAACGTTTAAAGCTTTTTGCCAAATGTATCGAGAATATTTCAGACGCCATTGTTATTTATGACCGTCAATTTACCGTGGTCGATATCAATAAAGCATTTCAACATATTACGGGTAAAAATAAGTTACAAATGCAGGGCACCTTACTTAAGTTTGAACAATACCCTGATAGCTTTAATCAAAATGTTAAACAACATTTAATGACCAAGGGTAGTTGGCACGGTGAAATCCAAAGTAAACGTGACAATGGCGAAATTTATTCAACTGACTTTAATATCGATATAATTCGTGACGAAAGTGGCAATGTATCGCACTTTGTTGGCGTTTTTTCTGATATCACCAAGCGCAAACAAACAGAAGCAGAGTTAAGAAAACTTGCCAATACCGACACCCTAACTGGGCTACCAAATCGCGCTTATTTTCAAGCTAATCAGCAAAAATTAGTTAACCGTAAAATCCCACATGCCTTACTGGTCTTTGATTTAGATAACTTTAAAAAAGTTAATGACTCATTAGGACACGAAGTTGGCGATGTTTTGCTATGTAAAGTTGCCGAACGCATTAAAATTTTAGGACGGAGTCAAGATACGGTTTATCGTTTAGGTGGTGATGAATTTAGTTTAATTGTTGAGAACACCAATGATCTTCATACCATCACCCATATCGCCAAAGAAGTTTTAAAAGCTATTGCACTACCGCTTCGGCTTAAAAGCCAAGAAATTGTGCTTTATAGTAGTATTGGCATCGTAATTTATCCTGAAGATGGCGCAAGCCCACAAGAGCTTCTTAAAAATGCCGATACAGCCATGTACCATGCGAAAAACACTGGCGGTAATAAATACCAATTCTTCAGTGATTCAATGAATAAAACTGCAGTTAAACGCCTGCAAATAGAAAGTTTAATTCGACATGGTTTAAAGGAAGATTTATTTTCGGTTTTTTATCAGCCAAAAATTGAGATCGCAACAGGAAAAATATCCGGTATGGAAGCCTTAGTTCGTTTTGAAACACCGAATAAAGGCATAATAAGCCCAGTCGTTTTTATCCCTGTCTCAGAAGAAACAGGGCAAATTATAGATATCGGTGAGATAGTTTTGCGCAAGGCATGCTTTGCCACTAAAAAGTGGGTCGACGCCGGACTTTTTGACGGCCGTGTCGCGGTTAACCTCTCTGCGGTGCAGTTTACCCAACCCAACTTGGTGGCAATGATTGCTGATACCTTAAAAGAAAGTGGCTTACCAGCAAAATATCTTGAGCTAGAAATAACTGAAGGCACAGTGATGGATTCGCCACAAAAAGCGATTGACATTATGTTGCAAATTCGTGCAATGGGCATCCATTTATCGCTAGACGATTTTGGTACTGGTTATTCTTCACTCGCCTATTTAAAAAAATTCCCCTTAAATACGCTGAAAATAGACAAAGCCTTTGTTGATGATATTGAAACTTCAGAGCAAGGACGAAACATGGTGGCAACTATAGTGACCATCGCACATAACCTAGACATGCAAGTGGTTGCAGAAGGCGTTGAAACCAATCAACAACTGAGCTTTTTATCTGGTTTGCGTTGCGAGCAGTTACAAGGCTATCTTTATAGTAAACCGCTACCTAAAGGTGACTTCCAAAAATATTTGCTCTCTTTTCAAATTACCAATAAATCCACTGCATTTGGGAAAAATGCTCTTTAAACGAATCGTCAATTTTTTGGCGATGTAAATCTACTGTGAAAATCGTGCTAATAGCCTTGTAAATTAAGGCTTATATTGTTGGCACGATCTTCGCTTTACTCTTATTGAATTTAACTTAATTTAATAACAATAAGGAATACCATGCTTAACTCTTTAATTTTTTCTTTTGCAATGTCAATAAATCCAACAGCAGATGTAAACAATGAAGCTTTTATAATAGAAGAAGTTGGCACTCGCCGTGACCAAGTTCGTATTGGCACTCGCCGTGACCAAGTTCGTATTGGCACTCGCCGTGACCAAGTTCGTATTGGCACTCGCCGTGACCAAGTTCGTATTGGCACTCGCCGTGACCAAGTTCGTATAGATGACACTAACCATAACGAAGTCAGCATCTAGGAGGCTTTATGATTAATTTAATTAAATCTTTGTTTATTTTTCGTAAAACTGAAAACACTATTGCTGCAAACATTGAAATAAAAGAAATGCCTGCAAGTACTTGGTGGAATTAAGGTCTTATAAAGCCTGTTGATGTTTATAAAGCTCATTGGACACTACGCTACAAGGAAGTTAGCGTCTTTATAAATTAAAAATTACTGTTATAAAAACAGGCTATATTTTTCTTATTATGCTGAAAACAACAAACAATCAAAACCAAAACGTTGATATATCCTTAAACGTTTTTTCATACAAAACATTGGCCAAACAAACGGACCAAAAATTAAACCCGCTATTGCCCACCGCTTTATGCCTAAACCACCACTGATTGCCTGACAATAAAAAAATAACGAAAAAACAACACTTAATGCACCGCTGAATAACAAAATCATGCTCTACTCACTTCAAAAGTATTATACTTATAAAATAAAAAACCAATCAACACACATATTTTAGCAAGTTTAGAGTAATTATTCAAAAAATTGTCTTCACTTGTCCTCTTTATTATCTCAAATTAATAGACACCTATGCCTAAAAAACCAATAAAAAAAGAGGCAATAAATTGCCCCTTAGTTCATCAACTATTACCACCATCACGGAAAATAAATACCGTTAGCGCTGGCATTAACGTTATTTATAAAAGCTCTCACCTTGCTCTGCCATTTTCACTAAGGTATCACAGGGGGTAAATCGCTCACCAAATTCGGCTTGCCATTGGTTTAATTTACTCACTAAGGTTACCGCACCAATTTTATCCATATATTTAAAGGGGCCACCAAGGAAAGGCGGGAAACCTATACCAAAAATGGCGCCAATATCGCCGTCACGAGCATTGCGAATAATGTCTTCATCTAAACAACGGGCTGCTTCATTAAGCATCATATAAACACAGCGTTCAGCTTGCGCGTCAGTCACCTTGGTATTACTAACCTTTAGTCCGAGCAATGTATAGACACTTTCATCGACTAATTTCTTCTTACTTTTAGTATTATATTGATAAAAGCCTTTTTTGGTTTTTTTGCCTAAACGGCCATCATCAATTAATTTAGAAAATGCCGCTGGTGGAGTAAATCTGTCACCTAATTCTGCTTGTAGGATTGGACCAATTTTAGCACCAACATCGAGACCAACTTCATCTAATAGTTGCATGGGTCCAACGGGAAAACCAAATTTAACCATGGCCTTATCAAGTGCTTTAATAGAGCAACCTTCAAGTAGTAACGTCGCGGCTTCATTCAAATAAGGCGCTAAAATACGGTTAACATAGAAGCCCGCTTTATCTTTAACAACAATCGGTGTTTTACCTTGCTGCTTAGCAAATGCGACTGTGGTTGAGATCGTTTGATCAGAGGTTTTAGCATGGGCAATAATTTCCACTAACGGCATTTTGTCAACCGGCGAAAAGTAATGCAGGCCAATAACATTTTCAGGTCGTAAAGCATGCTCTGCGATTTGACCTATCGGCAAGCTTGAGGTGTTACTGGCAAAAATAGTATTGTCTTTACAATGACTTTCAATATCTGCCACCATACTTTGTTTTAAGGTTAAATCTTCAAACACCGCTTCAACAACCATATCAACATTACCAAAGCCAGTATATTCTGTGGTACCGGTTATCAGCGCTAATTGACTTTGCATTTCGCTATGACGCATAAAACGGCGTTTAACTTTTCTGTTTAATAAATCATAACCATATTTTAAGGCGTGGCTGATGCCTTGATTTGAAATATCTTTGATGCGCACAGGTAATTTAGCTTTTGTCGCGGTAACAAAAGCGATACCACCACCCATTAAGCCGCCACCAAGCACTGCGGTATTCGTTATTTTTTTAGGCACCACACCTTCAACGCCCTGCTCTTTTTTCATCTCTGTGGTAGCAAAAAATAGTTGTCTAAGCTGAACTGAAACATCACTCATCACTAATTGACCAAAATGGTCAGCTTCCACTTGATAACCTTTTGAAGGCGCTTGCTCAACACCGGCTCGAATACAGTCAATTATTTTTAAAGGCGCAGGATAATTACCTTTAGTTTGGCCTAATACCATTTTTGTCGCTTTAGAGAATAAAATGTTTCTCCCTACACCGTTACCTTCAAGCAACTTATCCATCATTGATAATTGGCGAGCTTTAGCTTTTACCTTGCCAGAGAGCGCCAACTGCTCTGCGGTTTTCAGTAAAATACTCTGCGGCACTACATCATTTACCAAGCCGGCTTTTAATGCTTGCTTAGCGCGTAACTGCTTACCGGTTAACATCATATCTAATGACTTTTGAATACCAACACGTTTTGGCAATCGTTGTGTGCCACCACTACCTGGCAATAGACCTAATTGCACTTCAGGTAAGCCTAGTGCTGTTTTAGGGCTGTCACTACAAACAATGGCATGACACGCCATCGCGAGCTCTAATCCGCCGCCTAAACAAGCGCCATGCACTGCAGCCACAACAGGAATAGTTAAATTTTCCAGTTGATCAAAAATCATTTGCCCTTGACGTGACAAAGCAGTTGCTTGTGCAGCAGAAGTACAGTTCGCCAACATATGCACATCGGCGCCAGCAACAAAAGAATCGGCTTTACCACTGGCTAATACTAAACCAATAATGGACTTATCTTCACGTATCTCTTTTAGTATTTCCGCGATTTCATCAGAAAATTCAGCTTTTAATGTGTTCATGGAATCGCCTTTAACGTCCATGATCAAATGCGCTATACCACTTTCTTGGCGAGCTAAACTAAAGGTTTTATTATTTTCTGCTTGTTCACTATTTATTACATCAGTCATTAATCTGTCTCCACAATCATAGCCGCGCCTAAACCACCAGCTGCACAAGCCGTGGTTAAGCCAACACCGCCGCCACGACGGTTTAATTCATTTAATGTTTGTACAATTAATCGAGTGCCTGTTGCGGCAAACGGGTGACCATAAGCTAACGAACCGCCCATGACATTAAACTTGTCCATATCAATTTCACCAATCGCTTTATCGCGCCCTAAATGCGTCTGTGCAAACTTGTTACTGGCAAACATTTTCACGTTGGCCAGAGCCTGTGCCGCAAAAGCTTCATGCATTTCGATTAGATCTAAATCAGCTAAATTCATCCCAGCACGCTGTAAGGCAATTGGCGAGGCATAGCTTGGCCCCATTAGCATATCTTCCCAAACATCAATCGCGGCAAAGCCGTAACTGCGAATGTAACCTAAGGGTTTATAACCTAGTTCTTTAGCTCGGCCTTCACGCATCATTAAAATAGCTGAAGCACCGTCAGTTAGCGGCGTACTTGTCGCTGCCGTTACCGTCCCGTGTTTGCGATCAAAAACCGGGCGTAATTTTGCATAACTGGCTAACTCTGAGTTTTCACGAATACAGTTATCTCTCTCGATAAATGACTTATAGGGTTCGCTATGGGCGGTCATCACCTCACCGGCTAACTTACCTTCCTGCCAGCTTTTCGTGGCTAAGGTATGTGAACGATGCGCTAATGCATCTTGTGCTTCACGGGTAATACCATGGGTTTTTGCCATTTGTTCTGCGGTATGTCCCATTGACAAACCAGAAGAGTATTCGGCTACAGCCGGAGGTACCGGTAATATATCTTTAAAATTAAGCTGACGAATAAGCGCCATTTTTGCGCCAAATGAGCGGGCTTTACTTAAATCTAATAAGGTACGAGCAAATTTCTTCGAGACACCGATTGGCGCAACAGACGATGAGTCAGCACCGCCCGCAATACCAACATCAACAAAACCGGCCATAATAGACTCGGCAACATTCACCGTTGATTGAAAACTAGTCGCACAGGCACGAGATACACTATAAGCATCCGTATGAACATTCATCCCAGTACCTAAGACAATTTCACGGGCAATATTTGGCGCTTCTGGCATTTGCACCACTTGCCCAAACACTAACTGGTCGATAATTTTTGGGTCAACGTCATGCTTTTGTAGTAATTCATTGACAACAATTTTGCCTAAGTCGACGGCAGGAACACCATGAAAAGCAGTTGCTTGTTTTGCAAACGGGGTACGTAAGCCGGCAACTATAGCTATGCGCTCTCCACTGCCGGTTATTAATTTTGATTTTGTCATTTTTAATTCCATCTTGTTGCAATACTCAAGAGGTCAGACCTCTTCGGGTTTGTGATAATTCTAACCAACTACAGAAATAATTCAATCATTAGCTTCAAAATTTAAGCAAACTTATACTAGTAACATACCAAGAGCGTACCAAGGTGTTCAAAAGCTAAAGAAAAACCCCTACAATTTTGTCGTAGCGGTTGTTTTTTTAAAACCTGAACCTTATATCAATTTATGTGTCAGACCTGCTGACTTAAATTTTTATAATCAATAAGAACGATAAACTATGGCTATTGAACACTTTTCCTCATTAAAAGAACATTTATCTTCACAAATTATTGGACAGCACGCCCTTGTTGAAAACTTACTAATAGCGCTTTTAGCTAATGGACATCTAATTGTCGAGGGTCCTCCGGGTTTAGCCAAAACGCGTGCTGTTAACGCATTAGTGCAAGGTATCGAAGCAGACTTTCATCGCGTTCAATTTACCCCCGATTTATTACCGGCAGATTTAACCGGCACCGATATCTATCGCCCTGAAGATGGTACCTTTGTTTTTCAACCGGGACCATTATTTCGTAACTTAGTCTTAGCTGACGAAATAAACCGCGCACCCGCGAAAGTTCAGTCTGCCTTATTAGAGGCAATGGCGGAAGGCCAAATTACTGTAGGTCGAAATACTTACCCATTACCTGAATTATTTTTGGTGATGGCAACCCAAAATCCGATAGAGCAAGAAGGCACTTATCCGTTGCCTGAAGCACAGCTCGACCGCTTTTTAATGCATGTTGAAATTGATTATCCTGATGCCACTAGTGAGTTAGAAATTTTAAAACTTAACCGTGGTGAAGCATTAAAAGTAGATAAAAAAGCCGTTAAAAAAATGACTCAGGCTGATATTTTTGCTGCTCGCAAAGAAACCATGCAAATTCACATGGCGCCCGCGGTGGAAAATTATATCGTTGACTTGATTATGGCAACCCGTCATCCAGAAAAATACGACGACAAATTAAAACAGTGGCTTGCTTATGGTGCTAGCCCGCGTGCTACTATCGCACTTGACCGCTGTGCACGAGCGCGAGCTTGGCTAAATAACCGAGACTTTGTTAGCCCTGAAGATGTCCAAGCGGTTTTTCACAACGTCTTGCGTCACCGTATAATAATGACTTATCAAGCTGAAGCAGAAGGTATCAGTAGTAATCAACTACTTGATCACTTACTCAGCTTAGTGGCGGTTGCCTAAGCGCAAGTTACCTTTATGTGGTTTAATCAAAAAAAATCGACTGAGCAAAGCAACCCGCAGTTATTGCTTAATGAACTGGTCAGTAATGGCATCGAATTAACCATTGAAGAGTTAATTCGTTATCAAGCTAAAAGCTCACTTATTAATCTGGCTGCGTCAAAAAGCTTACGCGGCAAAATGTCTGGTAATTATCTTGCCCGCAGCAAAGGCCGAGGCATGGAGTTTGATGAAGTTCGCCATTATCAAAATGGTGACGACATTCGCGCTATTGACTGGCGGGTCACTGCTCGTACAGGAAAAACACACACAAAATTATTTCATGAAGAAGTGGAACGCCCGGTGCTTATTGCCACCGACTTAAGCACCAGCATGCTTTTTGGTAGTCGTTTACTTTTTAAGTCAGTGCAAGCGGCCCATATTGCATCCTTAGTGGCTTGGCATGCTAAATCACGCGGCGATCGCATTGGCGGTATGGTCTTTAATCAACACAGTCACCATGAATTAAAACCCCGCAGCCGACAACAAGGCGTGCTGCATTACTTGCATGCATTGGTCAAGAAACACGCTGACTCTTTAACTATTGCTAGCGACCCCTTAGACCATCAGCAAGCAACATTAGCCTTTGAACAAAACTGTGCGCGCCTACGTCACCTCGCTAAACCGGGTAGCTTAGTTTATTTGATCACCGATGCCTTTAGCCTCACTGATGAGGCGGTGCGCCATTTAGCTAATATTACTCGACATTGTGAATTAGTCGTTTGCTTGCTCAGCGATCCATTAGAGCAGCAACTACCTGATAGAAAACAAAAAATAAGTGTTGCCATCACTAATGGTGCTGATGGTGATGAGCGTCAACAACTCATACTCGGTGACCCAGCACTTGCTGAAAAATATCATCAACAGGCCATGAGCTTAAGTAACACCAAAGAAGACAAACTCACCAAAGCTGGCGCGCGCTTACTGCACTTTTGTGCCAGCGAAGCACTCGAAACTCAATTACATCGCGGAGTAGCCTCATGGATCCGCTAGCACAATTAAATGATATTCATCTACCGGCCAATGTGCACAGTTATCCTATCGCACCAGGTTGGTGGCTTTTAGCCGTTATTGTTTTAGCATTAATCATTTATGGCACATTAAAGCTGCGTCAATATTTTGTTAAACGTAAAGCGCAAAAAATGGCACTGAAACAATTATCAACGGCGACTGACATCAGCGCAATGGTAGCCTTACTAAAGTGGGCCGCTTTACAATACTTTCCACGCTCACAAGTCGCCCACTTAACTGGTGATGCTTTTAAAACATTTTTAATGGCCACATTACCGATTAAACAACAGCAGAAATTTGCAGAACTTAGCGCCGAACACTTTGTTTCTGTCTACCAAAGCGCTGCTACCAGTAAAAATTCTGCTGCATTTTCAAGTGCTGCTCAATTATGGCTTAGCCATGCTTTACCACCAAAAAAAGACTTAGCTATGTTAGCGCCTGCAATCACTAAAAATACAAACATTAGCTTGCATAGTAGCCTAGCAGCAGATAAATCAGCCAAAGTAGTGATTGAAAAAGACGGAGTAAAATCATGATCCATTTTGACTTGCTCTGGGCCTTAATCGCCCTACCACTGCCATTATTGGTTTATTGGTTACCGGCTAAAAAACAAGTACAAGCCGCGCCACTTAGAATGCCCACCATTATTAAGGGTATTCAGACACAAGAGTTCGCCCCAGAAAAGAAAAAGTCATCAATACTAATACTTAGCCTTATTTGGCTATTACTGGTCATGGCAAGCACTCAGCCACAATGGCTCGGTGAATCGGTCAATGTACCGACTGAAGGACGCGAAATGATGATCGCGGTTGATTTATCCGGCAGTATGCAAGTAGAAGATATGAGCCTCAATGGCCGCAGCGTTAATCGTCTTGATATGTTAAAGGTATTACTGGGTGAATTTATCGCACGACGCAGCGGTGACAGGCTAGGTTTGATCTTATTTGGTGACGATGCTTATATGCAAACGCCGATGACCTTTGATCGTAAAACCGTGCAGCAAATGCTCGATGAAACGGTATTAGGCTTAGTTGGCAAAAAAACCGCTATTGGTGATGCTATCGCCCTCGCCGTTAAACGCTTTGATGAAAAGAAAGAGTCGAACAGGGTGTTATTGTTACTGACCGATGGCCAAAATACCGCGGGTAAAATTACCCCCGACCAAGCGCTTGAATTAGCGGTAGCAAAAAACATTACCATATACTCTATCGGTATTGGCGCTGATGTTATGGTGCAAAACTCATTATTTGGCGCTCGTCGCGTCAACCCGTCAAGTGATCTTGATGAAGACTCTTTACAACGCCTAGCTGATGAAACTGGTGGGTATTATTTTCGCGCTCGAGCCAGTGAAGACATGAGTAAAATTTATCAACTATTGGACGCTCTCGAACCAGTAGAACAAGAACAACAACAAATGCGACCTTTAACCGCTTTATTCTACTGGCCTTTAGGCTTAGCGTTAGTGATAAGCCTACTCACGCTGTTAATTAAAAGTATGTCCAATGGTCAATTTTTTATCGGCAAAAAAGCAGCAACCGGAGTGACGGATTAATATGGCTGACTTTCATTTTATTCGCCCGCTATGGCTATTAGCCATTATTGTCTTGTGTTTAATGTTGTTTATGTTAAAAAAACTGCGGGTTAAGCAGTCCGGCTGGCAGCAACTGTTACCGGCACATTTAGCAAAAGTATTAGTGCAAGGTAACGCTAAAGCAAAATCTAACTCATTAGTACTGCCGTTGTTAATTGGCTTACTGTCAATTTTAGCCATGGCAGGACCGAGTTGGCAAAAACTACCACAGCCGGTGTATCAAGTAGCACAAGGCTCAGTGTTGATCATGGACATGTCATACTCAATGTATGCCACCGACGTTGCTCCTAATCGCCTGACACGAGCACGTTATAAAGCTATAGATTTACTCGATAGTATTAAAGACGGTGAAGTCGGTCTTATTGCCTATGCCGGTGATGCTTTTAATATTAGTCCGTTAACCGATGACAGCAATAATATAAAATTACTTTTACCGTCATTAAGCCCCGAACTTATGCCGGTGCTCGGTAGCAACCCATTTGCTGCGCTGGCACTGGCCAATGAAATGTTAGTGAATGCTGGCCATAAAGATGGCGATATTTATTGGTTCACTGACGGTATTGATAATATAGATATTCAAGATATAACCCAGTGGTCGCGCGATCATCCTTATCGGCTTAATATTCTTGGTATTGGTACAAAAACAGGTGCGCCCATTAAACTTAGTGATGGTGAGCTGATGAAAGATGATAACGGTGCGATTATTGTGCCCAAATTAACAGTGCAAGCATTACAGGGTTTGGCTCAACGCGGCAAAGGCAATTACGCCACCCTGACTCAGAACAACAAGGATATTGAACGACTGACGTTTAAACCACTAATCGCTGACACTGACAACACCAAAGCCAGTGAAAATACCGGCGATCAATGGCAAGAGTTTGGCCCCTACTTGCTGTTATTAATTCTGCCTATGGTATTAAGCTATTTCAGACGCGGCGCACTGCTAGCAACGCTACCGTTCGCCCTAATGTTAATACCCAATAACAAAGCTCAGGCTGATATTTGGCAAGATCTTTGGAAAACTAAAGATCAACAAGGCCAAGACTACTTTAACAGTGAGCAATATCAACAAGCAGCAGCACAATTTAAAAACCCACTCTGGCAAGGCAGTGCTCACTACAAGGCCGGTGATTACCAACAAGCCTTAGCCGCATTTCAACAAGAAAACAGCGCTGAAGCGCTATTTAACCAAGGTAATGCTTTAGCTAAATTAGAAAAAATTGACGATGCAATAGCGGCCTATGAACAAGCCTTACAGCGCGATCCAAACTTAGCTGATGCAAAAGCTAATAAAGCTATTCTTGAAAAATTAAAGCAGCAACAAGAACAGCAAGAGCAAGAATCAGGTGACGATCAACAGCAAGATGATCAACAAAGCGACGACCAGCAAGACAATGATCAACCGGGTGAAAACCAAGACGGTGAGAGTCAAGACAGCCAAAGCCAAAACAGTGACAGCAAAGACAGCGATCAGCAGCAAGGCCAGCAGAACTCAGATCAACAAGACCAAAGCGAAAAAGATGAATCTTCGGCGCAAGAAAATGCTAAAGAACAGCAAGAGCAAGAAAATCAGCAAGAAACTGACAGCGATAAACAACAGACGTCAGCTGAGCAGCAAGCTAAAAATGCGCAACAAGCCAAAGACGGTGAAGAAGCAAACGATGCACAAAGCGCCCAAGCGCAAAAAATGGCAGAACAATTAGCCAAAGAAACCGAACAAAAACATCAACAATTACTCAACAAAGTCACTGATGACCCCTATATGTTACTGAGAAATAAAATGCAGTTAGAGTATCAAAAACGTCGTCAAGACCGCCGAAATATAGGAGTTAAGAAAAAGTGGTAAAAGTTATAATTTCTTTGTTGGCTATTTTATTATCATGTCATAGCTACGCGTTAACGAAAGTCAGCGCATCGGTTGATAAAAACCTGACCATGGCTAATGAATCGTTAATATTAACCATTACCGCCAATGATGATGTTGACAGAAACGCCTTAGATACATCCGCACTATTAACTGACTTTATTGTCGGTAGAACATCGGTTAGCTCACAAACTAGTATGATCAATTTTGACACCACACGCACTACCACTTGGAGTACGGTGTTAATACCACGCAATTCAGGTGAGCTGATTATTCCCGCGTTTGATATTAATGGTGTAAAAACGCAAGCCATTACCATTAATTCACTAGCGGCAAACGAATCAGCCACTTCAAACCAGCAAGACCTGTTTATCACTACACAAGTCTCTGCCACCGATTTATATGTACAACAGCAAATTACCCTAACCGTAAAACTACACTTCGCTGCAGAATTAAAACGTGGCAGTTTAAGCGAGCCAAGCCTAATCAGCGCAAATATTTTACAAATCGGCAAAGATAAAGAATCAGAAAGTATTATCAAGGGTAAGCGTTATCGCGTTATTGAACGCGTGTATGCCATTAGCCCACAAAAAAGCGGTGATATGATAGTAAAAGCACCGGTTTTTTCTGGTGAAATTATCATGCCCTCAGCAAGGCGTTCTAACTTTTTAAGTTTTGCCGATACTAAACCTGTCAGTGTTGTCGGTGACGATATAGCGTTAACGGTTAAAGCTATTCCAACGCAAGTTAATGGGCTATGGTTACCCAGCGAGTTATTCGCTTTGCAGCAAGAGTTTCAACCCGCGCCAAGAGAATTTAAAGTGGGCGAGCCGATCACTCGCACCATTACACTAACCGCAGTTGGGCTTTCAGAGGAGCAACTACCTGAAATTACCATGCAAGTTCCGCAAGGACTGAAAGTATACCCAGATCAAGCTAAACTGCATACCGGCCTAAACAATCAGCGTTTAGTCAGCCAAAAAGTGGTCAACTTTGCCATTGTTGCCAGTAAAGCCGGTGAATATCAATTACCTGAAATTAATATTCCATGGTGGAATACCGTCACGAATAAAGCAGAAGTAGCGACAATAGCAGGACAGAAAATCATTGTATTACCCAACGCCGATATAGCACCAAGCACTATGCAGCAACCACCAAGCATTAACCTTGAAAATCCAACAACACCAAGGGTTGTAGAAAGCGTAATAATTCAGCAAAACACCTTCTTACAATGGCTATTTCTAGCCTTATGGCTACTGACCTTATTAGCTTGGTATATAACAGCAAAGCGCCCTTTTAAGCCTAAGCAAGCCAATAGCGAAACTAACACCAAAGTCAATAATGCTCATCTTACTATCTTAGCGGCATGTAAAAAAAATAATGGCGAATTAGCCTTAGCCTGTTTACTGCCATGGGCACGCTCTCAACCACAATCATCAGGCAGCAATGAAAGCCAAGCACTAACAACACTTGACTCATTACATGATTATTTTAACGACCCAGCGCTATCTAACGCCATTATTGAGTTGCAACAAAGTTATTATGGAAAAAGCCCAAGTCCATGGTCAGGAAAAAATCTACTCGATGCCATCCAAGCCCTGAATAAAAGTAAATTCAGTAAATCACCTTCTGCTGATATCAGCATTAATCCCTAGCAATCTTTGCCAAACAAATAGCGCCGACCCTTTCAAGGTTGGCCTTTTGTTAACTGACCGCTATTTCTTTTAACTTAAAAGATGCCATTTAACATAATAGTTTGAGCCTTGTTTTGTAGCTCAGCAGTTATGCCGTCAACCGTTAAGCAGGCACTCAACATGATAAAAGAAAGTAAAACCTACAGCTGACAATATAGCCTTGGGCCATCGTTTTTTTGTAGGTCGAACTTCAGTCCGACCTACAAAAAACAAGCTGCAACGTTTATGGTGGCAGCTGTAGACCCTATGTAGGTTGACTTTAGTCCATCAGGTTTTATTTTTTTACAGGGAGGAAACAATGAGGAATGAATGAGATAGGGCTTTAAATATTGATAAAGTATTTTATGTTTTGGTGTTTCCTCATGTAGTCCTCATTCTCTTCTCCCTGTGATATTTTGTTGTTTTTTTGGTGACATAGATTATTATATTTTGTGGCTGCCTTGCGGTTGACAGACTTCAGTCCGTTAAGTAGGCACTCAACATGATAAAAGAAAGTAAAGCCTACGGCTGACAATGTAGCCATGGGCCATTGTTTTTTTGTAGGTCGGACTTCAGTCCGACAATCGTTAAGCAGGTGATTAACATGACGGAAGAAAGTAAAACCTACGGCTGACAATGCAGCCTTGGGCCATCGTTTTTTTGTAGGTCGGACTTCAGTCCGTCAATCGTTAAGCGGGTGATTAACATGACGGAAGAAAGTAAAGCCTACAGCTGACAATGTCGCCTTGGGCCATCGCTTTTTTGTAGGTCGAACTTCAGTCCGACCTACAAAAACAAGCTGCAACGTTTATGGTGGCAGCTGTAGACCCTATGTAGGTTGACTTTAGTCCGTCAGGTTTTATTTTTTTACAGCGAGGAAACAATGAGGAATGAATGAGATAGGGCTTTAAATATTGATAAAGTATTTTATGTTTTGGTGTTTCCTCATGTAGTCCTCATGTAGTCCTCATTCTCTTCTCCCTGTGATATTTTGTTATTTTTTTGGTGGCATAGGTTATTATATTTTGTGGCTGCCTTGCGGTTGACAGACTTCAGTCCGTCAAGTGTGCACTCAACATGATAAAAGAAAGTAAAACCTACAGCTGACAATGTAGCCATGGGCCATCGTTTTTTGTAGGTCGGACTTCAGTCCGTCAATCGTTAAGCGGGTGATTAATCTGATGAGCCAAAAAACATCAGTAGCGGGTATTATTTTTTCGACCGCATTTATGCCTCAACTTGGCAAGCAAACTTAAAACTGGCCGCTATTTTTTACTGAAAAAAGACAGTTAATATCCTAAGCATTTTTTACTGACAACTATTCACGCTATAGTGGCCCTATATAAATAAATGTATTTGTGTGAAATATAATGACAAAGCCTCAGGTCTTTTACAACATGGCGACAAAACAAGTTAGATACGAAGCACTCGTTAAAGCATTACATGCAGATCTATATCGCTATGGCTATTGGTTATGCCACGATAAGCATATTGCTGAAGACTTAGTGCAAGAAACATTTTTACGTGCATGGCGCGCGCTTGACTCGTTGAAAGACGAAAAGGCGGCAAAGTCATGGTTAATTACTATTCTGCGCAGAGAAAACGCTCGCCGGTTTGAGCGTAAGCGTTTTGATATGAGCGAATATGAAGAAGCAAGCATTGCCGATATCAAAGCCACCAGTAGCGAACAAGAAATTGAAAACTATTGGCTACGGGAAAAAATAGCAAAAATGCCTGAAGAGTATCGTGAGCCATTAGTTTTACAGGTGATTGGTGGTTTCAGTGGTGAAGAAATTGCCGGCATTTTATCACTAAATAAAAATACTGTGATGACACGATTATTTCGTGCACGCAATCAATTAAAAGAGGCCGTAGACGACGAGCCAAAATTAAGAGGTCTACACAATGGATGACTTGAAGTTTAGACGCAGTATGTTGGCAGATCCAAATAACCGTGATGATGCTATCAATGCCGCGATTAAAAGTGATTCGGCAAAACAAAAATTTTCGCAAGAACTTGATACATTAGAAAATAAAATTGCGCAAGCCATGCATATCACTGTGCCTGACGATTTAGCTAATAAATTAATTTTACGCCAAACTTTTGCGAGTCATCAGCAACAAAAACGTAAAACGCGGGTGCGTTTATCGATGGCGGCATCTGTTGCATTGGTGATGGGCTTAACCGTTAACTTTATGATGTTTTCTAGCACCTATAAAAACCTAGGTGACTATGCTATTGCACATGTTAATTATGAGGCATCACACTTTTCTAACAATGATCAACCAACAGTGACGTTAGCTTCATTAAACGAAAAAATGGCCGCATTTAAAGGCAGTTTTGATAGTACCTTTGGTAGCTTAATTTTTGCTGATTATTGTCGCTTTGACGGCAGTAAAAGTCTGCATTTAGTGTTTCAAGGTCAATCAAGTCCAGTTAATATTTTTATCTTACCTGATGACGAAGACATAAAATTTATTGCTAATTTTGCTAATGATAAGTTACAAGGCCGGTCATTAAACTTTAATCATTCAAATATCATTGTGGTAGGAGATAAACAAGAGCCAATAAAGCAGTGGCAAGAAAGAGTTAGTAAGCATATTACTTGGTCAATTTAGTAGCCAAATAACACCTATTTTAATAAGTTCCATACCACTCCGCGAGACTTAAAAATACTTAGAGACACGGGTTCATCTTGCCAGACTGAACCTAAGTATCTATATTTAATACTGATTACTGATTAGTACGGGCAAAGATCCATAGCTTCTGCTTAAAGGTCAGCTAAAGCTTCTCAAAAATGTTACCAAAACTTTTGAACAGTCAATAGTTATTCTAGGTAGCGACTCCCCGTTACCTTAATTTCTTAAATACCTATATACCCGCTCCACTTCAAGGGCAGAGCGAGCTTATACAAAGTTAACTAGGTATAAACCACACAGATTAAACAGCTCATAATTAAACCAACCGGCTTAAAAATCACTATGAGTCAGCAACAAAAAAAGAGCAAATAAAAAACCGTTAATAATACATTAACGGCTTTTATAACTTATACCAATCCCATTAAGTTATTGCTCACTTGTACTAGTTAAAATAGCTCAAGGCTGTGTTGCTCTCAATCCCAATAGCCAGCTATTGCTCAATCGAGCGCCTTACCTTGAGTTATTTTTCCTGCGTACAACAAGATCACAAACTTAATGGAACTAGTATTACTTAAAACTAAAGCTTTCAGCTATCTGTTTTTTTCAACTGAAAGCTAATAACTTAACACTGATAGCTATATCTATTAACTATATCTATTAGCTATGTTTAGCAACAACCTCATCAAATAATTTTTCGATCTCTGGTTGATCTTTTGTTGTTAAACGACTGACCAATACAATAGCAATACTTGCCATAATAAAGCCGGGTACAATTTCATACATCACATCACTAAGATGCTGACCATTTATCGTTATAGGTGCATATATCCACACTAAAACAGTAATAGCGCCAGTTAACATACCGGCTAATGCACCATGTCGATTCATTTTTTTCCAATACAGACTCATAATAACTAAGGGTCCAAATGCAGCACCAAAACCGGCCCAAGCATTACTGACTAAGGTTAATATTGAGCTTTCTCTATCGTAAGCAAGGAAAATAGCAACAATGGCTACCAAGGCAACTGATATTCGACCAACAAACACTAATTGCTTTTCGCTAGCGTTCTTATTCAAAAAGGCTTGGTAAATATCGCCCGTTAATGAACTTGATGTCACCAATAATTGCGAAGAAATGGTACTCATAATCGCCGCTAGAATCGCCGCAAGTATAAAGCCCGCAATAAGAGGATGAAACAGTACCTGCCCTAATAAAATAAATATTGTTTCAGCGTCATCGACTACCAAGCCTGTTTTAGCCGCATAAGCCACGCCAGCAAGACCAGTAGCCATAGCACCAAATAATGCTACGATCATCCAACTCATACCAATTCTTCTTGCTGCCGGTACATCATCTACCGAACGAATAGCCATAAAGCGTACAATAATATGAGGTTGACCAAAATAACCTAAGCCCCATGCCATAGCAGAAATTATAGTGACAATACTGACACCACTAAATAAGTCTATAAATGCAGGGTCAACATTTTCAACAGCTTTTAGCATAGCTTCAGTCCCTCCAACATCAGAGATCGCAACAATAGGCACTAGCACCAAGGCAACAAACATAATACAGCCTTGCACAAAATCAGTCAGACTCACGGCTAAAAAACCACCAAAAAGTGTATAAAGTACAACAACACCAGCGGTAATATATAAGCCTACTTCATAGGTTAAGCCAAACGAACTTTCAAATAATTTCCCTCCAGCAACAATGCCTGAAGAAGTATATAAGGTAAAAAATAAAATAATAACAATCGAAGAGGTGATGCGAAGGGCATGTGAGCTATCAGCAAAGCGATTTTCAAAAAAATCAGGCAAAGTAATTGAATCATTTGCCATCTCGGTATAAGTTCTTAACCTGGGTGCGACGATGAGATAATTTAAATATGCGCCGAGGACTAAGCCAAAAGAAATCCAAGCACTGCTCAAACCTACGGTGAACATGAGTCCAGGTACACCCATTAGCATCCAACCGCTCATATCAGAGGCCCCGGCAGAAAGCGCCGTTACCCCAGGGCCTAAACTGCGCCCCCCAAGCATAAAGCCAGAAACATCACTAGTTGATTTTCTATAGGCATAAATACCTATCCCTAACATAACGACAAAATATAGTGCCAATGAAATCATTGTTCCTACAGCCATTTAACCTCCGAAAAACATTCTACCAACCGAACTAATCTATTTTTTTACTTATGGTAATTAATTTGTTTGGTATTAAAACTGCTCAAATAAATAGCACATTACCACTCAATTGAACGTGAACAACAATAATAAGCTTAGTTAATAGTGGATTCCATGTTTTTCGTAAGTATTAACAATTATTTGTGTTATAAATGAGTCAGCTAATGTGAAAATTAAGTTAACTAAACAATAATACTAAATAAAAATAATAAAATTATCTTTTATAACATAGGATTAATTAGGAATTTGAATGTACTTTTACGCAGCTAGGCAGCCAATACTAGATATAAATAAAAATCTATTTGCCTATGAATTATTATTTCGCGACAGCATCATCAATGTTTTCCCTGATATTGATGGTGATGAAGCAACAACAAAAATTATTGAAGCCAGTAACTTTAATCTTGGCATTAGTGAATTTACTGGCAACAAACCTGCCTTTATTAATTTTACTTTAGAAACCCTCATAAAGGGTTATCCAGAAACATTAACACCAGAAGAAGTTGTTGTTGAAATTTTAGAGACCGTAACACCAGGTAAAAAGTTATTATCGCTATGCAAAGATTTACATGCAAAAGGCTATACCATCGCGCTAGATGATTATATTCATCAACCGGTATGGCAACATTTCTATCCTTTTATACAGATCATAAAAATTGACTGGCAAATCACCACATTAGAGACCATAAAAGTTGTAAAAGCTGCTATTAAAGATTTCCCACATATTAAACTGCTAGCAGAAAAAGTTGAAACCTACCAAGAATATAACCAAGCATTAGCATTAGATTTTGAATTATTTCAAGGCTTCTTTTTCGCTAAGCCTGAGATGATAAAAACTAAAAGCCTATCACCATCACAAATAGCAATGGCAGAGCTACTCTATGAAACCTCAAAAAAAGAGTTAGACCTTGCCAGTATTACATCAGTTTTTGAACGGGATGTGACTTTATCCTATAAACTCCTGCGTTATGCAAACTCAGCTATTTTTAGACGCCGCACTGAAATCTCCACAATTAAACAAGCACTTGTTATATTAGGTTCAGCTGAATTAATACGTTTTCTTGGTTTAATGTTTGCAGCAAATATTAACCCCGACAAACCCTCTGAGCTTATTAACGCAGCTATGACCCGAGCAAAATTTTGTGATTTAATGGCCAGCGAAATTAAATCACCACTGGATAACTCCATCGCCTTTTTAACCGGTTTATTGTCGTTAATTGATGCCATTGTTGACGAAGACTTGGCAAATATTCTCACCAAGCTACCATTAGCTCAACAAATCAAAGATACGTTATTAACCCGCAAAGGGGATATGGCCGCATTAATTATACTGTTAGAGTTTATTGAACGAGCAGAATGGTCGAAAACCAACATAGTAATGGCTAAGCTTGGCTTAAAAAAGGCCAAGGTCCTTAAAAGCTATAATCAAGCACTCGCTTGGGCTGACGAACAAAAACTTGCCAATTATTAGTCATCAGTTAACAAGGCTTTAAAGGCATTGCATAGCTGTCAGTGAAGTAGCGCTCAGCTTTCAGTTAACTTTATGGGCTTAAAGCCATCAAGTTAACTGAAATTTAACTGCCTTTGGCACCAATACCGACTGAAAAAACAAGACTCTGTTGTAAATGCTTGTTGGCCGATCTCGTTAATCGCCCACTTAACGGTTGACGGACTAAAGTCCGACCTACAAAAAACGATCACCCAACGATACATTATCACCCATAGGCCCTATGTAGGTTGGACTTTAGTCCATCAAGTTTAAATACAGCTATCAGTAAAGATAGCTGTCAGTTATTCATCTGCCAAGCGTACTAATGTCTGCTTGGTTTTACTGAAAGCTTATAACTGATAGCTGACAGCTTTACTTTTATTTTCAGTAACTTAACTATTCAAAACCATTAGGGTTTTTAGACTGCCAGCGCCACGTATCTGTAATCATAGTCGCTAAATCACGTTTTGCATGCCAGTCCAGTAAAGTATTCGCCACACTTGCATTGGCATAAACAGTGCCAATATCACCGGCGCGGCGCGGCGCAATGTTATAAGGGATATCTTGTCCTGAAATCTCTTGAAAAGTGTTAACAATCTCTAACACCGAGGTACCATTACCTGTGCCTAAATTAATCGGTACGCAGCCTTTAATGTCACTTAATGCCTCTAACGCTTTAACATGTCCTTGGGCCAGGTCGACTACGTGAATATAATCTCTAACACCTGTGCCATCAGGTGTCTGATAATCGTCACCAAAAACTTGTAACTGCGCTAATCGGCCAACAGCGACTTGTGACACATAAGGCAATAAATTATTCGGAATACCATTAGGGTTTTCACCAATAAGGCCAGATTCATGCGCGCCAATCGGGTTGAAATAACGTAAACAAGCGATTGACCATTGCTCATCACTGCGCGCTAGATCAAAGAGAATATTTTCAATCATCAGTTTAGTTTGACCATAAGGATTGGTCGCAGACGTTGGCATAGTTTCATCAAGTGGCGAGGGATTATTTTCACCATAAACTGTTGCTGATGAACTAAATACTAAGTTTTTAACCTTGTGCTCTGCCATAACTTGCAAGAGTGTTACCGAACCAGAGACATTATTATGATAATAACTTAATGGCATAACACTCGACTCACCCACAGCTTTTAAACCGGCAAAGTGCACTACAGCTTCGATGTCATGTTGCTCAAATACTTGCTTTAGTGCTTGGCGATCACAAATATCGGCTTGAATAAATGTCACCGACTTATCTGTTATTTGCTTAATACGGTCCAACACTAATGTTGAAGAGTTTGATAAGTTATCAACAATAACAATATCTTTATCTAGCGCCAATAATTCAACAACGGTGTGGCTACCAATAAAGCCCGTTCCGCCCGTGATCAACAAACTCATCTTTAAATCCTTATAAGGTTAATGCTATTTATTATTGAATACTCGAAAGTAAACTATTGATAATATTTTGACACCAACGCAATGAATTTACCAAGTTTTTCTTTTGGCAGTTGATTGATACCCGCCGCTGCGGCTCTACCACCGCCGGTGTCAAATTGTGCACACAGTTCACCAGCGCCTACTTTGTTATTAATAGGTGCGCGTAGACTTAGCGTATAACTAGCATCAATATTTAAGGTAATTACCGCATGCGCTTTATTAGGCTCTTGATTCGCTAATTCATTACCATAAACACCACTAACTCTGCGTGACCAAGCAGCATCTTCAAGTTCAATAAGCTGTAAAAAAGCATCATCGTGCAATACACTGGCCTGTTTAGCTTGTGCCATATCACTTAGATAAGCTTGCTCAAGAATAGCAAAAATAGAATTGGCTTCATTAATCAAGGTAAATGGATCTGGATAGCTAAGTAAGGTGGTAAATAAAACATCAGGGGCAATATGTAAATCATCAACCGTGCGACCGTAGCCGTTATAGTTAATATAAATTCCTAAAGCTTTCAACTGTGCCTGCTCGCTATCTGACAAACCGGCTTGCTGCGCTAGCTTCTCTGCCGCCAGTAACATATTATCGCCAAAAGCCCCGACAATAGCCCATAAAACATATTTATCAGCTAAATATTGATTCACCAATAAGCTGGTACAAGTATTGGCGTCAATATCGATAATTTTATCTAAATACGGAGAGGTTGGTATTTCACCCGTGCGATGATGATCAACATAAAATACTTGGATATTATTGCTAAGTAAGGCCTCTAAAGCAACAATGTTTTTTTCCATAGAAATATCAAGCACGGTGACAGAAGTTGCCTGTTCGACAGGTACTTGCTGTAATAATTGAATGTCGCGTTTAACGCCAGTGATCAGTGTTGAGGCTTTAGGCTCAGCCAAACGCAATTGTAACAGGGCAATAATGCCGTCAGCATCGCCATTAAAAACATCATAATGCATGCAAAAATCTCCTATAAAAAATGATTTACCTATGCAATACGCAAAGGTTACTTGTAAGTTTTTTGTAGGTTCAAGGTTGGACTTTAGTCCATCAGGTTTTAAAACAGCTATCAGTTTGAAGCTGTCAGTTTTAAAGAAAAACCACTTTCAGTTTATTTACCCGTTTGGCTTTACCCTACTGCATTGTTTATTCGCTTTGCGGTTGACGGACTAAAGTCCGACCTACATAAACAATCACCTAAACCTACATTGTCACCCGTAGGCTTGATGTAGTTTGGACTTTAGTCCATCAAGTTAAATGAAATTTAACCGTATTTGCCATTAATCCCAAACAAAAAAACACCTGCTGCCAATGTTTGTTGGCACATCGCCTTATATAGCCTGCTTAACCGTTGACGGACTGAAGTCCGACCTACAAAACAATCGCTTAAATTTACACTGTCACCCTTAGGCCTTTGTAGGTTTAACTTTAGTCAATCAGGTTTTAAAACAGCTATCAGTTTGAAATTTTAAGCTGTTAGTTTTAAAGAAAAACCACTTTCAGTTTATTTACCCGTTTGGCTTTACCCTACTGCATTTTTTATTCGCTTTGCGGTTGACGGACTAAAGTCCGACCTACATAAACAATCACCTAAACCTACATTGTCACCCGTAGGCTTGATGTAGGTTGGACTTTAGTCCATCAAGTTAAATAAAATTTAACCGTACTTGCCATTAATCCCAAACAAAACAACACCTGCTGCCAATGTTTGTTGGCCCATCGCCTTATATAGCCTGCTTAACCGTTGACGGACTGAAGTCCGACCTACAAAAATTTTAAACTATCGGTCAAGAGTAGCTGTCAGTAAAAGAATAATTGTCTGTTTGATTTTACTAACAACTGACAGCTTTACTTCTAGCTGACAGCTTTATTACTGACTTAAATTAAGCAGCTATAAAACCCTGTTCAATGAGATAATCAACAACTTGTTGAGCACATTGTTCAATATTTTTATCAGCCGTATCAAGATGAATCGCTGGGTTTTCAGGCGCTTCATAAGTAGAGTCTATACCGGTAAAGTCTTTAATCTCACCTGCTCGAGCTTTTTTATATAAGCCTTTAGGGTCGCGTTGCTCACAAACAGCAATCGGCGTATCGATAAAGACTTCAATAAATTCTCCATCCTCAAGCTTGTTTGCCGCCATTACGCGATCAGCGGCAAAAGGAGATATAAATGCGGTTGAAACAATTAAACCAGCATCAACAAACAGTTTTGCCACTTCGCTAATACGGCGAATATTTTCAACTCTATCTTCATCACTAAAACCCAAGTCGCCGTTTAAACCATGGCGAACATTGTCGCCATCCAGTAAATAACTATGGCAATGGCGTTGAAAAAGTAGCGCGTCAACCGCATTAGCAATGGTCGATTTACCTGAGCCACTAAGACCGGTGTACCATAACAAACAAGCTTTTTGCTTTTTGATATCAGCGCGTTGTGTTTTGCTTACTTGTTGAGTGTGCCAAACCGTATTTTCAGTTTTCATATTAGTCCAGTGACATATTGCTGATTAACTATATTTTTATCGTTTTAAGCGCTCAGTTAACACTTTAAGTGCCAGGCGATTAGCCTTCAGTTAAAAATAGTAGTCAGTTTTAAATTTATATTAGTGTTTAAAATAACCTGGTCAAAAACACTGTACGAGCTTTTTAGGCAAAACTAAAAAGGAAATATTTGCGGTATTAAGATTAACACCACTACACTATAAGTCAGTGTTATCGGCCAACCGAATTTAATAAAATCAGTAATCTTATAGTTACCGGCATTAAACACCATAATATTAGTTTGATAACCATAAGGGCTGATAAAACTACCACTAGCGCCAAAGGCCACCGCCATAACTAACGGCAAAGGGTTAACACCTAAGCCAATGGCAATATTATACGCTAGCGGAAACACTAAAGCCGCAGCAGCGCTGTTAGTAATAACTTCGGTCAAGACTAAGGTAATAAAAAACATCACCACCATGGCGATGATGGCACTTTCTCCTGCTAACAATTGCTCAATTTCATTGGCAAAAATTCCTGCGACACCGCTATATTCAAACGCTTGCGCTAAGGTTAATGCTCCCAGCACAATTAGCCAAATTTCAATCGGAAATCGGCGCTTAATTTCATTAACCGTTAAACAACCAGTTAAAATCAATAACCCAAGATAAAACATTAAGCTCGACAATAAACTTATATTAGTCACCATGGTCAGTGCAATGGCGATAATAAAGCCAAAAATAGCTAAAGAGTCACGCCAACCTGTTAGCATATCGTCGGGTTTATGACCGGAAAGAATAAAAAAGTTTTTCGTTAAATTAGTGCGCGCGCAAAAATCAGAGCCAACCGCTAAAACTAAAAAGTCGCCAGCTTGAACTTTTATATCACCAAGTTTGCCAGAAAGCGACGTACCCTCTCGGCGAATAGCGACAACAGCGGCATCAAATCTAGCCCTAAATCCTGCGGTTTTTAAGGTTTTACCGACAATAGCAGAGTCAGGTTTAATCAATACTTCGGTTAGGTTTTCCCGTAACAAACCCTTTTGCTCAGCAAATAATGTTAAGCCATCAAATTGCTGCAAGACTAAAACCTTGCTGATGTCACCACTGAAAATAAGCCTGTCATTCGGTTGTATTACCTCATCTGGCGTTACCGGGGAAATAAGCCGCCCGTAGCGTACTAACTCGACCAAAAACAAAGTGTCTAAATTTCTTAAGCCATTATCTTCAATGCTTTTTCCAATGAGTTTAGAGTTAGGCTTTACTTGTGCTTCAACAAGATATTCCTTATCACCTAACTGCTCGTTTGGCGTATCAGCTAAAGTATGTTGACGCAATAATATAATAAATAAACAGGCAATAAGTGCAGCGCCACCAACTAAAGTAAAGTCAAAAAAACCTAAACTTTGTTGACCTTGTTCTAGCCATAACGAATTAACAATTAAGTTAGTTGAAGTACCAATTAAGGTTAAAGTGCCACCAAGAATAGCGGCGAATGACAAGGGTAATAACAATTTACCAGGATTGACCACGGTGTTTTTTTTCACTACCGAAATTAACGTAGCTACCACCGCCGTATTACTAATTAATGCCGAGCTCAAAGCAGTAAATATAAGCGTTCTAAAACTTGCAGTAGATGCTTTGCCATTGAGCATTAACGCTGATATACGCCTTAAAATACTGGTGCGTTCATAAGCAAAAGAACATAACACCAATAATAATAACGTGACTAAACCAGGATTTACCGCGTTACTGAGAATATCGTCAGTGCCAACAAATGACGCCGCTAAACACAATAATGTTGTGCTACCAAAAACCCGTTCCGGTTTGTTTGGAAAAAAAACCAGTCCAATAAGCGTTAATGCAAATATTGCGACCAGTAGCCACTGCGTATACAACATAATGTAAACCTAATCCAAGTTCTAACTACTGTTCGAAAAGTAAATATCGTAAAATTATAAACAATTAAGTGTACAAATACTGAGTGATAAAACAGTATCCTCTGCCATTTTTTTGGCCCATCACGTTAATTGTCCGCTGCACAGTTGACGGACTGAAGTCCGACCTACATAAAACCTGTAGGCCCATCACGTTAATTGCCCGCTGCACAGTTGACGGACTAAAGTCCGACCTACATAAAACCTGTAGGTCCATCACGTTAATCGCCCGCTTTACGGTTGACGAACTAAAGTCCGACCTACATATAGGCACTTAACTTTAATGTTATTTCAATAAGTCGCGTGCGCCCCAATGTGGGAAGTGCTTGCGAACTAAGGTGTTAAGTTCTTGCTCAAACGCTGAGTACTGATGATCTTGTTTCGCTTCAAGCGCGCCGTTAATCATACCGGCACCGACAGTAACATTGCTCAATCGATCAATAATAATGAAAGCACCGGTCGCTTTATTATCACCATAAGCGTCAAAATGTAACGCTTCAGCCACTTCAAATTGAGCAACACCGATTTCATTTAACGCTAATTGGTCAACAGAGAATTCCTCTAGGGTATTAACATCAATGCGATGATCAATTTTTAATGCGTGCCCTGTTG
The DNA here is from genome assembly GCF_007954265.1 of Colwellia sp. C1TZA3. Taxonomy (GTDB): domain Bacteria; phylum Pseudomonadota; class Gammaproteobacteria; order Enterobacterales; family Alteromonadaceae; genus Cognaticolwellia. Next base: position 14,966 of record NZ_VOLS01000012.1, on the reverse strand, counting down.
TTAGCTTGCTACCATGTTTAATATAATATTCACGGCCTGGCTCTAATTCGTCTTCATGCATCCAAACAATGGTCGCACTTAGTTCTTTAGCTGATATAGGAATACTGCCTTTTTTGACAATCATTTCGCCACGACTGATGTCAATTTCATCTTCAAGGGTCAAAGTAACCGCCATACCGTGGTCGGCGCGATCAATGTTACCTTCAAAAGTTACAATCGATTTTATCTTACTTTGCTTACCTGATGGTAAGGCAACAATTTCATCACCAACGCGAATATGCCCTGAGCCAACTGTGCCAGCAAAGCCTCTAAAGTCTAAATTTGGACGATTAACATACTGCACTTGCAAGCGAAATTGGGTAAAGTGTTTTTGATCATCTACCTTAATAGTGTTCAATAACTTCATTAACGTAGCACCCGGATACCAGGGCATTTTGCTACTTTCGTCAACAACATTGTCACCATTAAGGGCTGAAATAGGCACAAAACGCACATCTTCAAAAGCTAAGTCATCGGCAAATTTGCGATAATCTTTTTTAATTTCTTGATAACGGTTTTGGCTATAATCCACCAAGTCCATTTTGTTAACTGCCACTAAAACATGCTTAATGCCTAACAAAGAACAAATATAAGAATGACGGCGAGTTTGCACTTGCACGCCGTGACGCGCATCAATCAAAATAATAGCCAGGTCACAAGTTGAAGCGCCCGTAGCCATATTGCGAGTATATTGCTCATGGCCAGGCGTATCGGCAATAATAAACTTTCGTTTATCAGTAGCAAAATAACGATAAGCAACATCGATAGTAATGCCCTGCTCTCGCTCTGACTGCAAACCGTCAACGAGCAAAGCTAAGTCGATAGCTTCACCGGTAGTGCCCGACTTTTTACTGTCGTTTTTAATTGCCGCTAGTTGATCTTCAAAGATCATTTTTGAATCGTGTAATAACCGGCCAATTAATGTACTTTTGCCATCATCAACGCTACCACAAGTAAAAAAGCGCACCATTTCTTTGTTTTCATGCTGCTTCAAATAAGCTTCAATATCGGTTTCAAGTAAGTCGTTCGTCAGTAAATCTTTCTTCGGTGAATCTATCATCATCATTCCTAAATATGTAAAGACATAGGTGTTAGCTATTAGTTAGAAGCTGTCAGTAAAAACACTAAAACCTTCTCTTAATTCTTTTCTTGAAACTTCTATTTCACTTACCGACCGCCGACAGCTTTAAACTTGATACTATATTTTAAAGCTGATGGACTAAAGTCCAACCTACATAGCACCCACATAGACTCTACGGATAGTAATATCGGGTTTGGCGATTTTTTTGTAGGTCGGACTTTAGTCCGTCAACCACAAGGCTGGCATAAAACCTAATCGACCAAACCCAACTTGCATGAAATAGTTTTATTACTGAAAGCTTCAAACTTCTATTTCACTTACCAACCACAGAAAACTTTAAACTTAACGCTATATTTTAAAGCTGATGGACTAAAGTCCAACCTACATAGAACATACAGCTGGTAATATCGGGTTTGGCGATTTTTTTGTAGGTCGGACTTTAGTCCGTCAACCACAAGGCTGGCATAAAACCTAATCGACCAAACCCAACTTGCATAAAATAGTTTTATTGCTGAAAGCTTCAAACTTCTATTTCACTTACCAACCACAGAAAACTTTAAACTTAACGCTATATTTTAAAGCTGATGGACTAAAGTCCAACCTACATAGAGCATACAGCTGGTAATATCGAGTTTGGCGATTTTTTTGTAGGTCGGACTTTAGTCTGTCAACCACAGGCTGCCATAAAACCTAATCGACCAAACCCAACTTGCATGAAATAGTTTTATTGCTGAAAGCTGACAGCTTAAAACTTCTTTTAAAGCTTAGCCTTAAAAGTACCCTTCCATCTTTTTCTTCTCCATTGAGCCTGCTGAGTCGTGATCAATTACACGGCCTTGGCGCTCGGAGGTTTTTGTTAATAACATTTCTTGAATAATTTCAGGTAAGGTTGTTGCAGTTGACTCAACAGCACCGGTTAACGGATAACAGCCTAAGGTTCTAAAGCGTACACTTTTCATTTGCACCACTTCATCTTTACCAATCGGCATACGCTCGTCGTCAACCATAATTAAAGTGCCATCGCGTTCTACTACTGGGCGTTTTTCAGCTAAATAAAGTGGCACAATTTTAATGCCTTCTAAATAGATATATTGCCAAATATCAAGCTCGGTCCAATTCGATAAAGGAAAAATGCGAATGCTTTCGCCTTTATTCACTTTGCCATTATAAATATTCCACAGCTCAGGACGTTGGCTTTTAGGATCCCAACGATGATTTTTATCACGAAATGAATATACCCGCTCTTTCGCACGTGACTTTTCTTCGTCACGTCGTGCACCACCAAATGCGGCATCAAAACCATATTGGTCAAGTGCTTGCTTTAGGCCTTGGGTTTTCATCACATCGGTATGTTTAGCACTACCATGCTCAAACGGACTAATATTCATTGCCATGCCTTCAGGGTTTTTATGCACCAGCAAATCAAAACCATGCTCTTTTGCCATTTGGTCACGAAATGCAATCATTTCTTTGAATTTCCAATTGGTATCAACATGTAATAGCGGAAAAGGTATTTTGCCAGGTGCAAAAGCTTTGCGGGCAAGATGAAGAAGGACGGCAGAGTCTTTGCCAACCGAGTAAAGCATCACAGGATTATCGAATTCTGCGGCAACTTCTCGAATAATGTGCATTGATTCGGCTTCTAGCTTTTGTAAATGGGTTAATTGCATTGCTGACCACTAATGTTGACATGATATTATTGTTTAATATCATGCCACAGCGGCAAATCATTATCCATATAAGTAAATGCTTGTTTATACTAAAAAAGTATAAAGAGAAAGAAAGATTAAACTTCTCATTCTAAAAGTTAAAGCTATTGCAAGTAAATTTAGTCATAACTTTAAGGAATAGCTTTAACTAATAACTTTAAATAATAACTTTAAGGAGTAGCTAATAACTAATGAGCCAATAACAAATAAGGATAATGAGAATAAATAGTCAAAAGCACATATTTATTACTATAGGCCAAACATAGCTGGCAACAGCAACGAAAGGGACTTACTCATATCAGCAAGCCATATTTTTACGTCAATGTAAGTCGTTAAAGTAATGCAGAAGAAATTACCAAGATGGTGAAGATGGCGAGGAACAACACCGTAGACACATGCTTATTGTTCGAGACTAAACATAAGTACCCACATCAACATAAAAAATTTACTCATGCCATGAAGCCATATTGTTACATGGCGGTAAGTCATTAAAGTAATAAGGGCATTACCGAGGTAGACCCTTAGAATAGTCGGTTATTTATTTTAAATGCTATTGGTTAAGTTACTCTTATAACGACGGATTAATGCCAATGACGAGGCAGAAAGTTTTTCGCTGTCAAGATCGCTCATTGGCTGCGCCATCACGTTCAGCACTTCTTTACCAAGTTGCTTACCTAATTCAACACCCCATTGGTCGTATGAATTTACCTGCCAAATTACGCCTTGAACAAATATTTTATGTTCGTACAGCGCTAATAAAGCGCCAAGCGAGTGGGGGTCTAAGCGTTCCATTAAAATAGTATTACTTGGGGTATTACCTTTCATGGTTTTATGAGCGGCTAGCCTATTCGCTTCAGCTTCGCTAGCGCCAGCATCAAGCATTTCGGCTTTCGCTTGTGCCAAGGTTTTACCTTGCATTAATGCCTCACTCTGGGCCAAACAATTAGCCACTAAAGCGTCATGATTAGCCAAATGTTTACTGGTTGGAGCAAGAGAGAGAATAAAATCTGTTGGAATAATATCGGCACTTTGATGCATTAACTGCATAAAGGCATGTTGGCCATTGGTACCTTCCTGGCCAAAAACCACAGGTGCAGTTAAATAATTCAGCGTTTCACCGGTACTAGAGACCGACTTACCATTACTTTCCATATCGGTTTGCTGCAAATAACCCGGTAAGGCTCTTAGCGCATGATTGTAAGGTAGAATAGCTAAGCTAGGGTAACCTAAAGCATTTCGATTCCAAATACCTAGCAACGCCATCATTACCGGCATGTTCTGCTGAAACGGGGCGCTTTTAAAATGCTCGTCCATGGTATAAGCACCGGCTTTTAAAGCCTTAAAATGGCTATTACCAATAATCAATGCCAGTGGCAACCCCACTGCTGACCATAAAGAAAATCGCCCACCAACCCAATCCCACATTGGCAGAATATTATTGGCATTAATACCAAACGCTGTTGCAGCCTCAATATTACTGCTAACCGCATACCAATGTTGAGCCATAACCTCTGCCGACGAATAGTGAGGTTCAGCCAAAGTATTAAGCATCCAAGCTTTTACAATAGTGGCATTAAGCAAAGTTTCTTGGGTAGAGAATGTTTTAGAAATCACCACCACGAGTGTTGTTGAAGCGTTAAGTTTGGCAAATTTTTCTTGCGCGGCATCACCATCAACATTAGCCAGCACATGGGCTTTCAGCCCTGGCTGATGGTAAGGCACAAGTGCTGACAAGGCCACCTTAATACCGTAATAAGAGCCGCCAATACCAATAGCAAGGATATCAGTAAACTTTTCACCAGTAACCGAGCGAACCTTACCTGAGTGCACATCATCAACAATAGCGGCCATTCTGGCTTCAGTGTTAATAACCTCTTCGGCTTGCACGCCTAAAACATCAACTTTAACCGTATCAGGTGCACGTAATACGGTATGTAAAACCGCTCGTTGCTCGGTAGTATTTAACATTTCACCCGAAAACTGCGCTGCTATTTTACCGGCAAGGTCAACCTGCTCAACCAAAGTAAATAGTGGCGTAAATTCACTATCAACAATGTTTTGCTTAGCATAATCTAAGAACAATCCCGCCGCCGAAATGGCATAGTTTTCACTGCGCTTGGGGTTTACAAATAATGAAAAAATATTACGGGTTAGTGCCAGTTCAGTAAACTGCGATAAATTAGTTACGTCCATATACCTATACTTTTAATAAATGTGTGTTAATAAAGAAAAATTCCAATGCACCTGTAAGTAAGACCTTAGTCCGTCACCCCAAGCCAACAAAAAAACATCATAACCCATGGAAGACACTCCACGTAACTAAACAACAAAATTATTCACAGGAAGAACAGAAGGCAAACACACAAAATACGCAGTACTTTAAAATACCTAAAGCCCTACTTCATCCCCTACTCATTGTTTCCTCCTGTAAAAAATATAAAACCATATCTCAGGGTTACCTGGCCACATTACCCACCGTCACTATAAAAACTCATTAAAATCAGTTCTATATTATTTAAAGAAAAGCACCTTATATCGACACTATAGCCCTTCTTTTCAGCTTAGTTAATCCAAGATCCACCTTTACTTCAAACTTCCCTACTTCATAATTTTTTGACTGATGCTTAACTTCAACCATCAGATTTTTTTATCAACATCATTTACTGCAATAATATCTACTTCGTTATGTCCTTCACTATCCCAGTAACCACCAATAGCATTATACTTTTTAGACTCAATAAGTAATGCTTTAAATAATGATTCAAGTTCAATGCTTGAAAAGGTTTTAAAATCTCTTGATATTACACTTCGAAGATACTTAAAATTCTCCATTTCAACAGCATTACTGTTACTGTAGATTTATCGAAACCAAAAACGTAAAAAAGGGTCGGTTATACTGTACCTAACATCTCTAGAGTTTTCTTTAGATGTTAACGGATGTTTTTTCAATAACATCAAACACCTCTTCTAGCTCGTTCAGTTCGGTACCAACACCCATTTTTAGAAAGCCTTCAAGTTTTGCCCTTGTTGTGTTTCCTTTCGATATTCCCCCTAGTACACTAAAATATGTTCTGTGATCTGAACCGAAATCTTCAACTAACCTATACACCCCTTCTTGTATAATAGGAGAGTATTCTGAAAGTAAACTGTTAAATACATCATCACTAGCCCCTTTCAACCATTCAAGATGTTTTGGGATCCCTCCTGAAAAATACCACCACTGCAGCATTTTTTCTGTTGAGTACTTGTTGGAATCAAGCATTATTCCTTTAATGTAAGAAAGGGCTAAAGGTTGAATTTTAAAAAGTCATCATCGCGATTTAAAAACGGCTCTTTTGAGCCTTTAATAATTTTAATCATTAAACTATATAAAGCCACAACATAAAAAATGCATCATTGACTTTGACTTACTTGGATCCCAAAAATTCTGAAGGCCAGAAAACAAACTAGAATTAATTTTAGCTATATTCTGAAACTCATCAACCAAAACAATAATGGGAGTAGTCATGGTGTAATGAAAAAGAAAGTCAAAAATATCTCTCAATAAAGACGGTTTAAAAAATTTAACATAAAGTTGCACAGCTATAAGGTTTGCGAACTCTTTTACCAGTACAGCCTCAGGTTTTCTAATGATAAACAAATATAAAAATTCACTATCAATAGTAGAGAATGCTTCTTTTAATAAACGTGTTTTTCCTACTCTTCTTCAACCAACAACTGCTGACTTGGTCAACTAAATTCAGTCACCCTAGTTAAGTTCTTAAAGTTACCTTTTTCAATTATCTTTCTTTACATTTAAATACATTTGGACTTTGATAATCAAGATATGAGTGCATTCTGTTGCTGCTGTATCACATCGTGAGGTAGCTCAGTACATCTTGCTGGGATGTATAACGTGTTCGGTAATTACACCAATTTACTCGCTCTTGTTTTAAACTACCGAAGAAGCTCTCTGTTACCGCATTATCTCAGCAACAACAACTTTTCTTACTCATACTACTAACAAAACCATGTAACCTCAGTATTCGTCTATATTGAAAACCTTGATCTGAATGGACTATCAATCCAGCCTTTGGGTTTCGTTGCACACCACCATCGTGAGTGCATCACAAACAAGTTGAGCTTTCATTCTTGTCCCCATGCTCCAACCGACCACTTTACAAAAATATAGGCCCCTTACTGTCGCCAAATATAGCCAGCTTTGTGAAGTCAATATGTAGGTAATGTCTTGAACCCACGCCTGATCAGGTTGTTGAAAATCACAGTCTTGCTCAAGTTCGTTAGCGCAGACGGGCTTGTTGTATTTACTGTTTGTCGTTGCTTTATATTTTTTCTCATAACGTACCCAAACGTTTGCCTCTTTCATTAACTACCATTTTTTCTGGGGCTCACAAGGAAATTAAGTGCATTTAAGGCTTTTTGAATACGTCTTTCGCCATAAGTATTATCGCTATATTTTGCGATATCTTTCACCCGTGCCAGCGTCTCTTGATAGGTTGTATCAATCGGCCTTTGAGCCTTTCTTTTTTGAGCATTATGATAGTTGTTGCTTTTTACACCCAGCACGCGACACATCAGTATCACCGGCCAGATCTTCTTATGTTGGGTAATAAATGCGTATTTTACTTTGTTTCTTTTGCAAAGAAGTCCGTCGCTTTTTTTAATATTTCACGCTCCATTTCTAGGCACTTCACTTGAGCTTTAAGTTTACGTATCTCATCTTGCTCAGGCGTAAGTTTTCCGTTACCTCCAAAAGCATGCCTATAATCTTTTTCAGCTTCTTTGATCCATTAACCAAGTATTTGAACACTGACTTCTAGATTTCTAGCTGCTTCTGCTACAGCGTAGTTTTGATCTCTAACGAGAACTATTGCATCTAGTTTGAATTCTTTTGAATAATTTTTACGATTTTTCATTTGTATCCCGAGTAAAGTCAATTATGTTTTAACTAAGGTAGTCGGATCAATTAGACCATGTCATTATTCAGAGGCTGCAAATAGCAGAGCACAAAAAACATTATTCGACAAATTGAGCCGGCATACACAGGAATCAAAAAAGATCTTTTTCATTTGCAAGCTCAACGTTTCGCTTGTCAAACTGATGCACAACGGGCACTAGATAAATTGGCGAAAAAGATGAAGCACCATCAAATAGCGACTCGACAGTTTATTGAGCATAAAGTCTACGAAGGTAAAGGACGGCATAAAAAAATGCACCAATAAAAAGTATTTAATGGAAAATCACCACAGAAATGGAAGAAAACGAAACCGCCATAAAAAAGATTGTAGAACAAAAATCGTGTTTTATATTAGCAACGAATATTTATAAAAAAGCGCTTTCACTTGAAGGTTTGCTTAAGCATTACAAAGCACAATTTGAAGTAGAAAAAGAGTTTAAGTTTTTAAAAGAACCCTTATTTTTTGTATCATCATTATTTATCAAAAAGCCAAGTAGAATAGATATTCTGTTGATGGTGATGACACTTTCATTGTTAATTTATTCTATCGCGCAAAGACGAATGAAAGCTAATTTGAAGAAAGAAAAAAAAAGAACCATCATAGCGGATCAAATCAATAAAGAAATACCTAACCCAACATTACGTTGGGTCGTTCCGTGTTTTGAGGAAATTAATCTACTCCAGCAAGGCGAAAAAATAAGCTTGGTTGGTTTTGATGAGTTAAGGGAAAAGATAATAAGACTCATTGGTGGACATGCATTGCATTTATATAAAATCCAAAAAGTTACCTAGGGGTCTGATCAATGTCTGTTATAATTTTTCAATTTAAGGTGTTCTGTAATTTAGGCTGGGTTAAGTTTATAAACTTCGTAATCTCTTTCTACCAATTCTATATCAACATCATCTATTATAAAAAAAGTCCTATAGTGTCAGCCCTGCACACAACGTTTAAATATTTCAACACTATATGATACTTCTCCCGATTCCAAAAATCATGAATTAGTATTTTTAGCCTAAGATTTTTGTGACATTCTATAATCACTTTCAAAATACACGCCGCTCTAAATCGTCCATCAATTAAAACTAAATCTATTAATTTAACATCAATTGAGTCAAAAAAATTTGAAGAATACATTTCAAAAATCGTTTTAGAACCTGCATATTTTGGATAACCGTAATCCCTTGTAGGACCAATATTTACCAAAAAACATTCAAACGTTTATTCTCAAAATATCTAACAACTATGTACTTTCGCATAAAACTTAGCCATTCAGAACTTGACTCAACCGTATACATCATCTTTTTTGATTTCTAAATGGATCGTAAAGAGCTGCCACCTAAGCCAAACTCCAGATAATACTGTGATTCTTTAATTGCATCGTCAAAAATAGCTATTTCTACATCAGACATAAAAAATGGATAAAAAAGAAGGTATGGCGGAAATTGCTCTAATTTCCTTATTGCATTACCTAAATATGTTTTAAAATTCATTTGTTTTATTTACCTCTTCACATAACGGCTTCTTGTGTAGGTGGATCTGTACATTTGAGCTACTTTATTATTTAATAAAGTAGCTCAAAATATCTTATTTTAAAATCTTAAATATATTTTTTAAAATGAGTCAGATGCGCGCCACACAATGGTTGATTTTTCAACGGGTGTTTGCGTAAATCAACTAAACCCATTAGATCTCATCTTCTTTTCTAAATTTCACAAATAAAGTTATCGGTCATAAGACTGGAACTTAGTCAAAAACGCAAAAAGAGCTATCGCAAATCAAGAAACGTCAGCAAAATATGGCTGGCCTAAAATACTAATCAGAAGCTTAGTACTTTAGTGCACAGTAGTTTACTTGAAATACCTGGGAAATAATGAAATTCGCATTTTGAAGTCACTTAGGTATAGTAAATCGATTTTTACTTAGGTGCTACCAAATGGAACGATTTTCAAGGCTATTTTTTATTACCAGTTGTATCATTATTATTTTCAGCTTAGGAGTCATTTCAAGTAAATATAATTTATTCCCCTCGCGTGCATTCGATTTTCTTTATCGTAATACAAACTCGGCTATAAGTACCTTTAAAGGAGAGCTTCCTTGGTATTATATTAGACACTCAGTAGAAAAGTCCCTCGTACACCAAAAACAATCAGAAATACAACATGCTCTTACATTAATAACAGCAATGGGGCCGTCATTTATACCAAATATTAAAGTAATTGATAAACACGGAGTGACTGTACACACTTGGAAACTAAACTGGTTCGAAATATGGCCTGATGCAACGCATATTCCTAAAAAAATGATTCCAAAAAATCTCCCAGGTACACACATACATGGATCCAAACTTTTGGCTAATGGCGATATATTATTCAACTTTGAAAACTTAGGATTAGTCAGACTAGATATCTGTGGAAATGTAGTCTGGAAGTTGCCTAGGCTGACTCATCACTCTATTAATCAATCTTCGTCAGGTGATTTTTGGATACCAAGTCAAATCAGGTATAAAAATAAACTTACTGGATTCCCCAATTTTATCCCTCCGTTTAAAGATGACTTGATATTAAAAGTATCTCAAAAAGGTGAGGTCTTAAAAGAAATATCAATCGCCTCACTTTTGAAAAAAAATGGTTATGAAGGATTACTTTACTTATCAACACTCAAAAGCCGTAATATTCCAGTTACTGGCGATTTGTTTCATCTGAATGATATTGAAGAGTTCCCCCCTCACCTTAAAGAAGGCATTTTTTCTCAAGGAGACTTACTTGTGTCACTACGAAATATCAGCACGGTGCTTGTATTTAACCCGATAAATTTAAAAATTAAATTTATAAGTACTGGACTAGTTACGCGACAGCATGATCCTGATTTCATAGATGGAAATACCTTGTCTATTTTTGATAATAATACATCTACCAGAGGAAGACGAGGCAAAAGTAACATAGTCTTTATTGATGCGTTGAGTGGACAGAAAACCAACTACTTCTCAGGAACTAGGCAACTCCCATTTTATAGTAACATAATGGGTAAACACCAATGGTTAAGCAATGGTAACTTATTACTAACTGAATCCATGAATGGTAGAGTATTCGAGATTTCCCCACAAAAGAAATTGATTTGGGAATATATAAATATAGTGGATAGTATGTCCATTGCTGGTATCATGGAAGGTGGAGAGCGCCTTTCAGCTGAATTCAATATCAATTTTTTTAAAACAAAACAACAAGAGTGTATAGCCAGGTAATATATGATCAAAAATCTAGTTCTATTTTTAATACTACTATATCCAACTTGCTCACTTGCTTACATCGGCCCTGGTGGTGGATTATCTGCAATCGGTTCTTTTATTGCGCTGATAAGCCTAATTTTATTTTCATTAATTGGTTTTTTTTGGTTCCCACTTAAACGTCTACTCAACAAAAAAGAGCAAAAAGAGCAAAAAGAGCAAAAAGAGCAAAAAGAGCAAAAAGAGCAAAAAGAGCAAAAAATCGACAATGAAACATCTGAGTGATTCAAGACATGATTGCTCATATTGAAGTAATATTAACTATATTTTTAACTTCTTATCTATTTACTAAATTAACACTTGTGAGCCAAGCTAAAAATATAATCACCCTTTCCCAAGAAACGAAAAAAGCACTGTTCGACAGTTCAATAAGTGATAAAGAAAAAGAACGTATATCACAGAATGCTGCGTTTGAGATGCTTAAACTATTTATTGTCATTAGCTTTTTAACATTTATATGCTTAGGTGCACCTTTTGTAATATTATACCTGCTCGAGCCCGTTACAGGTTATTCAATTGACGTAATTTATTCACTGCTCAATTCTCCAATATATATCGTCTCTTTTTTATTGGTAGGTCTATTTGCACATCGGTTAAGAGCAAACAATAAGTAGGCCAAAGAGTCTAGATAACGTCTCTGAGATAGAATACATATTCTTGATTATAAAAAATGTGTACCCTATGCTATCCAGGGGGTATTTCCGTTCTTTGCAGAAGTATAAATATGCGTAATTTTATTATTTTTTACCAAAAAAGAAGGCAGCACACCTGTCCGATTACTTGATAACTTTAAACAGGTGTCAATTATTCATCAGGTAGAAACTTGACATGGAAACCTTTTGACGTCAAGTGCTGTTGGCTTATGTCCATAGATGCACTTAAATCTTGTCTGGGTCAGATATTTAAATTTGCTCCAATCGACAACAAGCAGCTCAATGACATTTATACCAAAACATCAACCCATTCTCTTGTTCCAATTCATAGGAAAGTCGTAGTTGGTTTTAAGATGCGCTTTATTAATCCACACAGCCCATTTCATATCTCTAGTGTTGCAATTTGGAATAAACTTGTTCGTAAACTAATACAAAGAACAAATGGAGATTCATTTAAAATATGTTACCTAAAGTATTTAATAAATATAAAGATGTAGTACTTTTTCTGTGCGTCAAGACTTATTGAGGTGCGGATTATCAAAATATTATGATGACGGTACAGGTAAACCTGGTCATTTATAACTTAAATTAGCTAATGACCAGACGCAAAAAAATACATAGGTAATATCATCGTTAATTGTAAACGTCTTGATAAGTTCATTAAGAAGTGTAAAAATATTCTTATTCGAAGACATGAATTATTGATTGAATTTAAATCTGCCGGTATTGACGTTTACCCATTGTGATGCAAGAATTTTTTGGCAGATAAATCTAGTTATCTTAATCATTTTTTTGACTTAATAGATTTAGATATTTCTCAACAGGAAATTAATACCGTACTTAACCACGATGCGTATTTCAAAAAAGTACACTCTAATGATATTTAAACATTTGTTTCAAACCACCAAGATGTGATGGAAAAAATAGGTGTGTGTTTTTTTTGTCAATATAATTAAAATAAATTATCATCTCGAGAAATAATTTGTTAAGTAATAACTTGAACCAAACATTGAACAGATCTTTTAAAAATAGTATGAACTTGATTTAATTATGAATAATCACATAAAGTGGCCATTGATCAGTGTGTATATGCCTACAAAGAATAGGTCTAGCTTATTAAAAAAAGCTATCGACTCGGTATTAAATCAAGATTATGAAAATTTTGAACTTATCATTATTAATGACGGCTCTACAGATGATACACTTTTCGTATTACAAGATTATCAAAATAGATATGCAAACATTTACTGCGTTCACAATAAAACTAGTAAAGGTATTGCTCAAGCAAGAAATCAAGCACTGAAAAGCTGCTCTGGTGAATTTGTAACCGGTATTGATGATGACGATTATTTTTATCCTGATCGCTTAAGCTCTTTAATGGTCTCTTACGATGATAAATACAGCTTTATTTGCAGCAGTGTCATATGGGATTTTGGTGTTAGGACAAAAATAGCAGACAGTCGCCGTAAAATCATTAATTTGACGGAACAACTAAACTATAATCATGCGACGACTCAAGTTTTAGTTAAAAAAGAACGGCTTATGAAAATCGGTGGTTTTGATAATAATTTAGTGGCAAGAATTGATTATGATTCTTGGACACTTTTAATTGAAAGGTATGGTTGTGCTTTACGTATTGATCACCCCACATATATCTTAAATAGATGTCGTGATATAGAACGTGTAACATCAAGTGATAACAATATTATCGGTAATCATCAATTTTTAGCAAAACATAAACATAAGATGAATACTCATAATTTAATTAATCATGAGTTTAGAGATTTGTATGCCCGTGACGCTCCCTATGCCTTTAAAACCTTTATCTCACACTTACCTGCTGGCTATATATTAAATAAATTCAAATACTATATACGCAGAAATTTTTTACCTAGGTGGCATAAATAACCATGTTTAAAATAGAAATCAAAGGTGTTGAGTTTAATAATAAAGGTGCTGAACTTATGCTACTCAGTATTATTCAAGCTCTTGACATCCATTTACATACCTATCAATTAGTCTTATCTCCAGGTCATTTATTACCCTATGAAAAAAGAGCAAAACTGGGTGCTTGGCAAAAATTTAGTTTTTCATTTTTTGGAATAGATTGGACATGGCTAGGTAACTTATTTCCTACGAAAATACGAAAAATGTTACATCATTTTGGTATTATCGTTGAAAAAGACATTGACATAGTACTCGATGCTTCAGGTTTTGTTTATAGTGATGAGTGGGGAGAAAACAGATTAAAAAAAACCCTTAAGCAGTTAACAAAAATGCAAAAAAATGGTCAATGTTATATTTTTTTACCTCAGGCATTTGGTCCATTTACGGGTAAAAATGATGAGTTAATGCAAAAAATAATTGCTAAATCACAACTGATCATTACACGAGATCAAGTATCTTATAAACATGTATCATTGTTAGCTAAAAGAGGTGAGGCGTTATGTTTCCCAGATTTTACAACACTACTCAGTGTGAATAAAATATCTCTACCTGAGCATCTTCCTACAAAGTATGTATGTGTTATTCCCAACCACAAAATGTTCTCACAAAAGTCACCTGCGGATAAAAAATGTTATATTCAGTTTTTGATAACTAGTATAAAAGCGATTGAAGAATGTGGTTTGACGCCGGTATTACTCAATCATGAAGGTAAAGAAGATTATGATATTTGCTTAACTATTGTTGAACAAAACAAAAATAAATTAATAATTTTGAATGAGTTAGATGCATTGAAAGTAAAAAAAGTCATTGCACAGAGCTTTTTTTGTATTTCGTCACGCTTTCACGGTTGTATCAGTAGCCTTTCTCAAGGAGTACCTGCAATATCGACGAGTTGGAGCCATAAATATGAAGAATTATACCGTTCATATCAATGCGAAGATTTTTTACTCGAAACAACGATAAGTAAAGTAGAATTATTAAAAAAAATAGAAAAAATCATTAACCAACGTGAGCAACAATCAAGAAAGCTACTACGTTTATCACAAATACATAACAATCAATGTAAAGCGATGTGGAAAATTGTATTTGATAAAATGCAAACATAAATTTCCTTAACCCTATCAATATTACCAAAGGATATGGTTTATTACATTTTTTAAAAGATACCGCAGGGCGGGATTATGCTTTGCTTTATTTTTAACCAAATAAAATTTCCGCTCTAAATTTAGCATCCCAACATGCCCGCTGCATTTTACCTGCAACACTATCTGTTAGTGGGTGTGCTTTGATTAAGTT
>NZ_VOLS01000129.1 GCF_007954265.1 Colwellia sp. C1TZA3 | reverse complement strand
CCCCCCGTGTCAGAATAGTTGTCACCCCTAAAATTAAATTTTTTTAGATCGGGGAGTGGTAATCGAACAATAAATGTCTAGTTATTCAACAGAAAGAAAAGAAGCTATTTTAAGCAAGTTGTTACCTCCAAGTAATAAGTCAGTAGCTGAAGTGGCAAGAGAAGAAGCTGTTGCTGAGCAAACCCTGTATAATTGGCGTAAACAAGCTAAAGAACAAGGTCAGCCAGTGCCAGGTAAGAAATCTACACCAGATCAATGGTCACATGAAACCAAATTCGCGGTTGTTGTTGAAACAGCCTCTTTATCTGAATCAGAATTAGGTGAGTATTGTCGAAAAAAAGGATTATTCATTGATCAGGTAAAGCAATGGAAGATGCAATGTATTCAAGGCTTTCAGAATGAAGAGCAACAAAATAAAACGATAAATCAGCAATCGAAAGAAGATAAATCTGAAATTAAATCGCTGAAAAAAGACCTGAGATATAAAGAGAAAGCACTGGCAGAAACCGCCGCTTTATTGGTGCTGAGAAAAAAGCTCAAGGCCTTTTACGGGGAAGAACCAGAGGACGATTAACGCCTCCCGATGAAAGGCAGATGTTGATCACACTAATTCAAGAAGCAATGAAAAACGGGTGCCGTATTCATCCGGCCTGCGTGGAGGCTGAACTCAGCTTGAGAACTTACCGTCGCTGGTTGTGTGGAAAAGAGATCTCAGTAGATAAACGACCTGAAGCTAAGCGCCCTGAGCCTTGCAATAAGTTAAGTAAAGAAGAACGGCAAACTATTTTAGATACGTGTAATGAGCCAGAATATGCCAATTTACCGCCATCGCAAATCGTCCCTATTTTACTGGATGATGGTATCTATCACGGCTCTGAATCGAGCTTTTACCGAGTATTAAAGCAGGCAGACCAGTTACATCATCGAGGTCGTAGTCATGCGCCGAAGAATGTAGGTAAACCTACGAGTTATACAGCACACAAGGCGAACGAAGTATGGTCATGGGATATTACCTATTTGGCATCAACCGTCAAAGGTCAGTTTTATTACCTGTATTTGTTCGAAGATATATTTAGCCGAAAAATTGTTGGTTATGAAGTATATGAGCAGGAGTGTGGAGAGCGTGCAGGAAACTTATTACAGCGGTGCATGCTGCGCGAACAATGCCTGAACAGCCCATTAGTATTGCACTCTGACAATGGTGCGCCGATGAAAGCTCAGACGATGAAGGCTAAGATGGAAGAGCTTGGTGTGTTGCCGTCATACAGCCGTCCAAGAGTCAGCGATGATAACCCTTACTCCGAAGCATTGTTTAGAACCTTGAAATATCGACCTGAGTGGCCATCATCAGGCTTTGCTAGCCTTGAAGCGGCGAGGGATTGGGTGCAAAACTTTGTAGACTGGTACAACAACAAACATAGGCACAGTAAAATAAATTTCGTTACACCTGCACAGCGTCATCGAGGTGATGACAAAACTATTTTAACCAATAGAGAATTAGTACTAGAAAAAGCCAAAGAGGAGAGCCCATTACGCTGGTCACGTCAGGTCAGAAATTGCGAACCAGCAGGCCCAGTATCATTGAACCCAGAAAAGGAAAGTATAAAAAACGCACAAAAAGAAGTCGCTTAATAAAATTAGGGGAAACAGTGTCAACTATCTTGAAAAACACCG
>NZ_VOLS01000128.1 GCF_007954265.1 Colwellia sp. C1TZA3 | reverse complement strand
GTTAAAATAGCTCAAGGCTGTGTTGCTCTCAATCCCAATAGCCAGCTATTGCTCAATCGAGCGCCTTACCTTGAGTTATTTTTCCTGCGCACAACAAGATCACAAACTTAATGGAACTGGTATTAGTTAGCATTAAGAGGTGAATACTAACGGCAGCTTAGAGCTTTTAGTTCACATAGAGGCTGAACGATTTATTGGCAATAAGTCATTCTCAAAAGCTTAAACTTTTTATCTATGGGGAACGTCAGCTATCGGGAAACTGCTAGAGGAGTCTGATTGTTAAGCCATATCCGCTGTAGAGCAAAGCATACAAAAATTTTCAAATACTAATGTCTTCAGTGTGGCATAAGTCTATTTTTTTTTCGATGTTGGCCAAACAAAGGGAGCGGGCTTGGTGGAAGTCGTTTCTGCTACTGCTGTATTCTGGGCGAGTATCCCCCTGATTAATTTCCCCGTTTCTTTATGCTTACTACAAAATGTTTTTAGGTATAAAATTTCAACTCTACTGCGTGCCCAAGGGGTTGTTCGCAGAAATTTCAAACTTGATTTAAGACGCGGTTTATTGATGAAACAACGAATGTTAAGTAACTCACCCATCTTATCCCAACCAATTTTCTTCTCTAGTTCGGTTAGAATCTGTTCAAGTTTCACGCCGTGTAGCGGATCATTACTTTTATTCATAGTCTACTTAAATTAAAAAATAGCATTGTAACAAGTTTCCTAAATATTGACAGACTTATGCGTTTAACTCAGGTAAAAGTGCACTAAGAACTTTATGGAAAAATTAATGTCCCCAGTGAGCTTGAAGCTCACAATAGAACTAGTAAATAATATGAGAGACCTTGCTCTTTTTAATCTTGCTATAGATAGTAAATTAAGGGGTTGCGATTTAGTTGCTCTAAAAATAAGGGATATTGCCCACGGAAAAACTATTCAGTCGAGAGCTATTATTGTTCAAAAAAAATAGAATTACCCGTTCAATTTTAACTTACCAAAAACACACGTAAGTCAATTCAAACTTTGATTACAAGTTTTCAACTAAGCCAAAATAATTCCTTGTTTAAATCGAGAATTCATTCGTCGGCGCATTTATCAACACGACAGTACGGAAAAATAATTGATGCTTGGGTTTCAATGATTGCTTTAGACCAAATCTAATATGGGACTCACACAATGAGCAGAACCAAACCTGCATTGATTTACAGGAAAACTAAAAACCTACGAGCATCTCAACTGTTGCTCGGTCGTAAAAAGCTTGAAAGTACAGTCAGATATTTAGGACTAGAAGTGGATAATGCGCTTGAAATTTCGAAAAGTATAGATTGCTAAATAAAATGCCAGAGTCATTCATGGTCTCTAGCAACTCAGCCACCATTGCGGTCATTCACGTATTCGTATTGGCATGATTTCAAAAGTGCGCATTGCAAACACTAGCAGTTATACCAATTTGATTAATTAAGTGATCTACTTTTTCACGAGGAAAAATGGATAAATACAAGGCATAAAATTTAGTCAGTAGTTATTCTACTTATAAATTTCATAACGCTGTAGTTATTCATTTTAACCATTAAAAATGAGCAGGTAATTAATCAACTTGGTATTACTACTCTTACGTCTGCTTCACTAATGAAGCAGACCTTATACCAATCCCATTAAGTTATTGCTCACTTGTACTAGTTAAAATAGCTCAAGGCTGTGTTGCTCTCAATCCCAATAGCCAGCTATTGCTCAATCGAGCGCCTTACCTTGAGTTATTTTTCCTGCG
>NZ_VOLS01000127.1 GCF_007954265.1 Colwellia sp. C1TZA3 | reverse complement strand
GGTATTTAGCGTTAAGGGTACTGCAACATAAACGATATTATCTATCGGATAGAATGATACTAAGTGCCATGAAGACACTTATTCAAGATAGTTTATATTGAGTAACTTGTGGGGATTCCTCAGACTTCAGTCCGTCAACCGTACAGCGGACAATTAACCTGATGGGCCAAAAAATATTTGCAGTAGGTATTATTTTGTTGATTGGTATTTATGCCTAAGACGGTTAAATTTCATTTAACTTGATGGACTAAAGTCCAACCTATACAAGGCCTACAGGTGATAATGTCGCGCTGGGTAATTGTTTTTGTAGGTCGGACTTCAGTCCGTCAACCGTACAGCGGGCGATTAACCTGATGAGCCAAAAAATATTTGCAGTAGGTATTGTTTTGTTAATTGGTATTTATGCCAAAGACGGTTAAATTTCATTTAACTTGATGGACTAAAGTCCAACCTACATCAGGCCTACAGGTGATAATGTCGCGCTGGGCAATTGTTTTTGTAGGTCGGACTTCAGTCCGTCAACCGTACAGCGGGCAATTAACCTGATGAGCCAAAAAACATTTGCAGTGGATTTTATCTTTATTGGTTAGCTTTTACGCCAAAAACGGTTAAATTTCATTTAACTTGATGGACTAAAGTCCAACCTACATCAGGCCTACAGGTGATAATGTCGCGCTGGGTAGTTTTTTGTAGGTCGGACTTCAGTCCGTCAACCGTACAGCGGGCGATTAACCTGATGGGCTAAAAGACATTTGCAGTGGATTTTATCTTTATTGGTTAGCTTTTACGCCAAGGAGGGTTAAATTTCATTTAACTTGATGGACTAAAGTCCAACCTACATCAGGCCTACAGGTGATAATGTCGCGCTGGGTTATTGTTTTTGTAGGTCGGACTTCAGTCCGTCAACCTTTAAGCGGGCGATTAACCTGATAGGCTAAACCCTAAGCTACACTGTAATCTGTATACACTGCATAGGCATATAAGCTTATGATTTAAAAATAGGGATATTCATTGGAGAGGGAAATGTACAAAAATTCTGCTTTATTACTCAGTTTTATACTGTTTGGCGTGGCTGGTTGCTCAGAGTCTGAACAGGCATTCAGCGAAGTGCATGACAGCGACTCGCCTCAACTCTTGGCTAAAATAAACATACAAAACTTGACCAATTTCCGTTTTATCACGTGCCTGAGTGGCGTTATGATATTTCCACATATCAAGGGCCTTATTCTGAGTCAGGTGAGTATTATCAAGAGCAAAATATTATTGCCCCTGCTGCGTTAAGGAACACAGTACCAATAGGTAAAGGCGACTGGCTAATTGCAAGACTCTACACCCGAACAGAAAAACCTATCGTGCTTGATTATATCGATGTTATACCAATCCCATTAAGTTATTGCTCACTTGTACTAGTTAAAATAGCTCAAGGCTGTGTTGCTCTCACTCCTAATAGCCAGCTATTGCTCAATCGAGCGCCTTACCTTGAATTATTTTTCCTGCGCACAACAAGATCACAAACTTAATGGAACTGGTATTATTCCTGATCCAAAAAACGCGAACAATCAAGTATTAAAAATTAGTACACCAGAGCATACTGATGGTGTTGTGCTGCGATCTAAAAACCCTTTACCACCTAAATACCGTATAATACCAAGTTGATTAATTACCTGCTCATTTTTAATGGTTAAAATGAATAACTACAGCGTTATAAAATTTATAAGGTGAATAACTACTGACTAAATTTTATGCCTTGTATTTATCCATTTTTCCTC
>NZ_VOLS01000126.1 GCF_007954265.1 Colwellia sp. C1TZA3 | reverse complement strand
TAGTTAAAATAGCTCAAGGCTGTGTTGCTCTCAATCCCAATAGCCAGCTATTGCTCAATCGAGCGCCTTACCTTGAGTTATTTTTCCTGCGCACAACAAGATCACAAACTTAATGGAACTGGTATTATACCAATTTGATTAATTAAGTGATCACCTTTTTCATGAGGAAAAATAGATAAATACAAGGCATAAAATTTAGTCAGTAGTTATTCACCTTATAAATTTTATAACGCTGTAGTTATTCATTTTAACCATTAAAAATGAGCAGGTAATTAATCAACTTGGTATTAATACTGATAACGCACGCGTAACCAAGCATTGCTATTATCTCGATGTTGCCCAAAAAAAGAATACTTATGCTGGCCAAAAAACACATTAGCGCCAGCACTCAATAACCATTGGTCGTTATATTGATAATTAACCGAAGGTTTAGCATAACCGTCTTTATCGCTAGGCGAATAAAAAGTAAATAATGAATAAAGCAGTGTTTGTCGTTGTGCGCGATAGCTTAAGCGTAGGGTTAATAAGTGGCGATTTTCAGCGACTAATGGCTCAGGTGTGGCGCTATGTTCAACCAGTGCTTGGTAATGCTTAGTGCGCTCTAGGTAATATTGCAGGCCTGCGGTGAAATTTTTTGCTAGCTCGCGCTCATAACCTATTAACAATCTGTGTTGGCCATTGGCTATTAGGTCATTATTTTTGTGACTATCCTCAACATTATTATACGCAGCGTATTCAAACTTGACGATGCCACCTTTAAACGGCGCTAAGGCACTAATGCCCCATGAATTTAGTTTTGGAAAGTAAGCTTGGTTTTGTGTGGCAAGGTTATGCCCTGCTAGGGTTTCTCCTAAGGTTTTATTGCCCATAGGTGTTGGCCAAAAGCCTTGATAACCATACAGCGAAAGCTCGACACTTTTCACGCGGGTTTTTAAGCGGGCAGACCATTGTGCTTTATTCGTTTTATCGACAGAAAAGGCTTGCTTTGGCGCTACTATTTGCTGTGCTTGTGGCGAATAAAATGAGAAGCGTTCGCCAGTAATATAGTTATCGGGGGTGAATTCTGGTGTCCATACTAAAGTGAAATTAACCTCGTTAAAAAACCAGTTGCTTCTGATGCTATTTGACGGTGCTTTTAAGTATTCATCTGCTCGGCCAGAAAAAAAAGACTGCCAGTCTTTAGCAAATAAATCATTGAGAAACAGGTAGTCGCCAGTGCCCCAGGTTAACACTTGCCTACCCGCTTTTATATCAACAAAACTAAACGGGCTGGCGCTAATGCTGAGTTCTCGGGTGTGGAAAATGGTTTTGCCCAACACGGCATCATAGTAGCTATCAAGCTTGCCACTGGCGTTGAAAAGTTCATGACTATAATCGAGATTGACTCTGGCGCTCAGCTCGTTCAGTGCAGCGCTATTTTTGACGAGGTTAGTTTGCAAAAATTGCCCATAGCCAGCCTCGACAAAACCGGTTAATTGCCATGGCGACGCCGGGGGAGCTTCGACCCAGGCATCAGCCCAATCATTGAGCGATTTATCATTAACGTCAGTCTGCTGCGCGTTGGTAATATCTTCATTATTAGCAATAGCTGGCAGGCTAGCCAACAGCAACAGAATACTGAGTAGCAGCGTATTAAATAAAAACGTTTTACTTAACGAAGGATTATTAATGGTCATCGCCTTTTTAGGTCATTGTTACCAGGTAAATAGTTACTAGGTAGATTGTTACTAGGTAGATAGTTATTAGGTAAATAGTTACTAGGTAGATAGTTACTAGGTAAATAGTTATACCAATCCCATTAAGTTATTACTCACTTGTACTAGTTAAAATAGCTCAAGGCTGTGTTGCTCTCAATCCCAATAGCCAGCTATTGCTCAATCGAGCGCCTTACCTTGAGTTATTTTTCCTGCGCACAACAAGATCACAAACTTAATGG
>NZ_VOLS01000125.1 GCF_007954265.1 Colwellia sp. C1TZA3 | reverse complement strand
ATCTACTAAACTGATTTGTTGTGAGCGAGGCTTAGGCATAACAATTACCAAATTTAATTAAGGTAAATTAAGTCTAGTTTATTGAGGTAAATATACACAAGTTAATATGGGTGGCCTAATAGATGTGGCCTAATAGAGGTGACCTGATAGAGGTGTGGGCGTTAGCTGTTTCAAATTAACGTGTGCATTATATTGTACATGTTGTTTTTTTTAGTTACACTTGTCTTATCAAATGTACAACTAAGAAAAGAGAATAATATGAGAATTGTATCTTTTACTGAAGCAAGAAATGGACTTAAATCTGTACTTGATCATGTCGTAAACGATGCTGATCATACGGTAATCACACGTAGAGATTCTGAAGATGCTGTTGTTATGTCTATGGATCATTACAATAGCTTGATGGAAACTGTTCATTTATTAAAGTCACCTGCTAACGCAGTTCACTTAAGCCGCTCTATTGAGCAATTTAAATCCGCTCAAGTGATTGAGCGAGAAATATTAAATGACTAGGTTGTTAGCTTGGACCAATGATGCATGGACTGATTATGTATATTGGCAAGGGCAAGATAAAAAAACGCTTAAAAGAATTAATAAATTAATTACAGATACTAATCGTTCTCCATTTGAGGGAATCGGAAAACCTGAGCCTCTAAAAGAAAATTTATCAGGTTTTTGGTCTAGACGTGTTGATGAATCTAATCGTCTAGTATATGCGGTTAATGATAGTCATATAACCGTTATATCCTGCCGCTATCATTATTAATTATAATCAGCAGCTATAAGTTACTCAAACGGAAAAATAATAGTTGGCCATCGCTTCTCGATTATAGCTAACTATTATTTTCTGCTTAGCAAGGCCTTATAACGCAAAAAAGGATTTCAGCATGCGTCACAAATTATCAATACTATTTCTATCTATATTCCTAGGAGCATGTGCTGGACCTAATCCTAATATTGGTGAAAGAACCAATAGGATGGACTTCTGGGAATTATCAACAGGCATTCGACACAGCTAAGATTTATGCTGATAAAGGTCAACCGTGGGCTCAACTTCGTTTAAGTATTTTCTACGCAAATGGTGGTGGGGGGGGGAAGGATACAAAGGTTGCTTTAGATTGGCATCAAAAGGCATCCGTCCAAACTGCGTTAGGAGATTGGGCTAATGGACAAATTGTTGGGGCGACAGGTCAAACTGGATGTTTTAATCAAAACAGTGATGCTCTTCTTGCGAGGTTTAATCTCGCACAGCTTTATTTTGGGGTGTTGCAATAGAAAGAGATTTAAATAAATCTTTTTCTATTGGTAAATAATGTAATTGCCAAATCAAATGGAAAATCAGTATTCTTTTATTGTGAGTTCTCCACTGCTAGGTATTTTAATCAGGATCAGTTTACTGCCTTAAAAAATAAAAAATAAAAAGAGTTAGCTGCTAATTAACAGTGTAAATTGCGTTGTAACAACAGACCCTGAGGTGGAAAAATAGCAAAATTTAACTATTTATTGTAAATCTTAACATTGCTGAGCCTCTTCGTTGCAATGCCTCTATATACGATTTGGTTCCCCTTAAAAGTAGGTGTACTTATAAGGCACCATTTCTTAACATCTGAAAACCGACCATAAGCCTTAAACTGGAATGTCCACTTTCGTCTCATTGATACTGTTTCAGAGCTTGATTTTGACAAGGAATTTTTGGCAGTTTAGGCTCAAAGTTGCTATTACAGGCATTAAACTTAATGTCTTTAATTCGCTAAAAGAAGAAATTTTTAGATTAGTTATTAATGCTAACTACTGCTAGCGATTAGAATACATAGTGTTAACTAATACCAGTTCCATTAAGTTTGTGATCTTGTTGTGCGCAGGAAAAATAACTCAAGGTAAGGCGCTCGATAGAGCAATAGCTGGCTATTGGGATTGAGAGCAACACAGCCTTGAGCTATTTTAACGAGTACAAGTGAGCAATAACTTAATGGGATTGGTATAATACCAAGTTGATTAATTACCTGCTCATTTTTAATGGTTAAAATGAATAACTACAGCGTTATAAAATTTATAAGGTGAATAACTACTGACTAAATTTTATGCCTTGTATTTATCCATTTTTCCTC
>NZ_VOLS01000124.1 GCF_007954265.1 Colwellia sp. C1TZA3 | reverse complement strand
TAGTTAAAATAGCTCAAGGCTGTGTTGCTCTCAATCCCAATAGCCAGCTATTGCTCAATCGAGCGCCTTACCTTGAGTTATTTTTCCTGCGCACAACAAGATCACAAACTTAATGGAACTGGTATTAGTCTTTAGCCATTTCATCATTGGACTCTTGATGGTGGGCCACTGACAAAGGATCGTGGTGAATAAAAACCTCACAGGGTGCCAAGGCTTCAATAATCTCTGCTTCAATGGCCTCACCTATACTATGAGCTTCTAACAAAGATAACTCACCATCTAACTCTAAGTGAAATTGAATAAAACGATCTGGCCCTGCTTGTCGTGTTCTCAACTCGTGTAAGCCATGAGTACCTTCATGTGCCAAAATAATTTTCTTGATAGTATTAAGTTCTTCTTCAGTCAGTTCGTGATCCATTAAGTGATGAACACTGTGCCAGATAATCTTACCTGCGCCGATTAACAGGAATACACCAACCGCAACGGTAAAAAATCCATCCGCCTGTAACCAATAACCTTGACTTAAAAACAGCGCAGCTAATACGCCTAAATTCAAAATTAAATCCGATTGATAATGCAAAGCATCCGCACTAATAGCGACAGATTTTGTCTGGTTAATAACATACTTTTGCAGCATCACCAGCAACAAGGTCATGACAATAGCGATAATTGAAACCACAATACCCACTTCGGTGCGTACCACTTCTTGTGGATTAATAATGCGATCAACACCATTAAACACCAATAGTAATGCCGAGCCCAACACAAAGGCGGCCTGCACTAACCCGGCTAAACTTTCTGCTTTGCCATGACCAAATTTATGTTCTTTATCGGCAGGGGCCAAAGCGAAACGCAAAATCACCACATTCATAATCGAAGCAAATAAATCTAAAATCGAATCAGTCGCAGAGGCCAACATGGCACTAGCATCAGTGACAAAAAAAGCATAAAGTTTTAAAACTACTAAAATCAACGCTGTTGTTGTTGCCGCAAATGCTGCTAACTTTACTAAGTAAGCATATTGGTTTGAATCTATCTTGTTAGCCTGCATTAAGTCCTCCTAATAAATAAATATTGCTTAACATTGATAAAGCAAAGCCGAATCAAGCACGGTATAATACCACTTAATTATATAATTTATTAAGCACTTGATATGTTAGATGTCGTTTTATTTCAACCTCAAATTCCACCCAACACAGGTAATATCATTCGCCTATGTGCTAATACCGGCTTTAGGTTACATCTAATTGAACCTCTTGGCTTTGATCTAGAAGATAAAAAACTGCGCAGAGCCGGCTTAGATTACCATGAATTTGCGGCACTTAAACGCCATGTAAATTATCAAAGTTTTATTGCAAGTGAACAACCACAGCGCATATTAGCGGTGACAACAAAGTCTACTAGTTATTATGGTGATATCAGTTTTCAGTCCGGTGATTATCTTTTATTCGGCTCAGAAACCGGTGGCTTACCCGAAGATGTTAGACAACAAATACCTGATAAAGACAAAATAAGAATTCCCATGTTAAAAGATAGCCGTAGTATGAACTTATCAAACGCCGCTGCTGTGATTGTTTATGAGGCATGGCGGCAGCTAGGCTTTACAAACTCAGTGTAAAAGTAAGTCATTTATGACGTAATGTTCTTTATGGTGAAAAGCGTTAAATTTCATTTAACTTGATGGACTAAAGTCCAACCTAAATCGGGCATACAGGTGTTTTTTCAATGTTGGGCAATTGTTTTTGTAGGTCGAACTTCAGTCCGTCAACCGTACAGCTGGCCATTAAGCTGATGGGGTAAAAAACATCTGCAGCGGGTATTATTTTTTCAATCTGCAGTTATATTGAAAAAGGTTAATGTGGTTTATGGTGAAAAGCGTTAAATTTCATTTAACTTGATGGACTAAAGTCCAACCTACATCGGGCCTACAGGTGATTTTTAACGTTGGGCAATTCTTTTTTGTAGGTCGGACTTCAGTCCGTCAACCGTACAGCTGGCCATTAACCTGATGGAGCAAAAAAACATCTGCAGCGGGTACTATTTTTTCAATCTGCAGTTATATTGAAAAAGGTTAATATTGTTTACGGGAAAAAGCGTTAAATTTCATTTAACTGATGGACTAAAGTCTGAGGAATCCCCACAAGTTACTCAATATAAACTATCTTGAATAAGTGTCTTCATGGCACTTAGTATCATTCTATCCGATAGATAATATCGTTTATGTTGCAGTACCCTTAACGCTA
>NZ_VOLS01000123.1 GCF_007954265.1 Colwellia sp. C1TZA3 | reverse complement strand
TAATACCAGTTCCATTAAGTTTGTGATCTTGTTGTGCGCAGGAAAAATAACTCAAGGTAAGGCGCTCGATTGAGCAATAGCTGGCTATTGGGAGTGAGAGCAACACAGCCTTGAGCTATTTTAACTAGTACAAGTGAGCAATAATTTAATGGGATTGGTATAAGATGCAGTTTCAGCGTTAAGCTAGGAAATCAGATCAAGGCGCGATACGAAGATAATGGTTATTCTCGGTAACTGCTCCTGCGTTACCCTAATGTCCTACATCGACGTGCATGGAAGTACTAATGCCGTGGAGCCATGGATGGCTAAGAACGGCCATGTAGGAACCTTATTAAGTAGTGCACAGGTTTTTTGTTCCAGACAAAACCTAAGTACATACATCCATGTATGCAACGCTGGACTGGTTTTCTAGCTTAGCTCCCTACGGGCAAGCCGATAAAGGGTCATCTCCTGCGTTATGGATTTCGACAATATTCCCACAGGGATGTGGGTTATTAGAGCAACGCAGGAGCAGTTGCCAAGAATAACTATTCTCTTCAATCCATGCCTGGTACCTAACCCTTTCTCGACTTGCACAAACCTGCGCCTTGAAGTGGAGCGGGTATAAAAGCAAAAGAGCGTATTAAAAGTGCGCTCTTTTATCATAACGTGTCTACAACACTATAAGCCTAAAGACTTGCACCAGTTACTGGCATTAACAAACTCTTTATGGATAAAATTTGCGTCAAGTCTATATAAATCGGCTAATGGCTGAATATTTTCACCCTTACCAGTGATGTAATTTGTGGTTAAATCTAACAGTTTTCCTAATAACCCAGTATGATTTACTAATGCATCTTCAATCGGTTTTGCTAACGGCATGGTTTTTACGATTTCATCCATTGGCATGCTCAAAATAACCTCTATTGCACTTAATAAACCGGTAATAAAGGCAAAGTCGCTCACTGCAATAAATACACTTTCATTGGCAAGTTTCGCCATTAATTTCGCTGTTATTAAAGACTGCTTTGAAACTTCACTGGATTTATTTGTGGTTAGTTTTGATAGCGCGATAATCGTGACAAACTGTTTAAGCTGGTCTTCACCTAAGTAAGCTGCAGCTTGTTTTAACGAGGTTATTTCTACCCGAGTGTCCGTTGTGACATTGTTAACTAATTTAAGCAAGCCAACTGTTAAATTAACATCTTGACCGATAATTTCCGCTATACGGTCATAGTTTATAGGCTTATTAAAAGTTTCACTGATCAAATGCAGCATTTGCGATTTGATCGGGGCTAACGTTTGCCCTGCAATAATTTCAGGCTCGTTATAAAAGAAACCTTGGTAATAATGAAAGCCAATTTCCGCCAACGATTGTAACTGATAGTTAGTTTCAACCTTTTCGGCTATTAACTTGATATCAAAAGGCTTGATTCGATCCAGAACTGGACGTATACGTTGAGCGTTGATTATTGCTATATCGATTTTTATCATCGCAAGATAGGGGAATAATACATCCCATTTTTCATCTAGGTCATATTCAGTTAAAGCGACTTGATAGCCTTGGTCATGATAATACTTAACGATTTTTAACAGCCGCTCACTGGCTGAATTATGCCCGACTAATTCAATGACAATATTGTCTTTATTGAACATCAGCGGGTATTTATTAATCAGGCCCTTCTCAGTGAAATTTATAAAAGCTAATTTACCTAAGCTAACCGATTGAATATCACCCTGAAAATAATTTTGTATGATCAATTTAGAACTGGCAATGTCTTGGTCTATCTCGGGGAATTTTTTTTCTGGACTATCTCTAAATAAAAGTTCGTAACCAAGCGTTTGATGGTTTTTGTCCAGTATCGCTTGACGGGAAATATAACTTATCTGCATAGGCCAATTATTTAAAGATTGATGATTAACAAAGCATAGCTTATTTTCCATGTCATTGAAAAGTTATTGAAAAGCTATTGAAAAATTATTTATAAAACGCCTAAAATTTTCATTTTTATCCACTAGGTAATAAGTGCAACCACATACGCTATGGGTAAACATCAAATAAAGTAACTGTAGTGTCTGCAATGTCTAAGCTGAGTACATCACCGTAATGAAGATCAACAATAAATGGCGCGAGTAATTCAAGTTGATTTAATGGCTGTAAGTGCTCTGTTTTATACTAGTTCCATTAAGTTTGTGATCTTGTTGTGCGCAGGAAAAATAACTCAAGGTAAGGCGCTCGATTGAGCAATAGCTGGCTATTGGGATTGAGAGCAACACAGCATTGAGCTATTTTAACTAGTACAAG
>NZ_VOLS01000122.1 GCF_007954265.1 Colwellia sp. C1TZA3 | reverse complement strand
ATACCAGTTCCATTAAGTTTGTGATCTTGTTGTGCGCAGGAAAAATAACTCAAGGTAAGGCGCTCGATTGAGCAATAGCTGGCTATTGGGATTGAGAGCAACACAGCCTTGAGCTATTTTAACTAGTAAAAGTGAGCAATAACTTAATGGGATTGGTATTAGTGTTAATTTAACTTTTATTAAATTAACGATAAGATAAGTATTGTTGTGTTAATTTGATAGCATAGTAAAAGTTAGCGAGCATTTATCCAATTAAATAGCAGCAATAATTAACAATTGGAATAACTTTTGCTTTACAACCTCATAGCTTGGCCCCGTCATTGTATTGGCGCATAATTATTATAAATAGGAAATTTTAATGCAAACATTGTTACGCCTGTGCCTATGGCAGGTACTTATTATTAGCATTAGCTGTTTGAGTCTACCTATTTTTGCCGAAGACGGCATACGTATTCGTGGTCCACAATCGACAGATGCTTTTCCTTATGACCGTTATGGCCCTATCGTAGGTAAAGACACTTTATGGAATATTGCGCTGCAAGTGCGGCCAGACCCTCAATTGTCTGTTTATCAGGTGATGCAAGCGCTGTATGAAAATAACCCTGGCTCCTTTAAAGACAAAAATTTAAATCATATGATCAGTGGTCAGTATTTAAAACTTCCCTCTATTGAAGCCATGAGAGCCATTAACTCTGAAGGTGCAGAACAAAAATCACGTAGTGATGACAAAGCATGGCAAAAGAAAGTGCTCAAAGTTACCCCTAACAAAGTGCGATCGCCAGAAGAAACCTCGGTGAATAAAAAAGATTTAGATGACGCTAAATCAGAAATCAACGTGCAGTTACAAGCTATAGATAGTTCTCAACAGCAACGATTAGCCACTATTCAGAATGATGTTTTAGATTCAATCGATGGATTACAAAGTCTATTAAAAGAAAATGAAGCGTTACGTCAACGCCTTACCAGCTTTACTGACCAACTTGGCGTCATGCAGAATGAAGTAGCTAAAAGCAAAGAAATAAAAGTGCAGATGGACGATATGATCTCACTGCAACAAGCCTTACTGGCAAAAGCTGAAGCTAGAGAGCAGGCGTCATTATTAGAAAAACAAAAGGCTGATTTTGAAGAAGATAGCTTTATGTTCAGTACATGGTTTGTTGTGTTAATGGCAACTCTACCCGCGATATTAGTGTTGTCATTTTTGGCTATTTTATACCGACGTAAAGCTAGCAAAGAGAGTGGTGAAAATGTCGCGCCTGCAAAGAGCGAAAAAATCGTTGAGCCCAAAACTAAACCGACAAATGAGCAAGCGTCTGAAAGTGTAGACAGTGAATTAACCTTAGAGGATGAATTATCACTCGACGATGAACTTTCACTCGATGATGAATTATCAATAGATCTATCAGAGAGTGATGAAGATCAGGACGACCTGTTTGCCAACGACTTAGACGATTTAGATGACTTAGACGAACTCGAAGATATTTCCTTAGACAATGAGTCAGACATTATTTCTCTAGATGATGACTTAGTTGAAGGTGAAGCCTTAGAAGGAGAAAAATTAGACCAAGGCGATTTAGACTCTTTGTTTGCAGGATTAGAAGACGAACTAGGTCCTGACGATGAGACAAAGTTTGATGCTGACGCTGACCCAGACAAAGTTGATCAAAGTGAATTAGATAATCTATTGGCTGAGAGTTTGGAAAGTGAGTCAACAGCACTTAACAACACTGAAATACTGAACAGACCAGAAGATATTGACGCTTTATTGGATACCGAGAGTGAAGATATAAATGAAGTATCAGAGCTTGAGGATACTGCAGCAGAAGAGGCAAGTGAAGTATCAAACTCTGAAGACGTTGATGCATCGGAAGATTCGATAAATAATCAAAGTAATGCGTTACCAGCAAATGACCAAAAAGCCAAAGAAGATAGTGTAGCAGCCAAGACAAGTGAAGGATCAGATCCAGAAGATATTGATGCACTGGTAGACTCGATTAATGATCAAAGTGACGCGCCAGCAGTCAATGACCAAAAAGCCAAAAAAGATAGTGTAGCAGCCAAGACAAGTGAAGGATCAGATCCAGAAAATATTGATGCACTGGTAGACTCAATTAATGATCAAAGTGACGCGTCACTAGTAAATGACAACAAAGTTGAAAATACTGCAGCAGGGAACACTAATGACGTATCAGACCCAGATGATATTGATGCCTTGGTAGACTCGATTAATGATCAAAGTGATGCGTCACCAGTAGATGACAAAAAAGTTGAAGATACTGTAGCAGTGGAGACAAGTGAAGTGTCAGATCCTGATGATATTGATGCCTTGTTAGATGCAATTAATGACACGGGTGAAGAAGCTAGCAGTGAAGTGTCAGACCCAGATGATATCGATGCCTTGTTAGACTCAATCAATAACACGGGTGAAGAAGCTAGCAGTGAAGTGTCAGATCCAGATGATATTGATGCCTTGTTAGATGCAATTAATGACACGGGTGAAGAAGCTAGCAGTGAAGTGTCAGACCCAGATGATATCGATGCCTTGTTAGATGCAATTAATGACACGGGTGAAGAAGCTA
>NZ_VOLS01000121.1 GCF_007954265.1 Colwellia sp. C1TZA3 | reverse complement strand
TAATACCAATCCCATTAAGTTATTGCTCACTTGTACTAGTTAAAATAGCTCAATGCTGTGTTGCTCTCACTCCCAATAGCCAGCTATTGCTCAATCGAGCGCCTTACCTTGAATTATTTTTCCTGCGCACAACAAGATCACAAACTTAATGGAACTGGTATAACTTAGCAGTACAAGCGATTGAATCATCGACTATTATCAAAATTAATTTCAGCCAATATCGTCAGCTCATGTTTACTAATTTAGAGCTGTGCCATTTCCAAGTTCATTATTTAGAAACTCATTGGCTACTCGAAAAAGAACAAAAAGAAATGCAAACGCTACCATTTTAAGCAAAAGAGCGTTATCGGCGTTTTATTGATGAGCACGCTAATATTGTTGCTCGTTTACTTCAATATCATATTGCTAGTTATCTCGGTATTACCCCAGCACAATATTCCAAAAAGTGGCGTGGGTAATGTTATGAGCTTTGCACTGAGGGGACAGTTAGTTATTAGCATCATTATCAGCCATTTTGGTTTTTTTGATAGTCCAGTCAAGCAAATCGATTGGTAAAAATCACTTGGAATTGTCTTAATGATTGTTGGTTTAATTTTAATTAATAAGGAGGCGAAATGAAGTCTTTAATTAGCGCAAACCTTGCGAATCTAGATAGTTTTTTATTAACAATGCCTTATGGTCTTGAGGGTGACTATATTCGCCATAAAAGTTGGCCTAATAAATATTGGCAATCTGGGTTTAGCGCTACTTCTGAAGTGACAATTAGCCAGTTAGGTAACAAAGTGTGGCTCAGCATTGATGATATTAAAGCTGAGCAGTTTACTCGTTCTCAACTAACCTTGATGAATTTAAAGCTTGATACTATTTTAACCGCGAGTTTATCGCCACGGGTAGAGGTGGAAACTGATTATACTCATTGGGCTGTTGCTTGTGGATTGGGCTTTAACTATGAAATTGATGCAAAGGTGATCAAAGCTCTGGCTAAAAATGTAAATAATACTGTGCTGTCGTTAAAAATTGGTCAAGATATTGCCGTGACGGCCATTCTACATAAAACCGGTGATATTATGGGCTTGCACCAAATGGCGACCCTACCTGCTTTTCGTGGTCAAGGTTTAGCCAAGGAGATGATGCAGCACCTAATCACCCATGCTAGGCAAAGTGGTGCACAGCTATTTAGTTTGCAAGCTTCTCAGGCGGGTTTGTTTTTATATGAGAAATTAGGATTTGAAGTTGCGATCCCTCTGTATTTTTATCGTAAAAATGATTAAAGTGGAACGGGCATAAGTATTAAACCTTAAATTGTGCACCTTCGTGCATCAATAGTTTTGCCTTTAATGCCAAACCACCGGCATAACCGGTTAATTTACCGTTGCTGCCGATAACACGATGACACGGCACGATTAGCGCAATGGGATTTGCTCCATTGGCGGAGCCTACGGCGCGAACCGCTTTTTCATTATTAATACGCTTGGCGATCCAAGCATAACTTTTGGTTTCGCCACAGGGTATTTGAATTAACGCTTGCCAAACCTGCTTTTGAAAGTTGGTGCCATCAGGTGCTAGCGGCAGATCAAAGTGTTTTCTGTCACCGTTAAAGTATTCGGTTAATTGTTGAATAACTTGCTTGAATTTGCTGTTATCTTCAGTTAAACCGGCTAGTGTGATCGGTGACTTTCCGGCTTGAAAAGCCAGTGCGCTTAAGCCATTGTCGTTTGCCGTTAAGGCAATTTCACCTAAGGGTGATTGATAAGTCCAGTAATACATTTAAAGGTTCCTTAGTTTTAGAACTGACATCTAGTAATGAAATGTGGCGCTAACATTTAGTGATGAAATGGTGTCATTAGCTTTGAGCTGCCAGCGACTGCTATAAATATATTGCCACATAAGCGCGCACTTTCACAAACCTCAACACTTAACATATTTGTTCTATTACTGTAATTGCACTTGTTATACCAGTTCCATTAAGTTTGTGATCTTGTTGTGCGCAGGAAAAATAATTCAAGGTAAGGCGCTCGATTGAGCAATAGCTGGCTATTGGGATTGAGAGCAACACAGCCTTGAGCTGTTTTAACTAGTACAAGTGAGCAATAACTTAATGGGATTGGTATTATTGTAAAGCAGTTGGCAAGA
The DNA here is from genome assembly GCF_007954265.1 of Colwellia sp. C1TZA3. Classification (GTDB taxonomy): domain Bacteria; phylum Pseudomonadota; class Gammaproteobacteria; order Enterobacterales; family Alteromonadaceae; genus Cognaticolwellia. The sequence goes on along the minus strand of NZ_VOLS01000121.1, from coordinate 610 downwards.
GCGGAAATGATTTAACAACAGCAGGTTCGTGAGACAGTGAGCTAAAAGCCAGTGAAATACACCTTCAGTTTACTGGTTTTGATTAGTTCTGTAATTTGACCGCTGATCTATATATTAAGAAGATGGTTGAGGCTTAGAGGTTAAAATAAAAGCTAAAATACTTTCCTTATTTGTCACCATAAAACCTGGCTTAGGGCTTGGAATGAATATTTTTTATAAGCTGGCTAATACTAATATTAAAACCAAGCGATCTGGCATGATAAAACTTGTTGTAAGCAAGTATGGTTGCTGATCTGCTGTAAAGTTACCTGAGCAAAAATAGTAAAAAAACTGCAATCTAAGATATATTTGAGTTAAAGATGATCTCTTAATAACTAGGCCTTAATAAATACCAGCTTAAATTTATAGCTCATATTAAAAAAGCCTAAGTAGTTAATTTATAGACTGCTTTTAATACCAGTTCCATTAAGTTTGTGATCTTGTTGTGCGCAGGAAAAATAATTCAAGGTAAGGCGCTCGATTGAGCAATAGCTGGCTATTGGGAGTGAGAGCAACACAGCCTTGAGCTATTTTAACTAGTACAAGTGAGCAATAACTTAATGGGATTGGT
>NZ_VOLS01000120.1 GCF_007954265.1 Colwellia sp. C1TZA3 | reverse complement strand
CGCAGGAAAAATAACTCAAGGTAAGGCGCTCGATTGAGCAATAGCTGGCTATTGGGATTGAGAGCAACACAGCCTTGAGCTATTTTAACTAGTACAAGTGAGCAATAACTTAATGGGATTGGTATAAATTAAATAACAGCTTAAATGATGACACGCACATTACGCCATAGCGCGGAATACGCTCAATCATACTGATACCAATCTCACTAATTATCTGATCATTTCACCTGGTTAAAACAACCCACTACTGGGTTATTTATTTACTCATCATCGCTGCATGGATGCAGCTTATTAGATAATGCAGGCGCCTATTGTCCTGAACAATGAGTTATACCAATTTGATTAATTAAGTGATCACCTTTTTCATGAGGAAAAATGGATAAATTTTATAACGCTGTAGTTATTCATTTTAACCATTAAAAATGAGCAGATAATTAATCAACTTGGTATAATATATGTATCATCAAACACTGCGTGAATTACGTTTTCAACATACCCATAAATTTCTTTACAACAATGGTCTGAATGATGTTTTCAAAGTGGGCAGTTACGTGAAATCTAGGATAGTGTGGCAAAGCACAGGTCTGAATAGTCAATTGGTACTGGTATTTTGACGCTTTTGATAATACGCGGTATTACGAGTCACCTTGACTATATCGCCTTAGTAGATAACGATAGTCAAGGTAGATGAGGTAGTAAATCTAGTCGTAAAAACAAGCTAAAAATAAACAATAGAAGTGGTATAAAAACAGAAAACAGCTAAAATAGCTACAGTCATTAATCGCCACATTCAGTGGGTATGATTAGTTATGTTGAATTAAAATCAATTACATTATATGAACAACTTTATCAGTGGTGATAAACTTTTTTATCTATAGATAACAAGCGATCAGATTCTTTTTTCACTACGGCATAGCATTCACAACTCAACTTTTCGACTTTTTCCCTATCTAGTACAGTAATATGACCGCGATGATAATCAATAACCCCCAGCTTCTGTAGTTTTCCAGCCGCTTCGGTTACACCTTCCCTACGCACTCCTAGCATATTAGCAATAAGCTCCTGAGTCATCTTAATGTTCTTATCGGGTAAGCGGTCAAGAGACAATAGCAGCCAACGGCACAATTGCTGATCGATGGTATGATGGCGATTACACGCCGCTGTCTGTGACATTTGGGTAATAAGTGATTGTGTGTAACGCAGCATCAAGCCTAAAAAATTTTCATGTCGGTTGAACTCATCAGTTAAACGCTTTCCTTTAAGTCGAAAAGCATAACCTTCACTTTGCACAACTGCACGGCTGGAAGTACTGTCTCCACCCATGAACAAGGCAATACCAACAACGCCTTCATTTCCCACCACAGATATTTCTGCCGAAGAACCACTCTCCATGACGTACAGTAAAGACACAATCGAATCAACGGGGAAGTACACATTAGCAAGGGTATCACCGGCCTCGTAAATTACTTTGCCTAACTCTAATTTCACTAGATCAACAAAAGGAAACAGTCGTTCTTTTACTTCATCAGACAAAGCCGATAGTAAATGATTTTGTAAAGGTGAAATATTATTATCGATTATCTTTTTCATAGCTTAGTGCTGCCCCTTACAATTAATTGGATGAAGCTAATAAATAAAACTAAAAGTACCATTGTTTATATGTACGGTAACATACACAGTAATATTTTAGGGGTAATAATACCAAGTTGATTAATTACCTGCTCATTTTTAATAGTTAAAATGAATAACTACAGCGTTATAAAATTTATAAGGTGAATAACTACTGACTAAATTTTATGCCTTGTATTTATCCATTTTTCCTCATGAAAAAGGTGATCACTTAATTAATCAAATTGGTATAAGAGTAAAAAAAGCCTATTTTACCGTAATAAATATTTATCCCACCAGAATTACATACCCTTGGATTAAAATAACGGCATAAAATAAATAATAACCTTTAAATACAGAAAAACGCTTGGCTATGTTGTATTGGCTAATAAAAGATTAGCCTCTGACAACGCCAGCATAAAAAAACAGTGCAAAATAGTGAACTCATGTGTGACAGCGTACAGATGTATTTTTTCATTAAGTGCAAAGTGGTGTTTATTATAAATCTCAAAGTTATACCAATAGTATTAATTTTAAGGAAAAATCTATGTATAAACATATTCTATTTGCCACAGAACTTAATGAACAAAAAAGTTATATTGAAGATAAAGTGGCACAACTTCAACAATTCACTAAAGCCAAAATTAGCATTATTCATGTGATAGAACCCTTACCTACCGCCTATTATGGCGGAGCATTTGGTGTTGTTCCGGGTCCAGACCCTATTGGTAGTCTAGGCAACGAAAAAATACTAGAGGAGCGAGCCAAAGAGGCACTAAAACCTTTAGCTAAGAGGCTCAATATTACCGAGCAAAACCTGCATATACCTATAGGACATATTAGCGAAAAAATATTGGCTTTTGCAGAGAAAAACAATGTTGATTTAATTATCACAGGTAGCCATGGTGTGCATGGTTTGAGATTGTTATTAGGCTCTACCGCAAATGCCATTTTACACAGCGCAAAATGTGATGTCCTAGCGGTGCGTTGTAAATAATAGCAACAAACACTTAGCTTAACTGGGTAAATAATACCAAGTTGATTAATTACCTGCTCATTTTTAATGGTTAAAATGAATAACTACAGCGTTATAAAATTTATAAGTAGAATAACTACTGACTAAATTTTATGCCTTGTATTTATCCATTTTTCCTC
>NZ_VOLS01000011.1 GCF_007954265.1 Colwellia sp. C1TZA3 | reverse complement strand
TTATTTTACTCTTGAGTATGATGGTTCAATTTTACCTCTATTGTGTGGGTAAGGCGGCAGAAACAGCAGGGTATCATCTGCAATTTCAAGCAAACTCTGTAAAAACGAAGCGGGTGTTATCTTATGGGTATTTAGCGTTAAGGGTACTGCAACATAAACGATATTATCTATCGGATAGAATGATACTAAGTGCCATGAAGACACTTATTCAAGATAGTTTATATTGAGTAACTTGTGGGGATTCCTCAGACTTTAGTCCGTCAACGGTTAAGCGGGCGATTAATGTCATGGGTTAACAAACATTTACTGTGAGTATTGTTTTTTTATCGGCATTTGTGACAAAAACGGTTAAATTTCATTTAACTTGATGGACTGAAGTCCAACCTAAATCGAGCCTACGGGTGATAATGTAGCGTTGGACACTTATTTTTTGTAGGTCGGACTTTAGTCCGTCAACGGTTAAGCGGGCGATTAATGTGATGAGCCAGCAAAAACCTGCCGCGATGTATTTTTTATCGCTCTGTAGGTATAAGAAAACGGTTCAATTTCATTTAACTTGATGGACTGAAGTCTAACCTACATCGATCCTACGGGTGATAGTGTAGCGTTGGACACTTATTTTTTGTAGGTCGGACTTTAGTCCGTCAACCGCTAAGCAGGCAATTAACCCGATGAGATAAAACTAAACCGATCACTAAACTTAAAACTGACAGCTATTTCTTCCCTTAAAGCTGACAGCTCAAAACTTAAAAACTTCCCCACCCCTAATTTTATTAACTTACTTTTTGGAGATTATATTTGCGCATTTTTTCCACCAAAGTCGTGCGGCGCATACCTAAAAGTTCAGCTGAACGAGCAACAACCCAATCATTTTTACCTAAGGCTTGGTTAATTAACGAAATTTCTAATTCAGCTAAATACTCTTTTAAGTTCAGACCGCTATTTGGCAAAACATCAACGGTATTGCCACTAACAGCGCTCAAATCTTCTGAGCTAATTTCAGTGCTAGCATCATCTTCGTCGTCATAATCAAAACCTGAAAACATTTCATTAATCACTTCACGTTCTTGCAATTCTTCAGGGTATTCAGGTTGAAAGTCAACCACATCTAAGTGGCGGTATTTTTGTGGTAACTGTCCAACATTAACCACTTGCTCACCATACATGATGATCATCCGTTCAATTAAATTAGAGAGTTCTCTAACATTACCCGCCCAAGTGTGCTCTTTTAGCGAATCAATCGCTTGTTCAGTAAAGCGTACTGACTGCCCTTGCTCGGCAGAAAAGCGCGAAATAAGCTCTTGCAATAACAGTGGAATATCTTCTTTTCGCTCTCTTAGCGCCGGTGTTTCAATAGGAAAAACATTTAAGCGGTAGTAAAGATCTTCACGAAAATGATTAGTTTTAATCATGTCTTCTAAATGCTGATGTGTCGCAGCAACAATTCGCACATTAGCTTTTAAACTTTTAGCGCCACCTACCCGTTCAAAAGTTCGCTCTTGTAACACACGTAATAATTTTACTTGCATTGGTTGTGGCATATCACCAATTTCATCAAGAAATAATGTCCCACCTTCCGCCATTTCAAAGCGACCTTTGCGGGTAGAAATAGCGCCAGTAAATGCCCCTTTCTCATGGCCAAACAACTCACTTTCTAATAATTCAGCGGGAATAGCACCACAATTAACCGGCACAAATGGCCCTTTACTTCGCTCTGACAAGTTATGAATATTACGAGCAACTACCTCTTTACCCGTGCCCGATTCACCTAAGATCAAGACACTAGCCGAGGTAGAGGCAACTTGTTCAATTAAAAATCGTACCTGTTGCATTGCACTACTGGTACCCACCAAAGAGCGAAATAAAGAGTTTGGACGATTAAAACCACGCTTTGACGGCAGGTTATTATGATATTGATGGCTATGATGCACTAACTCGGTTAATTGTGCATAGTTTAGCGGTGTCGCCAGTTCGCCAATGACATTGACATAACCACTCAGTTGTTTTTTATCAATAACATCATGATAAATAAATGGGTAAGTTGGCTGAGATTTAATAATATTTTGTAACTTTTCAGAAACGTCACCACATAAAATAATCGTCAGAACATTGGGGACTTCAGCTAAATATTGCTCAATTTCTTCTTCAGCAAAAACATGAAAATACTCACCAACAAAAGCTAAAACTGTTTCTATTTGATGGCGTCTTGTCGCGTTATTATCGACCACTAAAATATATTTTTGCCCTTGCATTTTTTGCCCTTGTATTTGTTGACTTTGCGTTTATTAACCTTGCGCTTGTGACCTTACGTAGGACCCTAACAAGTCATTTATTATTATAAGCTGTTGCTATTATTCACTTGCTGTAATGATTAATCAACAATAAATTGACGCTAAACTGTCATTTTATTGTCAGTTAAACCTTAGTATCGGCAAAGAAAATATTTATCGATAAAATTAAATTCAGCCCAGTAAATTTATTGGCCATTTAATGGCGTCAAAAAAACAGCAACTAAACACCGCTAGATAACTCAGTAAAATCTATCGTTAAATAGCTAGCTAACTACTTGTATTTATAATACATACTGATCATTATTAAAAATATAAAAAAACTGGCATGAAATAAGCTTATCAAAAAACAATAGGTAAATGTAAAATGTAAAATAAAATTTATAGGAATGATTCAATGTTAATTATTAACGGTACAGCTGAGCTCATGGAAAACAATGGCAGCTTTAATAAGGGTGACAGACACGAATTCAATATGTTCTCAGTGAATATGCCACTAGAGGACCAACTTGCCCAGATAGAAGAATACCTAGTTACCCGCGGTTGGGACAATATTGAAGTTGCCGATAACGGTATCGTTGAAGACCCTAGTGCTATCGAGCACGGCGTGTTACTCGCTGCTTACGAAAAAGCTAAAAGCGAAGGTTTTGCTGTCACCATTAATAACCAGCCTTTACTATAATTTATAACATTTAATTTTTAAATCAAGTATGTTTTAGTATAATAAAGTTATTGTATTAAAACTGGAGATATCTATGATTCACGCGTCATTAAAAAAATATCAACAAGTTAATAAAAGCACCGCGCAACAGGCTTCGCCTTATCAGCTGGTTGCTATGTTATTTCAGAAGTTACTCGATAACATTGCTACCGCCAAAGGCGCTATCGCACAAAAAAATTATGCTAAAAAAGGCACTGAATTATCAAATGCTATCGCCATTATAGGCGTATTAGAAGCCTCGCTTGATTTTAAACAAGGGGGCGAAATATCAAGTAATTTAGCGTCTATCTACGTTTATTGCTCAGAACAATTACTGGCAGCAAGTGTCAGTAATGATATTGATAAACTCAATGAAATTGCTCAGATATTAATCCCTATCAAGTCAGGCTGGGATAATATTCCACTTGATACTCAACAACAAGTAAGCTTCTAGTGACTTTAACCGCTGTTGAAACTCTAGCTGATATTATTGAGGCCTCTAAAACGCTACTTAAGCTTTTAGATGCCTCAGATATTAAGCATGAAAGTGAAAGTCAGAGCGAAATAAAAGGTGGAATAGAAAGTGGAATAGAGAGTGGAATAGAGAGTCTAGTAGAAGGTAAAAAAAAAGAGGTAGAGTCGATAACAAAGTCAAGCCTTCAGGATAATAGCAAGCAAATTAATACCACAAAGCTACTCAAATTAATGAGTCATAGAGAAGAAAAAATTTATCAGTTATTTGAGCATTTTAGCACTGAAGAATTACAATTACACCTTGTACAACTCCAAGCTATGGCGACACTCGACAGCCAACTGATCGAAAAAGTAAATAGCACTCAACAATCAGCCAAGTCTAAAATTTTAACCTTAAAGAAAAACAAAAAAGCGATAAACCTTTATCAAAAACTGTAAAGTTGCTCAGTAGATAACATTACTATTGCCATGCAATTTTCTTAAACTGATTAAATGGAGTTTAACCAGTTTAAGCATAATACTGTTCAACAACATAATACCCGCTGTAGAGCTTTTTTGATCACAGGCTTAATCACCCGTTTAACGCTTGACGGACTGAAGTCCGACCTACAAGTGAACTTAAAACTGCCAGCTCTTTTTAATGACTAACTGACCGCTTAAAGCTATTTATTGCTTAGTACTAAGCGCACTGAAATGTTATTTTGTTAGGTATTATTTTTCAGTGATAATTAATTGTTGTTTCTCACAACACCTGGCAGGTTATCAAGTTGCTGCTTTAAATAACTACTGGTTGCATTCAAGTTAGATACAATCAAATCCATGGCATTGTACTGTGCAAACAATCGTGCTTCTAGTGAATCAATTCGCCTAGTAAAATCGATGCGCTCGTCATCTATTTTTGTTAATTGGTTATTCTTGCTGTTAATTCGTCCCTCAATTAAACCACCTGACTCTGTATAAAAGTCAGTTAAGGTTTTGAGTGACGCAGCAAAACCTGGGGCATCATCGGAGCCAACAAAAAAGTTTTGTACTCCTGAAACATTTAGTGCTATTTGGGCATTCAGATCTTCGCTATCCAACTCTAATTTACCAAAGCGATCGGCACGAATGCCTAATTGGTTTAAGGTTAAATTGTCACTACCACTACTGGCAAATGAACTACTAAGCTCTTGGCGCAATTTGCCCATGACACCACGTAACAGTGAGTCACCGGCAAGTGGACCTACTCCGTTTTCACTTGAGGCACCCAGTTGCTTGCTAAGATCAACCAGTTCATTGTAGCTTTTAACAAAGCCCTCAATACCTGACTTAATATTACTATTATTTTCAGACACGCTAGCCTTGCTGATATCGTCGTCAGCATCATGTACTTTCTTTGCTGTAATAGTGATGCCGTCAATCGCATCAACAAATTCATTGCTACTATTGGTGACTACTAATGAGCCATCAATGGTTATTTTTGCGTCTGTTGCTGCACTAGTTTCCAAAAGGTTGGTTGCAAAGGTAGGTGAGTCTGCATCAGCGTCATATGCTAAACGAGACAAACCAGTATTGTCAGTATTGTCGCCGTCAGAGACATCGTTTACAGTGACCTTAATGGCATTAGCAAGACCAGTTTCTTGACTAGTAAAAACAAGATGTTGGCCATTATCATCAGTAATAATAGTGGCGGTAATTGAGTCGTTATTTAGGCTGTCGTTAACCGAGTCGCGAATGTCATTTAATGTCGCACTATTTGATACGCTAATATCAAAATTATTACTACCAGAGGCAAAAGACAATGTGCCTTCACCCACCGCTTCGCTACTGTCAATGCCAGCAGAAACTAGCTTGTGGGTGCTAGCGAGTTGGTCAACCTGAACAGAATAGCTACCCACTTCGGCGATTTTTGTACTGCTTAATGCCACAAAACTATCAGAACCACTGATATTTCTTTGTTGATACTTATCTGCACTGGCTAAATTTTCGATAGCATCAGCGACACTTTGTAAACCACCTTTTAGCGCACCAACAGCAGAAATATCAGTAGTAATTGCAGCCTGGCGACGATTTAAACGACTTTCAAACGGCGCCCGTTCAGCACCGACAATCGCATCAACAATTTCAGAAACCTGAAGACCTGAGCCTATGCCTGTAAATGCAATATCTACCATAATTTCACCAATTTTTGTTGCAGTAAGTGTTAGCTAAAAGTATACCTGAATAAATAATAGCCATTACAAGAGTAGATAATAAATAGTACATAATAACCACTAATATAAGTATCAATAAACCTTATATTTCGGTATCTATCAAAGTACCGGTCGCATTAGATAATTTAGCAATAATGCTCAACACTTCTTCCGACGGATATTGCTTAACTAAATCACCCGTGCTTTTATCAAGCACTTTAATAACATCGCGCCCCGAGTCTTTATCGACTAAAAATTCTAAACTACGATTCATGTCACCCATAAAGTTCTGCAATTGTTGCGCCACTTTATCTAGCTGATCAAGTGTCATCGCCGGTGTTTTACTTGCTTCATTACTATTAGTGCTACTTTGCTCTTCAGTGCGGGCTGTTTCAACTTCTGCTTTATTTAAAGTGACACGCTCAATTTTATCACTTACTAATTCAACATTCGTTGGGTTGCTTGCACTAACAGCGGTATTGACGGTATTAGTTACATTCATCTCTAACTCCTTTTTATCACCTAAACACATGACTGCACTGTCTATTATTAATGTTACTTTAAGGTGAAAACTTCATTAACCATAAAACGTAAAAAGGAAGGAGTAATAGCCCCTTCCTTCACTTATGCCACTAACATAAAATCTATGCTAGTTAAGTTGGAGACTTAACCTAACAAGCTTAATGCCGCTTGTGGTAATTGGTTAGCTTGTGACAAGATTGACGTACCTGCTTGTTGCAGAATTTGGTTTTTAGTCAAATTCGCTGTTTCTACCGCAAAGTCAGTATCTTGAATACGGCCACGTGACGCGGAGACATTTTCTTGGATATTAGATAAATTGCTGATAGTGTAATCAAAGCGGTTTTGCACCGCACCTAAGTCAGCACGGTCCCCATCAATTGAAGCCAGTGCCGCATCTATAACAGCTAAGGCGCTTTGTGCACCGTCCTGAGTTGACAAATCAACATCTGAAACTTTGCTTAATGCGGAGTTACCATTAGTAGCAAACTCTGCTGCGTTAGCAATAGTGAAGCTTGAACTTGATGTTAAACTTATTGTTGAGTCTTTAATTGCACCAGTACCATCACCAAGTTGACCATCTAATTCTGCTGTACTAGCAGCATCACCAACCAGCGAAATACCCGCTACGCCTGTTGCATTTATAGTCACTTCATTGGTAGTTGAATCAAACGTTGCATCATAGCCAGACTTTCCTAAATCTGACGCCAACTCGGTTAAACTGCCATTGTAAGTAGATAAATCAAAAGTATCAGTACCGACAGTCAACGTACCTGTATCAGCTGAAGTTAACCCGTCTATTTTTGCGGTTATATTAGTTTCCGCTTTAACACCGGTGTTTTGAGCATTAAGAACCTCAGCTAATTGTTGGGCATTATTACCTGACGTATCTACGTCACCAGAACTACCTTTGTTTCCCGATATATTAGTAGTAGTACCTGTTGAATTACTGAACGTTGTTCCAGCTATTGCTCCTGGGTCACCAAAAAGGGTGCCACCAGTAGTTAAAGAATCTTGACCAATAGCGTCTGATGATATATCACCAAGAGAAACCGAAATAGTTTCATTTGCGTTAGAACCTACTTGAAAACTTTTAGTACCAAAATCTCCATTAAGCAATTGCTGACCACCAAAAGAAGTAGTTTCAGCGATACGTGTCAATTCTTCTTGTAAAGATGATACTTCTTTCTGTATAGCTGAACGATCATCAGAAGAGTTTGAGCCGTTAGCTGATTGCAATGACAACTCACGCATACGTTGTAATATATCAGTTGAGGCTGACATCGCCCCTTCAGCCGTTTGTGCCATTGAAATACCGTCATTAGCATTACGTTGTGCAACAGCTAAACCATTAATTTGTGAAGTTAAGCGATTTGAGATTTGTAGACCTGCCGCATCATCTTTAGCGCTATTAATACGCATACCTGATGATAAACGTTCCATTGAGGTGGCTAAATCATTACTAGATTTAGTTAAGTTACGTTGTGCGTTTAATGAAGAAGTATTGGTGATTACTGATATAGCCATGATGGAACCCCTAAGTACAAAATAATATGTGGTTAATTTTAAACTTCGGAGCTTTTATTTTCTTCATTAAGCCCCGTGCTAATTACTTTAACGGCAGGTCTTAAAATAACTTTAATGTTTTTATACAAAAATATGACCGGTTAATAATTAAAAATATATTACTCACCCGATTTTGCAATGGTGATGTCGTGATCTTTTCTTAAGGTAACGTATAGGTCCCTAACATTGTTTATAAGTGAGCTGTAAATCACAACAAAGCAACAATATACCTTTTTTAAATGCAGACAAAAAAAAGCCATCACTAACAAGTGATGGCTTATCTATTAAACTTTATTGTTATGTTTTATTAACCACCAATTAAACTTATTGCTGCCTGGGGTATTTGATTAGCTTGCGCTAAAATTGAGGTACCTGCTTGTTGCAAGATTTGGTTCTTAGTCAAGTTAGCTGTTTCTATCGCAAAATCAGTATCTTGAATACGACCACGTGAAGCTGATACATTCTCTTGGATGTTAGATAAATTACTGATGGTATAATCAAAACGGTTTTGCACCGCACCTAAGTCAGCACGCCCCTCATCAATGGAAGCAAGTGCGGCATCTATAACAGCTAAGGCACTTTGTGAATCCGCCTGAGTTGACAAATCGACGTCTGAAACTTTAGTTAATGCGGAGTTACCCACAGTAGCAAACTCTGCTGTGTTAGCAACCGTGAAGCTTGAACTTGATGTTAAACTTATTGTTGAGTCTTTAATTGCACCAGTAGCATTACCAATTTGACCATCTAATTCTGCTGTGCTAGCAGCATCACCAACCAGCGAAATACCAGCTACGCCTGTTGCATTTATAGTCACTTCATTGGTAGTTGAATCAAACGTTGCATCATAGCCAGACTTTCCTAAATCTGACGCCAACTCGGTTAAACTCCCATTGTAAGTAGATAAATCAAAAGTATCAGTACCGACAGTCAACGTACCTGTATCAGCTGAAGTTAACCCGTCTATTTTTGCGGTTATATTAGTTTCCGCTTTAACACCGGTGTTTTGAGCATTAAGAACCTCAGCTAATTGTTGGGCATTATTACCTGACGTATCTACGTCACCAGAACTACCTTTGTTTCCCGATATATTAGTAGTAGTACCTGTTGAATTACTGAACGTTGTTCCAGCTATTGCTCCTGGGTCACCAAAAAGGGTGCCACCAGTAGTTAAAGAATCTTGACCAATAGCGTCTGATGATATATCACCAAGAGAAACCGAAATAGTTTCATTTGCATTAGAGCCTACTTGAAACTGTTTAGTACCAAAATCTCCATTAAGTAATTGCTGACCACCAAAAGAAGTAGTATCAGCGATACGTGTTAATTCCAACTGTAAAGCTGACACTTCTTTTTGCAGTGCCCCTCTGTCGTCTGCTGAGTTTGAGCCATTCGCAGATTGTAATGCCAATTCACGCATACGCTGTAAAATATCGGTTGAGGCTGACATTGCCCCTTCAGCCGTTTGCGCCATTGAAATACCGTCGTTGGCGTTTCGCTGTGCGACAGCTAAACCATTAATTTGTGTAGTTAGGCGATTTGAGATTTGTAAACCGGCCGCGTCATCTTTAGCACTATTAATACGCATACCTGATGATAAACGTTCCATTGAGGTGGCTAGGTCATTACTAGATTTAGTTAAGTTACGCTGAGCATTCAATGATGCCGTGTTGGTTACTACTGATAAGGCCATGATAGACTCCTAAAAATTAAATTATTTTTAACATTGCTAAGTGTTAGTTGGTTTACGTTATATATTCAAACTGCCAACACTGTATATTTCAGCCGGTTTTTATCATTACTAAAACTTATTAATGCTAAAACAACTTATGCAATGCCTTTGGGCTTCATTGGCCTTAATAGCCATGATTGTTGCGGTTAAGCTTTACAACCTGTAACCGCCAGTTTTTCTTTTATTTTTTGTATTTATGCTCACTACTTTAACTAAAGCAACATCTGTACCAAAATTGAGTAACCTAACCTAAACGCCAAGTTTTATATTCAATAATACTTAAAATCTTGCTTGGAATAGTGCGTAAAAGTGTTATCAAATATAATTGAACAAAGTTAAGCCCTGTACTTGAGTAAAGGTCTGCTGAGCGGCTTGTAGCGCTACTTTTGATTGTTCGAACGTAGAAATAGCCTTGGCAAAGTCTAAATCTTCAATTGATGATCTACCTGAGGTTAAATACAACTCGGTATCTAAATGGTTACTTTTTTGACGGTCAATTACTTGTAAGTTAATACCTGACTCGGCGCGGCTAGAGGTTAAATGATTAATCGAATCACCTAATTGCTGAAGAATTCGATTAAAGTCAACTTGTACTTGTGGGTCTTCCCCGCCACTAGCCTTGTTATTAATCCAGTCAATGGCAGATTTTATGCTGTCAAAAACACCCACATTTTCTTCTGGCGTTAGCGAGAAGTTATCACCCGGCAATGGGTTGCCGCTTAACTTAACCTCAATACCGTTAAAGGCAATGGTTTGCCCTGGAGCATAACCCGCGATATTTGTTACGTTACCGGCACCGTCAGTAATGGTTAAGTCAGTAGCCGTATTAAAGTTAACAGTAAAATCTGCTGGATTTGCGGCACTATTATAATTTCTAGCATCGGCGACAACAGCACTCTCAACCGCTATGCCTGAGCTATTGCTATTATAAGTAGCAGAGAAGTCACCAATAGCATTAGGCACTTTTTCAAAAACCTGTTCGCCACTTTGATTAGTGGCGATGCTCACATTTTTTGCTATTTGCAATTCTCTAACGCCATTATCGCCTATGTAGTTCACCGAATTATCGGCTTGTAAGGCAAACGGCGCATCATCAATTTGATAACCGGCAAAAACATAACTGCCCGATTGATCTTGGGTATTGGCAATAGCGAGTATTTGCTGCAAGCTTTGACTGGCCTGTTGACCGATAGCGGTAAGATCATCTGCTGAATAGGCACCGTTGTTAGCTTGTAGCATTAAATCTTTTAACTCATTCATCGTCCCTTCAGCATTCGCTAGCGTGGTATCGATTAAACTGTTGTGATTTTCTGCTTGGGTAATATTACGTTGGTACTTATCGATATTGGCTAGATCATTTTTATAACCGGCTAAGGTGCCGTAAGCTACGGCATCGTCTTTAGCGGTAATAACCCGCTTACCACTCGAAATATGATTCACTTGCTCGTTAACGCTAGACTGCTGATTAGACATTTTCAAGCCACTTTGAATATAAAATTGTGCTGTGGAAACGCGCATAATAACTCCTATCTAGTGGCCGCTAGTAATGTGTCGAAAATGGTATTTGCCACTGAAATTATCTGTGACGACGCTTGGTAGGCTTGTTGGTATTTCAATAAGTTCGCCGCTTCTTCATCAAGATTAACGCCTGACTTAGATTGATTGCGGTTGTAAGCTTGGGTATAAAGTGCCTGCGCGGTGTCAGCGACAAATTCAGCTGAACTGGCATTTGAGCCCACCTCAGCGGTGGCTGTGGCTAATGCTTGGTTAAATGTTTGTTTACCGCCATTCAAAATTTGTTGCTCTTGCGTTGCTGCCATTATGCTGGCATTACTGGCGTTACCTGAGCCAAAAACGTCTGAGACGGTAAATTTTTCACGCGCAAATGGCCCTTGCCCAACTGGTGAGCCCGCTATTTCAATTTGAAAAGCAGGGCTTGCTGGCGATGGTGGCATATCAATAACTTTTGATGCGCCCGCACTAAAGTTACCACTGGTTAATACTGGCGCCGGTGGCGGGTTTGCTGCGTCGTACACTCGATATTCAAAAGTGCCTACATTAAGTGGGTCTTCATACACATCAACGGTTAATTTTGTATTGCTGCCTTCGGTAAAAGCGCGGGCAGCTTCTGGGTCAGTCACATTAATGATACTCACCGCGCCATTACTGACGTTATTATCACTCGCCGCTACCGCAATGGCAGAGCTTGCGGCAATGCCTTTTGGATCGTTAAGCGTGACATGCATTAAGGCGGCGCTATTTTCGGTTGGGCGCAGAGTAAAACTATCATTGGCATTCGGTGTGCCTGAATTAACGGTAAATTCAAAACCAAAATCAGTTGAGTAAACCCCAGACCCTGGTGAAGATTCCGCTAAAGTCGTTTTGCTACCATTAAGCTCATTGGTCATAATATAATCTGAGCCGTCATGCTTAACGGTAAATTCATTAGTAGGCACCAATGAAACATCAGTGATTTTTATACCGGCTTGTACACTACCTGAGTTTTTTGATGAGGCTAACACGCGTGAGTTTTGTAATGTTGGTGTATTGATGTCGGTAAAAACATCTAAGCCTTGCTTGCCATTTAAATCTAGCCCTTGTGCTTGGGTTTGATTTAAGGTTTGTGACACTGACATGGCTAAGCGATTAAGTTCGCTGTGCGCTTTTGCGACATGCTCATCACGATATTCTATTTTGGCCGCTATAGCACCACCTAACTTAGTGCCGTCAAGTGCGACGGTGCCATTGCGGCTGTTTAATTGTAGTGTGGTTTGTAGTGGGTCGGGATCACCCGCTTGCACACTAACCGTTAAAGGCGTAGTACCGGCAACAAGCGTGGCGCCATTACCGATCATAACGGTCATTACGCCATTAGCATCTTCGATGGTATTAACTGAGGTATATTCACCCAGTTGACTAACAAGTTGGTCGCGTTTATCTAATAAATCATTGGGTTGGCCGGTTTGATTTAAATTTTTATTATCTAATATTTGTTCATTAACTTTGGCCAAATCAAGCGAAATTTGCGAAATTTTAGTCGCCATTTGCTCAATTTCACCATTAGTTGATTTTTTAAGCTGGTCTAAATTATCATTTAAGCTATTAAAATCTTTTGCTAATACATTGGCTTGGCTAAGGGCAATATTACGTAGACCAATATCACTTGGGTTGTCAGCAATACCATTAGCGGCTTGGTAAAATCGATCAATAGAGCCGCTAATTGCTTCGTTTGAAAATGACATGATTTCATTTAATTGGTTAAGGTCACCATTAATTGACTCAGCATTACCCAAGTTACTTTTATTGAGTAATTGTTCTTTATAGGAAAATTGATCGTAGAGCCGAGTAATGTCTTGTACATAAGTACCCGCGCCAATAAAATTATTACCATTAGAATATCCTGCCACTGCAGCTTGTTCAGCACGCTGGCGGGTATAACCTTCGGTATTGACGTTAGCAATGTTATGACCTGTAGTGCCCAACTGTTGCTGCGCGGACAGTAAACCACTCACTCCAGTTTGATACAGATTAACCGACATAACCTAAACTCCTACAGTAACTTTAATTTCAACAGTGAAATTACTGATGAACTTGTACCTATTGCAATAAATAATGGCTCACTGACCTAGCTCAATGGCTTAACTCAATGGCTATTACTTATCTAACAAGCTGGTTACTGTCCGAAGTGTTGCCATTATTTTTTTAGCGTAATTAGGATCGGTGGCATAACCAGCACTTTGTAGGTTATGCAAAAATTGCTCCACATTTGTTGAGTTTTCTAATGCACCTTGATAACGCTCACTTTTGGTTAATAAATTTAAGTAGTCGTCAACACTCTGACCAATAGATTCGTAAACCCTAAACGGTTCACGCTTTTTCACCATAGCGCCATCTTCAAACTCTAAGGTTTCTTTGTGGGTTTTCTCGCCAGGCCAACGGCTATCGGCTTTAATATTAAATAAATTATTTGAACTTTCACCGGCATCAGTTTTGATTATTTTTTGACCCCAACCAGTTTCTAATGCGGCTTGGGCGATCACCACCTCAAAAGGCACATTGATTTTATCTTGCACCCGTTTAGCATCAGCGGTTAAGGCGCTAACAAAGTCTTTTGGCTGTGCAAATGTCGGGCTTTGCATCATGCTTGCCGCTTGGGCGGCAATAGAGCCATTTGTTTGACGATCTTTGTTAGGATCCTGATGCGCTGACGAGTCCTTGACTGTGCTTATATTGCTGAGCAATCCAGGTTCACTGATGCGCAGACTGCCACGACTATCGAGGTTGCCATCACTGCGTAAAATGTTATGTGGAGTAAAATTTTCACTGTCTCCACCTAGCTGGCGCACAATAAGTTCAGAAAGACCTAAGGCACCATTATTAGACAATTCCAACGACATTTGTTGGTCATGCATATCACGATAAAATTTTGTCGATTCTGAATTAAACGGGCTATCAGACTCCAACACTGCTTGCGCCTTACGCATGCTTTTCATCAGCATTTGCATAAATATCGCTTCAAACTGTTTAGCTGCTTGTTCTAATGCATCTTTTTTACTGGCGGTATCACCCGATTTCGCGTCTTGGCGAATCGAGTTTAAACCGTTTACGTCTAAAAAGTTTTGGGCGTCTGCAATACGTGTTGTCATAAGCTTTATTTGCTCATTAAATAATGATCAAATCTCCGCGTAAGGCACCGGCTTGATCTAAAGCTTCTAATATCGCCATAACATCACCAGGGCCAGCGCCTACTTGGTTAATAGCGCGCACCAGTGCATCTAGCGTCACGCCGGGATCAAAAACAAACATCCGTGAGTCATCTTTATCTACATCGATAATCGATTGATTAGTTGCCACCGTTACTCCCTCGGCAAATGCGTTGGGCTGTGCAACGGCTTCAACTTCATTAATGGTAACCGTTATACCGCCATGAGTGATTGCTGCTGGTAATAGACGAACATCAGCACCAATAACAATGGTACCCGTGCGTGAATTAACAATAATTTTTGCCGCTGGTGTACCCGGTTCAAACTCTAAATTTTCTAGTACTGACAAAAAACTCACCCGATCGGCAGCATCTCTAGGTGCATTAACTTGTACCGACGCCGCGTCAATGGCGCGTGCTGAGCCAGAAATCAAGTTGTTAATGGTGTCAGAAAGGCGCTGTGCCGTGGTAAAATCAGCATTATGAAGATTAAAAGTAATATGGTCACCTGAGGCAAAGGGCGATAATACTTCGCGCTCAACCATGGCACCATTGGCAATACGACCTACGGTCGGTGTATTGGCAATCACTTTTGAGCCATCTAAGCCTTCAGCGCCTAAACCACTGACAATTAAGCTGCCTTGGGCAACCGCATAAGCATTGCCGTCTAGTCCCATTAAAATAGTTTGTATTAAGGTACCGCCACGTAAACTTTGTGCGCTACCCATAGACGACACGGTCACGTCAATGGTTTGCCCTGGTTTTGCAAAGGCGGGTAATTCAGCATGTACCGCCACTGCAGCAACATTCTTAATTTTTGGTTTTAAATTCGCTGGCATTTTAATGCCAAAATTACTGAGCATGGTTTTAAAACTTTGCTCAGTAAAAGGGCTTTGCTCACCCGTACCTGGCAAACCTACCACCAAACCATAACCGATTAATTGGTTGCTGCGCACACCAGCAACATCAGCCAAGTCTTTAATGCGTTGGGCATTTGCCTCTGGCAATAAAAGCATTAAGGTTAAACAAGCCAAGCTAACTAAATATTTTTTCATTCTATTATCCTACTAAAGAGGCCACCATGAACTATTGAAAAACTTCGACAACCAGCCTTGCTCTTGCACGTCAGCAAAGGTACCGGTACCGGCATATTCAATACGGGCGTTAGCCACTTTACTTGAAGTAACTGTGTTACCTGAACTAATGTCTTGTGAACGAACAATGCCCGTTAGGCGAATATATTCATCACCATTATTTAATGACATCCATTTTTCACCACGGATCATCAAATTACCGTTGGGTAAAACTCTCAAGACATGAACGGAAATATTACCCGCTAAACTATTACCCTGATTGGCTTTTGAATCACCTTTAAAATCTGAGCTTTGGTCATAACCAAATTGTAATGCCTTGTTGTTGAAATTTATCGCTGCCCCGCCAATGCCGGTAATAGGATTAAGCGTGGCACTATTGGCTTTTTTAAACTCTGTTTTGGCACTTTTTTGCGCTTGGGTACTTTCGCTTAAAATCACTGAAATAATATCGCCAACCCGATGCGCTTTAGAATCTGAATAGATATTATTAACATAATTAATGTTAAAAAGAGAGCCGGTTGGTACTAAGGGCTTATCATCCATTTCTGGTAAAATGGGCGCAAAGTCAGGATCGTTAGGCAATGTTTTTTCCTGTTTAGTACTGGCACAACCCGAAAACAATAGTGTGACCATGCTGACCGTAAACAGTGTGGTTAATAACGAAGCGCGTTTGCCTTTCATGATAGGTTCCTCAACGTTATAATTGCTGATTAATGTAGCTAAGCATTTCGTCAACCGCCGAAATTACTTTCGAGTTCATTTCATAAACTCGTTGGCTTTCAATCAGGTTAACTAGCTCTTCGGTGGTATTAACATTTGAGGTTTCTAACGCACCTTGCACTATCATGCCGTAACCTTCTAAACCCGGAACACCCTCTTGTGGCGCACCACTTACCGCTGTTTCAATATATAAGTTTTGCCCAATCGGTTGTAACCCCGTTGGGTTGACAAAGTTAACGGTATTAATTTGTCCAACCACTGCGGGTTCAGCTTGCCCTTGCAAGGTGACAGAGACTTCACCGTCTTGCGAAACAATAATACTCAAAGCATCTTCTGGTACGGTTATTTGCGGTTGCATTAAATAACCCGCGCCTGGGGTTACTATGCTGCCTTCATCGTTCATGGTAAATTGGCCATTACGCGAATAAGCAGAAGAGCCGTCGGGCATTAAGATTTCAAACATACCTTCACCTTGGATCATCATATCCAACGAATTATCGGTATTAAGCATGTCACCTTGGGTATGAATTTTTTGTGTGGCCACCACTTTGGTACCCGCACCTAACATTAACCCTGACGGCATTTCGGTGTCTTGTGCTGAACGCCCACCGGGCTGGTTAATATTTTGATAAAGTAGGTCTTCAAATACTGCTCGACTCTTTTTAAAACCAATGGTACTGGCGTTGGCCAGGTTGTTAGAAATAACCGCAATCTCTTTAGTTTGCGCGTCTAAGCCTGTTTTACTAATCCATAATGCTGGGTTCATACATCACCTCAAAAAATTTTATTTAAAACGCTTTTAATAATGAAGCGGCACTCGCATCAATTTCTTCTGCGGTTTTCATCATTTTTAACTGCATTTCAAATTGACGCTGCAGCGCGATCATATCGGTCATTTCACTAATAGGGTTTACGTTACTGGACTCTAATGCCCCACTCGCCACTTTTACACTGACATCGGCCGGTTCATTGTTGCCGTCTTGACGACGAAATAAGCCATCACTGCCTTTTTCTAGCAAGCGACTATCTGGGTTAACAAATTTAATTCTACCCACTTCTTCTTGAGCAGAGCTTGGCGCTCCTTCAGGCTGAACCATGATGGTGCCATCAGCCGTGATATTGATATTACTCACCGGCAAAGGTAAGAAAATAGGTCCACGGTCGCCAACCACTATGTCACCTCTTGAGGTTTCAAGTGCCCCGTTATCATTCAATTTCAATTGACCATTACGGGTATAGGCTTCACCACCCTCTTTAGTTTGTACCGTTAGCCAGCCTTGGCCTTGAATGGCAATATCAAGATCACGACCTGTGGTCAATAAAGCACCACTGTCAAAGTTTTGGCCTGCTCGTTCGGTCATTGAAAATACCCGAGAAGGCATGCCTTCACCAAAAGCTTGCATCGATCTAGCATTAGCTAAATCAGCTTTAAAGCCCGTAGTTTTGGCATTAGCGAGGTTGTTAGCATTCACTGATAAGGCTTGCATGTTTTGTTTCGCGCCACTCATGGCGATATACAGCATCTTATCCATAATGAACTTCACTCAATAATATTAATAATAGTGAAACTGTTGCAAATAAAGTGCCAGAAAATTATGAAGCGGTAATAAGGTGCAGACTAATGACATTAGCGTTTTAATCTATAGCTTTTAATTTTACTGTTGATAAGCCATTTTTAATGACATTAATTATAATTTTTTGTCGGTCAGACTTCAGTCCGTCAGCCCTGTAGCGAACAAAAAAGCTGATGTTCGAAGACCAGACAGACACATAAAATAATAGCGGTTTATCTTTAAACTAACTGCTGTATTTAAAACCTGATGGACTAAAGTCCAACTTACATAAAGCCTACAGGGAATAATGTAGCCTTGGGCGATTTTTTGTCGGTCGGACTTCAGTCCGTCAACCCTGCAGCGAAAAAAAAAGCTGATGTTTGAAGACCAGACAGACACATAAAATAATAGCGGTTTATCTTTAATCTAACTGCTGTAGTTAAAACCTGATGGACTAAAGTCCAACTTACATAAAGCCTACACAGAATCAACACCAAGCAACATAAAGCTACATAAAGCTACAAGGAATAGTGTAGCCTTGGGCGATTTTTTTGTCGGTCGGACTTCAGTCCGTCAGCCCTGTAGCGAACAAAAAAGCTGATGTTCGAAGACCAGACAGACACATAAAATAATAGCGGTTTATCTTTAAAATAACTGCTGTAGTTAAAACCTGATGGACTAAAGTCCAACTTACATAAAGCCTACACAGAATCAACACCAAGCTACATAAAGCTACATAAAGCTACAAGGAATAGTGTAGCCTTGGGCGATTTTTTGTAGGTCGGACTTCAGTCCGTCAGCCCTGCAGCGAACAAACAAGCTGATGTTCGAAGACCAGACAGGCACATAAAATAATAGCGGTTTATCTTTAATCTAACTGCTGTAGTTAAAACCTGATGAACTAAAGTCCAACTTACATAAAGCCTAAACAGAATCAACACCAAGCTACATAAAGCTACATAAAGCTACATAAAGCTACAAGGAATAGTGTAGCCTTGGGCGATTTTTTGTCGGTCGGACTTCAGTCCGTCAACCTTGCAGCGAACAAAAAAGCTGATGTTCGAAGACCAGACAGACACATAAAATAATAGCGGTTTATCTTTAAACTAACTGCTGTAGTTAAAACCTGATGGACTAAAGTCCAACTTACATAAAGCCTACACAGAATCAACACCAAGCTACATAAAGCTACAAGGAATAGTTTAGCCTTGGGCGATTTTTTGTAGGTCGGACTTCAGTCCGTCAACCCTGCAGTGAACAAACAAGCTGATGTTCGAAGACCAGACAGGCACATAAAATAATAGCGGTTTATCTTTAAACTAACTGCTGTAGTTAAAACCTGATGGACTAAAGTCCAACTTACATAAAGCCTAAACAGAATCAACACCAAGCTACATAAAGCTACATAAAGCTACAAGGAATAGTGTAGCCTTGGGCGATTTTTTGTCGGTCGGACTTCAGTCCGTCAACCCTGCAGCGAACAAACAAGCTGATGTTCGAAGACCAGACAGGCACATAAAATAATAGCGGTTTATCTTTAATCTAACTGCTGTAGTTAAAACCTGATGAACTAAAGTCCAACTTACATAAAGCCTAAACAGAATCAACACCAAGCTACATAAAGCTACAAGGAATAGTGTAGCCTTGGGCGATTTTTTGTCGGTCGGACTTCAGTCCGTCAACCTTGTAGCGAACAAAAAAGCTGATGTTCGAAGACCAGACAGACACATAAAATAATAGCGGTTTATCTTTAAAATAACTGCTGTAGTTAAAACCTGATGGACTAAAGTCCAACTTACATAAAGCCTACACAGAATCAACACCAAGCTACATAAAGCTACAAGGAATAATGTAGCCTTCGGCGATTTTTTTGTCGGTCGGACTTCAGTCCGTCAACCCTGCAGCGAACTTGGTATAACCTAGTGGAAAAAAAGGTCTGGGCATAAAAAAGCCAGATATTCATTTATGATTATCTGGCTTTTATAACTCATTGGTCGAAATAATTATCGCTTAACCATAATCAATTAATTTATTGGTTAATATTAATTATCCGCTATTGAGGTTAACGAATTTGTAAAATCGTTTGGTTTAACTGATTATCAACTTCAAGTGCTCGAGAGTTAGCTTGGAAGTTTCGTTGAGCCGAAATTAAGTCAATTAACTCAGAGGTTAAATTAACATTAGATTGCTCTAATGCTGAAGAGCTTATCGAACCAAAGGTACCTGCGCCCGCTTCACCCGCTAGCGCTTCTCCAGAGGTAATACTTTCTTTCCAGCCGGTACTGCCAAGTTGCTTTAAGCCCTGTTCGTTAGCAAAATTTACCATTGCAATACGTGATAACGGCTCTGAAGTACCATTACTGTATATTGCTTTTACCAAGCCATCACCGCCGATATCAATGCCGGTTAGTCGACCAACGGCTAGTCCATCTTGTTGTAAAGAGGTTACTTCAAAGTTGGAAGCAAACTGCGTTGGTGTATTTAAATTAGGACCTAAGGTATCTAAATTAAAATTAACACTAATCGCCTGAGTAGGATCTGCGCCATTTGAGAATACCGCGCCCAGTGCACGAGTATTCAGTCCACCCTCAGCTAAGCTTGGCACCAAGCCAGTAAGATCACCTGATGAATTAAATGTTAACCTCGCACCAACAACACCAGTCTCTGTGCCATCATAGGGTGCTGGTAATATGCGCTCGGATAACGGTCCAGACGCTGACCCGGCAATAGGGTTGTTCTGTGCAGCATCAGCCTCTAAATCAACCATTTCACCATCAACAGCGGTAAACATCATCCACTGATTGGGATTTGTAGTTGGGTTATCTTTGACAAAGTAATAAGTCATAATATGACTGTCACCAAATGAATCAAATATCGTTGTTGATGTTGAATGATTAAATGTTGATGGATCACTTGGGTCAAAATTTCCTGGCGCTGATAAAATATAAGGATCACCTGCCGGTAAATTCATTCGCACATCAACCTCTGAGGTTTTCTCTGGCGCACCTGAAGCGGTTGGAATACGAATAGGCTCAGCAGTACTTAAACTTACTGAAGACGATGTACCGTCGGCATTAACCGGAAAGCCTAATAAGTGTCCACCTTGCGAGTTAACAATAAAGTTCTCTTGGTTCAGTTTAAACTGACCCGCTCGGGTATATGAGGTTTCTAAACTACCAACATCGGGTACTGTGGCAAAAAATCCGTTACCCGTAATCGCCAAATCTAAAGCATTATTGGTAAATTTAATGCTACCTTGTGAAAATTGTTGCGCCGCGTCAGCCGTCAAAACACCGTCACCCACTTTAGTTTTACCCGCTGATAAAAGTGAAGCTGCATAAACGTCAACAAACTCTGCACGTGATTCTTTAAAGCCAGTGGTGTTAACATTGGCAATGTTGTTGGATGTAATATCTAAATCTTTCTGAGCTGCGTTTAATCCGCTCAATGCTATATTAAATGACATAATTTGACCTCATACAAAAAACTGTTTAATTAACCTTGAGAAACTTCTACTACGTCGGCAAGTTTCATGGTGCTACCACCGTTAAGGTTTAATAAAATACTTCCGCCGTTGCCAGCCAAAGTGACACTGTCTACTTTACGATAAGTCATCGCTTGTAATTCTGATGCATTACCATCGACTAAGCCGGCAACACGAAAACGATAAGCCCCTTCTGGTGCAGGTTCGCCATTGCTATCTTTGCCGTCCCAAGTAAAGGTGGATTCACCTGCGGCTACGTTACCCACTGGCACGGTTTGAATAACTTCCCCAGCAACATTTTCTACGTAGATATTGACATTACTTGCCGCTTGGTCAGTCACTAGCTTGCCTTTTACCGCTTGACCTTCTTCCATACCAAAGACGTTATCTTCAACTAAAACACTGCGACCAACCAGCGATGATGCTTGCAGGGCTTGACTAGACGACATTGAAGCAGCAAAACTGGAAAATTGATCGTTTAACTTTGTTACGCCATCAGTGGTAGAAAATGCGGTCATCTGAGATATCATCTCATTGTTTTCAACCGGTTTAGTTGGGTCCTGATTTGAAAGCTCTTGGGTGAGCAACGCGAAAAAATCTTCCTGCGTTAGCATACCGCGTGCGTCGTCAGTCTCAGGAGTTGAATTCTCTTGTTGCCAACGAATATTATCTAATGGGCTAGAGCCAGATACTGTTTCCATGATAAGTCCTATTTAACCTTAGCGTTGACCAAGCGTTAACGTTTTATTCAGCATGTTTTTTGCTGACTCCGCTAATTGCACATTGGTTTGGTATGAACGAGAAGCTGAAATCATGTTAGTCATTTCTTCAATAACGTTAACGTTCGGCTTGTAAATGTAACCCTCGCCATCGGCCATGGGATGGTCAGGGGCGTATTCAACATTCAGTGGCTTATTGCTTTCAACAACACCTAGCACTTGCACGCCTACCGACTCATTTTGTCCACCGGCAGCTTTTTGCATCTCAGCGGCAAAAACTGGATGGCGGGCACGATATGTTTTGTCGACACTACTGCTGACACTATCAGCATTAGCAATATTACTAGCAGTGGTATTTAAGCGTACCGATTGTGCGCTCATGCCTGAACCAGAAATAGAAAATACATTAAATAGGCTCATTATTATTGCCCTCCAGTGATTGCTTTTTTCAAGCCTTTAATTTTACTATTAAGAAATTGCAGACTTGCTTGATATTCCATAGAGTTTTCTAGATACAAGTTTCGTTCCACTTGTACATCTACGCTGTTACCGTCACCGGTATCGGCTTGATCAGGTATGCGAAAACCAACACCGTTATTAAGCTGCATACGGACATCAAAATGTTTGTCGTTGGTGCGAGTCATACCGGTTTGTTGTTTTGAGGCGGCTTGTGCTAATGCAGTTTTAAAATCCATACCTTTGGCTTTGTAGCCTGGTGTATCAGCATTGGCAATATTACTGGCAATAAGTTCAGCGCGTTGAGCGCGCAACTGTAAACCTTGCGGGTGAATGCCGAATGCTTTATCAAAACTAATAGCCATAAAAAAATACCTCCAGAAGAATGGAGGTATTTATTCAATATTTATGCCAAAGTGATAAAAAAGGTTATTTTTTTTGGTAAACAATACCAGGATTACAGCGGATCATATTAAAATTTTGGCTAATACCAGATAGGGATTCTGAGGCACCAAGAAATAAATAACCGTCTTTATTCAAGCTGCTGTATATTTGAGAAATTATTTTTGACTTTAGCTCAGGAGCGAAGTAAATCAAGACGTTACGACAGAAAATCAAATCAAAACGTCCCATTAAACTATAACTATTTAACAAGTTAAGTTGGCGAAAATTGACCATTTTTTTAATCACGTCTTTCACCTTTAGCATGCCATTACCACTACTTTCAAAGAACAGTCGTTGCCGCTCTAAAGATAAGCCCCGTGATAAAGCTAAACTGTCATAATGAGCATGCTTGCAATGATCTAACATGGTGTTAGAAATATCAGTGCCAATAATTTGAACACCGCCAGGAAATGCGCCCGGGTTGCTTTGTTGAAACTCATAAACCGCCATAGCAATTGAATACGGCTCTTGTCCTGATGAACTTGCTGCTGACCAAATTTTTAAGGGTGCTCGCTGGCCTTTAAATCTTGGCAGTAAATTTTTTTTCAATAATTCAAAAGGATAACCGTCTCGAAACCAGAGTGTTTCATTTGTGGTCATGGCATCAATTACTGCCGCGCGCAATTGTCGTTTAACCGGGTTGAGTGTTTGCGCGACCAGTTCAGACAAAGACGCAACCTCAAATTTTGCCATCAGGGGTACCAGGCGACTTTTCACCAGGTACTGCTTGCTTTCACCTAAGACAATGCCGCATTGTTGCTCTAGAAACATTCTAAATTGATAATAACTTTTATCATCAAGTTGTTTAGTTAACACTAGCTGTAGTCCACCTTATTGAAACACTGTAAACCAAGATTAAGCAATGTCATCATGCTTCAACCACTTTTTAACCGCCGTTGCTAACTCGTCAGGATGAAATTTAGGAATAAAATCTTCAGCCCCTACTTTCTCCACCATGGCATTATTAAAAACACCACTGAGTGACGTATGCAAAATAACCGGCATAGCTTTCATGCGATCATTTTGCTTAATTTCTGCCGTTAAGGTGTAACCGTCCATTACTGGCATTTCAATATCAGAAATCAACAAAGCGACTTTTTCAGTGATACTATCTTGACACCCTTCAGAAATTTCCTGTAATTGATCCAGAGCTTCTTGACCATTTTTTGCTAACAGCATGGTTAAACCCAAAGGTTCAAGAGCACGTTTAACTTGATTTCGTGCCACAGTTGAGTCATCAGCGATCATAATCACTCGTTCACCAATGCTCTCTCCAACGCTTGCATCAGCGACGCCTTCACTTAATTCTGTTGAAATGGGATTAATTTCATTAAGAATTTTTTCAACATCAAGAATCGATACGAGTTCATCGTCAATTTTGGTCACAGCCGTAAGGTAACTTAACTTTCCCGCACCTTCTGGCGGTGGCATAATGTCTTTCCAGCTCAAGGTTACAATGCGTTCTACACCGGCAACAAGAAAGCCCTGCACAGTTCGGTTGTACTCAGAAATAATGACAAAACTGCTTTCTGTTTGCACAATTGCCGGACCACCCGTGGCTTTACTCAGATCAATAACCGAAATGGTTTGGCCACGAATATGAGCCACACCTTTAACAAATTTATTTTGCTTAGGTAATACCGTCAACCTAGGACATGGCATAACTTCACGCACTTTAAATACGTTGATACCAAAACGCTGTTTACCAATGAGTTTAAATAACAACAACTCCAGTCGGTTCTGGCCCACTAATTGGGTACGCTGATTAACTGTGTCTAATATACTTGCCATGAAAACCTCTTTTCTATGCCGATGAAAATATAACAAAGGCACGATTCTTGATTGTTTTATTGTTTAAACCACGACCATTGCACCGACAACGTAAATATTTTGACGTTATTCGTGCTAAATTGTATTGCGTTAAACTTAATTAAGTTTGGACGTGTATTTTTATTTCCCTAGCAGTCAGATATAACTTATGAACAAATTAAAGATAGTAGTAACAATCACCCTTATTTATTTCGCCAGTATTAGCGCTAGTTCGGCCATGACATTCGATCGTGATTATCTCTATAACTTCATCAAATCCTATGTTGAAGATAATGTCAGTTTACCTGCTCGAGGAAAACTGAGGATTGAAGTTTCTGAGATAGATCCCCGAATTACCTTACAGCCTTGTTTATTGCCATTAGCGGCAAATATACCTGAAAAGCATATCGGTAGAAACGTAAATGTTAAAATTGTTTGTCCTGACAAAGAATCTTGGCAGTTGTATATCCCCGTAAAAATTCACACAATTGTACCGGTATTGGTCACGCAAATGCGAATAAACAAAGGCACTTTGCTCAGTAACACCAATATCGAGATTATCTTTAAAGATAACGCACAGATACGGGGCACAGTGCTTACCGATCCAAAAATTGTGATTGGTGCTCGCACAAAAAGAAACTTGTCCCAAGGTAGTGCTATTACCAATAAAAACACTTGTTTTGTCTGTAAAGGCGAACCGGTGAATATTATTGCTAAGTCAGAAGTTTTTGAAATTAAATCTTTTGGCATTGCCTTAAATGACGGTAGTTTAGGCGAAATAATATCGGTGCGAAATAGGAAGTCTGGTCGCGTAGTGCAAGGGCAAGTTAACGCTATTAACCAAGTAATAATTAATTTATAATAATTGCTTAAGTTTTCCGCTGTTTTGCCGATAAAAGCTTAGAAACCAATAACTGTTGTAAGTAGGATACAATAATGGCTATTAATATCAATAACTTGAATAACACCAATCAAGTAAAACAAAAACTTGAACAGCAAGTTCAGACCAAACAGCAAGTTAGCGAAAGCAGTAATGCCTCGCAACAAGCTAAATTGGCAACGCGTGATTCGGTATCAATTACCCCGCAAGCAAAACAAATGAATGAACTGCAAAAACAAGCCGCTGATTCGCCGGTAATCAATGAGAAAAAAATTGCTGAGTTAAAGAGTGCTATTGCCTCTGGCGATTATAAAATAAATCCAGAAAAACTAGCAGCAAGTATTGCCAATTTTGAGTTTGAACTTGGCTAACTTGCTAATAAAGTGGAGTGTGTAAGTGTCTGAAAAAATAACACCGCAACAATTGGTTTCTCAACAATTATCGCAATTGACGCAATTAGAGGCGTTATTAGACACTGAGAAAGATGTGCTGCAGCAGCAAAATCCTGATGCACTTATTCACCTCACCGCAGAAAAAAATGACTTGCTCTTGGCCATTCAAAAAATTGACAATGCCATTGGTCAAAGCTTTGAATTCAAACAAGAAAAATTAGCGGGTAAGTTCACCACGGCATTATCAGATATTGCAGCGAGCTTAGTACGCTGTAAAAAGCAGAACCAAATTAATGGCCTGATCATTCATCAATCACAATTATCTGTTGAACGTATGAAAACTTCGTTATTGGAAAACCATAATAAGTCATCCATGACCTATAATAGTAAAGGTAAAACCTCTGGCGGACTCAGTAGCTTGGGTATAAAAGCTTAGTTTTCTAGATGTACTTTTACTTTATAATCACTGCCCCTTTACATCCATGTGATCGCAGCGCAATGCAATAGTACTAGTAATATGAGATATGCTTTATTTCTTTGCGATTAGCCGTCGCGTTATAAATTTCATAAACATCTTTAAAGTCTAAACTCAGCTCAGTGGTATAACTGTCACCCACCGGATAACTTTTAACGACTTTCGCGCCACGGATAATACCTCGTACTGATGCCTGTAATTGTTGATTATTAAGCACTAAATTAGCCATGGTGGTGCTAGCATTAATATTTTGACCATAAACTTGTTCAGCTAACTCGGCATAAGCAGCCATTTTTGAAGCTTTCATTGCCATTAGCATACGCTGGGTTTTGTTTTGAGAATTCTGCAAACTAATCGGTGCTTGCCCAATAGCAGTTAATACAGGAAATGTTTCCGGTTTAACGTTTTGCCATTCCACCTGTTTATCAAACACCGAAGAACATGCGCTCAACATTAAAGCACTTAAAAAAAACCCGATACTATTACGTAAAGTATTCATATTCACCTTCGACATTTGTTTAATAACATTACTTTTATATCGCAATTGCACGCGCATCGTCAACTAGCTTGGTGCTGTCACGCAAGATCATACCATCTTTTATTTTAACATTTTTTTGGCGATTAAAGTCATCGCCAACAACCCAGGCGGGAATAAAAGACTGCGCCGTGGCAACCACCACACGAGATTGCATGCCAATCATACGCGCGTTGACTAACACCCCTTCATCTTGTTGCATCATGGTGCCTGTAACAACATAGTCAATTATCTGACGTTCCGGCAATTCTTTCCAATCGCGACTGAAAACATAATCACCGTCGGCCGTTACACGAATATGTCCAGTGGTTTTAAAGTCAATAACAACCAAGCCATGTCGTTGCATTTCATGGATAAAACTTTCTGACAGTTGATTACCTAGCCAGTTAGTTGATTCTAAATTTTTTAAATCTACAAATGACGCAACAGCAATTGGCGTTTTGGGATTAACAAACGTGCTGCTTTCCAACATTTGATACGCGAGGCCTTTAACTAGGTCATTTATCGCATGACGAGGTAACTTAAAACTGTCAATTTCTTGTTTATCGGCATAAGAGGATCGATAAAAGTCGTCCTTGGTTGTCAAAGAACACGACATCACTGCCGGTATTATGATTGCTATAAGCCAATTTTTCATTAAGCTCTCCTCAATTAATGCTAATGTCATAAAATTAATAAAAATACTAAAGCAGGATCCGCGCCAATATTTTATTTCAGCCAACTTGGCGTAATGCAGGTTAGGTTAAAACCATACCAGCAGATTAGCCGCCATCGTATTAACGTAATTATTCTGTTAATTAATATTTTTACTTTTCAGCACTGATTTTTGTCACTATCAACACTAATTTCTCTTCAATAGCTGTTTCGTACTAAGCCATATATATTTTAATGCCCAATAGAGCCAGCTTTATGTGTTCTTATAAGCAAGTTATAGCAAGTTAAAAGCTACGATAGTCGCTTATTGAAACACTTTACTTACCTTGAGTTGAACTTATTTTTTAAATAGGCACAAAACCTGCATATTCAAAATAAGAAATCGATTCTATATTAAAGAGACCTTTATGCGCTTAAGTTTATTTTGCCTTTGCTTTGCTATCTATAGTAGCGCTAGTGTCGGACAATGGTATGAATCACGAGGTGTGGCGAGCATAAAAAATGCTGATAGCAAAACAGCAAAAACGCAGGCTGTGCACAATGCGTTAAAAAAAGCCTTACTGGTTGCCGGTGCCTCAGTATCAAGTGTTCAACAGGTGGTTAATGGTTTACTAACCCAAGACGAAATTAGCATTCGCGCCAGTGGCAGTGTCAATTCATTAGAGCTGATCAGTGAACACTATAGCGACGACTTGGTCACGGTCACCATTCGGGCTGATATTTTTCCACAAGAAAAAAAGTGCTTCGCGGCTGATTATAAAAAATCTATGCTGTTAACGCGCAGCAATATACTACACCGCGAACAAGCTAATATTGGTAGCATCTACGCTATTGATAGCACCTTAATCCAACAACTTGCGAATAAAATACAGCAGCAAGGTATTTATTTGGAGACTAAACTGGCCTTGCAAACTAAAACAGAGTTTTCACGTTATAACCAAAGCTTGCAAAGCCAAAGCTTAAAAAACTTAACCATGTCATTAGCCAATATGACAGATAGCCAATATGTTTTGTTTTCAGAAATTCAGGATCTCTCGCTAGCGAACGACGAAAATAATAACTGGCAGTTTTGGCAAACAAACGTCTATCAACGCCAATTTAATCTTGCACTTTATATTCACGATGGCACCACGGGTGAAAGAGTTTTGACTAAACACTATCAAAGCTCTGCACCTTGGCAATTCGATAAACGCAAACAAGTTGACGTTACTAGCTATAATTTTTGGCAAAGCGAGTACGGCCAAAAAATTAGTTTAACCTTAGACAATATGGTCAGTGATATTGATGAGAACATGATGTGTCAACCGACCCAGGGCAGAATTGTGCAAGTGCAGGGTAACTCACTGACTTTTAATTTAGGGAAAAGACATGGGGTTAAAGTAGGTGATGAATTCTCATTACTGCATTTAAATAATTTTATTAGTGATGATAAGCGCTCTTATCCAGGCTTTAATATCAGCCCTTATAAAGTTATTGTAACTTCTGTCAGTCAAGACAGTGCCCACGCAAGCACCACTGAGCAGCATATATTAGACAACATCCAAATTAACGACTTGGCGGTAAGATATTAAAAAATTTGATAAACCCTAAAAGTTATTGTTATTAATTAAATAGTTAATTATCAGATATAAAGTGTATTTTTTTGAATACTAATTTATAAAATAGCTGTAGCATATGCTAGCTACATAATTATTTGCATTGTGTCCTCATAGTTTAACTGGATAAAACTGCGGCCTCCTAAGCTGCTGCTCCAGGTTCGAGTCCTGGTGGGGACGCCAGCAATTATTTATACCAACTTGTTTGAGCAAGCGCTTTATAACCGCCCATATCAAAATTATATAGCAGGTTATTTGATTTTACCTGAGGTTTAGATAAAGCTCTTATCAATAACAAAACCGCTAATATATTAGCAAGGTCTCAGGTTTACAGGCGCTCCGCACGACACAAGGTAAATTTTATACCCTTGGTTTTGACATCCTATCAGCACAATAATCCATACACCCTTTACTCGTGCTCTTATCCTGCTAGTCTGACATCCTGCTCCATCACACATTATCGTCTTATCGCCGTCACATAATGCCAAGTTGATTAATTGCATGATTATTTTTAATGGTTAAAATGAATAACTACAGCGTTATGAAATTTATAAGGTGAATAACTACTGACTAAATTTTATGCCTTGTATTTATCCCTTTTTCCTCATGAAAAAGGTGGTCACTTAATTAATCAAATTGGTATAACACAATATTCTTTATATAAAAAAACCCCGCAGTTGCGAGGTTTTTATTATTTAGTGAGCTAATTTACTAGTTCAGTATCTGTTTTTTCTCTTACAACGTCCTTGTCGTCGGCTGCTGAGCCGCTGCTCAGCAATGCTGATATGGCTAATACTAATACCGCTAATATTACCGTAGTCAGCTTAATTCCACGTGACGACGAGCTGTTCATTAATTAATCCTATGTCAGGTTGTATGTCTTCTTATGTTAGGTTGCATACCTTTATTAAGTTTTTATTTTTATTTTTACATACAACTATTTAACACTATAGGATCTTAATTTTAATTTCAAGATCTTACTTGCTCAATTCAACTTTTATTGTAGATTTAATCACCAAATATATACTGCAGATTTATTACTCATACTTATAGCTCAGATTAAACTCGTAATAAGGGTAAATACCATGGCAGTTAAAACAGCTAATTAAGCCTTAAGGTATATAAATATAGCTAAGTTGAAAATAATCATAGAAAAATGCTAATAACATTTGCAGTTAAGGGGTAGTCTAGGCGAAAATAAGCACAATTTATATCCCATCAAATCTTACAATAACTGGAGCAAATATGCCGTCGCGTCAACAACTAGCCAATGCAATTCGAGTTTTAAGCATGGATGCCGTGCAAAAAGCTAAATCAGGACACCCTGGAGCCCCAATGGGCATGGCAGATATCGCTGAAGTTTTATGGCGTGACTTTCTAAAGCATAACCCAACTGATCCACAGTGGGCTGATCGTGACCGCTTTGTTTTGTCTAACGGCCACGGTTCAATGTTGATTTATTCGCTATTACACCTAACCGGTTATGACTTGCCGATGAGTGAATTGAAAAACTTCCGCCAACTACACTCTAAAACACCAGGTCACCCTGAATACGGTTACACACCCGGCGTAGAAACTACTACAGGCCCTTTGGGTGCTGGTCTATCTAATGCCGTAGGTATGGCAATAGCTGAAAAAACATTGGCGGCACAGTTTAACCGTGAAGGTCATCAGATTGTCGATCACAACACCTATGTATTTTTAGGTGATGGTTGTTTAATGGAAGGACTTTCGCATGAAGTTTGTTCATTAGCCGGTACCTTAGGCTTAGGCAAATTAGTCGCCTTTTGGGATGATAACGGTATTTCAATTGACGGTCATGTTGAAGGTTGGTTTACTGACGATACCCCAGCACGATTTGAAGCTTACGGTTGGCATGTGATCAGCGATGTTGATGGCCATGATAGCGCAGCTATTACTGCTGCCATTGCCGCAGCAAAAGCAGTAACTGATAAACCTACCATGATTTGTTGTAAAACCGTGATTGGCTTTGGCTCACCAAATAAATCAGGCACGCACGATTGTCATGGCGCTCCATTAGGCGACGACGAAATTGCGGCAACACGTGAGTTTCTTAACTGGCCACATGCGCCATTTGAAATTCCTAGCGATATTTATGCCGAGTGGGATCAAAAAAACAAAGGCTGTGCAGAGCAAGCCAATTGGAATGATAAGTTTGCCGCTTACCAAGCTGCTCACCCAGCCTTAGCAGCAGAATATGAACGTCGTGTCATTAAAGGTGATTTGCCAGCTGAATTTGAAGAAAAAGCCAATGCCTACATTTTAGCTTGTCAGGAAAAAGCTGAGAATGTTGCTTCGCGCAAAGCATCGCAAAATACTATTGAAGTATATGGTGCTATGTTACCTGAATTATTGGGCGGCTCAGCCGATTTAGCCGGCTCAAACTTAACCCTTTGGTCTGGTTCAAAAGGTATTCAAGATGATGCGGCAGGTAACTACATTTACTACGGTGTCCGTGAATTTGGTATGAGCGGTATCATGAACGGTGTTTCATTGCATGGCGGTTTTATAAACTACGGTGCAACTTTCATGATGTTTATGGAGTATGCACGTAACGCGGTACGCATGTCTGCACTGATGGGCATTCAAAATATTTTTGTCTATACCCATGATTCAATTGGTCAAGGTGAAGATGGTCCAACACATCAGCCTATTGAGCAGTTAACTAACTTACGAACCACACCTAACATGGTGACATGGCGTCCAGCCGATGCAACAGAATCAGCCGTGGCATGGAAAAACGCCGTTGAACGCCAGAATGCGCCAACGTCATTAGTTTTTTCTCGCCAAGGTTTACCTGCATTAAGTCGTACCAGTGCGCAAGTCGCTAATATTGCTAAAGGTGGCTACATCTTAAAAGATAGTGTTGGCACACCGGAGGTTATTTTAATTGCTACCGGCTCTGAAATGTCATTAGCATTAAAAGCGGCAGAGAGCTTAGGTGACCATGTTCGTGTGGTTTCTATGCCATCAACCAATATTTTTGATGCCCAAGATAATGACTACAAAGCATCAGTATTACCACCAGCAGTGACTAAACGTGTTGCTATTGAAGCCGCACATACTGACTTTTGGTATAAATACGTCGGTTTAAGTGGCAAAGTTGTTGGCATGACCACCTTTGGTGAGTCAGCACCTGGCAATGTCTTACTTGAATACTTTGGTTTTACTGTAGAAAACCTAGTTAAAACCGTAAACAGCCTAAACTAATCACCTTTTTTGCTACAGCAAAATGGTCATTATAGCCAGTTAGCACATGCCTAACTGGCTATCCTTTTCATCTAGTTCGTTATCAATAAGAGCCTAAAACATGTCAATTAATATCGCTATCAATGGCTTTGGACGAATCGGCAGAAATGTTGTACGTGCGCTATATGAAAACGGCAGCACCAACGAATTTAACTTAGTCGCTATTAATGAACTTGCCGAGCCTGAAGGCATAGCTCACCTATTAAAATACGATTCAACTCATGGCCGTTTTTCATTTTCAGTACAACAAAGTGCTGGAAAATTATTTATTGCTGGTGACGAAATTGCCTTAAGCCATGAAGCTGAGTTAAGTAATCTGCCATGGCAACAGCACAATATCGACATTGTTATTGATTGTACCGGTAAGTTTGGCAGCCAAGCTGATGGCCAATTACATATTCAGCAAGGCGCAAAAAAGGTCTTGTTTTCACATCCTGGCGCGCAAGATTTAGACGCGACCATTATTTATGGTATTAACCATGAACAACTCACCGCTACTGAAAAGGTGGTGTCAAACGGCTCTTGCACCACCAATTGTGTGGTCCCTGTTATTCAGGTGTTAGATAAAGCCTTTGGTGTTGAAAGTGGTGCTATTACTACCATTCACTCTTCGATGCATGATCAACAAGTGATTGACGCTTATCATCCTGATTTGCGCCGTGCTCGTGCCGCTAGCCAATCAATAATACCGGTTGATACTAAACTTGCCGCAGGTATTGAACGCATATTGCCCAAATTTGCTGGCCGCTTTGAAGCAATAGCTGTGCGAGTACCCACTATCAATGTAACCGCGATGGATTTAAGCTTAAACTTATCAAGCGATGCTACTATTGCACAAATTAATCAAGCGATTGTTGACGCGCAAAACAATGGTTTAGCCGGAATTTTAGGTTATACCACTGAACCCTTAGTTTCTATCGACTTTAATCATGACCCACACTCAAGCATTGTTGATGGCAATCAAACACGGGTGAGTCACAAACGTTTAGTTAAATTACTTATTTGGTGTGATAACGAATGGGGTTTTGCTAATCGTTTACTAGACACCGCTTCTGCTATGGCGAAAGTGGGTTAATTGAGCATCAATGTCGATAACAAATACAATAACTTAAAATTTACTTAACCGTTAAACCTCTACCAACAGGGAATAAACATGTCAGTGATCAAAATGACCGACTTAGCCTTAAACAACCAACGTGTGCTCATTCGTGAAGACTTAAATGTACCCGTTAAAGACGGCAAAATCACCTCTGATGCGCGCTTAAGAGCAGCCTTACCGACACTAAGATTAGCCTTAGAAGCGGGTGCAAAAGTGATGGTTATGTCGCACTTAGGTCGTCCAATTGAAGGCGAATATGATGCCGAGTTTTCTTTACAGCCCGTGGCTGATTATCTTAGTGCTGCACTAAACGTACCGGTACGTTTAGTGACCGATTACCTTGATGGTGTCGAGGTTAATATTGGCGAATTAGTGATATTTGAAAACATTCGCTTTAATCTTGGTGAAAAAAGCAATGATGACGCCTTATCGAAAAAATTAGCTGCGCTATGTGACATTTTTGTTATGGACGCCTTTGGCACAGCGCATCGCGCACAGGCCAGTACACATGGCGTGGCAAAATATGCCCCTACTGCCTGTGCCGGTCCACTATTAGCCGGTGAATTAACTGCCTTATCACAAGCACTTGATAACCCAGCCCGGCCATTAGTGGCGATAGTCGGTGGCTCAAAAGTGTCAACTAAACTAACCGTACTAGATTCGTTAGCAAGCATCGTTGACCAACTAGTTGTTGGCGGCGGTATTGCCAATACCTTTATTGCCTCACAAGGCCATAATGTCGGTAAATCGTTATTTGAAGCCGACTTGGTCGATGAAGCAAAACGCTTAACTCAACAAGCCAGCGACAATAATGGCTCAATTCCAGTACCCACCGAT
Source organism: Colwellia sp. C1TZA3 (assembly GCF_007954265.1). Lineage (GTDB taxonomy): Bacteria > Pseudomonadota > Gammaproteobacteria > Enterobacterales > Alteromonadaceae > Cognaticolwellia. Next base: position 59,023 of record NZ_VOLS01000011.1, on the reverse strand, counting down.
GTGGTGGTTGGTGAAGCGTTTTCTGAACAGGCTGTCGCAACACTTAAAAATGTCAGCGACGTAGCCGATGGCGATATGATTTTTGATATTGGCCCAGAAAGCGCTAAAGCCTTGGCAGATATTATCGCTAATGCCGGTACAGTGGTATGGAATGGCCCCGTTGGCGTCTTTGAATTCGACCAATTTGGTAAAGGTACTGAAGTTATCGCCCACGCTATTGCTAATAGTAAGGCATTTTCTATCGCCGGTGGTGGCGACACCTTAGCCGCGGTTGATAAATATGGTATTGCCGATAAAATATCTTATATTTCAACCGGTGGTGGTGCCTTTCTTGAGTTTTTAGAAGGTAAAAAATTGCCTGCAGTAGAAATTTTAGAAGCGCGCGCTAAGCTGTAAACTAGCTCGACAAATAAATCTATTATACTAAAAAGCTGACCATACTTAACTGTGTTGTCAGCTTTTTTTTAATAAAAATTTCATTAAATTATTTATTTTCAGTGACTAATACCAAGTTGATTAATTACCTGCTCATTTTTAATGGTTAAAATGAATAACTACTGCGTTATAAAATTTATAAGTAGAATAACTACTGACTAAATTTTATGCCTTGTATTTGTCCATTTTTCCTCATGAAAAAGTAGATCACTTAATTAATCAAATTGGTATAATACCAGTTCCATTAAGTTTGTGAGCTTGTTGTACGCAGGAAAAATAACTCAAGGTAAGGCGCTCGATTGAGCAATAGCTGGCTATTGGGATTGAGAGCAACACAGCCTTGAGCTATTTTAACTAGTACAAGTGAGCAATAACTTAATGGGATTGGTATAACATCTAGCGTAAAAATATTATTCATTTCTCTGCCCATTTAGTAGTAAAGTTACACCAATATTACAGTTTCCCATGCAAAAATCGGCTTAAATCACCACTACTTACGTAATTAAAATACAGAAACTGTAAATTTAAAAAAAAGTCTCTTTTAAGAGATATTGATCGGTTTTTTCTAGTGCAAATTACTAAATCCATCTGATATACTTACGGTACGAAAGTCCTAAGTTTCACACTGAAACTTTTAAAAAATCAATTTTATCACTATTTACAACCACAGGAGTTAGTTCATGGCTTTAGTTTCTATGCGCCAAATGTTAGATCATGCGGCCGAAAACGGTTACGGTATCCCAGCCTTTAACGTTAACAATTTAGAACAAGTTAGAGCTATCATGCTTGCCGCTAACGACACCAATAGTCCAGTAATTTTGCAGGGTTCAGCAGGCGCTAGAGCGTATGCGGGCGCACCATTTTTACGGCACTTAATTTTAGCTGCAATTGAAGAGTTTCCTCATATACCTGTGGTAATGCACCAAGATCACGGCACCTCACCGGGTGTTTGCCAACGCTCAATTCAATTAGGTTTTTCATCGGTGATGATGGATGGTTCATTAATGTCTGACGGTAAAACGCCTTCAAGCTATGAATACAATGTTGACGTTACCCGCCGTACTGTTGAAATGGCGCACGCCTGTGGTGTTTCAGTTGAAGGTGAATTAGGCTGTTTAGGTTCGCTTGAAACCGGTGAAGCGGGTGAAGAAGATGGCATTGGCGCGGTCGGTAAATTGACCATGGAGCAAATGCTAACAGATCCTGAAGAAGCGGCTGACTTTGTACAAAAAACACAAGTTGACGCTTTAGCTATTGCTTGTGGTACTTCTCACGGTGCTTATAAATTTACCCGCCCACCGACTGGTGATATATTAGCTATTGATCGTATTAAAGCCATTCATAACCGTATTCCTAATACCCATTTAGTCATGCACGGCTCTTCTTCAGTACCACAAGACTGGCTAGCTATTATTAATAAGTTTGGCGGCGAGATACCAGAAACTTACGGTGTGCCAGTTGAGCAAATTCAAGAAGGCATTAAAAATGGTGTGCGCAAGATCAACATCGATACTGATTTACGTTTAGCGTCTACCGGGGCTGTTCGTCGTTTCTTAGCCGAGAACCCAAGCGAATTTGACCCACGTAAATTCTTAAAAGCATCAACACAAGCTATGTACGATATTTGTAAAGCGCGTTACGAAGCCTTTGGCTGCGTTGGCCATGCAGCAACAATTAAGCCTATTTCGCTAGATAATATGTTTATGCAATATTCTACTGGTAAATTGGATGCTTTAATTAAGTAAATAGTTAAGTAAAAAATTAAATAAGCTATATCAGCAGCTTGCTATAGCACTTAACTAAATAGCGGCAGTCAATTAGTCACATTTATCTTAATAAGCTAGCAAAAAATCCGATGGATATTATTCATCGGATTTTTTTTGTCTATATTTTAACGATTATTTTTACATGTAACCGTACATCGAAAAGTTAATCATTTGAAACATATTATTAATAAATCAGTTAATTCATTAACAATGTGATGATATTTCAATTGATGTTTATTATAATTCGCCCTTTATCACAATACTTAGGACACATAATGGACACAATTGAAAACTGGTTTGTCGATAATCAGCCATTGTTGATTGATTTTGCGGTTAAATTACTCGTTGCGTTAGCAATAGTTGTTGTTGGTAAGTTTATTGCCAAAGTGGTTCGTCAAGGCGTTGTCAAAGTCATGCGCCATAAAGGCATGGATGAAGCGATTATTTCATTCATCAGTAGTTTACTTTATGGCATGTTGTTCTTCATTGTTATTGTTGCCGCCATATCACACTTAGGTTTTAACACCACGTCATTAGTGGCTATTGTTGGTGCCGCCGGTTTAGCGATAGGTCTAGCGCTGCAAGGTTCTTTATCAAACTTTGCTTCGGGCGTATTATTGATTGTTTTTAAACCCTTTAAATCTGGTGATTTTATCGAAGTCGCAGGGGTTTCTGGTATTGTTGAACAAATTTTAATATTTTCCACACAATTAAGAACCGGTGATAATAAAACCGTTATCATTCCAAATGGTGCGATCACTAGCGGCACCATTACCAATTACTCAACCAAAGCAACCAGAAGAATAGATTTGATCATCGGGGTGAGCTATGATGCCGACCTCGCAAAAACCAAAGCACTTTTATTCAAGTTAGTCAGTGCCGATGAGCGAGTATTAAAAGATCAAGCCGTGACAGTAGGTGTATCAGCACTTGCTGATAGCAGCGTTAATTTCGTGGTCAGGCCTTGGGTTAATTCTGCAGATTACTGGCCAACTTACTTCGATTTACTAGAAAAAATTAAAACTGAATTGGACAACGAAGGAATCGAAATCCCATTCCCACAATTATCTATTCATATGAATAAAGAGGAAAAACATGAGTCATAAGTTAATCTCAGCCGCGTTGTGTTGTGTATCACTAGCAACGGTAGCAGAAGAAGCAACCACACTAAAAGTAGAGTCACCTTATACTGCTTCGGCAGAGCTAGGTATGCTCTTTAAAACCGGCGATACTAATAGTGCTGATATTAAATCGGGCTTTGATCTTACTCACGAATTAAATGAATGGAAATCAACAGTGACCTTAGGCTTACTGATCAAGAAAAGTGAGCAGGAAGATGAAAACGGTGAGGAGCATTTTATCACCAGTGATCAAAACTGGACTGCTGTTGGCCAAACAAACTACACACTTGATAAAGCGAGCCCAAACTATATCTATGGTAACGTTTCTTATGAAGATAATCGTTTTAGTAATTTCAAAAGCCAAAGTTCCGTTTCAACCGGTTGGGGTCGTCGTTGGTTCGAATCTGAAAAAGCAACATTAGATGCCGATATTGGCCCAGGTTACAAACGTGATGTTATTCGCAAAACCGATACTCAAGTAGAACAAACTAAATCTGCTTTTATCGTTCAAGCTCAGGCTTTATATAAGCGTCAGATAAATGAACACGTTTTATTTAAGCAACTACTTGTGGCAAAGTACGCGCCAAAAGCAGACGAAAATAGCACTTATAAAGCGAGAACATCAATCACCACAAAGTTACTTGAAACCTTACAGCTTAAGTTTAGCTTTACCTTAGATTACAATACTGATGTGGAAGATGGCAAAGAAAATGTTAATACCGAAACCGCTATGACCTTGGTCTACAGTTTCTAACTATTAAATCCTATTAGTAATAACTTTGTTTTATAAAGCCAGCATGTTCAACATGCTGGCTTTGTTCTTTTTATTTGAAGCTAAGCGTCTTAACACATTACTGATTTTTTAAAACGACTTTACTGACTAGCCTAAAAACTACTGCACTTAACGCTAATGTAGCCACAATGGCTGCACCACTAGGTAGATCAAAACTGGCTGATAAACACAAACCGAATAAATAACCCACTAAACCCACGCCATAAGCCCACACTAATACCCGTTTTGTTTGTAACTTATTAATCGCCAATGCCGGTAGTATTAAGGTGCTAAACACAAGATAAACGCCAACAAGCTCCACCGATAATGTTATCACTAACGCGAATATAAGATAGAAAGCTGCACCATCTAATAGCTTAGGCTTATAAAATATTAACGCCAAAATCGCACTATAGGCCACAGTAGGTAATAACAATTGTTGCCAACTTACCCAAAGGATTTGTCCTGACATTAGCTGTTTAAGCAGTTCAGCGCCATGGGGATCATTAGCTAACAATAGCATAGCGGTTACTGCTGATAAGACGTAAAAACAACCTATCATCGCTTCCAGTTCTTCCGCCATATGCTTAGCTAACCAAGCAATAATACCCGCTCCCGCTAAAGCAAATAGCGCAGGCATCCAAACATATGCATAAGCAAGTTCAGCAATATCATGATCCATACGGACAACAATCGCCCCTAAAGCCGCAATTTGTGCGATGGCCAAATCAATAAAAATAATGCCACGTTTTAAGACTTGCTTACCCAACACCACATGGGTTGAAAGCACTAATATGCCGGCAGCAAAAGCCGGTAATAATATGGTTAGTAATTCATAATCCATCAAAGGTACCTCTAACAACTCATGCTATTGTTGTGCGCTATATGCTTGAGTCAATAAATCTAGCGTATTGTCATATAAGCTAAATAAATCATTACTTTGCTTATTACCCCCAACCGACAGTGGCAGCACGACAACCGGTAAATTAGACTTTTCAGCCAACCAATTTGCGCCACGTTGGTTTTGATAAGAAGCAATAACAATGGCTGCTATATCACCTTGACTAGCGCGTTTTAACAAGCTTGCAAGATGGCTACTGGTGGGCGGCAAACCGGGTTTAGGTTCTAAGTCTGCAACTTGTTCAATATTGGCAAAGTCAAACAAATAACGAAAACTTGAATGATAGGCAATAACTTTCATACCTTGCAAACTACGCGCTTTTGCTTGCCACTTGCTCGTCGCTAATTGCCAACGTGCAGTAAAGTGGCTTAGCCGTTGTTGATACCCAGTACTTTGCTTTTCATCCAGTTGCATTAACTTATCGGTTAACGCTTGAGCAATTATTAGCATACGCTGTGGCGAAAAATGTACATGCGGATTACCTAAGCTATGTACGTCGCCCATGCTACGGTCGACGTTGCTCATTTGATCTAAGGTTTTTACATGCTCTGTTGCAAAAAACAAGCCGTTGTCGGTACTACGCACTTGCGCGTTTGCCGCTTTCATTTGCAACATAGGTAGCCAACCAACTTCTAATTCAGCGCCCGCGCAGATCACCAGATCTGCTTGGCGCATTTTAGCAATTAAACTTGGCCGAGCTTGTACTTGATGTGGGTCTTGCATAGCGGTTGTTGCCGAATATATTCGAGCATCTGGTGCAAGTTCTTTTGCTAAAGCGGCATATTCAGGCTCGCAAGCGAAAATATTCATTTGCGCCAAAGCACCGTGACTTAAGGTCAGTAAAGCACTGCCTAATAGACATTTAAAATTGATGCGCACTGTGAGCCCCCATTGCCATAACATATTGTAAGGTAATAACATTGTCATTATTTGCATTTTCAAAGCCAACATCACTTTGATGACTAAACTCTACTCTAACGGTAGAAAAATGACTATTGTGCCAAGCGACACTGAGCTCAGTTTCCTTCAGTGTTTGTTGCTCAAAGTGTGCTTCATGTTGCAACTGACTATCTAATTTGCCATAACGTAATCCTGCTGACCAATTCGGTGAAAATTGATAAACACCACTGACATACCAAGCTTGATGATAGTCTTTACTATTATCCCCTTCGTCATGGTCTACTGCTTCTGCGTGCATATCATCAAGCTCAGGAACTATAAAATCACTGACTCTAAAATATTCAGCACTGAGGGTTAAATGTTGATATTTATAGTTACCATTAGGTGCCCATTTATAAACAAAATCAGTTATAAAAGTATGCTTACCGGTGTAACTTGCACCATGGCTATGCTCATCTTCGTGAACGTCTTCATGTTCTTCTTCGTGTACGCCTTCATGCTCTTCTTCATGTTCATCGGGTGTTAATTGGCCATTTTCATTACGCAAATAACTCACCCCTAACTGCCATGAACTTTCAATGGAGATATCGCCACCCATTTTAGTGAATGCGGTATAAACCCCAGTGCTGTCAAACTCTCGTTCACCATGTTCATCAGCTGCTCGAAGACTATCACCTGAAAAGGCTTCTACGCCCATGGTCCAATACAAATCCGTGGGTGCAATGTAGCTAAATCTCAGGCCATCATCGAAGTAATGTCCTCCTAAAAACGCTCGATAAGCACTGGGTCTGCTGGTAAAAGAATCAGTATGAAGATGTTGGTTATTTAAATAGCCAACATCTGATAGAAACCGACCTGCACGTACGGTAAAGCCATTAGGTAAGGCCATCGTTTGAATAAAGGCTTCCTCAACATTCACTTCACTTTCACCATTATGTGATTCAAAAACTGTGGTCAGTTTGCCAAAGAACATATCATCAATACTGGCACTAAATGCCAGTTCAGTTTCACCTATGCCAAAACCTTTTGCCCGTTCGGTCATCAGGCGATCTTCGCTTTGATAGTAGCCATCTAAAACCGCACTAACGGTTAGGTTAGAAAGTGTGGGTGTTTGCGCTTGTGAAAGCAGAGGGAAAAAACCAGATATAACTAATGCTGCGCTTAATTTTATTGGCAATTTTGCCGATAAACCGGCAGGTAAAAGTTGAAAATTTTTCATTGTTAAAAATCTCTAAAATAAATTAAATACGAATACAGAAATCGCGTGCTAATTAACAGCAAGCGCTTAGTGAAACTTTAAATTGTTTATAAATACCCCATTGATCATCAATTTCATCAACAGGTATAAAGTGTTTTAGAGTGTTATGGGAGGGGCGCGGCTAAGGTAAGTAACACGATGAGTTAGTGCTACTGTCGGTTGAACAGTAGTGGTTTGTTCAAACTGTTGGCTAATGGAGTTAAGCTTGACGTCTTGCTGCGGTAGTACTTGATCAAATTGATGCTGGTGAAAGCACAAAGTACAGTGCGTTTTAGCACCATCATCGATATGTTCAACACTATGCGCAGCAGCAGCCACAGACAAAAATAACAATATAGCACTAAGCCATATTGCAACAAGTCGCCTGTTAATTACTGAAAAGTACATTTGTGCTACCCAATGAGTGAGTGAATCAAGTTCAACATTAGTGTACGCGACTTACAACTTACCTTGCAAGCCACCTATATGCTATTTAACACAGTTAGCGGTGCTTCTATCGTAAACGTTTTTATAAACCTGAAGATTGTTAGAGCAGTAAAATACCAAAATAACTCATCTTTATTATTTGTTTTGCGCAGAGACCAACTCATAGGCCGCTTGAATATCTTGCGCTTTTTGTTTGGCTATTTCCATCATTTCAGGTGGCAAACCTTTCGCAACTAATTTATCAGGATGATGCTGAGACATCAGTTTACGGTAGGCTTTTTTAACCTCACTTGCTGAGCTTTTATCAGTAACGCCTAGCACCTTATAGGCATTTTCAAGTTGCTTTCCTGATTGCGCAAAATTGTGTTTTGAGCCACTTTGGCCTTGTTGATGAAAATTTGCCCCAGCAATAATCATTTCTAATAATTTATCTAACTCTTGCGCTGAGTAGCCTAAACCATTAGCAATTTGGTGTAATGCATCACGTTCATCTTGCTCTAAACTGCCGTCGGCAAAGGCAACTTGAATTTGAATTTCTAGAAACAATAATAATAAATCTCGGCGATTTCCTACCGCAGACTTTAATTTTTTTAATTGTTCGCTCAGTGGAAAACCGGTGGTTTTACCGTCTCTAAACGCTTCTTGAGCTTGTTGACGTAATGCCCCCTTTAGTCCCAACTTATCCATATAAGCGTTAGCAAAGGCAATTTCATGTGGTGAGACCTGACCATCCGCTTTGGCAACATACCCCATGACCGAAAAGCTGCTATAAAAAAATTCCGCTTGACGCTCGGTATCACTTTTAGCGCTACCTAAAGCACTAAAGTCTAGTCCTATGCCTTTATCAAAACGATGTCCAAGCCATACACCTATTAATGCCCCAATAATACTCTTACTCAGCATAAAACCAAACAAGAAACCTAAAACCTTACCCCAAATTCGCATTATACAACTCGATAATTAATTAACTGAAAACTGTTTTAAATAGTTTTTAAATAGTGTTTAGTCTCGCTAAACGTTCAGGTGTGCCAACATCAGTCCACGTGGTGTCTATTACACTCGCTGATATTTTTTGCTGATCAGCTCCAGCTCTTAACATCGGCGCTAAGGGCTGCACTGCCGGTTGTGCCATTAATGCTTGATACCGGGTTGCACTGTCTTGCTCAAAGAAGCTTTTTCTATAAAGCGCCATGCCGCTAAAGGTATAAGTGACTTCTTGCTTACTTTTGGGATTAGCCAACATGCCTTCAACAAGTACAAAATCGCCTTGGCGGTTGTGCTCTGGATTTTCAACTAACAGCAAGTGTGCGCTACATTCAGCGGATAATGACGGTAATTGTTTAAAATCAAAGTCAGAATAAATATCCGCATTAATCACCATAAATACGTCATCTTCATGCTCAGTTAACATCGGCAGCGCTTTAATAATACCACCGGCAGTTTCCAGCGCTATTAGCTCTTCACTGTAGCTAATATTGGCCGAAAATTGCTTACCACAGCCAAGATAATCAACAATTTTTTGACCCAACCAGGCGTGATTAATAACAATATTTTCAATACCCGCCGCAACTAAATTTTTAATGTGATATTCAATCAATGGTATGCCGTTAACTTGCAGTAAAGGCTTAGGGCAATCATCGGTCAGGGGCCGCATACGTTCACCCCGTCCTGCGGCTAAAATCATGGCTTTCATGAAAATATTCCAAAATTAAATGGTAAATTAAGTGAGTTTATTTACTGCTGGAATTACCCGTTTAGTGACTAATTCGTGCAAAAAGCTGAGTTTATCATATTGTGCGCTAACATCTTGTATATAGGTCAAAGTAAGTGGGATATCCGCTAAATACCCTGATTTTTTGTCTCTGTGATGCAAGCGGGCAAAAATGCCACTGGCTTTTATATGGCGTTGTAGCCCGGTTAAGTCAAACCAATATTGCCACTTTTCTTTGCTTAAGTTTTCATCAGGAAAATGGTCTTGTACTTGTTGACGATAATCTTCCATCAATGGCGTTATTAACTGCTTAGGCCAACGTACGTAACAATCTTTAAGTAAGGACACCAAGTCATAAATAACCGGGCCTTTTACCGCATCTTGAAAATCAATAACGCCAAGTTTATCGTTGGCCAACAACATAATATTTCGACTGTGATAATCACGATGCATAAAAACCTTAGGTTGTTCAATAATGGCAGAAACCAGAACGTCAAAACAGGTGCTTAAAGCTATTTTCTCATCAGTGGTTAAATAAATTTTCAAGTGTTTTTCTAACAACCATTCGTTGAATATCGCCAATTCAGTCAGGATAAACTTTTCATTATAATCAGGTAATCCTGCAACTAATGCGCTGTTACACTTAAGCATCTTGTTCAGTTCAATCAGCGCTTTGGTATAATATTGCGCCATGTTTTCATTTGAGAGTTGATCCGCTAATACCGTATCGCCAAAATCACTCAGACAAAGAAAGCCTGCTTTAAGGTCTGCCGCTATAATGTTGGGTACATTGACACCAAGGTCCTGCAAAATTTTCTGTACATCGACAAACGCTTGGTTATTTGATAATTTTACCGGCGCATCAACCGCTATGTAACATTGTTTCTGATGTTGACTATCACTATAAAAGCGAAAGTAACGTCGAAAGCCTGCATCTCCAGTCAAGGGTAGTAGGCTGATATTTTCTGTCGAAAAGTGGCTTTCTAGCCACTGTGATAGATCTCTAGTGCTTAAGTTATTCAATGAAATATCTCTCTAAAAAATAATAATGCCAATATAACTAATTAGCAGACTAATGAAAATTGCTATATTATTGCTATTAGCGGTAAAATGCCGTTCTAAATCTAGGCTTTGTATTTTTCAAGTTAATTACCCGGACCATAAATGCGCTTTCCCTTAAACAAAATTATCTTTGTCTGCCTAATATCGTTTACATTGGGTAGCAAAGCGCAAAACACTGAAATAAATAGCCAGATTGCCAGCCAATGCCCCATTCCATTCTACGCAAATATTGCTGATGAAACCGGTAAGCAGGCCAACGAAAACTTTACTATTATATCGACAACCTCAAGCATCAAAAAAGGTCAATATGCTACCTTTACCGGTGGTGTCACTTTATTAAATCAAGATAAATCGGTTGTTGCCGACCAATTAACCGTTAACCGAGGCACAGCTACGGTCGATGCGAATGGCGACATTCACTTTCAAAATAAAGGCATTGATATATTTGCCGACTCACTTAATATCAATCAGCTGCAACAAACGACCTCGCTAAACGCAGCTTCGTATCAATTAAATGGCTCTGCTGGTCATGGTAGTGCGAAAAAAATCAACATTAATGGTAATGGTAAAACCTTAAGCTTTCTCGATTCAAGCTTTACCACTTGTTACGATGCTGTACCTGATTGGCAAATGCGGGCTAGTGAAATTACTATTTCATCAGATAAAAAATCGCTTGAAGCCTATCATGCGCGTTTTAGTCTTTTCGATATCCCCGTTTTATATATTCCCTATTTAACCATGCCACTCACTAATGACCGAATGTCAGGCTTTTTATACCCAACAATTAGTACCTCTAATAATTTAGGTTTAGAAGTTGAAACCCCCTATTATGTCAATATTGCAGAAAACATCGATGCGACCATCACACCACGTTATATGTCAGAAAGAGGCACACAATTAATTACTCAATTTAGGTATTTACAAGACTTACAATCAGGACAGATTGATATTGAATACCTCAATAAAGACCAAAAGCTAGTTAATGGTGATAACGCGCGATATTTAGCACGACTTCAGCACATTGGCACATTTTCCGAGCGATTTAGAGCCCATATTGATTACACCACCATCAGTGATGATAATTACCTGGTTGATTTAGGCAGTGATCAATTTAGCGCCAATGACGCTTATCTTTATCAAATAGGTGAGCTTGCCTACTTTGCCGATAACTGGCAAAGCACAATAAAGATGCAAGATTTTGAGCTTTTGGGCAACCATCAACTAAGTTATAAAACCTTACCGCAAATAGAATTTAGCCTTCAGCAATCGTTAGCTGATTTTGATGGTATTTTTGATCTTTATTCTGAATTTTCAAGTTTTGATAGCGCGGATAAAACCAAACCTACCGCGCAAAGATACCATGTAGAAGCGGGCTTATTATATCCTGTGGTGACCCCTGCCTGGTTTTTAAATTCAGAATTTAAAGTACTTCAAACCAATTACAGCCAAAAAAACATCAGTAGTGGCAGTCTATTAGAAAAAAACATTAGCAGAACTTTGCCAAAAATACGTCTACATGGTGGGGTGAATTTCGACCGCAACCTAACCTTATTTAATCAAGGTTATAACCACACATTAGAGCCACAACTACAATATCTTTATATTCCGGATAAAGATCAAAGCAATATTGGTTTTTACGATACCACCACCTTACAAGATGATTACAACGGCTTATTCCGCGACCGTCGTTTTAGCGGCATTGATCGCATAGCACAAGCCAATCAAATATCTTGGGGGGTAACAAGTCGACTATTAACCGAAGATAATACTGAAGTGCTGCGCCTTAGCTTAGGCCGTATCGTTTATTTAGACGAAAACAACCTTGACGATGGCGACCAAGAGGCTTTAGTCGATAAGTCAGCACTTGCTGCCGATATTTTTGTCCACTTAAATCGCCAGTGGCAATTTAGCTCTGACATTCAATACAATACCGATTTAGGCGTGACTAATAAAAGCCAAACCTCATTTGATTATTTATTTTCTGATAATCAAACAATTCAATTGAACCATCGATATGCGCGTGATGTCTCAGGAGAGTCATTAGAGCAAATGTCATTAGCCACTAATATTAAGATTGCACAGAGCTGGCAACTTGTTGGCCGATTCAGCCAAGACTTACAAGGAAAGCGCAGTATCGAAAGTTATGCTGGCCTTGAATATAGTAGCTGCTGTTGGGGTATTCGCTTTACTTACCATCGCAATATTAATTCAACCATTGACGACACGGGTAACATAAACGAAAATCGAGATGCATTTGATAGCAGTTTTAATATTCAGTTTGTCTATAATGGTATCAATAGCAATAAATCGTCCAACAGTGTTGGAGATATGTTTAACTCAAGTATATTCGGCTATAAACGCCCTTACTTCCTCAATAACTAATTAAAAGAAACCTACGTTACATGAAAAATTCATTGAAATTATTACTGCTTAGCTCGGTGTTTATTTTAAGCTCACTTGGGAAATGTATGGCCATCGAGGTTGAACTAGACCGAGTAGCGGCGGTAGTTAATAGTGGTGTGGTATTAGAGTCTGAAGTTAAAGACCTGATCGCCTCTGTTACTTTACAAGCAAAAAAGAATAACCAAACCTTACCATCAGATCGCGCTTTACGTGTGCAAGTAATGGAAAAGTTAATTAATGACGCGATAATCTCGCAACTGGGTGAGCGCATGGGCGTGCAGATCAGTGATGCCCAACTTGATGAAACCTTATCAAATATGGCAAAAGAGAATAAGCAATCACTAGCAGCATTTCGCCAGTCGCTTGTTACCGATGGCTTAGATTATGAAAAATATCGTGAAAATGTTCGCAACGAGTTAATTTCAGGTGAAGTTCGACGCGCTAGTTTACGTCGTCGCATTTATATCTCACCACAAGAAGTTGCTAACCTACTGTCAGTGATGAAAGCACAAACGAATGCGGATATAGAGTATCGCTTAGGTCATATATTAATTGAGTTCCCCAATAATCCAAAGCAAGTAGATATCAGCGCGGCTAAAGTGCGTGCTGAAAAAGTACTTGAGCTGTTAAATAACGGTAGCGACTTTACTAATATTGCCATGACTTCATCTGGCGGCGGTAACGCACTTGAAGGCGGTGATTTAGGTTGGAAAACAATTAATGAAATGCCGACCTTATTTTCTGAAATAGTCGATGGTCAAGAAAAAGGCAGCATTTTTGGCCCAATCCGTACTGGACTAGGTTTTAGTATTGTCAAATTAGTCGATATTCGTGGTCGTAAAACCATGGAAATCGAAGAAGTAAAAGCAAGTCACATCTTAATTAAGCCCTCGATTATTCTCAGTGAAGCCAAAGCTGAAGCCTTATTACAAGGTTTTGTCGAGCAACTAAATGCTGGTGAAGCTGACTTTGCAGAGCTTGCAAAAGCACACTCTGAGGGTCCAACCTCTGTTCGTGGTGGTGACTTAGGTTGGTCAGAGCCAAATAAATATGATCCCGCCTTTGCCGAAGCATTGGCAAGCCTAGATATTGATGAAGTGCATCAACCTTTTCGTTCATCGTTTGGTTGGCACATCGCTAAATTAACTGGCCGTAGAACCTTAGATGCCACTGCGCAAATGAATGAGAATCGCGTCTACCAACTACTTTATAACCGTAAATTCGGTATGGAAGGTGCACGTTGGATCAAAGAGTTACGTGATGAAGCATACATAGAAGTTTTACAAGTAGGTAAAAAATAGTGTTAAAACGAATTGCAATAACACCAGGAGAGCCAGCAGGTATTGGCCCAGACCTGATGATAAAAGTCGCGCAGCAAGATTGGCCAATGCAAATGGTTGCGGTCGTCTCGCCTGAGTTATTAATAGCAAGGGCGAAATTATTAAACTTGCCACTGATCATTAAGCCCTATAACGCCGATGATGAAATAACCGCCCACCAAGCCGGAACGCTAATTGTGTTACCGGTAGCATTGGACGATATTTGTGAGCCTGGTGTTCTTAACGCTAACAATGGTCGCTACGTAGTTGAAACATTACGCATTGCCAGTGAAAAAAATATTTCTGGCGAATTCGATGCGGTCGTTACTGGCCCAGTTCATAAAGGTTTAATCAATAAAGCCGGTATCGCATTTAGCGGTCATACCGAATATTTTGCTAATCAAGCAAACTGTTCTGATGTGGTAATGATGTTAGCGACAGAAGGCTTAAGAGTTGCGCTTGTCACCACCCATATTCCTTTAGCTTATGTCTCTAAAGCCATCACACACGAAAGGCTGCAAAAAGTTACTCGTATATTACATCGAGACTTGATTGACAAATTTGGCATTGATGATCCTAAAATTTATGTTTGTGGCATCAACCCGCATGCCGGTGAAGACGGCCATCTGGGCCGTGAAGAAATCGATGTAATGATCCCCGCTTTAGACGAGTTGCGCTTAGAAGGTATGAACCTGATCGGCCCGTTGCCTGCTGATACCATCTTCCAGGCTAAATACTTAGATGACGCTGATGCTATTTTAACTATGTTTCATGACCAGGGTTTACCGGTACTTAAATATAAAGGTTTTGGCTCTTCAGTCAATATTACTTTAGGACTGCCCTTCATCAGAACATCTGTCGATCACGGTACTGCCTTAGATTTGGCTGGCACCGATAAAGCCGATGTCGGCAGCTTCAAAGAAGCTTTAAACACGGCAATAACATTAGCTAATAACCATGCAGAAGATTAATTCGAGCAAAAATACACTATGAGTAAAAATTCCCATTTAGGTCATCAAGCCAAAAAACGCTTTGGACAAAACTTTTTACATAATGACGCCATCATTAGCAATATTGTTGACGTCATCAACCCCGAGCCTAATGAAAACTTAGTTGAAATTGGCCCTGGCTTAGGCGCCCTTACCGAGCCTGTTATAGAACGTGCGGGTCAACTTAGTGTCATAGAGTTAGACCGGGATTTAGCGCATAGATTGCGCCATCATCCTTTTTTGGCCACTAAATTAACTATTTATGAAGAAGATGCCCTAAAATTTGATTTTGCCCAGTTAGCCAGTGATGAGAAACCGTTGCGTATTTTTGGTAATTTGCCTTATAACATTTCAACACCACTGATCTTTCACTTACTGACCTTTAAAGACAAAGTAAAAGATATGCACTTTATGCTGCAAAAAGAGGTTGTACAACGCATGGCTTCCGGTGAAAACTGTAAAGCTTATGGCCGTTTGTCGATCATGACACAATACCAATGCCAAGTTATTCCGGTGATGGAAATAGGTCCAGAAGCCTTCAAACCAGCACCTAAAGTAGACTCAGCTATTGTTAGGTTAATACCGCATAAAACCATTAAAAATCCAGTTAAGGATATTAACTCACTGAACAAAGTCTGTTTAGCGGCCTTTAATCAGCGCCGAAAAACCATTCGTAACAGCTTTAAAAAACTGATTTCTGCCGAGCAATTAACGTCATTAGGTATTGATCCAGGACTGCGTGCTGAAAATTTATCCTTAGCCGATTTTGTTATGTTAGCTAATTTTGTTACTGACAACCCGATAGAGCTTAACGATGAATGATAACCAAGTAGCAACCGTTACTGATATTGAGGTCAGTGTCATTAGTGACTATTTAGCACAACAGTCTGTCGAAGCTGAAGAACAGTTTGTTTTTAGTTACACAGTTACTGTAATAAACAATAGTGATGAAACGGTGCAACTACTCAGTCGCTACTGGTTGATTACCGACGCTAACGGTGACTCTAACACCGTATCAGGTGAAGGCGTTATTGGTCAGCAACCTTTTATTAAAGCTGGCCAAAAATTTACTTATACCAGTGGCTGTATATTAAAATCTCCTTTGGGGAATATGCAAGGGCACTACCAAATGCAAAGGAAATCAGCCAAGTTGGTTCAGGTTGAAATACCACTGTTTCGCTTAGCAAAGCCCAATATATTAAACTAGAGAGCAATAATGGCTATTTATTTCGTCGGTGACATTCAAGGCTGCTACAGCGAACTGAAAGCTTTATTAACTCAGGTGAGCTTTTCCACGACTAGCGACCAACTTTATGTTGCAGGTGATTTAGTGGCCCGTGGGCCTAATTCTCTTGAAACATTGCGCTTTATTAAGTCACTTGGGCAAAGTGCTAAAGTAGTTTTAGGTAATCATGACTTACATTTACTGGCCGTTTATCACGGTATTAAAAAAGTCAAAAAACAAGATCATCTAGCGCCATTATTATCAGCGCCAGATGTAGCAGAACTGATGCACTGGTTAAGTCAACAGCCACTTATTCAAAAACTGCCTAATGAAGAAACCTATATGAGCCACGCGGGACTTTCCCCGCAGTGGACACCTCAACAAGCACTTAAACAGGCAGAAATAGCACAACAGCATTTAACCTCTTCAGCAAGCCACGCCTGGTTGAGCAAGATGTATGGTGAACAGCCTAGCAGTTGGCTAGAGGCAGACGATGAGCTTAGCCGCTTTAGGTTTACTATCAACTCGCTAACCCGTATGCGCTATTGCTTCGCTGATGGTAGTTTAGAGTTTAGCTGTAAAGAAAGCCCGAGCAGCGCGCCAAAAGAATTATTGCCTTGGTTTGCATTTGGCCATGTTAACGGCAATACCCAATGGATATTCGGCCATTGGGCTGCTTTGATGGGTCATTGCCCAGCTAATAATATATACGCACTTGATACTGGCTGTGTTTGGGGACAACATCTAACTATGCTGAGATGGCATGATAAAAAAGTATTTATTGAACAAGCACATATAAAATTAAACTAATGCATAGCAGTAGTTTAAAAAGTAATTGAGCTTGTTATACTAGCAAAAAGAAATATGCATATTCCTTTGTAGTCTAATAATAATGAATGATCACGTGGATAAGTAATAACGCTTATTATTTTTTCTGTGATTAAAGTATGATTTAATTTATATATTGGTGGAATCTATGAACTTAACCGTAGCAATGAAAATAATTGGTGGTTTCACCATTATTTCGCTTTTACTCGTTTTAACCAGCGTAATATCATGGAATAGTTTAAATACTATTGGCGATGCTACCAAGCAGCAAAATGAACTAGCAATACCCACTTTAAAAGCAAGCAATAAGTTAGTTAACGATCTAACCGGTATTGGCAACCTAACGCTGCGCGCATATCACCAAACAGCGCTGGCACCACTGGCACAAAACTATAATACTTTTGATGCTGAAAAAAGTGAATTTAGAACTCAGCTAAAACGCTTAAAAGATATTGTTAAAAACAAAGAAATTTTAATCAAAAACTTACGTGAAGTTGACCCTGTTTACAATAGTCTAGAGCAGGAAATTGACAATGTGCTTCGTAATCGAAAATTTGCTATTGAGCAAAATCTTGCTCTAGCAGACAAGATATATATTATTGAAGAAAAAGCAGACGATACCACCACTATCTTATTAGATCTTGGTGATCATAAACTCGCCTCCACAAAGTTACAACGCGCGGTTAGTTTAGCAGAGCGTTTAGAAACCTTACTCAATAACATGGTCAATACCTCTTTTAATTATCGTGAAATAAAAGATCAACAATCTGCATCACTGGTTGCTAGCCAAATAGAAAACGCATTTAATGATATTGAACGCTCAGTGGCTGATGTGGTTAATGAATTAAACCAACAAGGCGTGAGCAATATTGCTGATAAGTTAAACGATAGCTTTTCAGCATTACAAAGCTATATTACTGGCAGCGATAAAATTTTCACTCATAAAAATAATCAACTAAGCGCGATTGCAGCAGCAAAGATGAGTTTACAATTAGCAGAAAATGGCATCAGTAATGCTAATGCAATATTAGCCACACAAGTAAATTTAGCCAATGAAACAGCGATTGCAACAGGCAACTTGGTAAAGGCGTCAGTATCTGACGGTACAGTTAATACCCTAATTATCACCTTAGTGTCTATCGTGCTGGCTATCGCCATCGCGTGGGTGACGTTAACAAGTATTATTCGTCCATTAAGCCGAGTAAATGCAATGCTCAATATTGTTGCATCTGGTGACTTATCTCACAAGCTAGATGAAAGTGGCAATGATGAATTCGCTCAGCTTTCTGCTAACTGCAACTTATTAATCGATAGTTTACGTAACTTAATTCAAAGCATTGTTAGTCGCTCGACCCAGCTAGCAACAGCGGCTGAACAAACATCAACTGTGACCGCACAAAGTACCAAAGCCATCGAAGAGCAACGCACACAAGTAGAACAAGCCGCGTCTGCTACCACTGAAATGAGCAGTACTGCGCAAAGCATGCTCTCAAGTGCAAATGATGCCTTAGGCGAAATCAAACAAGCTGATGACGAAGCTGAGCGCGTTAAAGTTATTTCTAGTCATAACCGTCAAACGATTGAACTATTAGCTAATGAAGTCGAGTCTGCTTCACAAGTTATTAATAAATTACAACAAGATAGTGCCTCAATTGGTGGCATTCTTGATGTGATCAGAGGTATTGCAGAGCAAACCAACTTATTAGCACTAAACGCGGCAATAGAAGCCGCTCGTGCGGGTGAGCAAGGTAGAGGCTTTGCTGTGGTCGCTGATGAAGTGAGAACCTTGGCAAGTCGAACTCAAGTATCCACCCAAGAAATTCAAAATATGATTGAAGTGCTACAAAATGGTGCAGAAAAAGCGGTTTTAGTGATGAATACAGGTAAAAAGCAAGCAACAAACTGTGTTGAGCAAGGTATCCAAGCAGAGCAAGCACTTGATACCATTACACACGCAGTTCATGAAGCCTTTGACCGTAGCTCACAAATAGCAACAGCCGCTGGAGAGCAGAGTGTTGTTGCTCATGAAATAAGCGAAAACCTTGAATCAATTGTCACCATTGCTGAACAAACAACAGCAGGCTCAAAGCAAACAGCAGAAGCGAGTAGTGAAGTTGCCCGCTTAGCTGAAGAGTTACAACAATCAGTACAAGAATTTAAGCTTTAGTTTTGCTTAAGCTCAAAGCTTATACCAGTTCCATTAAGTTTGTGATCTTGTTGTGCGCAGGAAAAATAACTCAAGGTAAGGCGCTCGATTGAGCAATAGCTGGCTATTGGGATTGAGAGCAACACAGCCTTGAGCTATTTTAACTAGTACAAATGAGCAATAACTTAATGGGATTGGTATTAAATAAAAAAGAGCGCTTAAGCGCTCTTTTTTATGTTCACGACTACTTATATCAATAGGTCTGGTTTATTGAGCGCTTAGCTATCACGCCAACCTTATCTTTAAACTTTTTCATAAACTGAAAAGTCTAACTGATAGAGATTTTTCTCATCACTGGGACGAATATCGCTAGCAATTTTTTTCCACACGGTTAAATCATATTCAGGGAAATAAGTATCGCCATCAATATCGGCATTAATATGGGTAATATAAAGTCGTTGCGCCGCGGCTAAGCAATGTTGGTAAATAGCGCCTCCACCAATAACCATGGCTTCAGCGTTATCAACAACTAAAGCTAAAGCGGCATCAACAGAATGAACCACCTCAACGCCCTCTGCTTGAAAGTTATCATCACGCGAAATAACAATATTTTTCCGCCCAGGCAAAGGCCGACCAATAGATTGAAAAGTTTTTCGCCCCATAATAATGGGTTTACCTAAGGTAGTCTTTTTAAAATAGGCCAAATCGGCTGGCAAGTGCCAAGGCATATCATTGTTTTTACCGATTACACGATTATTGGCGTGCGCCACTATCATTGAAAGTATGGTCATAAGATTTTTTACTTAATCGACAGCTAAATTTTAAAATATTATACGTTATTAACGACAACAAAAAAGGGGCAATTGTATCGCTACGAATGCACCTTTGATAAAACTCATAGAAAAATAATAATAAAACTAATGGAAAGAATTTTTTGGGATATTCAACTACTGCAGGTTATTAATTAAAGCTTATCCCAATGACTAATGTGCGTTCTCAAAATTTTTATCAAGTAATAACTCGCCATGCCAAATGAAAAAACGCTGAACTGTGTTTATACCAATTAGTTTTTGCTATTTAAACAACCCCATACTTCGATCGGTCAGGGCTTCTCGCCAACCACCAAGCCATTCCGACTTAACATCGGTATTGTGATACGGACAATGTCCCTTGGTTCTACCACAAAGGCCAGCTTGGTAGCCATTTGAATGTGCTCTGCCTAATTTGTCTCTTTTCTGCCTTTTCATAAATAACACCTCATCTCATAATAATTTTATAACTGGCTGATATTTAAATAATAAATAAGGATGAATTTCAAACCTTAAAACTTAGAACTTAAATCTTCACTTCAATCAACAGTTAATTTAAGAACAACAATGTGATGAATGCAAGTTGATGCCATGGTGAATTGAGCAATTTTCATCGCTGTTATTGGGCGAAATAGTCTAGTTTAAAACACGGTTATGAACTATCTATTGCAAAACAATTCGTTACCAAAATCACATATAGCAAACAGATCTTAAAATAATAAATTAGATAACAAATTAATTTAAATAGGGGTAAAAGTGTCTTAATAATATTAGCCCCTTAACAAAGGCCTTAACATATCTTCCAAACCATTAAGTTTAACTTCATAAATTAGCGCTAATTGTTCACCGAGTTTTCCTTCTGGAAAGCCCTTACCGTGAAACCAAACTAAATAAGGTTCAGGTAATTGCAGCAACTTTCTGCCGCTATATTTGCCGAAGGGCATTATCTGATTTATCGCAGCAATTAACTCTGCATTGTTGTCTATCGACATAAATTCCCCGTGCTCAATTGAGCCTCTAAATGTTATTCATTATTATTAATGCACTTATGTTTTGACATAAAAATGTCACACCTACTGCTTATACCAATCCCATTAAGTTATTGCTCACTTGTACTAGTTAAAATATCGTCAATCACTTACGCGATAATCGACTTAACGCTTGATCATAGGCTCTCTGGGTTGGTTGATATAGATCCCGCTGCAACGGCCACTTTATACTTATTTAACTGACACCTTCTCATTAGTAGCAAAGCATTTTAACTTAAATAATGGTGCACTTATCGCCAATGGTTTAGTCCCCATTGTGAGACATAGTTTGCATGACTTATACCAATCCCATTAAGTTATTGCTCACTTGTACTAGTTAAAATAGCTCAAGGCTGTGTTGCTCTCACTCCCAATAGCCAGCTATTGCTCAATCGAGCGCCTTACCTTGAGTTATTTTTCCTGCGCACAACAAGATCACAAACTTAATGGAACTGGTATTAGTATCAAAAGTGGGAGAATTGCAAATGTTAGGCTACAACTCAAAGCAAAGCCCCTGTGGTATTGTCAGCTAGTGGTAGAGAAGAAGATTCAAAAGTTTTTAAATGAGTTTTCATACTTATTGAAAGATGAAAACTTAATGGCTGTAGCGATATAATAACAAAAAATTTAATGACTGTTTTCTTAACATTGATAAAAATTCGCTAATAAAAAACGCATAACGATTGACTCGCTATGCGTTTAGATAAGTTGCTTTTACATCAGTGCCGGATTAACCAAAAGCTTTAATACATTAAGGTATAAAGCTTACGTCTATATTTGCTCGCTAGTGCATCACCCTCAGGTAACGATTTAAGCACATCAAGTAATAAGTCTTTACTCGTGATGTCTGCACCATCTTTTTGCACTAACAGAAACAGAATCGCTAATGCGTCGTCATGGCGATTAACTTGGCTATATTGCGCAGCTAGTTTTTGTTGTAGTTCAACATTATCAAGATCATTGGCTAACTGTTGCTCAAGTGCTTGAATTTCAGGAGAGTCTGCGGCCTGAGTGGCTAATTCTAATTTTGCCATTAATGATTGATAAGCACTGTCTTGATCGATCATTTTAATACTTTTTAGTATTGCCTCTGCTTCGGTAATTTTACCGGTTTGAATATAAACATCTGATAAAACCAACTTAATATCAGCACGTTCATTGTCCAGTTGATAAGCTTGATTAATAATAGGAAATGCTTCAGCCACTTTATTTTCTGCTAATAGTACTTTTGCCTCGGCTAATAAAACATCTTGTTGTTTCGGTAAATATTTATCCAAAAACTCATTAATTGTTGCATCGGTTTGTGGCCCCGTTAGGCCGTCAAGTGGTTGACCATCTTGCACTAAAATTACCGTTGGCAAACTTTGAATACCAAACTGTTGAGCAATTTGTCCCTGGCTTTCGCAATCAACAGTGGTAAACAAAAGTGTGTCGCTACAATTAGCTAATGCCTTCGCCAACTTGTCGCGTAATTCAACACTTTCTGGAATTTGCTGAGCCCAAAAATTGACCAGTACCAGTTTAGTTTTTGATGCTTCGATAATAACTTGTTGAAAGTTTTCTAAGTTGATCGCAAGAGAATTTGTCATCAATGCCGTTCCAATAATAAAGATATATATTTTAAATTGGGGCCAAACACCTAAGATACAAGCAACGGGGCTAAATATTTCTAAGCACTTAGCAAAGACCTAGTCACAAACAGCACCATTGATGATGAAAGCATGTCGAAAGAACAATTATCTTGAGTTATTTTTCCTACGCACAACAAGATCACAAACTTAATGGAACGGGTATAACGCTGCGCTAGCTGCAATAGCAAAAGTTAAATAACCTTAGCCTGGCTTTGCACATCATGGTTTAATCTGCGTCATGCTCATATAAAAGAAGCATAAAAAAACGGACATCAGCAAAGCTCATCTCCGTTTCAAATTACCATTGTTTTTACTTACACTTTTTGCAATAATTCTCGAGCAATAATCACTTTTTGAATCTCACTAGTGCCTTCATATATTGATGTTACACGCACATCGCGCGCCATACGCTCCAGTGGGTATTCTCTAATATAACCTGCACCGCCCATAAGCTGTAAGGCGTCATAACAAGCTTTATTAGCCTTTTCAGCGGCAAATAACTTAGCCATTGAAGCGGCCATGCCAAATGGTTGGCCTTGATCTTTAGTGTAGGCCGCTTGCATTAGCAGTAACCGTGCCGCTTCCATCTCAGTATAGCGTTCTGCTAACGTCCACTGTAATCCTTGAAAGTTCGACAGTGATTGACCAAACTGTTTACGCTCAACAATATGAGCTTTAGCATAATCAAGCGCAGCAAGACCAATACCTAATGCTAACGAACCGATACCGATACGACCACCAGCCAATTCACCGACCGCAACACCAAAACCTTTATTTTCAGCGCCCATCATTGCCGATGCTGGCACACGACAGTTGTCAAAATGCACTTCATTGGTCGGTGACGCTTTTTGACCCATTTTTTCTTCTGACTTGCCAATCGTCATGCCGGCAGTACCAGCTTCAACAATAAAGCACGAAATACCTTTGCCTTTTTTTGCTGCTGGGTCGGTAACGGCCCAAACCACAAATACATCAGCAAACGAGCCACTAGTGATATAAACTTTACTACCGCTAATAAGATAGTCATCACCGTCTTTAACGGCTTGCGTTTTCATTCCAGCGGGATCTGAGCCTGCAACCGTTTCACTTAAACAAAAGCCACCCGCACGAAACTCACCACTACAAATTTTTGGCAAATATTTACTTTTTTGTTCATCGTTGCCTACCGCTTGAATAACTTCTGCAACCATATTAGTCACTGAAGTTGTCACCGCTGTTGATGCACAAGCGCGGGCTAATTCGGTAATCGCTAAGCTAAAAGCGACACTACCCGCTTCGACACCACCATATTCAGCTTTAATATTTAAGCCCATAAAGCCGAGTTCATTAAGTTGTGCTAAGTTCTTTAAAAATAAACTTTGATCCCTTGTTTCATCAAGCTGTGCCGCGACAGGTGCTAATTCACTATCGGCAAATTTTCGTGCCATATCTTGAATCATTATTTGTTCTTCAGTTAAAGACAAATCCATTAAACTTCTCACTTTTTATTAGCTAAATATCTATCACTGTCACTAACGCCATCGCTAAAGCTGCTCAGCAAGGTTAAAACATTAGTACGACTAAGGTGATAAAGTAATACCAAGTGCGGTAGCAAACTACCCTTTTGGTATTGGTATGTGTATCTATTTTATATATAACAAAAACGCGCCAGAGCGCGTTTATTTATAAACTGGTGGTATTATAACCATTATCCGGCAACAAACCAAAGCAGACCAGCACCCAGCACTAAGCGATAAATCACAAATGGCATCATACCCACCTTGCCCACTAAGATAAGAAAATAGTGAATACAGGCATAAGCACTAACAAAGGCTAATATACTGCCTAAGCCCATTGCTGACCAATCTACAGCTTTGGCTTCCAAAATTAACTTTAAGGTTAAGTAACTGCCCGCCATGGCAATAGCCGGAATCGACAGTAAAAAGGAAAAACGCGCAGCATTTTCTCTGCTTAACCCCAACATCAAGCCAATAGTCATGGTAATACCAGAACGCGATGTGCCCGGTATTAACGCGATAGCCTGTGCTAAGCCAATTAACATCGCACCTTTGAAACCTAAATTTTCAATGCTTTTATTTTGTTTAGCTTTAATATCAGCAAAGCCAAGCAAAAAACCAAATAATAACGTTGTCGCGGCAATAACAAGTGCACTGCGTAAATGCTCTTCGATAAAGTCTTTACCTAGCAAACCAAATAAACCAGCGGGGATGGTGGCAAAAATAATCCACCAAGCCAATTTACCATCAAAATTATTTCGCTCACCTTTTAAGGTGCCAAACCAAGCCACAGCCATACAGCCCACTTCTTTGCGAAAATAAAGCACGACCGCCAGTAAAGTACCAACGTGAACAGCAACATCAAACGCTAAACCTTGATCTTTCCAGCCCAAAACAGCCGACGGTAAAATTAAATGTGCTGAACTAGAAATCGGCAAAAACTCAGTTAAACCTTGAATTAACGCTAAAATAAAAACTTCAATTGTGCTCATGGGGCTTATATTTCCTTATTTTTCTTATTTTTTTGGCCAAATAAAAGCCACTATTTTTAATTTTTGTTGGCTTTTATCATATTGTTGCCATAACTCGTCATAGCGTTGGGCAATAATCGGGTGAGCCAAATGTCCCGCAACTTCAGCTAACGGGCACAATACAAAAGCATTTTTGCTAATTTCATCGCGCGGTATTTGTGCTGGCGAGTCAGCAATAACCTCATCATAAAGTAGTAAGTCTAAATCTAAGGTCCGCGGACTAAATTTCTTAGCATCTTGGCTTCTACCATGGGCAAACTCTATTTCGCGCAGTGTTACCGCCACGTCAGCCAAGGTAAGCTCAGTACTGACTCCAACCACCATATTGTAAAAGGCCTTACCTGCAAAGCCGACAGCTTCACTTTCAAATAATGAAGATAAAGTAAGCGAGCCAAATGCCTCTGTTAAAGCATTTAATCCCTGTTCAATATAATGTTGACGATTGATGTTACTACCCAGCGAAATATAAATTTCAGCCATTATGATGCTTGGTCTGACAGCTGTCGGCCACGTTCTATTTCAACAGCTACCGTAGTGGCATTATGCACCGCAGTAGGTTTCATTACCTTTAGGCGCAGCCAAGGAATTTGATATTCAGCGATAAGAAAGCCAGCAATACGTTCGGCAAGCGTTTCAATTAAATCTACAGGATTAACGTTGGCAAACTCAACAATCGCTTCAGAAATTTTTGCGTAGTCTAATGTTTTAGCTAATTCGTCATTTTCTGCCGCTTGCGCCGTATTCCAACCCATCGCTAAATCAATAACCAGAGTTTGCTTTATTTCTTTTTCCCATTGGAAAAAACCGATGGTTGTTTGAAAGGTTAACCCTTCAATATAGACTTTATCCACACTAAAACCCTTACATGGTTTGGCAGTATTTAACCATTGCATTAATCGAGATAAAACCCGCAATCGCTAAAACTTACTTTAAAAAATAAATGGCGAGTTTACCTGTGCAGGTCTAGAAAAACTAGTAAACATCGCGCTACAATGTCAAAAAGCTAAAAAGAATAAATTTTTTTATAACTTTTGCTAACGCCTGTTTAAGAAGAAGCTTAGTATCAGTACCTTACTTGTAACATTTTTAATGGTTGTGATGGCTTACTTAGTAGGTTCAATTTCGAGTGCCATTTTACTTTGCAAATTACTTAACTTACCCGATCCCCGCTCAACAGGTTCAAAAAATCCAGGTGCGACAAATGTCTTACGTATAAGTAATAAGTTTGTTGCGGCAACTGTACTACTTTTTGACATACTCAAAGGCACATTACCGGTATGGGGTGGCTATTTTTTAGGCTTAGATCCCGTCTACTTAGGTATTATTGCTGTCGCCGCTTGTTTAGGCCACATGTACCCAATATTTTTTAATTTCAAGGGTGGAAAAGCCGTTGCTACTACTTTTGGTGTGTTGTTACCTATTGGCTTAGATTTAGGTGGGCTACTTATTTTAACCTGGTTGCTAGTCGCTAAAGTTAGCCGCTATTCCAGTTTGGCGGCTATTGTTACGGTATCAATAGCCCCCTTATATACTTGGTTATTAAAGCCTATTTATGTCTACCCAGTATTAATGTTATCAGCACTGATTATATTTAGGCATAAAGACAATATTGTCAGATTATTACAGGGCAAAGAAACCAAAATATCTTTTATCAAAAAGTAGCCTTTATTACCGGTTTTAATCACAAAACCTGAGTACTTAAATAGGCTGCAAGGTATCTAGGGGCCAACGTGGTGTGGCCTTAAAGGTTAAGTCGGTATCAACACCGGCTTTTAAGCGTTGTAAGCCCGCGTAGGCGATCATAGCACCGTTGTCCGTACAAAATTCAGGCCTAGGATAAAAAACTTCCCCACCTAATTTTTTGGTGATTTCTGCTAATTTTTCTCTTA
Source organism: Colwellia sp. C1TZA3 (assembly GCF_007954265.1). Taxonomy (GTDB): domain Bacteria; phylum Pseudomonadota; class Gammaproteobacteria; order Enterobacterales; family Alteromonadaceae; genus Cognaticolwellia. The sequence goes on along the minus strand of NZ_VOLS01000011.1, from coordinate 31,877 downwards.
ACGCCGTATTGGCACTAACACCACCAGCAATAACTAAACGATTTAAATCACATTGTTTTAATGCCCGTTTACATTTAATGACTAGCGTATCAACGACTGCCTCTTGAAAGGCATAAGCAATATCAGCTTGCATTTGCGCTTTTTGCTCAGGTGTTAATAGTGCTTTTTCTTCTTTTCGAATAGTAACAGCGGCTGAGGTTTTTAAACCGCTAAAGCTAAAGTTTAGCCCAGGTTTATCCGTCATAGGCCTTGGAAACTTATAACGACCTTTTCGACCACTTTCTGCCATTTTCGCTAATACCGGTCCACCAGGGTAGTCAAGCCCTAATAATTTTGCGGTTTTATCAAAAGCTTCACCTGCGGCATCATCAACGGATTCACCCAATAATTCATAGTGGCCAATGCCATCAACACGCACCAACATGGTATGGCCACCAGACACTAATAAAGCAACGAATGGAAAGTCAGGTACATTTTCTTCTAGCATAGGTGCTAACAAATGCCCTTCCATATGATGCACTGGCACGGCAGGCAAGTTCCAGCCATAAGCTAAACTACGGCCAATTGAACAGCCAACCAATAAGGCGCCCACTAACCCCGGTCCAGCGGTATAAGCCACACCGTCTAAATCAGCAGGCGTTAAATTAGCTTCAGCAAGGACTTCTTTTATTAAGGGTATCGTTTTACGGACATGATCACGTGATGCCAACTCTGGCACTACTCCACCATAATCGGCATGAACGGCAATTTGACTATATAACTTATGGGCAACGATACCCGCAGGTAGATCCCCTTGCCCATCATCATAAATCGCAATACCGGTTTCATCACAAGAGGTTTCAATACCTAAAATTCGCATAGTTTTTTTACCTAGCCGTGTTACATCAATAGTGAGGTCGACTATTCACTCGTATTAAGCTGCAGCCGTCATTTGGTTGCTGATTTTACCTATGCCCTAAGCAACTTTCAATTTATAGCGCATAAAGATAGCCAAAATATTTTCAAAGCTACCACTTGGCTTTAGTAATGCACGGTAAATAAAGTGAATAGGCATTATGTCAATATAACAGCTACTATTTATACAACGACTATTATTGTGCTATTTGGGCAACTACTCAGGCAATAAAAGCAGTGAAAAGGTTAATTCCACTTTACATTGCTATAGCCTTCGCATTAGAATACGTCACCAATTTTTAATAGAGTGGGTGAAGATGAGGCTATTTAGCTGAAATCAGACACCGATTTATATAGATTCCTAAACTAAGGTAAAATAGTACATGCCAGTAATTAAAGTAAGAGAAAACGAACCATTTGACGTTGCATTACGTCGTTTTAAACGTTCATGTGAAAAAGCAGGTATCCTTTCAGAAGTTCGCCGTCGCGAATCTTATGAAAAGCCGACTTGGGAACGTAAGCGTAAAAAAGCAGCCGCAGTAAAACGCGCAGCTAAAAAAGTTTCTCGTGAGAACGCTCGTCGCGTTCGCATGTACTAAGATACCTTAGTAAATCCTAAGTCAACTGAGTTAACTTAAGCGTAAATTAAATTATGAGTCTACTTAGTCAACTGCAAGATGAAATGAAAAATGCCATGCGTGCCAAAGACAAACTTCGTCTTGGCGTAATTCGTATGGCACTTTCTGCGATAAAACTGGCAGAAATAGATCACAAAACAGAAGCAACTGATGAAAATATCATTGCCTTGTTAACCAAAATGGTTAAACAACGCAAAGAATCTATCAAGATGTTTACTGAAGGTGGTCGTGATGAACTAGCAGCTAAAGAAGCTGCAGAAGTTATCGCTATAGAATATTTTCTGCCTCAACCCTTATCTGCAGATGAAATTAACCAACTGATTACCACAACGATTGCCGATACCGGTGCAGCCTCAATGGCTGATATGGGTAAAGTAATGGCGGTATTAAAACCGCTAATGCAAGGTAAAGCTGATTTGGGCGCAGTAAGCGGCCAAGTCAGAGTCATTTTAAACAGTTAGTTAAGCTTCTTTTTGAACTTCAATGTTCAAGCCAAATATAAACCGCGATAGCCTAGGCCTCGCGGTTTTATTTTAACTAGAATATAAGAACCTACTATTTTCCAAGCCTGATTGGTGTAAAATAGAATTTTATCTGGATGTAATAGTATTTATGGCTGGTATGATCCCTCGACAGTTTATTGATGACTTATTGGCTCGAGCCGATATTGTCGAATTAATAGATTCTCGCGTACCATTAAAAAAAGCCGGTAAAAATTACCAAGCTTGTTGCCCTTTTCATACCGAAAAATCACCTTCTTTTAGTGTTAGCCAAGATAAACAATTTTATCACTGCTTCGGTTGTGGTGAACATGGCAATGCCATTTCGTTTTTAATGGAATTTGACCGTTTAGAGTTTCCTGATGCCGTTGAAGAGTTAGCTTCCCATTACAATATGGACGTGCCACGCGAACAAAACACCCGTTCACCTATACAACAAAAACAAGATCAAAAAGCTTACATACAAAAACAAGATGACTATGAATTAATGGCGCAAATTGGCCGTTTTTTTCAACAGCAATTAAAAGTAGCCACCGACAAAAATGTCGCGATTGATTATTTAAAAGGCCGAGGTTTAAGCGGCGAAATAGTTAAGCGCTTTGGCATAGGTTATATCAGTGATGCTTGGGACGGCATGATGAAAGTCTTTGGCCGCAGCGGCCAAATAAATCAACAGCTTGTTGACTTAGGCATGGCCGTTCAAGGCGATAAGAACAAACCTTATGACCGATTTAGAGGCCGCATTCAATTTCCTATTCGCGATAAACGCGGTCGCGTTGTCGGTTTTGGTGGCCGAGTATTAAGTGATGGTACGCCCAAGTACCTTAACTCGCCAGAAACACGAATTTACCATAAAGGCCAAGAATTATATGGCCTTTATGAAGCAAAACAAGCCATTAAACAACTGAAACGTTTAGTGGTGGTTGAAGGCTATATGGATGTAGTTGCACTCGCACAACACGGTGTTGACTATGCGGTTGCCTCACTAGGTACAGCAACAACGCCCGAACAACTACAAACCCTGTTTCGCACCGTCAAAGAAGTTATTTGTTGTTACGATGGTGACCGAGCTGGCCGCGATGCTGCATGGCGAGCGCTAGATAATGCCTTACCGTTAATTCAAGATGGTTGCAGCCTCAAATTTGTTTTTTTACCTGACGGCGAAGACCCTGACTCAATGATCCGAGAACAAGGCCAAGCGGTTTTTGAAACCATATTAGATAATGCCACGCCATTGTCACAATTTTTATTTGAGCACTTACTAAGCCAAATCGATATGAGCTCCCCCGAAGGAAAAGGTGCTGCTGTCAGTGCTTTTCAGCCTTATTTAGCCAAATTACCTGAAAGTAATCTAAAAGACGCCATTGTCACTAAGCTAGCAAATCAGTTTGGTGCAAGTAACGAAATGCAATTAAAAAAATTGCATAAAAACTTTGCTAACGTCACTGAAAATAAAGCCAAAGCTAAGCGACCTAAAATTACCCCAGTAAGACTCGCTATTGCATTACTACTTGAGCATCCCCATATAGTAAAGATACTACCAGACTCAGCCATTTTAAATGAATTAAATATGCCAGGTATACCTTTGCTAAATACGTTATTAGCATTGTGTAAGCAAAACCCAAAGGTAAATAGTGCACAATTAATTGAGCATTTTAGAGGCCAGGAAGCCGGAAAACAGTTAACAAAACTGCTGTGCTTAGAGCATCATGTTGAAGCAGAAAATGCTGAAAGTATGTTTTTAGATCTAATTGAAAACTTTTTAAATATTTTTATTGAACAACGCACAGAGCAATTATTAGAAAAAGAACGTAGCACCGGCTTAACGTTAATCGAAAAGCAAGAATTGCACGGTTTACTAAGCGCATAGAACAATATCGTTTAAGTTATATTTAGAATAAACAGAAGAACAGTTTATCGCTGGTAATTTAGTAAATATTTCGCTATAATTTCCTGCTAACTGTTGTAATTTTGATAGCCATAAATAGGTGGACACTCGTCAATGGATCAAGCCCCTCAATCTAGACTTAAAGAGTTAATAATAAAAGGTAAAGAGCAAGGTTATTTAACTTTTGCACAAGTTAACGATCATCTACCTCAGGATATTATCGACTCAGATCAAGTTGAAGACATCATTCGAATGATTAACGACATGGGTATTCAGGTGTTTGAAAACGCTCCTGATAACGATACGTTAATGATGAGTGAAGCAAATACTGATGAAGATGCTGCTGAAGCTGCTGCGCAAGCACTTGCGACCGTTGAAAGTGAAATTGGTCGTACTACTGATCCCGTTCGCATGTACATGCGTGAAATGGGTACGGTAGAGCTACTGACGCGTAAAGGCGAAATTGTTATCGCCAAACGCATCGAAGAAGGTATCAAAGAAGTACAACGTTCTGTTTCTGAATACCCGCCGGCAATTAATTATTTGCTTGATCAGTGGGATAACTTTGAAGCTGAAGAAGTGCGCTTAAGCGACATTATCGTTGGCTTTTTAGACCCTGATGCCCAAGATGAAGAAATTCCAGCGGCAGCAACTCATATCGGATCAGAGCTTTCTAAAGAAGAATTAGCTAGCGAAGATAAAGCTGATGAAGACGAGGAAGAAGAAGATACTGGCCCTTGTCCTGAAGAAGCCCGTGAAAAATTCACTGCTTTGCGAACTGCCTACGAATTTGCTAATAAAGTCATCAAAGCTAAAGGCCGTGGCCATGCTGATGCACAATTGGCAATCGATGCATTAGCTGAAGTATTTAAAGAATTTAGAATCGTACCCAAAGTATTTGACCGCCTAGTGAAAAACATGCGCAGTGTTATGGACCGTTTACGTGTTCAAGAACGCTTGATCATGAAACACTGTGTGGTGGGTGCTGGTATGCCAAAAATTACCTTCATCAAAATATTTCCTGGTAACGAAACCTCGAAAAATTGGTTTGAAGAACAAAAAGCAGCCGGCCTACCTTACTCAAAGAAAATGGCTGACATCGAATTAGATGTTGAACGCTGTATTTATAAACTGAACATGTTAGAAGAAGAGACTTATCTCAATGTTCACGGCATTAAAGACATTAACCGTCGTATGTCGATCGGTGAAGCGAAAGCTCGTCGTGCGAAAAAAGAAATGGTCGAAGCTAACTTACGTTTAGTTATCTCAATTGCGAAAAAATACACTAACCGTGGCTTACAATTCTTGGATTTAATTCAAGAAGGTAACATTGGTTTAATGAAAGCAGTTGATAAGTTTGAATATCGTCGTGGTTATAAGTTCTCAACTTATGCAACATGGTGGATCCGTCAAGCGATTACTCGTTCAATTGCCGATCAGGCACGTACTATCCGTATTCCAGTACATATGATTGAAACGATTAATAAACTTAACCGTATTTCACGCCAAATGTTACAAGAAATGGGTCGCGAACCAACACCTGAAGAATTAGCTGAACGCATGATTATGCCGGAAGATAAAATTCGCAAAGTGTTGAAAATCGCTAAAGAGCCAATTTCAATGGAAACGCCGATTGGTGATGATGAAGACTCCCACTTAGGTGACTTCATCGAAGATGGTAGCGGAGAATTGCCGGTTGATTCTGCCACCTCTGAAAACTTAAAGCATGCGACACATGAAGTATTAGCGGGTCTAACTGCTCGTGAAGCAAAAGTGTTAAGAATGCGCTTTGGTATCGATATGAACACTGATCATACCCTTGAAGAAGTCGGTAAACAATTTGATGTCACACGTGAGCGTATTCGTCAAATTGAAGCAAAAGCATTACGCAAATTGCGCCACCCTTCACGCTCTGAGCAATTGAAAAGTTTCTTAGACGGTGAGTAATTAATTTTACTAAATTAATGCCAATATAAAATCCAGCTGATAGCTGGATTTTTTTTGACTCCATTTAATGTAGACCCACCTGCGCTGCGTTAGATTCTCTCAACGCAGTGGTTTTGTGATTATATATACCAAACTGATTAAAGGTAAGTATTAGCCTGCTAATAGCCCTTCATTGTAAGGTATCAGTGAGGTATGAAACGTATAATTTGCTATTTGCTATTTGCTAAATTGTTATACCAGTTCCATTAAGTTTGTGATCTTGTTGTGCGCAGGAAAAATAATTCAAGGTAAGGCGCTCGATTGAGCAATAGCTGGCTATTGGGATTGAGAGCAACACAGCCTTGAGCTATTTTAACTAGTACAAGTGAGTAATAACTTAATGGGATTGGTATTACCCCGTAGAACAATACAGCGTGTATTTTTGAGCAATAGCTAGCTTAAAGTGATTGCCCGAAACGAGGAAGTTTATTATCTCGGGTATTGGTAGGTAATTAATTAGTCTACTTGTTATAAAGTAACCAATAAATTTCATCAAGTGATTGACAAAACCACAAATCGCTCAACTATTGAACTATCAGACTTATTTATCATATTTTTAACTTTATAAGGGTGACAACAAAATAAAAAATGCTTATACTTCTCGCCGCTTTCAATGAACCTTTCGTGTTTATCAAAGCAAAGTAAAATTATGGCCCCTTAGCTCAGTTGGTTAGAGCGTCCGACTCATAATCGGCAGGTCCCCTGTTCAAGTCAGGGAGGGGCCACCACTTTTAACGATACCCTCCAAGTTAACACCTACTAACAAAATAAATACCTATAAAAATTAACTGTAGTTATTACTGTAGTAGTGCTTTTTTATCATTAGTAAATGTATTATGAATTATGAATTATTTTATTATCCCAGTGACTCCAATAAAATCATGTGTGATAACATTCCGTTACGGTGTATGAAATCTGTGCGACTACTTTCTTCCTTATGATGCCCGAAAACTGTACGGTTAGTAGAATACTCACTTTTTAAGAGATATTTTTATGAAAAAAAAATTAATCGCGTCACTAGCTTTATTAATAAGCGCATGTAGTTCTGTTAAATACAATTACATTCCAAATTCTTCTGTATTTAGTATCCCTAGTTTAAATGTAGAAATATCTTCAGGTTTAGGTGAGCCATTGCTTGATCAAGGGAAAGCGACTAAGAGAGAAGTTATTTATATTACTCAAGAAACAAGTCTTGCTGCTTATAAAATAAAACCTGGTAAATTATTTAAGATAGGCTCAGATCAAGATTTTGATTACTTCTCTCAAGACATTCTTTCGGGTTATTCAATTTATGAGGGACTAATTGTATCGACCCCCTCTGTTACTTCAACTCTAAGACACAATAAAACTAATGGCGAGGTTTGCATCCTACGACCTATTGATATTGATATCTGTGGTCAGATAATGATTCGTAAAGATACCGAGAATGTTATTACAAATGACAGTTTTAGACGTACATTAATCTATAGTGGCCGAGTTGGTAATAAACTGAAAATTAGTTACCGCGAATTCAGTAATAATATGGCTCGCTCTGCTTTTAGTTCAGAAGTTGAATACGACCTTGGTGAAAGTGATCTAATTGGTTATGCTGGTGCCCGTATTAAAGTTATTTCGGCTACGAATACCGAGATAAAATATAAAGTGATTAGTAACTTCAATTTGCATAATTAAAAATATCGCTCAAACTACTTAAATCGACTACGGAAATACTTCTAGTTTCGTTTAAATAGCTCAAATAATTAGTTTGCGCGTCACAAATTCGAGTATGAATATTAGCCATTGTGTCATGCTTTAATTTCAGGTCGTAAAATGTTCTTCTACCGATACCCAACAACTTAACTAAAGTACAAATTGTTGGGTATTGTTTTTTAGACTCGCAAAGCTTCAAGTATTCATCAGCTTTTATTAAAAGCTCAGTATTATATTTTGTTGGTCTAGCCAAGTTATATTCTCCTTTAGGTGTCCGACTTATTAAACCCAATTACCATTCATGATATTAATAGCCTGTTCTATTTACTGCTAAAAGTGGATAGGAGTGTATTAGAGTTTTCTGTTCCACCTTGCTACAACCTCTATTTTTAATGGGTTTAGGTGGGATGGTGGATGAGGTGGGTTACTTTCACTACTTAGCGGCACAGTATATAGTTAACAACAAGTGCCCTATTCAATATGACCACACCATACTAATTATTATCATATAAATATAAAGTATAGAAAACTCATCCACTAATACACCATGTATACCTACAACCCTTGATAGTTTTGGCCTGTAGCTATGGTGGATCAAATTTATTAACCCACCATTAATCCACCATGCAAAAAGAACAGGCTAAAATCCATCCTTCTTGCTCAAAGGTGAAAAACTATCGCCATAACTGTTACAGCTAAATAAAGAATACTGATTATAACCACCTCTACTTCTTACGGTTATTTCTGGATACTCCTTTACTAATTGAGTTAACGCTTTACCGATTAATCTTGTTTGATGTGATTGTAAATTATGGTCATCACCAACTAATTCACCTGCCGTTTTCCATTCTACTTTTTGGTAGTCATGTTTTTTTGTATAGTTATCCCTTAAATAGTCATAGAGCGAACCTTTATCTCTATGCTGTTCGTTTACAACTGAGGTTAGTTTTAATTCGATATCGTCAAGCATCCAAGTATCACCATTATCATATAACATTTTAACTTCAAGCCAGAATTGTAATAGCTGCTGTGGATCTTGATGTTTACACCTGCCACCATCATATCGCCAGCCTAACAAACTATTAAGCTTTTCAATATCTGCTGATTTATTCATCTTAATTACACCATAGCGGCTATTACCTGTATCATCTTTTAAAAAGTCATCACCGTTAACGGTAGCTATAAAGTGAGTTTGCCTTGGCTTTTTTATATCACTTCTGCCGTATGGGGGCCTAATGGTGTCTTCTTCTTTAGTGATAAATGCTTTTAAAGAACCTTGGCTATTACGGCTTGTTCTTTCAAGTTCACCAAGTTCAACAATCCAAGATTTAATACAACTCAAAACACTATCTTTTTGATCAGGGTTAAGCTCTGCACCTTCTAAAAATGAATACTCTGTTACTTGGGCTATACGTTCAATAAAAGCGGTTTTTTTGAATGATTGCCCGCCCTGTAAAATAGGTACTAACTTACTTTTAAACTTTGGTTCATATAAGGACGCGACACAACCGATTAACCACTTACTAAATATAGAATAAGCTAGTTGCTCATTTTCAGCATTTAAGCAGCTTACCACCTCTTTTAGGCGGCTTTTACCGTCCCACTTACTAGTATTCAAATAATCCTTTACAGGGTGGAAATGATTATATTTAGCGCAAGCGGCAAGATGATCATCAATAGCAATTTTAGGTAATTTAGTTATAGATGCAGCACTGATTAACCTACTTCTAATTGTGTCGAGGTCTGTTTCTTTCACTTGAACATCAGTATAAGGATTAATTGAAGTAATCTCTGGCTCTAATGTCATCATGTTATAGCGAATAGAATAGGCTAAATACGTTATTAACGTGCTTAAATTATCTGAGGTGTTACCGATAACCGCATTGCCTTTTTCTGATACTGTTATATCAGGAAATTTAACGCGGTCTTTTTCTGTTGGCTCAGGCAACGATAAATCATTAAGGTCAATATTTAAATCTAATAAATCACCCATGTTTTACCCCTTTCAATTTATTAAACTGCTCATTGACCAGGTGTGTGCGCCATTCATTCTTGTTATGTTCGTCTATGTTCTTGAAGTACAGTTTAGCCAGTTCTTTTACTGCCACCTTTGAGTCATTCTTATAATCTCTAATAGTTATAAAGTCGAATTTATCTATCGGTCTATTGCTGGCGCAAGGATCGTTCTCATGGTGCGAGTAATAGCGCTCTTTACCATCATTACCCGTTAATAAGTAAACGCCAGCTCTGTTACTTTTAGCCTCGGGCGGTAACCATGCTTTGCCTTGTTTTATGTAACCATATTGATTAAGTATGCTGTCCCAATCAAAGTAATTATTTACCGCATCAACTATTGAAACTTGTTTACCTATTAACTGCTGAGTGAATTGCGGTTTAAATTGGCCTTTGTTAAGTTGTTGCTTTGCTTCTAATTCGACTTGTTGCTGGCGTTTAAACTCAATAGCATCATCGAGAAATTTTGAACCATCAGGTGAATACGCTTTACCGCTAGCAATTGAAAAATTGTAATTATCACCTTTAAACCTACAAGGTAAATACATTATTTGTTGTGGTCTGCTTGCACAATCATCGGCACTTAGTACATAACTAAAATAGGTGGTTAAGGTAGACCATAATTCAAAATCAATAGAATAGGCTAACTCTATAAATATTCTAAATCGGTTGCCGTTATCACCCTGCAAATGATTACTAGTTGTATAAATAATATGTGAATCAAAACCCATATTATTTAAGGTATTTTTTAAGGAACTAATATCCAACTTGGTCTTATCTAAATCAGCTCTTAACATGGTAAAATTATTATGTAATAAAACAGTATCTTTAGTTTTATTGGGTGCGTCATTGGCGGCTATAACTGCCGACTTCAGTTTAGCCGTAGTAGGTTTTACATTACCTAACTTTGGCGGCTCCTCGATGAGTTTTACGACTTCTTGCCAAGTGATATAATCAAAGCTATCTGTTACATGGTGTGATTTTGCGTGTAAATATTTCATAAGTGTATTACTCTAATTAATAGCTAGTGGCTGTAGTTTGCGACCGCACCACTAGCTAATTTATAGAAAGCTGCTTTGATTATCTCTTAGCGGCTTTTGTTTTTTTATAATGAGAAATTTGCTCGGTAGTCATTGAAACAATGTCTACGTGCTGAGGGGGAGATTCACCTGTGAACGGGCATTTAACTCGACCATGCTCAAGGGTGAATTTATAACCTTTTCTTTGAAGTGTTGACGCTATGCTGTGTAAATTGTGTATACCAATAAAACGAGCTTTCCTTGTATTTAGCTTAATACCTGCACTAATAACTTTAATAACGTATGTTACTTGGTTATCAAAACTCGATGCTGTTGGTAAGCCTAATTCTAGGCACTTATCATTATGTATAATCATGATAAAATCCCCTCAACTAAAGGCACTTCACCTGATTCAAAGGACAATAAGTCTTCCTCTAACCAACCAAGTAGCTTTCCACCTCGAGCTTTTTTAGGGGGAATTAGTACTCCTTCTTTTGCCCACCATCGCCAAATTGACTTCCTGCTGCAGTTATATCTTTTTTCTAAATCGGAGTAATTGTGATATTTAGTCATTTTTTGAACTCTTATCTCTATGAATGAGAATAAACAATAAATGATTACTACAAATTTTTACCCCGTACAAAAAGGAACGATTGTCTAAAGCTCTACATGAATTATTTTAGAGGGGTTAAAAACAAGTTTTACATGGCTCCCCCCTTCGTTAGTTTTTATTTTATAATCTAATAATTCAGTAGATAGTTTCAATCTCCCTTCAGTGACAGCTTTCTCAAGCCACTCTGGATTTTCGATTAAAGCCCTGTAATGGGTAAGTTGCCCCATCTCATTAATTCCTATATTTAACAACCTGAGGCTATACACTAAGCCATCTATTAAGTGGATTACAGAAACATATCTTTTATGCACTTTTAATAAGTTTTTAATTCTTGTTTTTGAATCACCATCTTTTCCTGTGGCCTTTCCGCTCATTTTTGATATTTTAGACTCGTAAGCGGTGGATATATGACTAAAAACATCTTCAAAAGAAGTTTTTTTTCCATCCGTTATTGATTTTTCATAAGACTTATACCCATGGTAAGCATGAAAGCTACTTTCTAATCTTCCCACTCCTCCTGATATAGTTTGATTTATTCTTTTTCAAGGCTTCAAAGGCTTTAAATGCCAAGCAACAGTCACTTCTTCTGGTAATTTAGTTTTATCAAAATCAGTTCGTGTTCGACAATAGGCATTCATAGTTGCGCTATAGAAATCATTTCTACGTTTTACGTTGTCAGGAAAAGCAATAATGGCTAGGAACTGTGCGGCTCCCATAAAACCTTCACAAATAAGATTACACTCTAAAAACTTATTGTTTTTAATATAATCAACAACTAACGATTCAGCATAGCTAAGAATTTTTTCACTATTAGTTTTTAAATAATCATCTTCCATTATTCTACCCTCTCAAATTAACGACATTTTTAACGGCTACTTCATTTAATCTTGATTCCCAAGATTCTAAGGCATGACGTTTTTCAGGGAGATAATCAAAGCGATCATAATGACGTGAACTCACATCACTAAAAGCATGATTCTGTAGCCTGTCACGTATTTCTTTAGATACGCCTAACTCACCCATTAGCGTTTTACAGGTACGTCTAATATCACGAGGAATGAAAGATTTAAACTCGGGGTTAGCTTTACGGTAATAGCCAATAGACTGGCTAAATGAGTCAAGCCTTGCGTGTTCGTATGGCGCTCTATGCTTAGGGAATATAAATGGGCTGTCTTTGTTTTGTTCTTTTAGTATTTTAAGAATATGTAAGGCGGTATCGGTTAAGGGGATCATGTGTTCACGCTTATTCTTTGAAATGTCTTTAGTGATTAGCCAAGTCTTTTCATCCCAATCAATGGCTGACCATTCACTAGCGGCTAATTCATAAGGTCTTTGTCCGCCAGTATAAAAAGTTAACTTAAGTAGGTTCGCGAATAACTCTCCTACTTTATGCGCTTGCTGAAAAGTAACTAAGAGCGCTTTAACTTCGGGTAATAACAAATAGTTTTCACCTACATTTTCAGCATCTTTTTGGCGCGGAATAATAGCAACGGGGTTTGATGTTAAACCAAATAAAACATTTTCATTTAAACTGGCAGGATCATTATCATGTCTTAAGCCATTGTTGAAGGCTGCAAGTAAATAACTTCTCACGCGATTAGATTGAGTTGGCGCACCTCTTTTTATCATTGCCGCTAGTATTAGCTTAATTTCATCAGTTTTAACTTCTTTGGCTTTGGTGATGGGTGAAATAAATGGATAAGTTTCTTTTTCTAAGCTCTTAAATACGGTGGCATAAGTTCGCTTACCCTCGCGTTTCATTTGATCAGAATACGCTTGAAATAATTGTTTGATACTACCCTTTAAAGATTCTTCTTTTTCAACCGTTGCTTGTTGCTTTTTATCTTTCTCTAATTCAACTTTTGGATCTAACCCTTGGCTAATAACACTTGAATAACCCTCGGCAATATCAGCCGCTTTGAGCATAGTGAATTTCTCACTAACAGTACCAATCGAAATAAACTTAGGTTTAGAGTCAATAAAATATCTAAACATCCAAGTTTTACTACCTTTAGCAGAAACACGAACACCTAAACGACCAGTACCACGTTCGCTAGTGTCCCTGTAAGCCTCGTATGGCTTACCTGTTATTGGTAAACGGATTGCTTGATCATGCGTTTTAAACTGAGTATTCGACTTCTTAGCCATGCCTATCCTTAATAGCTAACTACAGTGAATTGTTTTTAACTGTAGTTATCACTGTAGTAGTGATTAGTTTTAATAAGATATGATAAGACAATACAAGATAGTGTGAATACGTGAAAGCATTGAAAACAAAGGGGATTAATGACTTATTAGTTTTATTTATGTCTCATAACATCTTGCTATTATTACGACTCATAATCGGCAGGTCCCCTGTTCAAGTCAGGGAGGGACACCATTTTATCTTTTAAGTATCAGTTACTTACAGCTATTCTTTGATGTAAAAATAATTATATGCATTTCCTGAAACGCTCATTGGACGTCTAAGCCTCAAGGCAACTCAAAATTTAACCTGTGCTCTCCTATTGACCTGATAATTTCCTACTCACTATAATCTTATGAGTTAATTGAACTTGTTTTACAGGGAGTTTCCAAATGAAAAAAGTAATGATGCTGATCTTAACCCTCGCTCTTTCATCTTGCTACAGTGAGCAACCAGACTCATACAGTTCGTGTATGTTTGTTGCTATGAAGAATCAAAGCGATAGTAAACGCATTTGGGCCCATGAGTTCTGTGATGAAAAATTCACAGGAGCTACAACTAACACTTTGAATTCATCTAATAAATACAAGCGCGCAAAAGGATCACCCACATCTTTACCGCCAACTAGTAATTTAAATATAAAATTCGATTGGTGGATAGAGGGAGAAAAACTAAAAGTTCATATAATCGACAATAAAACTAATTATACTATCACCTCAATCACCTTCACTATGGCTGAATCATCTTGTAACTCTCAACAAATGATCGATAGGATGCCAGGTGATTCTAACAACCCATTTAAAGGAATGCTTGGTCTTGATTTTTATGAGAGCAGTAAAGGTGAAAAAATTATCGACACTAATTGGAAATGTATGAAAGAGTATAATTTCTATGGTGTACCAAATGAAGAGTACAAGTTCTATCAGGCGCACTATTAAAGTGCTAAATTTTTGTATGTCATTCAGGTTGGCAAAAATACGAATAGATAGGGTATATTGATGGACTCAAGTAAGAAAACGAGTATTAACAATACTGAGGAACTTGAATACAAAAAGGTACCGAGGTTCGTTACGCGTGCTAGCCCAAGAAACCGAAACTATAAACCTGAGTCAATGGCAGGTAAGTACTGGCGAATATATTCAATTAAAGCATGGGTGTTTGCTAAAAAAATAAAGCGGACAACGCTTAAGCGGTTCTGTTAGCCAAGAAGTCGACTCTCACTTCTTGCCATCTGAATTATAGGTGTATCCCCTTGCTATCGACAATTTTCTAAGCTGCCTGTGCGGCAGTGAACATTTAAAGAAAAACGCAAAGATGGAGATATTCTTTCTAAGCTGCCTGTGCGGCAGTGAACACGATGGCATTGAAGCGGTACGCAACATACTTTTTCTAAGCTGCCTGTGCGGCAGTGAACCCTTTATTGGTAAAGCTTGTGGCTACCCTAAATTTCTAAGCTGCCTGTGTGGCAGTGAACCATGCCACCGGGCTTGCTACAGTTAGCAAAGCTTTCTAAGCTGCCTGTGCGGCAGTGAACGCAAGGGGTGTTGATGGCTCTGTCATGTATATTTTCTAAGCTGCCTGTGCGGCAGTGAACTTTTTGTATCTGCTTGGCAGTGAAAGCTGCCATTTCTAAGCTGCCTGTGCGGCAGTGAACAACAGCATAAATACATATCTATCAACGCTAAATTTCTAAGCTGCCTGTGCGGCAGTGAACATGAGCGTACTGACGTATAACACAAGCTTTACTTTCTAAGCTGCCTGTGCGGCAGTGAACTGTCGGATACAAGTGTTCTTGCGGTTATGAATTTTCTAAGCTGCCTGTGCGGCAGTGAACTCTGTAACGAGTTGATGCCGTCGGGTTGCGGTTTTCTAAACTGCCTGTGCGGCAGTGAACCGTTTTTTATCTCTGTACTGATTAATGTTATATTTCTAAGCTGCCTGTGCGGCAGTGAACCTGTTAATTGCTTGGTGTTGATTGTGCCAAGTTTTCTAAGCTGCCTGTGCGGCAGTGAACTTTTTACCTCTGCTATTTCGATTTTGATAAATTTTCTAAGCTGCCTGTGCGGCAGTGAACCGTGCTAATGAACTAGCTATTCAAATGCATTCTTTCTAAGCTGCCTGTGCGGCAGTGAACGAGTATTAAAGAACAAAAACACCATTATTAGCTTTCTAAGCTGCCTGTGCGGCAGTGAACCAGACCAAAAGCGTGACGTATGGACAGTTGCCTTTCTAAGCTGCCTGTGCGGCAGTGAACTACGCAATAAAACACCATTGATTGAGCTGCCTTTTCTAAGCTGCCTGTGCGGCAGTGAACCAGGTATAGACTACGCCGCTGTATCAATGAACTTTCTAAGCTGCCTGTGCGGCAGTGAACCTCACTAGAATCAAAAAATCACATGACTTAACTTTCTAAGCTGCCTGTGCGGCAGTGAACAAAAGTACATTATCTTTATAGCGAAGCGGGTGTTTCTAAGCTGCCTGTGCGGCAGTGAACCAAGATGGTTAAGTAATGATAAGCAGCTTAACTTTCTAAGCTGCCTGTGCGGCAGTGAACTAGTCAAGCTTTTTGTAAAGCCATTCAATAAATTTCTAAGCTGCCTGTGCGGCAGTGAACACCATGGCGACACAATAGCTTTTACATTTCAATTTCTAAGCTGCCTGTGCGGCAGTGAACGTAGCGACATTGATATGCCTCGCGCACTCACATTTCTAAGCTGCCTGTGCGGCAGTGAACAATTCTTATAGAAAAGCACCACTTATTTGCAATTTCTAAGCTGCCTGTGCGGCAGTGAACTTGGTTTTGTGCGCTGTAACTCTTTAGCTATTTTTCTAAGCTGCCTGTGCGGCAGTGAACCTGATGTTAACGTCACTGCGAGGGGTGTCGATTTTCTAAGCTGCCTGTGCGGCAGTGAACGGATAAACCCTAGCGCTGTGCAAGTGTATGTCTTTCTAAGCTGCCTGTGCGGCAGTGAACAGTTCCAGACGGAAACACCTAAGTCATCATCATTTCTAAGCTGCCTGTGCGGCAGTGAACTAGTACGCTCAAGCTTAGAGTTAACAGTTTCATTTCTAAGCTGCCTGTGCGGCAGTGAACTATTGATATAACTATCAAGAGCGCAGAATATATTTCTAAGCTGCCTGTGCGGCAGTGAACTGACCGCAGCAGCTTAAATGCACACAGCTTACTTTCTAAGCTGCCTGTGCGGCAGTGAACTGCTCTGTATTAGATGATATTGACGACATGATTTTCTAAGCTGCCTGTGCGGCAGTGAACGTACCTGTAACCACACCATTACCATCGGATGTTTTCTAAGCTGCCTGTGCGGCAGTGAACGCGATTAAAGGTTATTTTATCAGCACACTAGGTTTCTAAGCTGCCTGTGCGGCAGTGAACAATGAAATACTAGTAAAGAAACAAGTTAAAACAAGCTAAAACAAGCTAAAACAAGCTGTTAAATAATAAATCATCTTTTGACCTTTATTTTCATGCTAGTTATAACTTATTGTTTATAGTTACTAATTTTTAAAGATAAAATTTTAGGTGGTTTTTTCTCTAAACGAACTAACTATTAACAAACTTTGTACGTATTTTATTAAATAGATTTATTACGTTTAAAACCAAGGTACTGTCGCTGTTTTACTTAAACCAAAGTAATCAAATTTACCCTGTTGTGGCTTATCTATTAAATTTGAAAAATTAATGTATCGCCTATGTTTATTACCGTTAGATTCACTTTCGAGTTCGAGGAAAGGTTCATCTAAACCACAAGTAAACATCTTAGCTTTATAGGCTTTAATTTCATTTTCTGTAATTGAACCTCTTTTAATTAAGCGATTCAATTTGGCTTGTGTCATATTACTTTGTTTTCGCGACACTATGCGATTTTTGGAATCTTTAGGAACTAGACTAACGTCACTACTATCACAATATCCACTTAATCTACCCAGCCAACTCATACCTTGCAAATCATTCAACATTGTCGAATTACTATGAATTCTTAAGGTACGCCCTAGCGTTACTTTGTATTGAGGGAAACTTACCCCTATTGCATCTGATTTTAATGTAAATAGGGCTTTATGAAGCTTAGTGTAAACTTTATTCAGTAATAAATTTTCACGCATTTCTGCATCAGGTTTTAACTTTACATCAATGTAATGATCCATTAGTTTTCCTCCCTAGTGTTTATTGTACTCACATAAGCAAGGCCTTTCTTTCCTAAATAGAAACTAGAAACACCCGCGTTATCTATCATTAACTTTATTTCTTTCGCTTTTTCTCGACTAATGTTTAAAGTCATTTCCAAGGTGCCGCTAGCTTTAGTCATTAGGTGTTTTGTTTTTCCTTCACCTTTAACAAATTCTTCATGAATATATGGATTCCCCCAAACCTTCTTTTTCTCCCCTGTGGTAAACCTATCCATAAAGTCTTTTTTAGTGAAACCATTATTTGATATACCACCGATTCCACCCGCTTTTTTTTTTGCAGTACTCATATCGTACTTTTTAACTACAGATAACAAATCTAGTTGTAAATAGAGGGCTGAGCAATATAAGGCAATGGGATAAATTAAGCCTTTATTATTTAGCCCGTTAAACTTATCAAATTTACTTTGTAATAATTCAAAAGACTTATTAGCCAAATCTATATTTTCAATGGGTTTTAATTTATTTAGTTCCTCTAACCTTGCAATAATACTTAATGGGTCAACAGCTATTTTTGCATTTACTGTTCCCTTAGACGTAATGAACTGACAAAGTTCGTCAACATTTAAAGCCAATACTCCCCAGAACTCATTGGAATAATCAGATAAGAACATAGGATCATTTACTTTGATCATACCTGTATAAGAGTTTTGGTCAGTACTCCCTGTAATATTACGAATGTAGGTCATTTCATTATTAATATACGCAGGTTTATCATTAAAGCTTACTAATGGTTCAAGCTCTTCAAAAAAATAATTACTACCATTACGTGCCTGATACAACTTTCGTTGATCACCGATTAAACGATTTAAGACCCCCATAACTGTATTAATGGTGACATCACGCTTGATGAAATTTTCTGGCTTCTTTAAACTAGACATAGAGCCTATAAACTTTCGTCCCGTATTAGGTAGCGACTCATTGTTATTTCCGTCCAAAAATGAATTCCGCCATGACGATTCATATTCAATGATTATTTTCATCAGTTACCTCTCTATTTTGCGTAAAAATAGCTGGCATATTCGCCTTCTGGTGTTTCTGATATGCTGCCTTCATCTGGTTTAATGCGCATCATTTTATTACTCTCGTTATAATCGACAGTAATATTGTCAACATACATATAAGATTTAGCTTGGCGAATTGAAAGTTCTGACACTATGGCTAAGGTATATTCAACTAATGCTTGAATCGCATCATTATTAAGTAAAATTCCATTTTCACCTTCTTCAAAAATAGTGCCACCGCGTACATAGTTTGCATGAAAAACGGCTATAGGTTTTAACTCTGTATTTAATGACTGAATAAAGTCTTGGACTTCTTTAGCCACAACTTCACCTTGACCTTCTTTAATTTGCATCGCTTCACGATCAAACTTTTTATCTAAAGAGATAAATTGTAATTGTTCAATACTGATCGAACCATAAGAAGTATATTGAGTGTCACCAAAGGTTGTTTTTGAGAAAATAGAATTTTCACCCCTTTTATAACTTGTTGTGCCATCAACATTGGTTACTTCTTCAACAGAGCTAGAGTTTGATAATTGTTCGTAATTACCATTACCTAGCTGATCAACAAAGTCTTCAATTAGCAATGGGCTGGTACGCTTATTTTGGCTCGCAGGTACAACATAACCACGAATCAATCCTGTTTCTGAAGCGAGTATTTTAGTCAAGTTTTCCATCTTATTCTTGTTTGCATAATGCACATCAAACGCTTGATTTTTAAATAGATGATGACGAATACAATTTTGACTGATATATAAAGGATTCTTTTTAAAATCAACATCTGTCACATCTTTTTTGTATTTAAAACCTTTATCACTTATGGCACCTGTAAGGTTAGTATATCCCCTCAATTTAGGTAGGCTATGATTATCCAAGTTTTTTCCATTAGAACTAAGAGCAGTTGGCCCATTCCAGTTCACTACACCATGACCTAATGCTGTAATTTTAAAGTCTACACTTTTAATACCTATTACTTTTTCCATTTCGTTCATCCTTTTTGGTCTTGTAGTTGTTTTATTGATATTGAACCTACGGCTTGTTTTTCACAAATAGCATAGTAAATTGCTGAACTGTGCCTTGCGCTTTCACCACCTACTGCGAGTAAATCATTTGGCGTATAACTTAAATAAACCGGAAATTCAGAATCTTTAGCCTCATTAAGTAAAATAAAATTTTTAAATGCCTTTTGCCCTCCCATTATGTGGTGATGTTTTTTCATCATGTGGATAAGTAAGCTTTTTGAACTATCGCCATATCCTTCGATTTCATTACAGGAAGCGCTTAAACCATCAATTTTGTCTGATTCATTCACAGGGATTGTATAAGCATATTCTTCTATAAATTTAATCTCATCAGGATCATCCAAATCACACACTGCCATTTGTACAAAACGACTATCACCTCGTAATGAGTTTTTACTGATTTTAGCTCGTTGCTTACTGTCCTTTTTCGGTTTTACCATCGTTTGAGGTTCAGCTACTTTTGCTGCGATTAATACTGTACTTTTCTTCATGCTGGCTAACAAATCACTTTCTATCAATTCGAGTGAAGCTGGGTTAGCGTAAAACTGTTTATAAATGGCATATATATTTAGTAATGTTACTATTTTTTCACCATCATTCGTCGCTTCACGTAAAAACTCATACCATGCTTTTGTTGTTGCTAATGTATTGGTTGATGACAGGAATCTTTCAACGGAGCCGCTACCCTTTCTTTCATGTAACGTTTGTGGAATAACGATAGTATATTGGTTGATACCTGTACTATTTAAACCAAAACGATCTAAACGTCCAAGTCGTTGTAAACAGTTTTCTGCATGAGTAATTTCAGAAATCATATATTCACAACTGATATTTAAAGAGGCTTGCACAATAGGCCCACTTCTTAAAAGATCAAATCGGTTATCACCATCTCGCTTAAATGATTCAAATACGCTTGAAAATAACTGCTGCTTATCGCTCTTTTTATATTTAGAGTGCAATAAAATTGCGTTTTCTTGATGTTGGTTTTTTATAAAACTTTTTTGTGCTGTTGTAGCAGTGTTACTAATAACAAAGGTGGTAGATTGCTGAGGTTTGTATAGGGGATTGCTATCATCAAATGCATTTTCGTCATAAGGTAAAAAATCAAACTGATAACGGCTTTTATTAAAGGCTGGCATTTCAATTATATCATTTTTATCTAAATCAAGAATTTGATCTAAATAGCAGTAATGTGGTGTTGCTGAAACTAATAAAGTATTAGCGCCGCCATTAATCTCCTTTTTTGACGCAATTAATTCCGCGAATAAAAGATTAAATGCTGGCATATTTATGTATTCATGAAATTCATCAAAAACAATATGAGCCGATAAGTAATTAAGCAATCGATCTGCTTTGGTATGACTTATGATACTACTAAGCAACTGATCTATAGTAGTTATCACCACATCCCCCGTAAAGTAGTTATTTTCTGCGGTGATATTTTCGTATGTATTAATACACTTAAACTCACCTGTATGTAATTCTATAGTTGCATCAGGTAAATAGGGTTTTGCTGATAACTCAGTAAAAATTCCTTGGCAAATCTGTACACGAGGACAGATCCAAATAATTTGTTGTGCGTGTCGTAATTTAGCCCATTCAAGCGCAATTTTTGTTTTACCACAGCCAGCAGCACCTGCGAGTACACCTACATCTTCCATATTTTCTGCTAGTTTATTTGCAACATCAGCCTGCTTTTTGGTGCGTTCACTTTTAGGGAAATAATTAAGACTATCAGTGATATGAGAGACTAAATTACTTTCTATTGTTATTTGGCTAGCTTCAAGTTTTTCCCTTATAAATTTTATCAGCGTTTTATGCTTAATAGCTGAAGCTAACTCGTGTGCTGACATAGAAGAAACCCATCTATCCGCAGTAATTAAACAGGCTCTTATTTCGTTATTACTGGCATTAATAGCAATATCACTACCAAAGCTAGTTAATTGGTCTTTGGGATCGTAAATTTTATATTTGGGTAAATTTGAATCAATATAATTTAACCCATCAACATCTGGTTCATTGATGTAACATTTTGACAAAAAACTTTCATTAATATTGTTATATTCTTTCTCTATTTCACTGACTTTATTGAGAATTTCAACAGATTTCAGTACGAGTAAATCCCAAGCATTTCCTTTCGATACAGCATCTACTTTTTTATAAATATCACTAAGGGTTTCAAAACCACCTTTCGGTCTAAACGGTTTTGCATGATGCCAATAAACCGCATGTTTAACTGCATTTTTATTACAACCATTTAATGATTTTAGACTTTTATCATCAAGTAATTGATAAAGTAAAACAGATATTTCATTATGTCTTGGGTGATTTTCAAAACTGAATTTTTTCAATCCATCTATATGTTGTCCATCTTCTGGTATATAAGATTTACTCTTATCTTTTATTACCCATTCTTGAAAGCTAGGGTCTATTTTACCTATATCATGCAAACATCCTGCGACAAATACAGCTTTTGCTTGAGCACTTTTGTTAGAATAAAAATGTAAATAAAGCTGCTGTGCAACAAAGCCAACAGAAAACAAGTGCTGTTCAAGCCTCTGTAATTGCGTATTGGCATAAATACAGCCTTTAATAGGCTTATTTTGATGTATATCCATTGGAACTTCCTTTTCTGTAGTATTCACCGGAACCACACCTTCGACATTAAACTTATCTTTACTCCCCACTACCCACAAAAACTGACTACGGGCGCGAGTACGTATCCAATGACAACTCACTGCCGTGCTTTTACTAGCCGTTTGTCTGAGCATTTTTTTAACGGTTAATAAGCCATTTTCAGTGATTAATGTTTGCCAGGTGTTATCGCCAATACGATTGGCAAAAGCGTCGAGTACTCGGCGAGTTTTCTTAAGAGCATTTTTCTCGCATTGGCTTACAAAGGTAACCATCATAATTAATATTGCTTTTTGGTTATTTGACGCGCTAAAGCAGTATCTACAAGAAAATCAGGCATCTTTGTTGACCTCATTTTTATTAAGCTTATCGTTATTTGACAAGGCAATGCTTTTAACTGTTTCAAACATATAATCTAGAACTTTATGATCAGTAAAAGCCTGCAGTACTTGTTGGCGAAATTCTTGCTCTGTGGCGTTTTCTTTAGCGCAGATAAACGCCCAAGGTAGCACTAGCGCGTCTTTAATAATGTCGGCTACATCAAAAACCAAAGCACCTCTGCGCGTTTTTCCATGCATAACGGCAAAGCCATGCGGAATACCTAGCACCCATAAACAGCTAGCCGCTAATCCATAGGCTAAGTAGTTGCCATGATTTAGAAAGTCGTTCGCTTTATCTGTTGATTGATGTTGTCGGGTAAAGTCTTTAGTTTGGGTGTTATTAGCTGCGTACTTGTAAAGCACTTTGGTTAGTTGCGCTTCAGTTAATAATAAGTCGGACTGTTTTTTTGCTTGATCAGTACGAGTATAAAATGTGTCTAGTGCGCTTTGTATGGGGGTATCGTCAAAATTAAACCCTTCAGTTTTCAAGTCTTTATCTTTTTGCCAAACCTGCTTTAAAAATGTAATACGTGCCTGCTGGAGCTGCTTGGCCGCTGCTAAACGTTTTTCATCATCAAACCAAAACGTCATCCAGCCCTGTAAGTATTCTGTAGGCCGGTATTCACTTTGTGGCGTAAACCACTCTATCGGCTGCTCTGCGTCATTAGCCATATATAAAGGTGTTCCGCCGCCGCCACTAAAACCAACGAGTACACCTGCTTGTGCCAGCATACGCATTGCAGCTTGGGTAACAGATGTGCCATTTCCTAACAGTAAAACGGTAGTATTAGCGATGGGTATATTGAAATACTGACTTTCTTGGCTTTTATTAGATAAGGCTTCGGTGAGATACAAAACACGGCCATCTTTTTGCATAACTCGACAATATTCGAGGTAATACATATTGGCGCGTTTTGAGTGTAAAATACTTTTAAGATTTGACGGACTAAAATCATCCATAGTATGCGAGCGCTTTATTCATCCTTGTTTAACTATACGTTAAAGAGACTTACAATAATTGTCAATAAATTCATATAACTAATCAGTACTTTAAGCTTTAAATTAACCACCTTAGTTGATGTTTAATCCTTCACTCTGATAAGCAAGAGAATAAAATAAACTTTGAAACTTTTAATCACTAAATAGTTAATAAACCCGCCTCGTAGCATTAACAGACATTATTAGCCGTAAACAGTGTGTTAATGCTTATTTTAAGAGATAATGCAGCCCTGAACACTTGCAATTTTATTGCATCAATAATTATGACGAAGAGCTAATAAAAAAATATATTATGAAAACACTGACTAAATTATTGACACTATGTGCATTAACTCTAAGCCTTTTTGTCGGTGCCAACACAAACGCCGCCACCTTTACTTTTACGGCTATTCCCGATGCAGACGAGTCTCAGTTGAGAACCCGTTTTGAAAAAGTAGCGCTTTATTTATCCGAGCAACTTGGGATTGAAGTAAAGTATGTGCCCGTTAAGTCTTACTCCGCCGCAGTAACCGCCTTTAGAAATAATCAGGTGCAGCTCGCTTGGTTTGGTGGTTTATCTGGCGTACAAGCCAGACGATTAGTGCCAGGCTCGCAAGCGATTGCACAAGGTTATGAAGATCAGTTTTTTAAAAGCTACTTTATTGCCCACTACAGTACAGGCTTAGAACTAAGCGACAGTTTTCCTGCTATTACCGATAAAACCTTCACCTTTGGCTCAAAAGGTTCAACCTCAGGTCGATTAATGCCGCAATATTATATTGAGCAGCACTTAAAGCAAAAGCCACAACAAGCCTTTAAACGCGTTGGGTTTTCAGGCGACCATAACCGCACTATTGTGCAAGTTCAATCGGGTACTTACCAAGTGGGGGCGGTAAATTATAAAGTGTGGGACAGTGCCCTCGCCGCCGGTAAAATAGACACGAATAAAGTCAAGGTTATTTGGCAAAGCCCGACCTACCCTGATTATCAATGGACCATACGCGCTGATGTTGAAGCCAATTTTGGTGTTGGCTTTGCTGACAAAGTTCAAGCCGCATTGCTCAATATGAATAGTCCTGAGCTGTTAAAAAGTTTTCCACGTTCTGCTTTTATCAAAGCTGAAAACAAGGATTTTCAACCGGTGGAAGACGTGGCTAAACAAATAGGACTTATCGATTAATGCTCACCCTTGCTAACCTAAACCTTCATTATGATAAAACTGCTGGCGCTAATACGCGTAATAAAATCAGCGAAAAAGATAGCTCTACCCAGGTGATTTTTGATCTGAGCCTGACTATTAATGAAGGTGAAAAAGTTGCGATTATTGGCCCCTCGGGTGCCGGTAAATCTAGTCTGCTACACCATATTTATCAAGAGTTAACAACCCGTGCTGCGCTGTGCTCACAGCGCCAAGGTTTGGTTGATAATTTAAGCATCTATCACAATATATTTATGGGTGCTTTAGCCAGGCATCACTGGTTGTTCAACTTAGTGAATTTAATTAGACCTTTTAAGCAAGATTTACACGATATTGCTGCACTTTGTCAGCAGTTAGAATTAGACCAGCCCTTGGCAAAGAAAGTGGATCAACTCTCTGGTGGGCAAAGACAACGAGTAGCCTTAGCCAGAGCTTTGTATCAACAACAAGCTATTTTTATTGGCGATGAGCCTTTTTCAGCGCTAGATCCCTTGATGACATCAAGACTACTTGATACCGTATTAGCGCGGCACAACAGTGTTATTATGGTGCTGCATGACAGAGCATTGGCCATGAGCGCTTTTGACCGTGTTATTGCGTTAGATAAAGGTCGCTTGATACTGGATAGCCAACAGCAGAGTATTGACCAAGCGCAAATTACTGCGCTATATCAAACTAGCGCAATCGCGTAAGCTGCTTTTATGTCACAACCCAAGCAGCCTCAACAAGTACTACAATTAAAAAAACCACAATATGCTTTGGGTTATTGGCAGAAAGTCAGCTTATCAATCTGGCTTATTGCACTGGTTATTCTCCCTTTTGCTGATATAGAAATTGTTAATTTCGACCCTTTCCTTGAGTTAACTCGGATGGTGAATGGCTTAGTAACACCTGATTTTTTCGCCACTGAATACTTATTGCAAGCCATTATGCAAACCGTTAACTTTGCCATTATCGGTGTCTGTTTAGGCTTAGTACTTGGTGCTCCCCTTGCGCTAATTTACCAACACCCGTTAGTATCGAGCTGCTGTGCTTTCTTGCGAGCCATTCATGAGATTTTTTGGGCACTGCTATTTTTACAAGTTTTTGGGCTGTCTCCCCTGACCGGAATTTTGGCTATTAGCATCCCATTTGCTGCCACTTTTGCTCGCGTGTTTCACGATATTATCAATCAATCGTCAGATAGCCCTTTAGAAATTATTGATCGCCGCGCTGATATAATTAGCCGTTTCACTTATGGCAAAATTGCCCAAGTTATGCCGCAATTAATAAACTACACTCGCTACCGTTTTGAATGCGCCCTGCGCAGCAGCGCTGTACTCGGTTTTATTGGTATGCCAACACTAGGTTTTTATATGGAAACAGCTTTTAGGCAAGGAAACTATAGCGAAGGAGCCGCGTTGCTCATCATATTTATTGCTCTTATCGGTACTATTCGTTACTGGTGCCCACCTAAGTTACTCGGGGTTTATTTGGTCATTGCATGTGTGACACTGGTAGATATTCCTAAGGTAGATAGTAGCTTACTGGTACGCTTTATCACCCAAGATATTTTGCCTCCTGCAATAGCAAATGCGGCGACATTGGCAGAGGTGCAATGGTCATCACTTATGACTTGGTTTAGCGCTTTGTTGTCAGAGCAAGCTATTCCTGGTGCAATAGCGACCATTACCTTGGCGCTACTGGCCTTAGCAGCTACCCACTTTATTAGCTTAAGCACCCATATGATAGCCAGTAAGCACCTATGGCCTGCACCACTGACTTGGCTTGGCCAATTTATTTTGTTAGTTGGCCGTTCAGTACCTGAATATATTTTAGCGTTTATCTTTTTAATGCTGCTTGGCCCGTCAATGCTACCTGCTATTGTTGCTTTAGCTATACATAATGGCTGTGTTATCGCTTACTTGGCGGTGAAACAAAGTAACGCTATTGCGCCCCAACAAATACAAATAAGTAAGCTAAATCAATTTAATTACCACATCATGCCAACTATCTATCCCAGTATGATGGCTTTGCTGTTTTATCGCTTTGAGATCATCGTGCGAGAAACCGCTGTCTTTGGCATTTTGGGCATTATGACTTTGGGGTTTTATATCGACAGTAGTTTCAGCGAAATTCGTTATAGTAATGCACTCGTTCTTATTACTTGTACAGCCCTACTTAATGTCGCCATTGATATTATTTCAAGACGACTACTCAAGTTTGAGCAAACCAGCCAGACAAGCTGTTAATTATTGCTACTTTGCTAGTCAACTTATACCAATCTCATTAATTATCTGATCATTTCCACTGGTTAAAACAACCCACTGCTGCGTTATTTATTCAATTATCAGCACAACGAGTTATTGAAATAAATCAACACGTAAGCTATTCCTAGCATTATTATTGCAGGCACAAAAAAGCACGCGTTTGCTGTTTGCAATGCGTGCTTTTATATCAACTGATGTGGAGTATTAAATTATTGAAAGTTCCACTTCAATGTTGCCACGAGTAGCATTTGAGTAAGGACATACTTGATGCGCTTTATCTACCATGATTTGTGCTTGTGCTTTATCCATATCGCCTAGTGATATTGCTAGTTTAACCGCGATACCAAAACCACCGTCAATAGCACCAATCGATACTGCTGAATTAATGTAAGTCTCGTTTGGTAAACTAGTTTTTTCTTCACCAGCCACAAATTTAAGTGCACCAATAAAACAAGCCGCATAACCTGCAGCAAATAGTTGCTCAGGGTTTGTACCTTGTCCGTCATCACCACCTAAACCTTTAGGCGTAGATAATGCAAGCTCTAAACGGCCATCGTCAGATTTTGCTATACCTTCACGACCACCGGTTGCCGTTGCTTTTGCTGTGTAAGCAATTTCTTTTAATACGTTCATAATTAACTCCAAGTGATAATAATTTAGTTTGTGTGCAAAATAATATACCAAACAAATACTGATTGCAAATACTTTGCATGCAAATTAAAATAACAATTAAAGTATAACGATAAAGAACAACTTATGTCATTTGAACAATTAACGCTCAAAAATCAGCTGTGTCACCGTTTATATATGGCATCAAATAGCATTGTTCGTGCTTATCGTGAGCCACTAATGAAGCTTAATATTACCTATCCACAATATGTGGTTATGATGGCATTGTGGGAACAAGACAAAGTAACCATTGCAGCGCTAGTCGAAACAACCATGATTGATGGGGGTGCCATGACACAGATTTTAAAAAAAATGGCTGACAAAGGCTTGTTGGAAATAATTAAAGACCAGTACGACAAGCGCAAGCGCCTTGTTGATTTAACGCCACAAGGCCAAGCCTTAAAAATAAAGGCGGTAAACATTCCTAATGAAATAAGCTGCCAGTTCAGTAGTATCAACAGCGTGCAAGCGGGTCAGCTCATGCAATTACTTGATTTAGTGGTGAATGACCTAGCCGATAAGACCTAAACCGAGCGGTTTAATCTTTGAGTGTTAAACTTAAAACTGATACCAAATTGACAAAATTAGTCGGCTCATAAAATTAACTAAAAATAATCAGTTAGAAAATAACACCAATTTCATTAATTAGGTGGTCTACTTTATACACAGGAAAAATAACTCAAGGTAAGGCGCTCGATTGAGCAATAGCTGGCTATTGGGATTGAGAGCAACACAGCCTTGAGCTATTTTAACTAGTACAAGTGAGCAATAACTTAATGGGATTGGTATAAGTACTACTGCAAAAGTTAACCTTAATGCTGTAACCAATAAGTCGCTACTTATTAATTGATACTGTCAATACAACACCAGCGTTGGTTGATAAATTTTCTCTGCTCATAATATCAAACACCTACAGATCAAGCTTTCAGTGCTGCTTGAAACTTAGTGTGGATAAGCTATATTAAAATACAATACGCCTAATTTTCATTAAGTTCTTGAGGTTTGATAGAAATGAATCCTGACTATAGTGTTATAACTGTTGAATCGCTGACTACAGCTTATGACCCTATACTAGTCGTTCTCTCTATCCTTATTGCTATCTTGTCATCATTCAGTGCTTTTGGCATGGTTGAGCGAAATATTGCCCCCCGCCAAAGCAATCAAAAAATAATCTGGAATTTATTCGCTGCTTTAGTGATGGCCACTGGTATTTGGGCTATGAGCTTTATTGGCATGTTAGCGTTAAAGTTACCAATACCGGTTAGCTATCATGTACCAACAATAATTTTTTCTGTTCTGCCAGTAATGTGTGCCTGTAGCATTGTTATGTGGTTAATAACAATGGAAGCATTTAGCTATTTCCGACGGTTAGTGGCTGGAGTGTTGTTGGGTTCAGCTATTGGTCTTATGCACTATATAAACATAGCTACCATAAAATCAAATGCTGTGATGGTTCACGGTACTACTTTAGTTTATTTCGCCAGCTTTATTGCTCTGACATTGGCATTAGCATTAGCCATGGCCGCACTGCAAATACAGTATCAAGCTATTAATCAAAGCCAATACAAATTTATCACTAAAAAACATATATTTAGTGCGGTAATTATGGGCTTAGCTGTCTCTGGCATGCACTATAGCGCGATGACAGCGTTTCACTTTATTCCACAAACTACAAATGAAGTGATTGATGGCATTGCTCCAACCACATTAGCCTTAATAGTCACTGTGGTGATATTGGTACTATTACTGCCCGCTATTATCATTCCTTACTTACTACGATATCAGCAGCTAATTAATACAGTACACGAAGATGCAGGACGTCTCCATGCCATGATGGATACATCACAGGATGCATTAATTCAGATGAATGCCAAAGGCGATATCATTGGTTGGAGTTCTCAAGCGCAGCATGTATTTGGTTGGACAAATAAGCAAGCTTTAGGACAAGAACTGGCAAATTTAATCATTCCACTACAATTTCGTGCTGCACATGAAAAGGGCTTAGAGCATTTTATTGCCACAGGTGAAGGTCCTATTTTAAATAAAATAATTGAAGTCGAGGCCTTGCATCAAGACGGACATAATCTTCCGATAGAATTGACTATTTCTTTTATTAAGCTAGCGGATGGTTTCGAATTTAATGCGCTGGTTCGAGATATCAGCCAACGCAAACAAGCCGAAAAAGCACTACTCGTTGCTAACGAAGAAATGGCTTTTCAAAACCAAGAGAAAGATAAGCATACAGCTCAATTAACGCTTGCCGCAAGTGTATTCACTCACGCCCTAGAAGGTATTGTTATTGCCGATGCGGCAAATATTGTTATCGATGTTAACAACGCATTTACTAACATTACCGGTTACTCCCACGAGGAAGCTGTTGGCCAAGCCCCACGTTTTTTCCAAGCAAATATTCATCCACCTGAGTTTTATGACGCTATGTGGCAAATCATTAACACTACTGGTCAATGGGTTGGTGAAGTATTGAGTCGACGCAAAAATGGTGAAAAATATGTTGCTGGCATCACCATCAGTGCAGTGAAAGACACCGTAGGCAAAGTCAGCCATTATGTCGCACTCTTTAGTGATATTACTCAGCAAAGAGACCATCAGTCTCAACTAGAGAAAATGGCCCATTATGATGCCTTAACTAAGCTACCTAATCGTGCGTTATTTGCTGATCGACTAAACCAAGCGATGCGACAATGCCAACGCCATCATAACTCACTCGCGGTTATTTTTATGGATTTAGATGGTTTTAAATATATCAATGATACCTATGGCCACGCGGTTGGTGATGATCTACTCATTGTTGTTTCTCAACGAATGAGCGATGTCTTACGTGAGATGGACACGCTCGCCCGTATTGGTGGTGATGAATTTGTCGCGGTATTAAGTGATTTAGTCAACACTGAAGATTACAAAATGTCATTAAAACGCCTACTGCTTGCTGCATCAGAGCCCATCACTGTTGGTGACTTGCTATTAAAAGTATCAGTTAGCATAGGTGTTGCGATCTATCCTCAAGATGATGCTGATGCAGACATACTTATTCGTCATGCTGACCAAGCGATGTATATGGCGAAAAAAGCGGGTAAAAATTGTTATCACTTGTTTGATAGCGCCCTCGATGACGCCGTAAACCTTAAACATGAAAACATCAGTAATATCCGTGCAGCACTTAATAAACATGAGTTCGTTTTGTACTATCAACCGAAAGTAAATATGTCTACGGGTGAAGCCGTGGGCGTAGAAGCATTGATCCGCTGGCAACATCCGATACGTGGTTTAGTGCCGCCATTAGATTTTTTACCGCTAATAGAAAACCACACTATTAGCCTAGATATAGGTGAATGGGTTATCGATACGGCGCTGAGCCAAATCAGCCAATGGCAAAGTATCGGTATTACATTACCGATTAGTGTCAACATCAGCGCTTATCAACTCCAACAAACTGATTTTGTTGTACGCTTAGACACATTATTGACCGCACATCCTGATGTGTCAGCCCACTTATTAGAATTAGAAGTATTAGAAACCAGTGCATTAAGTGACATCAACTATATTATAGCCACCATGGATGCTTGCATTGGTCTGGGGGTGCAGTTTGCCCTAGATGATTTTGGTACCGGATATTCCTCGCTAACTTACCTCAGACGCCTACCCGCCAGCCAGATTAAAATAGACCAAAGTTTTATACAAGATATGCTTACTGATACGGATGACTTAGCCATTGTTTTGGGCGTTATTGGCTTGGCAAAAGCTTTCCAGATTGAGGTAATTGCCGAAGGGGTAGAAACTATTGAGCATGGTACGGCTTTATTAGAACTGGGGTGTAATAAAGCCCAAGGTTACGGCATTGCAAGGCCGATGCCCGCCAATGACATTCCAATTTGGCTGGGCAGTTGGAGGCCTTATCAAGCTTGGCTACCCTAAATAATACCATGCAACTATTATACCAATTACATTAAGTTATTGCTCACTTGTACTGGTTAAAATAGCTCAAGGCTGTGTTGCTCTCACTCCCAATAGCCAGCTATTGCTCAATCGAGCGCCTTACCTTGAGTTATTTTTCCTGCGCACAACAAGATCACAAACTTAATGGAACTGGTATTATA
>NZ_VOLS01000119.1 GCF_007954265.1 Colwellia sp. C1TZA3 | reverse complement strand
TAGTTAAAATAGCTCAAGGCTGTGTTGCTCTCAATCCCAATAGCCAGCTATTGCTCAATCGAGCGCCTTACCTTGAGTTATTTTTCCTGCGCACAACAAGATCACAAACTTAATGGAACTGGTATAAGTTGATTAATTACCCATTCATTTTTAATGGTTAAAATAAAAAACGACAGCGTTATAAAAACAAAAAACCCGGCGTTTATTATAACGACGGGTTTTCATTTTTCTTTAGTCATCTATTACTTAGCGTTTAATATTCGCAAAGATGCTCTTTAATTAATAACTCAGCAATTTGAACGCTATTTGTTGCTGCGCCTTTACGTACGTTATCGGCAACAATCCACATATTAATGCCATTATTGTGGCTAATATCTTCACGAATGCGGCCAACAAAGGTTTCATCTTTACCACTAGCATCAGTAATTTGCGTTGGAAAGTCTTCATCATTGTGACAAACCACTATACCGGGTGCTTTGCTCAGTAACGCTTTGACTTCTTCAGCAGAAATAGGTGAGTTAGTTTCAATATGTAATGATTCACCATGACCAAAAAATACCGGTACACGCACCGCTGTTGGGTTAACTAGTACACTGTCGTCGCCCAATATTTTCTGGGTTTCCCAAACCATCTTCATTTCTTCTTTGGTATAGCCATTTTCAAGAAATACGTCAATTTGTGGAATAACATTAAAAGCAATTTGACGAGAGAAATTTTTTGGTTCGACTGGTTTGCCACACAATAAGTCTGCCGTTTGCTTTGCTAACTCATCCATAGCCGCTTTACCACCGCCAGAAACTGACTGATAAGTACAAACATTCACCCGTGCAATACCTACGGCATCGTAGATAGGCTTTAATGCCACCATCATTTGAATGGTTGAACAATTTGGGTTAGCAATAATATTGCGGTTACGGTATTCAGCTAGTGCTTGTGGATTAACTTCTGGCACGACTAATGGAATATCAGCGTCATAGCGAAACTCAGAGGTATTATCGATAACAATGCAGCCATCTTCAGCAGCTATTGGCGCATACTTTGCCGATATTTCGCCACCAGCTGAGAAGAAACCAATTTGTGCTTGGCTCCAATCAAAGTTGTCGGCATCTAAAACTTCAATACTCTCACCCTTAAAGTCAATAAATTCACCCGCCGAACGAGCGCTCGCCAATGGGTAGAGCTTATTAATGGGAAAGTCACGCTGTTCTAGTATTTCAATAATTGTTTTACCAACTAAACCCGTTGCCCCTAGTACGCAAATATCAAATTTCTGTGCCATAATCCTCTCTCTTTTTATCCAGTTTATTTATTAAAGCCAAGCTGATGCGGCACATCTAAGCTCAACGCGTTCTTCAAGTTGACCGTTATTGACGAAAACTCCCGGCGAGTCGGATAAGTTTTACGAATATGGTCAAATCCTTGAATAGTAATTTGTTGACGAAAAATTGCATCGTCACGTCTAACATCGTATACCATTTTTACTAGCTGGTTTAACAGTATTTCATCAAACGTTTGTTTAAGTTCAACCCTGCCAATTGCCGATATCGGTAAGAAGTCAGCAAGCTGCTTATTTGGCAAAATATCAAGCTGTTGGCATAATGCCCGATAGAGGGTTTCTGTACCACGAGCTTTTCCTTCTA
Organism: Colwellia sp. C1TZA3; assembly: GCF_007954265.1. Lineage (GTDB taxonomy): Bacteria > Pseudomonadota > Gammaproteobacteria > Enterobacterales > Alteromonadaceae > Cognaticolwellia. The sequence goes on along the minus strand of NZ_VOLS01000119.1, from coordinate 1,501 downwards.
AGCTATAACCGGCAATGTGCGCGGTGGTAATCTCACAATACGCTATTAAAGCCAATAATATATTGGGTTCATTTTCCCACACATCTAACACTAGCTTTAATGGATGCCCTTGCTGTTTCATTTTCAATAAAGCAGCGTTGTCGATGACTTCACCGCGACAAGCATTAATCAGTATTTGATTGGCTTTAAATTGAGCTAATCGGCTGGCATCCAATAAATGATAAGTAGCGTGTTGGCCGGTTCGAGTTAACGGCACGTGTAGCGAAACCACGTCGCAACTTAACGCTTGCTCAAGCGAAACAAAATCTCGAGTATCCGCTGAGTTTTCAGCTAGTAAAGGATCACATAAAACATGTTTAATATTTAAAGCTGTTAACTTCTCACTTAACCTTGAACCGGTATTACCTGCGCCAACGATGCCTACAGTTAACGCTGATAGCGTTATTAAATATCGCTCAGCTAATACAACTAAAGCACTCAGTACATATTCAGCAACAGAAACGGCATTACAACCCGGTGCAGAATGAAAATTAATAGCTCGATCAGCTAAGTAGTCTTGATCTATGTGATCAACACCAATCGTTGCTGTACCAACAAAACTTAAAGTTTGATTATTTTGCAATAACGCTTTATTGACTTTCGTAATTGAGCGCACCAATAACACGTCAGCATCACTCATATCAGCCGCCGACAAATCACGGCCAGAAAATGGTGTTAACACGCCTAAATCAGCAAAAAAATCTGCCGCAAACGGCATATTCTCATCATAAAAAATATTCATTTAACGCTTCCAATTCACCCAAAAATAATAAACCTATGACGACATGATATTACACCGTTAATGTTATTTTTTTAACATAACTTTCTTTTTCTATTTTTGTTACTTCAACCGTAATTACTGCGTCTTCAATTCCCAGGCGTTCAAGTTGATTGCTAACACTGTCAGTAAGGTTTTTACGTTGCGATAAATCACGCCCTGATAATATTTTTAAATTAACATGGACAAAAACTTGCTCTGCGCCAGGCAGATAAAAATCGTTATAAACGCATGCTCGTACTTTGATATTAGCAGCAGTAAATAATTCGCTTTGGTTTACACCTTTATAAACAGCGTGCATTAGCTGTTCTACCGGTAAACTTTCAATAATTTTTGCAGAATATTCAACAATACAATGAGGCATAATAGGCAGACACAGTTAGTAAAAGACAAGATGAGCATTGTAACGAAAATCGAAGGCAAAAAGAATATCGACGGCTGGGTTATTTAGCCAATTTTATAATACTTTAGGTATAAGTATAAGTAGTGACGAGCATATTATTATATAGCTGTTAATTATTAGCCTAATGCCAGAGCAACTGCCAAGAAGCACTAACACCAATCCCATTAAGTTATTGCTCACTTGTACTAGTTAAAATAGCTCAAGGCTGTGTTGCTCTCACTCCCAATAGCCAGCTATTGCTCAATCGAGCGCCTTACCTTGAATTATTTTTCCTGCGCACA
>NZ_VOLS01000118.1 GCF_007954265.1 Colwellia sp. C1TZA3 | reverse complement strand
GCAGGAAAAATAACTCAAGGTAAGGCGCTCGATTGAGCAATAGCTGGCTATTGGGATTGAGAGCAACACAGCCTTGAGCTATTTTAACTAGTACAAGTGAGTAATAACTTAATGGGATTGGTATTAGATGTTCTACACGCTAAGTCACTCAAATTACTTAGCTCATTTAATAAAGTGAGTTGGTTAATTTGAGTTCACTTATTTATGGCTTGCTTTACTTATCTAATGACTAAATCTAATGACTAAATCTAATGACTAAATCTAATGACTAAATTATTCACTTCAGTTGATACTTGAACATACACTTTACTATCAGGATTGGTGAGCATTTACTCAATTAATGCACTTCACTCAGGCTAGCATTCCTCATAAAACATTACCAATGCTCGATATAAGTAGACATGATCGGATATAACCCGACACAACTTAAAAAACTTTTAAAAACCAAGTAAAGCTTTAATTGAATTTATGTCACTTATTAGTATAAATTATCCCCATTAAAACAATCAACTCGCAATACCTCATAATAGCCTTTGGTAGTATCTGGCTCATCAACGTCAGTATAATATCAAATTAATTATAAATGCTTTGCTTAACTTGAGTAATTCAATTAAATTTACTAAATTACAATAGAACGGCACTAATTGTTGTTAACCTCATGAATAAGGATTAAATTAGCTTGCCAGATACAAATGATGTACTTATTAGAAATAATGTTAAATTAATTGGCCAAGGCAGTAAAACGCTATTTCTGGCACATGGATTTGGCTGCGATCAAAACATGTGGCGTTTTTTAACACCAGAACTGGCCAAGCACTTCACGATTGTATTATTTGATTATGTTGGCTCAGGTGCCTCTGATATATCTCAATATAGCAAAAAACGTTACAGTAAACTTGAAGGGTATGCTGATGATATCATTGAAATATGTGACACTTTAGAGCTATCTAACGTCACTTTTATTGGGCACTCAGTCAGTTGTATGATTGGCGCGATTGTTGCAACTCAAAGACCTGAGTTATTTTCTAAGCTAATAATGATCTGTCCTACGCCCTGTTTTTTAAACTTTCCTCCTGAATATTTTGGTGGTTTTGAAAAAGAAGATCTAAAAGAATTGTTAAACCTTATGGATAAAAACTATATTGGCTGGGCTAATTATTTGGCACCATTAGTGATGGGCACAACTAATCCAGATGATCTTATTGGCGAGCTATCGGGCAGTTTTTGTTCTACCGACCCTGTTATTGCCAAAAATTTTGCTGAAGTAACATTTTTATCTGATTATCGTTATCTTTTAAAAGAGATTAAACAGCCATCATTAATTTTACAAAGCGAAAATGACGCACTGGCTGCAATCTCTGTTGGTGAGTTCATGGCGCGTGAAATAACGCATAATACACTTGAAATTATTGCCGCTAATGGCCATTGCCTACATATGACTCACCCTGAAGCTATTATGGATTCGATAATAGAATATGCGAAGTAATTAAAGTGGAAAACAATCACATCGAGAATAACAAGGTGCTAAATTACTCTCTTGATAGCTTTCCATGTGGTGCTTTAATAACTAATTCCTCGCGAATTATTACCTATATCAATTCATACTTTACCAACCAACTATTGTGGAAGCCTAATTATCTTATTGGTAAAAGTGTCGATATTTTGTTTACCCAATCCTCAAGAATATTTTTTCAAAGTTATTTAATTCCTACACTTTTACACGAAAAAACATGTGAGGAGATGCAGCTAATTATATTAAATGCAGATGGACAACGTATTCCTATAACCGTGAATGCTAGTTTAAGTGTTGATGGCAGTATTTATTGGAGTTTATTCAATGCTTCTAAACGAGACCAACTCTATGAGGAGCTAATAAAAACCAGAGAAACACTTGAGATACAAGCTGAGAAATTGAAATTACTTGCCTCGACTGATGAGTTAACTGAGTTATTAAATAGAAGGGAAATGAAACACCGGAGTAGCTTGATGCTGGAACAAGCAGCAAGATCTCATTACTCGGTAAGTTTATTAATGTTAGATGTCGATCATTTTAAAAAAATAAATGACACCATGGGCCATGTAGAAGGTGATCGAGTACTAAAAAAACTCGGGCAATTATTAAAAGGATTTGGTCGAAAAACAGATCTTATTTCTCGTTTTGGCGGAGAGGAGTTTTTGATCATGTTACCAGACACCAACAAAAGTGATACTTTATTACTATGCCATAGACTACATAAGTTAATCGCTGAAATTAAAGTGGGCAACAGCTCACTAACCGTAAGTATTGGCTTAAGTATTTGTGACAAAAAAATATCATTTACAGATTTATTTACTCAAGCAGATAATGCCATGTATAAAGCGAAAGCGCTTGGAAGAAATAGAACCGAAATTGATTGTAGTAATCACTAACACCAATGCTTAAGCTAGACCTCAGAACCTTAGAACCTTAGATCAACAGTACCACTGCAACTATTTAACCGCTCAACTTTCCGAGCTAAGTATTCACTGCTTTTGTCAACCTTGACTTGACAATAACCAGCACTGGGCGTATCAATTTTTGTTCTTATATCTGAGTTATTTAAACCACACTTTGCCGCCAATAAATTTATAGGCAGGCAAACCGCGGATCAAGGTCTCTCGAGCGAATGGCTTATCACACTTAGGGCAAATACAAGGCTCAACCGTATAATCTTGGCTAATCCGCTCTTTAAAGCTTTTGACTAAAGCTCCTTTACCACCCTTTCGGTATTTAAATAATAAGGCATTACAACCCAGACAAAAAATATCGACGGTTTTTGTTGGGCCTTTTTTATTCGGTTTTGCCATAAATTATATCAGTGTTCTGCTTATGTTTAGTTGCTGGTTTATGTTCATTTTTTTGTTTTAGTTTTACGATAACAGAAATGAGCCTATTATTACTTCGCTATTACCCGATAATACTAATAAACAGCTAATGGACTATCTTTTATTGCTTTAGATTCGCCATGGTACACTTTTTTTATCGTCCATATAATCGTCTAATACCAGTTCCATTAAGTTTGTGATCTTGTTGTGCGCAGGAAAAATAACTCAAGGTAAGGCGCTCGATTGAGCAATAGCTGGCTATTGGGAGTGAGAGCAACACAGCCTTGAGCTATTTTAACTAGTACAAGTGAGCAATAACTTAAT
>NZ_VOLS01000117.1 GCF_007954265.1 Colwellia sp. C1TZA3 | reverse complement strand
GATCTTGTTGTGCGCAGGAAAAATAACTCAAGGTAAGGCGCTCGATTGAGCAATAGCTGGCTATTGGGATTGAGAGCAACACAGCCTTGAGCTATTTTAACTAGTACAAGTGAGCAATAACTTAATGAGATTGGTATAACAGCTCTTTTAAACACCAAGATTGATTTGCAGTCTCGCAGAGAAAACTCAGCTAAAAATTTAACTAAAGAGTTACCATAAAAAATCAGTTTTTGAGCGTATCGCTTTGCTGAAATAATGCTGATTTTAGGTGAGTTCATTGCAGAATATTATTTAAAAAAAATTGTTTTTTCGGTTATGTGTTTAGTCGCTAAATAGCTAAAGGCTAAGGCTGGCAAGCTATGAAAGTGACTTAGTAGAAGAGCTGTTGATGGCAAATCTGTACAAAAATCACTAAGTAATGATCAAATAGATTGGTATCTTCAAGCAGAGCTTGCGTATAATAAGCCTATTGGTGCGTCCCTAATAATAGATCAAAAAGATAAAGCCAAAAGAGTGCGCTTTATGCAACAAGGTGGTTTCTCAACAGATAAAACCATGACACTATTAAACGCTTAAACAGATATACTCTTCGAAAAGTTGGAAATTAAAATGATTGAAACTAGTGCCCAATTGCGTCAGGCATTTTTAGATTTTTATGCATCTAAGCAGCATCAAATTATTGCGAGTAGCTCGCTTGTTCCTGGCAACGATGCAACATTACTATTCACTAATGCCGGTATGGTACCATTTAAAGATGTATTTCTTGGTGACGATATTCGCAGCTACACCCGAGCTACGTCAGCACAACGTTGTGTGCGTGCCGGTGGTAAACATAATGATCTAGAAAATGTCGGTTACACTGCACGTCATCATACTTTTTTCGAAATGTTGGGTAGCTTCAGCTTTGGTGATTACTTTAAAGAAGAAGCGATAAATTATGCCTGGGAATTTTTAACTACAGAATTGGCATTACCAAAAGAAAAATTGTTGGTCACTGTTTATGAAAGTGATGTTGAAGCATACGACTATTGGTTAACTGTTATTGGTATGCCAGCAGATAAAATTATTCGTATTGGTGATAAATCAGCGGATAAACAATATGAGTCAGACAATTTTTGGTCAATGGGCGATACCGGACCCTGTGGCCCTTGTTCAGAAATTTTTTATGATCACGGTGAAGATATTTTTGGTGGCCCTCCAGGCTCTCCAGATGAAGATGGCGATCGCTTTATCGAAATTTGGAATTTAGTTTTCATGCAATACAACCGTCAAGCTGACGGTACCATGGATAACTTACCTAAGCCGTCAGTAGATACCGGCATGGGTTTAGAGCGTATTTCAGCGATAATGCAAGGTGTGCACAGCAATTACGAAATCGATATTTTTCAAGGCTTAATTCGTGATACCGCGACATTACTTGAATGTAATGACTTAGCACATAAATCACTCCGTGTTATTGCTGATCATATTCGTTCATGTAGCTTCTTAATCACTGATGGTGTTATGCCGTCAAATGAGGGCCGTGGCTATGTATTACGCCGTATAATTCGCCGTGCTATCCGCCATGGTCACAAATTAGAAGCTCAATCATTTTTCTTCCATAAAATAGTCGCTTCACTTGCTGGGCAAATGGGCGAGGCTTACCCTGAACTTGTACAGCAACAGGCCATTATTGAGAAAGTTTTACTTAGAGAAGAAGAGCAATTCGGTCGAACGTTAGACCGAGGCATGGCGCTGCTTGAAGATACTCTATCGGCACTTAAAGGTGACACTATCGCTGGCGAAGATGTTTTTAAACTCTACGACACTTATGGCTTTCCAGCCGACTTAACCGCTGATATTGCTCGAGAACGCCACTTAAACATTGATCTTGATGGCTTTAATACCGCCATGGCTCAACAACGTATTCGCGCTCAAAAAGCTAGCCAATTTGGCACAGACTACAACGACACCCTTAAGTCAGAACATCGGACTGACTTTAAAGGCTATACCCGCCATGAAATGTCTTCTACGGTTGTTGAACTCTTCAATAATGAAGCATCAGTTGTTGAATTAAGCGCGGGTGAAGCTGGTATTGTCGTGCTTGATAAAACCCCATTTTATGCTGAGTCAGGTGGACAGGTTGGTGATAGCGGCATACTTCAGCTTGGTGATGGTATATTTGAAGTTTCTGATACTTTTAAATTAGGTCATGCTTTTGCGCACAAAGGTATTGCCCGTGACACTATTGGTTTAAACAGTCGTGTTAAAGCGCAAATTAATAGCGAACACCGTGCTGCTATTGTTAAAAACCATACCGCTACCCATATATTACACGCCAGCCTTCGCACTGTATTAGGCGAGCATGTTACGCAAAAAGGCTCATTATGTGACGCTGAAAAACTACGGTTTGATTTTTCTCACTTTGAAGCGTTAACCCCTGAAGAGTTAACAATCATTGAACGTATGGTGAATGAGCAAGTTAGAAGTAATTTAGCGCGCGAAACCAAGTTAATGCCAATCGATGAAGCGAAAGAAAAAGGTGCGATGGCATTATTTGGTGAAAAGTACGACGATGAAGTGCGGGTGGTTACCTTAGGGGGCTTTTCTACCGAGCTTTGTGGTGGTGTACACGTTGACCGAACCGGTGATATTGGCTTATTCAAAATTGTCTCTGAATCAGGCATTGCTGCTGGTGTTCGTCGAATAGAAGCCGTAACCGGTGAAGCCGCATTAAACTACTTTGCCGCGCAAGAACAAACACTCAACACTATTGCTGCTTTGGTTAAAACTGACTCAGTGAATGTGGCTAGTAAAGTTGAGCAAGTGATATTACGCAACAAAGAACTAGAAAAAGAACTAGCACAATTTAAGCAAAAACTTGCCAGTCAAGCTGGTGCTGATTTAGTTAGCCAAGCTATCGACTTTAATGGCGTGAAAACCCTTGTTGCTAATTTACCAGGCGTAGAAGCTAAATCGTTGCGTGGCATGGTTGATGACCTGAAAAATAAAATGGGCTCAGGCATTATTTTATTAGCCACAACGAGTGACGATAAAGTGAGCTTAATTGCTGGTGTAACTAAAGACCTTGTTGGCCAAGTAAAATCTGGCGAGTTAGTTAATGTTGCAGCGCAAGAAGTTGGCGGTAAAGGTGGCGGTCGTCCTGATATGGCTCAAGCTGGAGGTAGCCAACCAGAAAATATTGAAGCAGCCTTAAAAGCAGCACAAAGCTGGTTAAAAGATAAGCTGAGCTAGTATCTAGGTGTAATACCAAGTTGATTAATTACCTGCTCATTTTTAATGGTTAAAATGAATAACTACAGCGTTATAAAATTTATAAGGTGAATAACTACTGACTAAATTTTATGCCTTGTATTTATCCATTTTTCCTC
>NZ_VOLS01000116.1 GCF_007954265.1 Colwellia sp. C1TZA3 | reverse complement strand
GCACTTGGGAAGGACGCTTTAAATCTCAGGCACTGCTTGATGAATCGGCACTACTGTCTTGCATGGCTTATGTTGATTTAAACCCCATAAGGGCCGGTATTGCTGCGACGCCAGAGCGGTCAAATTTCACCAGTATTCAATTACGCATCAAAGCCGCGATAACAGGTGAGCAACCAACGGCGTTATTACCCTTTACGGGTAATGAACACCAGAACAAAGCAGTGGGTATTCGCTTTAGTTTACCAGACTACTTAACACTCGTTGATGAAACGGGGCGTATATTTAGAGACGACAAACCGGGTGTTATTAACCCTAAAACAGCAAAGATCCTCGCAAGACTTCACATGAGTGATAAAAGTTGGTTAAAGTTGACGAATAATTTTGAATGTGTCTTCACTGGAGCCGCCGGTACAGCTGAGCACTTAAATAAATTTAGTAAGCATGTGGGTTTAAAACGTACACACGGATTAGCCAATGCTCAAGCGTTTTTGAATAGCGCATAACACTCTTTATTATTTATTAATCAGCCGTTAACTTATGTCATCTTAGTGTGATAGGGTAAACTCAGCTGAAATTCAATGGTTTGGCAATTATGGCTGGCCAACGGTATCTAAGATCGATTTATTCAATAAAAGAGCATTTTAATAAGCTAGAAATACACCAGTCAGCATGTCATTATTACTTGTAATTATCATGGGTGGCATAGTTAATTTATTGTAATTATCATGGGTGGCATAGTTAATTTAGTTAATTTAGTTAATTTTAGTTAATTTGCATAGTTAATTTTAATTTTTCACCTCTGCACTAACATCATTAATTCGTTTATTTTACGGTCGCATGGTTATTATGGCGTTGCCATGTACTATTGTCTTAACCACTGTTGGTTTACTAATGATTTGAACCAGTCAGCCAACTAATTTCACCCAGTATTTTTATGACTTAAACCTGAACTAGCACCACAGCACTAAATCTTCAACTAGTGTCCATAATGGTCACTAGCAAAATTTGTATAAGTTATAAGCTGATATAATATTTAACAAAAGCGCTCTTGTAGCGCTTTTTTATTATTGTTAGCATATGTAGTAATGTCCTAAAATAACCAGTCATGGGTGATATGCTGTGAATTTTTTAAACCAATTATCTTTAAATCAACGAGCTTGGCAATTGCTCGCAGTTAGTGCTTTATGTTTTGAATTAATCGCACTCTACTTTCAATATGTGATGGGACTTGAGCCCTGCATTATGTGTATTTATCAACGCACTGCAATCTGGGGAATATTTTTAGCGGGTGTCATTGGGGCTTTAGGTTGTCAATTTATATTAATACGCCTTGCCGCTTATGGTTTATGGGCAACAGGGGCTATTTGGGGCTTTATCATTGCTTTAGAGCATATCGATATGCAATCAACGACTATGTCGTTTTTATATAGTTGTGAATTTATTCCAAACTTTCCAGTTTGGGCGCCATTACATCAATGGTTACCGGCTTTATTTGAAGCAACGGGGGACTGTGGTGATATTAACTGGCAATTCTTAGGCTTTACTATGCCACAAGTCATGCTAATTATATTTGGTATTTATAGCGCTGTGTTTGCTATTGTTTTATTGGCACGTTTGCAAAAAGAGAGAATGTTTTAACCGCCTGTTTTTTATGATGCTCGCGTTATAATCCAAGGTAATAACGCGAATATTTGCATTTGATGCCAATGGCGATTAAAGCAATAACAAGTAACAAGTGATGCCAACTAAACAAGAAATAATAAAGCTAAGCACCGCTCCTTCTTTAACCATATCTTTAATTTCAATTTCACCTGTTCCATAAGCGATGGCATTAGGTGCTGTCGCTACGGGTAACATAAACGCACAACTAGCGCATATCGCTGCAGGGACCATTAACACTTTGGGATCATAACCCGATGCAATAGCCGCTGCCGCTAAAATTGGCATCAATAACGTCGCTGTTGCAGTATTACTGGTTATTTCAGTTAAGTAAGTCACCACTAAACAAATAGTAACAATCATGATAATGGCTGGTAAGTTGGCAAATGATGCTAACCACTCCCCCAATAAAGTACTTAATCCTGAAGCAACAAAACCTTTAGCTAACGCGATACCGCCAGCAAATAGCAATAACATTCCCCACGGAATAGTTTTAGCGCTGTCCCAATCGAGTAGACGTGAGCCTTTACCATTGGGCACAATAAACATCAATACCACAGCAAATAAGGCAACAGTGCTATCGCCTGCTATCTCAATATCTAAAACACCACTCCAACCACCAAAGGGCTCTTTACGTGTAATCCATGCCAATGCAGTTAAACCAAAAATCCACAAGGTTCGTGTTTCTTCGACGCGCCATGGCCCCAACACGGGTAAATGTACCGTTTGTTCAAGTTTAACATTTCTGGTTAGCCAAAAAGCCATAATTGGAATAGCCATTACCACAATAGGTACACCAATTTTCATCCATTCTAAAAAACCAAACTCAATGCCGGTTTGCTCTTCATAAATACCCATAAAAATCACATTAGGCGGCGTACCAATCGGGGTTGCAACACCGCCCACACTTGCTGCATAGGCAATACCTAAAATGAGTGCTACTTTAAGATTTTGATTATCAATATGTTTCAAAATAGCTAAGGCAATAGGTAACATAATTAAGGTTGTGGCGGTGTTGGATATCCACATGCTTAAAAGTGCACTGGCTAACATAAAGCCAAAGACCATTCGCCGGCCACTATTAACTCCAACCAAGCGCACCATGTAAACTGCTAAACGCTCATGGGCACCACTTTTTTCAATGGCTTTTGATAGCATAAATGCGCCCATTAAGAGCAAAATCACGTGGCTACCTAAGGCAGATGCGACCACTTTATGATCGACAATGCCAAAAAGTGGTAACAAAGCAAAAGGCACTAATGATGTGGCTGGAATAGGTAGTGCTTCTGTGACCCACCAAATAACTGTTAATAGCGTGATAGCTGCTGCGATAGAGGCCTTACTATCTAAGCCAATAGCTTGTAAGGTGAAATAAAAAATCACCGCCAACAAAGGTGCTAACGGGATGAACAGCTGTCGAGATAATTTCATAAATTTATCCAATATTTTTAGGGGCTGTTGATCTTTCGTGATTGAATTTTGAACTAAAAAAGGCGATCTCGTATAATAATTTCGCCAAAAACAAAAACACGAGATCACCATGCCCCGAACAATGCTTAACGACCAGCACTGGTCAAAACTAAGCGTCATAATGCTCAAAGATAGAGTGTATAACAAGCCCCAACACAGAAATACTTTGGAAGGGATTCTATATCGAATGTGAACAGGCTGCCCCTGGCGTGATGTGCCAAAGTCATTTGGTAATTGGAGTGCAATATATAGACGCTTTAATTTATGGTCAAAGAAAGGTGTTTTAATGAGGCTTTTCAAGTCATTAAAATATGAGCCTGATCTTGAATGGGCGTTTATTGATGGTAGTATTGTTAAAGC
>NZ_VOLS01000115.1 GCF_007954265.1 Colwellia sp. C1TZA3 | reverse complement strand
TAATACCAAGTTGATTAATTACCTGCTCATTTTTAATGGTTAAAATGAATAACTACAGCGTTATAAAATTTATAAGTAGAATAACTACTGACTAAATTTTATGCCTTGTATTTATCCATTTTTCCTCATGAAAAAGTAGATCACTTAATTAATCAAATTGGTATAAAACCTGCACAACTTCACTAGAATAAATTATTTGGCACTAGTTTAATTTGTAATGCACACACTGCCCTACTCATTAATGCCACTTTGTCGTTTATCGCGGGATGTCACTTGAATTGAATGTGAGTTACCACTCATTATGCAAATTAGCTTAACTACTTAAATCCGTTCCACTTCAAGATGCAGGTATATAGGTTTATTTTTCCTATGTTCGATTCTATACTGTTTTATCGCTTTCCCCTTAAAATCTTGTACTAATATGTTAGTGTAGATTTACTAAACTTGGCGTAATACGTCGATATACTTTTTAATGGAGATAACTACTAATGGCCAAGTCGATACAATGTTTGAAACAGCTAGAAATTAACGGTGAAGTTTGTCACTACCACAGCTTTGATGGTTTATCGGATAAGTATGATCTTTCACGTTTGCCTTTTGCCGCTAAAATTCTTTTAGAAAATTTATTGCGTCATGCGAATAGTGACTTTGTTCAGCAAGCGGATATTGAAACCTTAGCCAAATGGGATGTAGACAACTGGCAGGATACTGAAATTGCCTTTGTCCCTTCTCGCGTGATTTTGCAAGATTTTACAGGTGTACCCGCCGTGGTTGATTTGGCGGCTATGCGTGATGCCATCGTCAAAATGGGCGGCACAGCGGACAAAATTAACCCGTTAAATCCAGTAGAACTGGTGATTGACCATTCGGTAATGGTCGATGTATTCGGTCAGGCCGATGCGATGCAAAAAAACACCGCCATTGAATTTCAACGTAATTATGAACGTTATCAGTTTTTGCGCTGGGGTCAGCAAAGTTTCGATAACTTTAAAGTAGTCCCCCCGGGGCGCGGTATTGTCCATCAGGTCAATCTGGAGTATTTAGCCCGAGTGGTATTCAAAAAGCCAGATGAAGATAATTTACTTTATCCAGACACCTTGGTTGGCACCGATTCACATACCACCATGATTAATGGTCTAGGTGTGTTGGGTTGGGGAGTTGGCGGCATAGAAGCTGAGGCGGCTATGTTAGGCCAACCAGTCACCATGTTATTACCGGAAATAGTCGGTTTTGAGTTAACTGGCAAACTGCCTGCCGGCACCACAGCCACTGACTTAGTCTTAACCGTAACTGAGCAATTGCGCGCTGCCGGTGTGGTGGGTAAATTTGTCGAATTTTTTGGTACTGGCGTTAATGAACTGACCTTGGCCGACCGAGCGACCATTGCCAATATGGCGCCTGAGTATGGGGCGACCTGTGGCATCTTCCCCATCGATCATCAAACTACCGACTATCTACAATTAACCGGACGAGACAGCGACCATATTGAACGCATTGAGTCTTATTTAAAAACCATGGATATGTGGGGTACTGAGTCTCAACAAAATGCGGTTTATCACAGTCGATTATCCTTGAAACTAGATGAAGTGGTACCTTCTATTGCGGGTCCAAAACGTCCACAAGACAGAATTTCACTAGACCGGGCTGGTCTCGCTTATCGTGACTGGTTAGATTTACAAAATGGCATTAAACAAGCTGATTCAAACCAAGGTGAAAACAGCTTTGAAAGTGAGGGCGGCCAACCTTCACCGCTATTACCTGCTGATAGTGTCGATTCAGGTGTGCCTTGCCAGTATGACGGTGAAGATTTTGTCTTAAAACATGGTTCAGTAGTCATTGCGGCAATTACCAGCTGTACTAATACCTCGAATCCATCAGTATTAATTGCCGCTGGTTTGTTAGCCAGAAATGCCCGTCAACGGGGATTAGATGTTAAACCTTGGGTAAAAACCAGTTTTGCGCCTGGCTCACAAGTGGTTACCGATTATCTGCTTAAATCTGGCTTAAATGATGATTTAGATGCTCTTGGTTTTCAATTAGTGGGTTACGGTTGTACTACGTGTATTGGTAATTCAGGTCCCCTACCCAGCGAAATTAGCGAAGCCATTCATCAAGGTGACTTGTCGGTTACCTCAGTTTTATCGGGTAATCGTAACTTTGAAGGACGCATTCACCCCGAAGTGCAGGCCAATTATTTAGCCTCGCCACCGCTGGTGGTTGCCTATGCATTAGCGGGTAATATGAAGATAGACATTACCACTGAGCCTTTGGGTAATGACGCTTCAGGTAAGGCGGTTTATTTGCATGACATCTGGCCAGATAGCCAAGAAATTAAGCAAGTTATAGAGAAAGTTATCGACAGCTCGATGTTTATCTCTCGTTATGCGGATGTTTATAGCGGTAATAAAGACTGGCAAGATATGAAAGTAGTACAAAGCCAAAAATATGATTGGCCAGATTCTACCTACGTCAAATTACCACCATTTTTTGATAATATAACAGCAAAAATACCCGATATTAGCGCTATTGAAAATGCCCGATGTTTGTTAAAACTGGGCGATAGTGTCACCACCGACCATATATCACCTGCCGGTGCAATTGCGCTAGACAGCCCTGCGGCTGAGTATTTACAAAGTGCAGGAGTCGCACCTAAAGATTTCAATTCTTATGGCTCTAGACGCGGCAATCATGAAGTAATGATGCGTGGTACCTTTGCCAACGTACGCTTGCGTAATTTATTAGCCCCAGGCACCGAAGGTTGTTGGACTCGCATCATGCCATCAGGTGAAAAAATGAGTGTATTTGATGCCGCCATGCAATATCAGCAACAAAAAATTGCTTCTGTTGTACTCGCTGGAAAAGAATATGGTACGGGCAGCTCCCGTGATTGGGCCGCCAAAGGGCCAGCTTTATTAGGCGTTAAAGCAGTTATTGCACAAAGCTATGAGCGTATTCATCGCTCTAATTTAGTTGGTATGGGCATATTGCCATTGCAGTTTATGCCCGATGATAGTGCCGATTCATTAAGGCTCACCGGTGAAGAGCAATTCAGTATTCCTGCAGTCAATGCTGGGCAGAAAACAGTGCAAGTGACGGTGAAAGCTAAAGATGGCAGTGAACGCTCGTTTGAAGTGAAGATTCGCATTGATACGCCAAACGAATTTAGTTATTACCAGCATGGCGGTATATTACACTTTGTGTTGCGTAATTTAGCAGCCACTAACTAGCAATTATTGTTCTTTAACGGTCCTTGCTTCGTAATTGACAAAGGACAGGCCATATTCTTGGCCTGTCTTATAATTTATTGGTGCAGGTGTCGTTGTTTAACCGTTTGAGCTGTTTTTTAGATACGTCAGCCTGAAAATTGTGGCGGATTAACCACTAATACCAAGTTGATTAATTACCTACTCATTTTTAATGGTTAAAATGAATAACTACAGCGTTATAAAATTTATAAGGTGAATAACTACTGACTAAATTTTATGCCTTGTATTTATCCATTTTTCCTCATGAAAAAGGTGATCACTTAATTAATCAAATTGGTATAAG
>NZ_VOLS01000114.1 GCF_007954265.1 Colwellia sp. C1TZA3 | reverse complement strand
TTAACGCTTATCACGGCAGACTTCACGGCTGGATAGCTCGGTTTCACGGCGTAGCAACGAAATACCTCGATAATTACCTAAGTTGGTATAGGTTTATTGAATCAAGTGATAACCCCAATGAAAACAGTCTGTTGTTATCGCAGACACAGTTAATTGGGACATAGCCAAAGGTATTGATTAGCGGTAGTTGGTGACCAATCTTGCTTGTTGTTGATCAAAAAACTGTCGGAGAAAATCAATTAAAAGCCGCAATTTTTTTGACGAGGCAGCCCCAGGCGGAAATACACCATAAACGTCAATCGCTTTAAGCTGGTAATCGTCTAGTATGGTTTGTAAACGCCCCGCTTTAATTTTTGGCCAAGCATCATAGCTTGGGATCCGCCCTAAACCATGGCCCCCCTCAACAAAAGCAGTTCTTGCTGTGGCATTATTAGTGGTTATAGTGCCTTTTATATCAACTGTGTATGACCGACCTGACTTTTCTAGCGTTAGTTTATTACTGGCCAGTTTATAAACAACCCAATTATGTTGACTTAATTCACTGGGCTTATCGGGGCGACCATATTGCTCAAAGTAGTCTGGAGAGCCACAGAGGCAAGTTGCTAATACGGCAAGTTTTCGTGCTTGTAAGCCAGAATCAGCTAAAGGTGCTCCTCTAATAGCCAAATCAATGCCCTCTTTGACAATATTGACCACTTCATCGGTCAGCATAATATCGAGTTCAATTTTAGGATAAATGTTTCTAAATTTATCCAATGCCGGCACAATAGTATGCAAGCCAACACTAACCGGACAGGTAATTTTAAGCAGCCCCTCGGGTTCATTTTTAACATTTTCGATTTGTTGATTAGCGGCGCTGGCCTGCTGAGCAATAATACGACAACGCTGATAATAATCACTACCGGCTTGCGTTAGCGCAATAGAGCGCGTTGAGCGATTCAAAAGCGTAATACTAAGCTGGGTCTCAAGTTTTTTAATGTGGTAGCTCACTACCGCTCTAGAAAGCCCAATATGTTTTGCTGCCGCGCTAAAGCTGCCCTGCTCGACCACATGCGAAAAGACCACCATACTTTTTAATTGCTCAAAAGAAATATCCACTTAATCACCCGTATTAAAAAATTTACTCAGTAAATATTATTTACCGTACCCATGGATAAAATAATTGACTAAAAGTTAGTAAAGATAACGAATCGAACTAAAGCCCTAGTATTGATTACTGCACGGATAAGGCAATGGAGCAGTACCGGTAGATAATCCTGAAGTATGTACCGGTAGAACCAAGCCGTTAGTTATATGGTGCCGTTAAACTGGTCAATTAATTTGTGCGCTATAACTTGCTACAAACTCATTGTATCAATAATTAAAACAATGTTGTCAACTTTATCTGCATTGTATTAAAAGCAGTTAAGCATATACTGGATACATTACTGAGATACATAAATAAGCACTCAGACAAATTTCACTTTGAAAGTAATACCAGTTCCATTAAGTTTGTGATCTCGTTGTGCGCAGGAAAAATAACTCAAGGTAAGGCGCTCGATTGAGCAATAGCTGGCTATTGGGAGTGAGAGCAACACAGCCTTGAGCTATTTTAACTAGTACAAGTGAGCAATAACTTAATGGGATTGGTATAAGTACTATTCAAAAATAGATACCTTATTAACTAGCATAGGAAAATTTAAATGACTACAACAAATACAACTCAAGTATTAATGGTAATAACTTCACATGACAAGCTAGGTAACACAGGTGAAAAAACTGGTTTCTGGTTAGAAGAGTTTGCTGCACCTTATTATCAATTAATTGACGCAGGCTATAGTGTCACATTAGCCTCACCGTTAGGCGGACAGCCACCGTTAGACCCAAAAAGTGCTGAAGCTGACTTTCAAACCGATGCTACTCGTCGTTTTGAGCAAGATAAAGCAAACCAAGCAATATTAGCGACAACAACCAAGTTAGAGCTAATTGATGCCAATGATTATGCCGCTGTTTTCTATCCGGGTGGTCACGGTCCAATCTGGGATTTAACCACCAACCAAAAATCAATTGCTTTGATCTCAGCCTTTATTGAGCAGAATAAACCCGTAGCCGTAGTGTGTCATTCAACGTCAGTATTACTTAACGTTAAAGATAAAAATGGCGCTGCAATCGTGCAAGGTAAAAAAATCACTGGCTTTACTAACAGTGAAGAAGATGCTGTGCAATTAACTGACATTGTACCTTTTTTACTGGAAGACGAGCTCGTTAAGCAAGGCGCAAACTACCAAAAAGGCGACGACTGGGCATCATTCGTTGTTGAAGATAGCGGTATTATCAGTGGCCAAAATCCAGCAAGTTCAAGCGAAGTAGCCACGCGCTTAATCAAACAATTAAGCTAACCACTTAGCGTTATTATAAATAAAGCAGCATAAAAAGACACGGGTATAAAACTCGTGTCTTTTAATTCAACAATAAAATAAGCAGAGTTTTATAGTCTACAAATTTATAGGGTGTATTTATATTAGAAATAAAAAATTACACTTAAAAAAAGTAGCACTATCAAAACTTGACGACCTTATTATTCCGCATCAGTTAACAACCAGCCTACTGAAATTATTGAAAAAATCAGTTTCCTTACAGCTTATTAAACTCTCCTAGCCATTTACTGAAGCTAGCTGATACTTTCTCTACTGTCTGATATTGATGGTCAAACAACCATACTGCTACATCCATCTGCTGACGCTGACAATCACTCAGTTTGAAACAAAACATATTGCCCTTACAGTCAGAGGCAAACAAAATATGGCCTTTGGGCATACCACTCATTTCATATAACTTGGATAATGAATATACATCTTCAAGACTTAAAAAGTCCTGAACCTCAGATATATCAACACCTAAATCACATATTTTAGTTAACACATTGGGTGTGTGCACTAAGCCATAGTTCGATAATAAGTATTTATAGGTGTCAGGGAGAATGGCCGATAATCGTTGTTCAAGTTCTGCTATATCAGCGCTATCGATTGGGGTCATGGCTTGTTTGCTGCCCCAGTTTTTTACAAAAAGATCAATACTGTGCATTTAAAAATTCCAGACGTAACGCCTATTATACAGTTCTAGATTGTGGTTTGTAATTAGCGTCACCAATAAAAAAGCCAACTGTTTTTGTCATATTTTAAATAATACCAATTTAATGAATTACCTTGGTATAAAACATCCACAGAGGCTTTTTATTATTTGAATCTAAGTTTAGCTTGGTACGACTTACCTTGTTAAAGCACTTAACAAATCGCTGTTAACATAGTTTTTCCTAACTCAATATAAGCATTAGCATCTTCACTAATAGCTTTGGACTTAAGATGATCAGCAAAACCAAGTCTGGCCGTCATAGCCAACCAGAATACGGCACTAATGAAACCTACAACACGCCATAATGTTGACTTTGCCCACTTAAGCGCTAGAGTAATAGAAAGTACATAAATGACAAAACCAGCGAGCTTTGATGATGCCCAACCATTGACAAAGGGATACAAATTAAGTGGATTAACGGCAACCAGGTAAATAAAGGTACAAACAAATAGAGTATATAAAATATGTGGCCCTATCTTCAATAACTTATTATTGACCTTATCCGAGCCTTTCATTGTTAAGATAAAATTAATGATGAAAAAGATAAAAGTAAGCAAAATTATAGTCAGATGGGTGTGCTTAACTATCATGTACATATGGTTGATCCCTAAAGTGCTTTTATTTATTACTAAGACCTGCAGTATATCGTTTGTTTGAGTCAGACAAAACCATAACGCTTATATTAATTTTCTTGATTAATACCAATCCCATTAAGTTATTGCTCATTTGTACTAGTTAAAATAGCTCAAGGCTGTGTTGCTCTCAATCCCAATAGCCAGCTATTGCTCAATCGAGCGCCTTACCTTGAATTATTTTTCCTGCGCACAACAAGATCACAAACTTAATGGAACTG
>NZ_VOLS01000113.1 GCF_007954265.1 Colwellia sp. C1TZA3 | reverse complement strand
TTATACCAAGTTGATTAATTACCTGCTCATTTTTAATGGTTAAAATGAATAACTACAGCGTTATAAAATTTATAAGGTGAATAACTACTGACTAAATTTTATGCCTTGTATTTATCCATTTTTCCTCATGAAAAAGGTGATCACTTAATTAATCAAATTGGTATTATACCAATCCCATTAAGTTATTGCTCACTTGTACTAGTTAAAATAGCTCAATGCTGTGTTGCTCTCACTCCCAATAGCCAGCTATTGCTCAATCGAGCGCCTTACCTTGAGTCATTTTTCCTGCGCACAACAAGATCACAAACTTAATGGAACTGGTATTAGATTACTGTGTTCACCACTTCGGTTAAATTTATGATCTTGTTGTGTGCAGATAACGTAAATAAGACCATATGTTTATTGTTCTAAATTAAACACAAGTGCTGAAATTCTTGCAGGTAAAATGTGGTTACTCATAATGTGCGTTATTGTGAGTAACAGCCCCACCGGTGTAGTGTGTTTTCACTAGCACAAGTGAGCAATAATCTAATGAAAGTGGTATCAAATCAAGATAACCTTAAAAGTCATATTTAATATCTTGTTGTCTACTGCTAGTTTTAGTATGATCAAATGATAATTGTTATCATTTAGATGTAGGCGACTATGACCTTATACGAATTACCCCTTAATCAGCCAGCTTATATCAGTTATTTACCAGCAAACTTTGCTTTAAGTGCGCAGTTAATTGAACAGGGCTTCGCATTGAAAAGTGAAATATTATTAGCCCACAAAGCCCCTTTTAACGGTCCGCTTGCCTTTCATTTGCATGGCACAAAAATGTGCTTGCCAGCTACTATTGCCAAACAAATTAACATTGAGTTCTTAAGTAAATGATCAAACAAAATATTGCACTGGTCGGTTTTGCTAATTCAGGTAAAAGCACACTCTTTAATGCTTTGGCGGCGGCAAAACAAAAAACGGGTAACTGGACTGGTGTTACTGTTGCCGCCAAGCAACAACAATGTCAGCTTAATCAAAAGCTGACATTGCTTTCTGATTTACCTGGCATTAGCTCTTTGGCGCAGCGAAGTCAGCAAAGTAAAGATCTCTCGGTTACTCATGATTTTATTAAACAAAACCCCATTGATTGTTTAATTAATGTCATTGACGCCACACAACTTAAGCGCCAGCTATATTTAACCACACAACTGCTTGAGCTTGGTCTACCTATGATTGTGGTGCTAAATAAAGCTGATCGTAAAGAAGCCGCTAAGATAGATTTGCAAAAGCTGTCTGCTCAGTTAGGTTGCCCAGTGGTGACTGAAAATAGTATTGGAAAAAATGCGGGCAAAAAAATAACCGCCGCCTTAAAAAATATTCCTAGCCCAAGCGTTGCCGGGCATTTATTGACCCTACCTGACGATTTAGCTGATTACCCGGGCATGCCACTTGAATTAGAGCGTCAAGCTTGCGGTAAAACACCCGGCTGCCAAGCAACAGATAAAAAAGCCATGGCGGTCATGCAAGCACGGTATGACTTTATTCATCAACTGGTTGCTGACGTGGTTACGGCCCCGAATAATAATGCTCAATTTAGTGACAAGTTAGATCGTTGGATGTTGCATCCAGTTTTAGGTGTACCGATTTTTTTAGCTATGATGTACTTGCTATTCATGTTTGCGATTAATGTTGGCGGTGCTTTTATTGATTTTTTTGATATTTTAGCTGGCGCAATATTTGTTGACTATCCGCAACACTTTTTAAGCGCTTTTAATTTACCGGCTTGGCTAAGTACTATTATAAGTGGTGTCGGTTTAGGTATTCAAACCGTAGCAACATTTATTCCCATTATAGCCAGTTTGTTTATTGGTTTGTCACTACTAGAAAGCAGTGGCTATTTAGCCCGAGCCGCATTTGTGGTTGATGCCGCAATGCAAAAAATTGGTTTGCCAGGTAAAGCTTTTGTGCCATTAATTGTTGGTTTTGGTTGTACCGTGCCGGCGGTGATGGCAGCGCGTATTTTGGATAACGAACGGGAAAGAATCACCACCATTATGATGTCGCCATTTATGTCTTGCGGCGCCAGATTACCAGTTTACGCCTTATTTGCCGCGGCTTTTTTTCCAGAATCAGGACAAAATTTAGTATTCTTGTTATACCTTATTGGCATTGCTGCCGCGGTATTGACCGGGCTGATGTTAAAGAAAACCATTCTAATGGGTAAAAACTCTATTAATATTATGGAATTACCTTTGTATGAATGGCCAAAACCGTCATATTTATTTAAACGGGTATGGCAACGTACGCGCTCCTTTATTGTTGGCGCGGGTAAAACCATTATTGTGGTGGTTTGTGTTTTAAACTTCTTTAATTCTTTAGGCACAGACGGGGAATTTGGTCATCATGACACTCAAGACTCTTTGCTAAGCAAAAGTGCGCAGGTGCTGACACCTTTGCTTGCACCAATGGGGGTTAAAGAAGATAACTGGCAAGCGAGTGTTGGTATTATTACTGGGTTATTTGCGAAAGAGGCACTAGTTGCTACGTTTAACAGCTTATATTCACCGGTTTCACAAGAGCCAACAGCCCCTGAGTCTATGCTAGTATTATGGCAGCAAGCGTTAGCCAGTATCGGTGATAATTTACAAGGCATAGCAGCAGACGATCCCTTAGGTACTGACATTGGCGATGTGTCTAGCGTAGAAGTTGCCGCACAGGCACAAGGCGTTGCACAAAGTACCATTACCATTATGCAAGCCGCTTTTGCCGGCAAAATTGGCGCATTTTGTTATTTGCTTTTTATTTTACTTTATACACCATGTGCTGCAGCAATGGGGGCAATTAAAAATGAAGTGGGTACACGCTGGGCAATGTTTGCTGCATTATGGAGTTTTACGTTAGCTTACTTATCGGCAGCGGCATGTTACCAGCTTGCGGTGTTTTCATCACAACCTGTTCATTCGTTTATCAGTATTGCTGTTATTACAGCGTTATTTTTTAGCATATATTACGGTTTAAAACGAGCAGGTAAAAACATTCTTACTATACCTACCTTGGTTTCTTATCGTTAACACTTAGGCCTTTAATTCTTGTTAAGTAATCAATTAAGCTGGTATACCAGCTGATAACACTATCTTTGAAGCACACAGCGTTATTTATCTTGTCGAACATTACTAAACAGCATAGGCTATATTGAATCTTAGTTGTAAAAAGCAGTATTGGAAATATGGATAACATACAAGCAAAGCGTTATTTACTGAATAAAACTGAAACCATTGAATATACTCCATTTGGTCCTGAGGTGAGTGTCTTTAAAGTAAAGCATAAAATGTTTGCGACATTATCGTTAGGTAAAGGTAATGAAAAAGGCACTAATGGTAAAATGGCAGGGCATTGTTGCATCAACTTAAAATGTGACCCTGACGAAGCCGTTATATTGCGTGATGTTTTTGCTGCAGTCATACCGGGCTATCATATGAACAAAACGCAATGGAATACGGTTATTTTAGATGGTTCAATCCCGCAAGGGGAAGTTGAACGCATGATTGATAACTCATATATGTTAGTTGTCAGTAAGATGACCAAGCAAGACCAGCAGTCGCTGCTAATGCCTTTGTAAAATTTTAACATTAGCGCTAAAAAAAGCACCAAACTGACGAATGGTGCTTGCTAACTTGTGATATTAAACTGAGCCTTTTTAATCTACCTAGAGCTGCTGCCATGAGTTCTAAGCCCAAAGTCTAAAACTGAAGATAACAAGAGTTATTGTTTTGAACTGGCATATCTCGTTTAAAATAACTTTTAGCCGCTGTATTCGAATATAATTTACTGAGTCGATAATAATACCAATCTGATGAATTATCTGATCGTTTCACCTGGCTAAAACAACCCACTATGGCGTTATTCATTTAATCATTATCGCTGCATGGATGCCGTTTATTATACCAGTTCCATTCAGTTTGTGATCTTGTTGTGCGCAGGAAAAATAATTCAAGGTAAGGCGCTCGATTGAGCAATAGCTGGCTATTGGGATTGAGAGCAACACAGCCTTGAGCTATTTTAACTAGTACAAGTGAGCAATAA
>NZ_VOLS01000112.1 GCF_007954265.1 Colwellia sp. C1TZA3 | reverse complement strand
AGTTAAAATAGCTCAAGGCTGTGTTGCTCTCAATCCCAATAGCCAGCTATTGCTCAATCGAGCGCCTTACCTTGAGTTATTTTTCCTGCGCACAACAAGATCACAAACTTAATGGAACTGGTATAACTGCTGGTCCGAAAATTAATTTTTATTTATAAGGAGATTAAGATGATGAAAAATTCAATATGCCTATTGTTAGCTATATTGTTAACGGCATGTGCGAACAATATTAATACCCCCAATGGCGGCTCTCAGTGGGACTTTGACCATCAGGTACAATTTAAACAAACTGATTTAAAAGACGGTAAATACCACCTACAAGTCATCACAAAACAAAGTACAGAATTTAGTAAATTAGCGACTTTTCTTATGCGCCAATCATTACAGCTATGCAAAAGTTATGGTTTTAAAATTGAAGTGCTTGAAGGGGTTGAACGCTTTGATGATAAATTGTCATTTCCTAATATGATCATGCCGTCTTTATCAGCTAATATTGAGTGTCCTGCCCCGTAATACCAATCCCATTAAGTTATTGCTCACTTGTACTAGTTAAAATAGCTCAATGCTGTGTTGCTCTCACTCCCAATAGCCAGCTATTGCTCAATCGAGCGCCTTACCTTGAGTTATTTTTCCTGCGCACAACAAGATCACAAACTTAATGGAACTGGTATAATATAACTACCGAAAAATAACTATCGAAAAATAACGGCTGAAAAATAATTACCAAGTAGGCATAAAAAAAGGCTTACTTTACATTGCTGTAAAGTAAGCCTTTTGCTTAATAGTTTTTAGTTATTTGCTTTCAGCGCTTTAAAGTAATGAGCCTAGCTAGGATCAGCAATTTTAACCGCACCTAATACTGGTGTTGTTAATGCCTCAACCGGTGGAGCAAAGTCTGTTAGGTTAATACCATCTACAGCGCTTTTGTACTCTGCCAAGGTAGGAAAACGACCCAGCATAGTTGAAAGTACCACTAACGGCGTTGAACCTAATAATGATTCACCTTTTTTCTCTGCAGTATCGGCTACAACACGACCTTGGAATAAACGTGTTGACGTGGCAAGAACGGTATCACCAGGTTCAGCTTTTTCTTGGTTACCCATACATAAGTTACAACCTGGGCGTTCTAAGTACATAATGTTTTCATACTTAGTACGGGCTGAGCTTTTAGGTACAGCATCGTCAAATTCGAAACCAGAATACTTCTGTAGTATTTCCCAATCGCCTTCCGCTTTAAGCTCATCAACAATATTATATGTTGGCGGCGCGATAACTAAGGGAACTTTAAATTCAATTTTGCCATTTTGCTTTTCAATATTACGGAACATTTGCGCAATAATTTGCATATCGCCTTTATGTACCATACAAGAACCAACAAAACCTAAGTCAATCGTTTTATCATTGTAGAACGAAATAGGGCGAATAACGTCATGCGTGTAACGCTTAGATACGTCGTCGTTATTTACATCTGGGTCGGCAATCATAGGCTCGTTAATTTGGTCTAAATCAACCACCACTTCAGCGTAGTATTTAGCATTTTCATCTGGCGTTAATGCTGGTGTCTCGCCTGACTTAATGCCGGCAATACGTTGGTCAGCTAAAGCGATTAAACCGTTAAGGGTTTTCGCTGCGTTTTCCATACCTTTGTTGATCATGATTTGGATGCGTTTTTTCGCTAATTCAAGTGAACCAATTAAGGTATCATCTTGAGAAATACAGATTGAAGCTTTTGCTTTCATCTCTGCGGTCCAATCGGTAAAGGTAAACGCTTGGTCAGCTAATAAAGTACCAATGTGTACTTCAATGACACGACCTTGGAAAACGTTGTCGCCAAATTGCTTAAGCATTTGCGCTTGCGTTGAGTGCACAACGTCACGAAAATCCATGTATTTTTTCATATGACCTTTAAAGGTCACTTTTACTGACTCAGGGATTGGCATAGACGCTTCACCTGTAGCAAGTGCCAGTGCAACAGTACCTGAATCGGCTCCGAAGGCTACACCTTTTGACATCCGCGTATGTGAGTCACCACCAATAATAATTGCGCGGTCATCAACCGTGAGATCATTTAATACTTTGTGAATAACGTCAGTCATTGCAGGGTATTGACCCTTGGGGTCACGGGCAGTGATAAGGCCAAAAGCATTCATAAAGCTCATCAGCTTAGGAATGTTAGCTTTTGCTTTGCTATCCCATACCGATGCTGTATGACAACCTGATTGGTAAGCACCGTCAACGATTGGAGAAATAGTTGACGCAGCCATTGCTTCTAGCTCTTGGCACGTCATCGGGCCTGTAGTGTCTTGAGAGCCAACAATATTGACTTTAACACGAACGTCAGAGCCTGCATGTAATGCATTTTTAGATGTTACACCAACAGCGTTTCTATTAAATATTTTTTCAACTGCAGTTAAGCCTTGACCTTCAGTTGACATTTCTTTGGCAAGTGCAAAAACTACCGGCGCTTTAACACCTAAGGTTTCAGCGGCGAAATTTTGTAGTTTTTTACCAAATACAACCGCGTAAGAACCGCCTGCTTTCATGAACTCTACTTTCTGCGGTGTAAAAGCTGAAGCAACATCAACAAGCTCTTTGTCGCCGTTGTATAGCTTCATCGCTTTAGTATCGATAGTTAATACCGTTCCGGTAGCAACTGAGTAAGCTTGTTCTAGTACAGAATCGCCATTTTCGTCAACAACAGCTTTGCCGCTTGCATCGACTTTCTTAACCCAGTTTTTAAGATCAAGACCAATACCGCCAGTGACATCTACTGTGGTTAAGAAAATGGGAGAAATACCATTAGTACCAGCAACTACAGGGGCAATATTAATAAAAGGTACGTATGGACTGCCTTGTTTACCTGCCAACAGTGCGACGTTGTTAACACCAGACATACGAGATGAACCAACACCCATAGTGCCTTTTTCAGCAATTAACATCACTTTCGCGTTAGGATACTTAACTTGTAATGCTTTTATTTCTTCTTGAGCTTCTGGCGTGCTCATGCATTGGCCGTGCAATTCACGGTCAGCACGAGAGTGAGCCTGATGGCCTGGAGATAATAAATCTGTTGAGATATCACCTTCACCAGCAATATAAGTCACTAGGTCAATTTTTTCTGCTATGTCTGGTAGCTTTGTAAAAAACTCAGCTTGTGCATAGCTTTCAAGAATGTCTTTAGCTGTGGCATTATTGGCTTTAAATGCGGATTCAAGACGAGCAGTATCTGTTTCATATAGAAACACTTGGGTTTTTAATACCTCTGCTGCAGGTTGTGCAACCGATGCATCGTCAGATAAGGCTAAATCAAGTAGTGCTGCTACTGAAGGACCACCTTTCATGTGAGAAAGCAATTCAAAGGCAAACTCAACTGAGATTTCAGCAACAACAGATTCACCCAGAATGATTGCTTTTAAGAACTTGGCTTTTTCACCCGCGGCACTTGTTGTACCTGGCAAGGTATTATAGATGAAGAAATTAAGTGAATCGGCTCTGTGCTCATTATCTTGATCTTTAATTTGTGCGATAATTTCAGCTAATAACTCAGCACCATCAATTGGCTTAGGTGCTAGTCCTAATTCGTTTTTACGATTTTCAATCTCTGCTATATATTCTAGATACAGGCTCATTAAATTCTCTCTTCTTTAGCGATATTTTACTAATAACATTTATTAATAATAGTTATTAGCAGGACAAATCATACCCGCTAGTTTACCTGATTTTATGCTGACTACGAATCATTAGATTAAATAAGCGTTATTCACCATTGTTATAGTTAATAGACGATATAGTTATATTGGTTATGTTGGTATTTTTATCCGTTACTAGCTCAATAAAAAAGTACGGCAATTATCTTATTTAGCAGAAAAGTCTAATTTGCTAGCTGTTGATAATCTTCTATATTAAAGGCTAGTTATACCAGTTCCATTAAGTTTGTGATCTTGTTGTGCGCAGGAAAAATAATTCAAGGTAAGGCGCTCGATTGAGCAATAGCTGGCTATTGGGAGTGAGAGCAACACAGCCTTGAGCTATTTTAACTAGTACAAGTGAGCAATAACTTAATGGGATTGGTAT
>NZ_VOLS01000111.1 GCF_007954265.1 Colwellia sp. C1TZA3 | reverse complement strand
TATACCCGTTCCACTTCAAGATGCAGTTTCAGCGTTAAGCTAGGAAATCAGATCAAGGCGCGATACGAAGATAATGGTTATTCTCGGTAACTGCTCCTGCGTTACCCTAATGTCCTACATCGACGTGCATGGAAGTACTAATGCCGTGGAGCCATGGATGGCTAAGAACGGCCATGTAGGAACCTTATCAAGTAGTGCACAGGTTTTTTGTTCCAGACAAAACCTAAGTACATACATCCATGTATGCAACGCTGGACTGGTTTTCTAGCTTAGCTCCCTACGGGCAAGCCGATAAAGGGTCATCTGTGGCGTTATGGATTTCGACAATACTCCCACAGGGATGTGGGTTATTAGAGCAACGCAGGAGCAGTTGCCAAGAACAACTATTCTCTTCAATCCATGCCTGGTACCTAACCCTTTCTCGACTTGCACAAACCTGCACCTTGAAGTGGAGCGGGTATATAACAACGAATAACAATCGTACCAGCAATTTTATCATGCCAACCCTGTTTTTTGTCCCAAGCAATCCAGAAAAAGCCTAAACCTAATGCAATTAACGAAAAATAGTAAGCAAGATATCGGATGATAGACTGCTAAACTGTGAGTTTATTACCCGTTTTTTCATCAACAATTTTTGCTTCTAGTAAAATTTTACCCAGCGTAGCTGACTTATAAATCCAAAATAAAACAGTAGCAATAATTGGACGTGCAGAAGTAATAATAACATTCGAAAAACCTTGAACCGACTCAACTGTATTAAAATACTAACCACCATATACATGGTGGTTTTTTATTCACCGCCATGCATTATAGCTTGCCAATATGCTTGTAAAAAAGGCGAAAGTGATACTTTCGCCTTTAAGCTAAAAACAATGATATAAAAGTTATTTATTCGATAAATTCTGCAGCAATATCTTCAAAAGCGGTGGTAGACCAATAATTTAACGCTTGGCCTATACCTTCATACATTACAGTTAACTCTTTTTGACCTAAGGGTTGTTGATAAAATTGCGTATATTGTGCGATTTCTTGCTCGGTTAATGACTCATAAATAAAATAAGAAACCATGATCATTTGCTGTTCTAACGCCGGCCTCATCATCGCTTCCATTTGTGTTAGTTGTGTTTGAATTTGCACTTCATTAATACCCTGCCCTGGGTTTGCAACCATTAAACCTTCAATAGTACCTTTAGCCACTGCCATAATAATGTTTAGCGAGTGCTCGACTAAGTTGGTTATTTCAACAAAATTTCGCACTACTTTAATACGTTCTCTGGTTGGCGGCGTTGTTTGCAATATCGCCATATAATTCATCAAGTCTTGATTAAAACTTGGCGTCGAAGCTTTTGCTTCAGCCATTTTTATCCTTCGTGCTAAGTCGCTATTAAGCCAAGTAAGTAACTTTTGCATTTCGTCTGCAGAAAAATTGTCTTTTATATGCTCAAAAACCACTTGTTTAACGTCATCTAATCGCCAAGCATTTAATAAAAAATTTATCACCTTTTGCGCTTGTTCAGGATCTTTAGCAGTCATTTGCATTTGTTGATTCATAGCACTCATTTGCGTAGGAATACTACTAAGCGCAGCGTTAATGCCAGCAAGCGCCATATATTGGGTAACATCAGCGTCACTGCTGGTTTTAGCCGAACTAAGCTGGCTAAATGTTGTGCTCAGTAGAAATAAAAGTATATAAAATAAAGTGAATTTTTTCATTGTCAGTCCTTTAACTAGTTAACTAGCTTGTCGTTTATAGCTGGTTTTAGTGCTATAAACCATAGTACATCGTGATATTAATTTACAACAATTATTTATTTTCCTGGCGATGATGTGTGCACAAATTATAGGTAACTTGGTTTTATTGCTGCAAATTAACCCCTTGGATTCAAATAGTCAACGCTGAGCCAAAGGGGATAAATATAGCGCTATGATCCAAGTAAATAAGTGTTAACTGAGATTAGTTGATACACCAATTAAATTAAGTCGAAGAGCAATTATAAGTAACAATAAATATTCAAGAGCACATATTTATTGTTCCAGACTAGCTATAAGTACCTGCAACCTGAAGGTAAAGCAGATATTAGATCACCTTAGAATGATCGATTGAGCAATAGCTGGCTATTGAGATTGAGAGCAACACAGCCTTGAGCTATTTTAACTAGTACAAGTGAGTAATAACTTAATGGGATTGGTATTATACAATAACTAGATATATCAGCTCAAAATGTGCTGATAAATTAAACTAGCCATTAAATAATCTGGGCTCAAAGAAGAATTAATAATATGCGAAACCTAATAGCACCTCAGCGTTACCACTTTTTTTTAAACATTGCCTTTACAACCATAGCTTTTAGCAGCTGTTTTATTAATAATGCTAGCGCTATGGTTTTAACGCCGCCAACGCCTGTAAAGCCAAGCATTCATAACATGGCAACATTACCTAAAATAAAATTTGCCAACAATATTCCAGAGCATAAAAAACCGCTACTTACCGACTGGGTTATTCACGCCAACCAAGCTTTAAGGCTAGTTTATGGCACATTACCGATGGAAAATTTCCTGACGGTTATTGAAGCCAGTAACCAAGGTACTAGTGCCGTGCCTTGGGGAGAAGTAAGTCGCTCGTTGCCACCAACCGTTACTTTAGTGGTTAACCTCAATAGTAGTCTTGAAGCTTTAAAAGCTGATTGGACCATTTATCACGAATTTAGTCATTTACTGATCCCTTATGACGCCACTGACGCTAGATGGTTTTCTGAAGGATTAGCCAGTTATTATCAAAATATTACCCAAGCCAGAATCGGCATGTTTAACGAACAAACTATGTGGCAAAAAATTTATGAGGGCTTTGAACGCGCTAATAAACAGCAAAACTATGCGCACCAAAGATTAGCTTATGTCAGTGATCACATCAGTCAAAACCATAACTATATGCGCATTTACTGGAGTGGTGCCCTTTATTGGCTAAAAGCTGATATTGCCTTAAGAGAGTTATCAAAAAATACAGCTAAACCTTATTCATTAGATTTAGCCTTAAAACAACTCCAAGCTTGCTGCTCTAAGCAATACCTAAGCGCGACAGAAATAACACAAAAACTAGATGAGTTAAGCCAAAGTGAAATTTTTAGCGCGTTATTAACTAAGTTTTCAGCCAGTTATGCTATTCCCGATTATTTAGCGCTATTAAGTTCATTAGGTGTCGAAGTCAGTAATGCTCGGATCAAATTAAATAACCACGCTAAATTAAGTTTACAACGAAAAGCTATTTTTACTGACATGGTGTTATACCAATTTGATTAATTAAGTGATCTACTTTTTCATGAGGAAAAATGGATAAATACAAGGCATAAAATTTAGTCAGTAGTTATTCTACTTATAAATTTTATAACGCTGTAGTTATTCATTTTAACCATTAAAAATGAGCAGGTAATTAATCAACTTGGTATTACTGCCTAAATAAGCGATTAAAATCATAAAATTACAATTGCTCAACCGTGAAGAGTTAATTAATCTCTCGCCTGATGTTACAAACTGCCTCATATAGACTTATATTAGCCAATATAAAAAGGAAAAAAGTCACATGCTAAAAAGTCATCTTTCATTACTAAAAACAAGCTTAATCTCGCTGTTATTAATAGCATTGTCTGGTTGTTTTAACTCAGATCCTGCCATAAAATCGGTCAATGCTTATCTTGAAAAGCAAAAAACAGATAAAACCCAAAGTGATTGGAAAACCACACTAGAAAAACCTGAAATAGTAGCGTTTGACCCAGCAGCACAATATTTTTGGGTGTTATACCAGTTCCATTAAGTTTGTGATCTTGTTGTGCGCAGGAAAAATAACTCAAGGTAGGCGCTCGATTGAGCAATAGCTGGCTATTGGGATTGAGAGCAACACAGCCTTGAGCTATTTTAACTAGTACAAGTGAGCAATAACTTAATGGGATTGGTATTATACCAATTACATTAATTAACCACTCAAATTTAGCCAGTCTCTAAAGCATATATCTTTCACCCTTTTTATATCACTTATGAAGCCGTTCCATGCATTACTACAAGATTCAACAATATCGTCATAATCCTTAAAACATTTATTCGCTAACTCATTCTGTCTTAACCACTGCCATACCTGTTCAATTGGATTTAATTCAGGTGAATAAGCGGGT
>NZ_VOLS01000110.1 GCF_007954265.1 Colwellia sp. C1TZA3 | reverse complement strand
AGAAGTTGAAACAGCGGAGTAATTGTACTTATAACAAGGGTTTTCAAGTCGGACAAATTACAGTTGGCTTTTTGTTCGTGCCTCACTTATTTTAGCCAACTGCAATTTGCCGCTTAAAACGGCGTTAGCTACTTCAATAAGGTTTGTATGAAATATCCATTTAAGCCGAAATCTACAAGTTATATTGAGCAAGGGCAATTTTGGGCTGTACCAATTGGTAGTGATAAATTTTCAGCTGGTGTTGTACTAGCATTAAGAAGTAGTAATGGAAAGACAGACTCTAGAGCATTTTTGGCTGGCTTATTGGATTGGTCTGGAGATACACCGCCAACCAAAGAAGAATTAATTACTTGTTCTGTATTACATAAAGGCTTTGCTCATATCAAAACAATCACAGAAACAGGCGGCGAAATATTAGGAAAAATAGATTCCAGTTGGGATATTCCTGAAAGTGTGGAATATACTGATAGCATTCTTACTTGGGGTTATAACTCTATAGTTAAAAAAGCATGTAAAGCGTTCAACAGTAGCTAACAAGCCAATAAAGCGGGACTAAAAACAGTTTGCTCGGTTTCGCTTCGCTACACATTTTAGCAAACAATTTTTAGCCCCTTATTGGGGCGTTAGCCGTTAAATCAACAAGGAGTGTCGTTCCATATGAAAACAGTCTCAATATTATTTATATTATTACTTTCAGGGTGTTCTGCAAACTATACAACTGAATCATTTGTATACCAAGATGAAGAACCAGAAAAGCAACTCAATATCACTAAAATTCAAACTGAACTAGCTGAAGCTAATTTATCGGCTGTTGTGTCAACTGTGAGTTTAACATCCGAGGATGGCATTACACTTAGAGGAGTAAAATTAATAAACAAGGACGCTTTGGTGAATATTGTTTTTTTCAGTGCTAATGGTATGAAAATTAGCTCTTCATCGAAAATATTAAATAAATTTTCGTTATTGCCTGCAAATGTTATTTGGTTTGATTATCGCGGGATGGGAATTAGCGATAAAAAAGATAAGTTATCTCTGAATAGTTTACGAACGGATGCATTACGAATTTTTGATTTTTCGAAAGCTGAACTCCCTGAAAATTTGCCTACAACTATCCATGGATTATCGATGGGATCTTTAATTGCAACTTATGTTGCAAATAATAAAAATATAGATGCATTAATTCTTGATGGTGCTATCAACACAGTTCCACAGTTAGTCGATAATTTAATGCCTACTTGGTCAAAACCATTTTATTCAGTTAATTTATCACCTGAATTAGCAGAAATAAATAATGTCGATTTCATTAGAGAATATAATAAACCATTACTTTTCTTAATTGGCGAAAATGACTCAACTACGCCAGTAGAAAACTCGAAAGCACTTTACGATATATCTTCAAGCTTGGTTAAAGTATTGGCTATCATTCCAAATACTGAACATGGCGAAACAATGAGAAAAGACAAAGCAATAAAAGCATACCAAGACTTTATTAGTAAATTGGTTTGCTGTGAAAACGGCTAACAAGCTGTTAAACAAGGACAAAAAACAGTTGGCTTTTGCTCCTTCGTCGCTAATTTTAGCCAACTATTTTATTGCCTGTTAACAGGGCGTTAGCCACAAAGGGATATAGGATGATATTTTTACGGATTGCATTAATTATTATTGTTGCTCTGTTAATAGGGTGTGCTTCTAGTCACATGAAGCAATACCTCAATAAGGATGTCCGCGAAGTTGCAATTGATAATGGTCCGCCAATGAATGCTTTTGATATGGGAGATGGACGAAGAGTTTTTCAATGGCGGTGGGGTGGTGGTACATATGTTATTCCAGAAACTAACAATTTATCAGGAAATGTTACAGTTTCAGGTAATACCGCTTGGTATTCTGCTACGACAATAAAAACTGGGGGCGGTACTGTATCTTCCATGGGGTGTGTTCTTTCATATTTTGCATTTTGGGATAAAGAGAAAAATGCTTGGGTAGTTAAAGACTACCGGGTTCCCAAACAGTTAGTGTGCTAGTAACTTGTGGCTAACAAGCTGTTAAACAGGGACAAAATATAGTTGGCTTTTTGTTCACTCCGTTCACTTATTTTAGCCAACTATATTTAGCCTGTTAACGTGGCGTTATGTGTTTAAAATGGGGTTGTGTATCAGATGGTGATTTTAATTGTATTGATAGTATTTACGATGACCTTTGTATATAAGGCTTTTAAAAAAAGATCAATTTCGTTGGGAGTATATTTACTCATAGAAATATATTTTGCAGGCTTAGTTTTAGCTTCAGAGTTTGACTACTAGTAGGCAATAAAGTCAAAAAACACATAACAAGTCACTAAGAGGCAAATAACAGTTGGTCTTTGCTCCTTCGTCGCTTATTTTAACTAACTATTATTTGCCTCTTAGTGAGGCGTTATACATTACTAAGAATATGGAGTTTCAATGAGTTCGACTAATAATACAACGAGTGCCTTTCAAGACTTCCCAATAAACGTAAAACTAAAAATATCTGCTCTTTGGATAGCTGTTATGTTTTGTTATGTATATGGTGATTATATTGAGGTTTATGTTCCAGGAGTTTTAGCCGAAGCTATGGAGGTAACATCAAATAAAGCGGGCATTCAGTTGGAGTTCTTTGCTGTTGCTCTGCTCATGTCAATTCCTAGTGTTATGATATTTTTTACCTTAGTATTAAAACCTAGTATTAATCGCTGGCTAAATATAATCATACCTGTTTTATACATAGTTCTTCTTATTGCAGTTAACTTAGAAACGACATGGGTGTTCTATTTATATCTAACCGCGATAGAAGTTTTGCTTTCAATTGCCACTGTTTGGTATGCGTGGAAATGGCCTAAAACTGAGCAGTGTTCAGTAGGTAATATATAACAAGCAATTCAACAGGACTAAAAACAGTGGGCTGTCCGCTTCGCTCCCATTTTAGCCCACAATTTTTAGCCCGTTAATTGGGCGTTATATTTCAAATCAATGTGCCACGTTGCATCATATATTATTAATAACTAGTAGAGGGAATTATGAACGAAATCACTATGCCAATGCGTAATACAAAGACGGGAGAAATAGAAAATACAACTATTTCTCATGATAACTCTACTATTGCATCAGAGGCATTAGAGCAGTTTTCTTATAGTTATAAAAAGAAACTGATTGAAGTTGAGAAAAACCCTCGATATAAAAATATCGTATTTTTATATGACAATCCAATGGGGAAAGAACAGCGATATACCTTTGGTTTAGTTGATCCTAAAAGCAAGAGAAAAATTATGGCTGTGGCTGTTTGTGTAATGGATAAACCTTATCCTGCGCAAGGTTGCGAAAATGATATGGGCTTACAATTTGATTTAGGTTACGCAGTCAAAGAAAAATATCGAGGTAAAGGGTTATCACACACACTCCTTAAACATGTATCACAATATATGTTTGAATTAATTACAATGGGTAAAAATAATCGAGAGATTCGTCTTGAAATGAAAGTAGATGTTAATAATGTTGCTTCAAACAGCTCAGCCAAAAAATTATCCAATATTGATGACCCGTATATAGAGCAGGCTGAACAATCAGATTGTGTAAACTTTTATTATTGGCAAAAACGTTCATAAATTTATTGGTTCAACCTATTGAGCTAAATGAAATATAACAAGAAATTAAACAAGGACAAAAAATAGTTGGTTTTTTGTTCACTACGTTCACCTATTTTAGCCAACTACTTTTTGCCTGTTAATTAGGCGTTATTTGGCACCACGAAATCAGCTAAATTTTTTATTGTAAGAGCCGTGTTTTTCAAATAGGTTTGGTGGGTTACGCCTCAGTTTTCGCCTAGTCGGTTTGGTTATAGCCGCTAATAGACTTTACTATTTTAGACATTATTGTCGTAAAGCCATTAGCTAAAGTAGCTTTCGTTTTTGGCTCAAAAATCACGGTTTGGTTAGTCGTGGCGCTGGGCACTTTTTAGTTCTACGGTCGGGCTGCCAAAACCAGTAAAGTGCTTGTTATCGCTGGTAGTTTTCCGCTACCATCAAATAACAAGGTAATTCAAGCGGACACGTACAGTTTGCTCGCGCTCCGCGCAGTATAGCAAATTGTACTTAGCCGCTTAATATAAGCGTTAAATGCACAGTCAAACATGGAGTCGTTATGACGTTTATAGCATCATTTGCTGATGAAAGTGGAACCCACAAAGGTTGCCCTTGTTATACTATTGGAATTTTAAATGTCCCCGAAGATTTTCT
>NZ_VOLS01000010.1 GCF_007954265.1 Colwellia sp. C1TZA3 | reverse complement strand
ACTAGTTAAAATAGCTCAAGGCTGTGTTGCTCTCACTCCCAATAGCCAGCTATTGCTCAATCGAGCGCCTTACCTTGAATTATTTTTCCTGCGCACAACAAGATCACAAACTTAATGGAACTGGTATAATTAAGTGATCACCTTTTTCATGAGGAAAAATTGATAAATACAAGGCATAAAATTTAGTCAGTAGTTATACCAATCCCATTAAGTTATTGCTCACTTGTACTAGTTAAAATAGCTCAAGGCTGTGTTGCTCTCACTCCCAATAGCCAGCTATTGCTCAATCGAGCGCCTTACCTTGAGTCATTTTTCCTGCGCACAACAAGATCACAAACTTAATGGAACTGGTATTATTCACCTTATAAATTTTATAACGCTGTAGTTATTCATTTTAACCATTAAAAATGAGCAGGTAATTAATCAACTTGGTATAATACCAATCCCATTAAGTTATTGCTCACTTGTACTAGTTAAAATAGCTCAAGGCTGTGTTGCTCTCACTCCCAATAGCCAGCTATTGCTCAATCGAGCGCCTTACCTTGAGTTATTTTTCCTGCGCACAACAAGATCACAAACTTAATGGAACTGGTATAATTAGCCCTTTCAACCTTGTTTTAAATTCTGTGTGCTTTTTATGATACTAATCAAATTATGCTATTTTTGACTGCAATTAAATATTGAACTGGTATCTATGCCCTTAGAGTTAAGGATCAATGTTATGTGGCATATTAGAAAAATAAAATCGAGCTATTAGGCTGTTATAGTAATGACAACTTTACAGTGATTAAGTTACCAATATTATTACGATGAATATGTGCTTTTTTACGACGGTATCGCTAGAAAAAATAGCATATAATTGCTACTCTATAGCACTTATAAACAAGGGCATTAAAGATTAATTATTGCTTCAAATAGCTTTAATTTAAAACCTCTTACAGGGCTAACACTCCACAGTTTAAATAATTGCATCAACATAGGTATAAATTAAATAATATGACTACATTCTGGCTGGCAGTTTTATCATTAATAGTGATTGCATTACTTATTGTCTGGCGTATTTTTTCTTCACCTAAAAATAATACCGGTGCGGAAAATCTAAATATTCGTCAAGAAACCAATGTCACACTTTATCATGAGCACTTGTCACTTCTCGACAATGATTTGGCTGAGGGCAGTATTGGGCAAGACAGTTACCTACAGTTAAAAGCAGAGTTAGATAAAACACTTTTGCAAGATGCTACATTAAGTCAATCGCCAACGGTTGAAAAACAGCAGGCATCACGGTTATGGCCATTAGGTATCGCATTGGCTGTGGTTAGTTTTAGTTTATATACCTATATGAACCTTGGTTCGTATGCGCAATTAAGTTCACCTGTTGTTAGTAATGACAATAACGCGCAGAGTGAATTAAACCCAGAACAAATGCTGGTTTTTCGTTTACAGCAACTTCAGCGCGAAGTAAAAGACGACCCTACTAATTCACAAGCTTTGTTCAGCTTAGGTCAAGCCTATATTTCTGCTGGTGAGTTTGACAATGCGATTGAGGCATTTGACGGTGTAATGAAGCAAGTGGGAGAGCATGCTGAGTTATTAGGGCCAAAAGCTCAAGCGATGTATTATAAAAATAATCAGCAACTTAACCCAAACATTCAAGCTGTGATTGATAAGGCACTAGTGTTGAACCCATTAGACGCATCAACTAATATTCTTTTAGGTATGGACAGTTTTACCAATCGAAAGTTTGCTAAAGCAGTGCAGTACTGGGAAGTCGTTTTAAATAGTGATCGACCAGGGATAAGTACACAAGCATTAGCGGGTGCTGTGGAGGAAGCTAAAAACCAATTACGATTGAGCAATGAAAATACAGCTTCTGGGACGGTTAATGCTGAACTTGATGCAAACTTACCACACCTGACTATTGAGGTCTCTTTAGCGGCTAATATTCAAGAACAATTGATCAACAGTGAAGATAAGACCGTATACATATATGCCATTGCTACAGAGGGTCCTAGAATGCCTTTAGCTGCTGTTAAAATTAAAGCCAGTGACTTGCCGGTCAGTATAGTCTTAGATGACTCACAAGCAATGACGCCACAAATGCGCTTAAGTAGTGTCGATAAAGTACATATTTACGCGGTAGTGTCTATGCAAGGTAGTGTAGGTATCAAGTCGGGTGACTTTAAAGCAGAAGCACTTAATATTGATGCGATGGAAAAAAGTTTGATTACAATGAAAATATCAGCACAAGTACCATAAAGGTAATGGCTTAAGTGTCACTGCAAAATTTACCTTCGGTAACATTTGTGGTGACATCTCAGCCGAGAAGATCTGATTTGGCACTAGTCTTGACTAGTTAAAATCAGCTAAACTTAGTCCCAATAATGTTTTAACATTAATTTACAGGAATTATCATGATCCCAGAGCTCGGGCACTTCGCACTCATTATTGGGTTAGCGTTTGCATTATGTTTAAGCGTAGTGCCGCTGATTGGCGTAGCGCAGAATAATCAACAATTAATTAATAGTGCCAAACCATTAAGTTTTGGTCTCTTCTTCTTTGTAGCAATCAGTATTTTTTTATTAGCCTATAGCTTTACGGTTGATGATTTTTCAGTCAAATATATTGCCGGTCACTCGAATAGTTTATTGCCATATTACTTCAAAATCAGTGCTGTTTGGGGCGGACACGAAGGCTCTATGCTATTTTGGGTTTTTGCCCTAACGTGTTGGACCTTCGCGGTTAGTGTTTTTAGTAAGCAACTAGAAAAAGAATTTGTCGCCCGTGTTTTAGCTGTAATGGGCATGATCGCAGTTGGCTTTATTTTATTTACGCTCTTAACCTCTAACCCGTTTGAGCGTTTATTACCCAATTTTCCCCTTGAAGGTCGTGATTTAAATCCATTGTTACAAGACATTGGCTTAATTATTCACCCACCCATGTTGTATATGGGCTATGTTGGCTTTTCAGTTGCTTTTGCTTTCGCTATTGCTGCCCTTATGGCTGGGAAAATGGATGCCGCATGGGCACGTTGGTCTCGCCCATGGACGGTTGCTGCTTGGTCATTTTTATCAGTAGGTATCGCGTTAGGCAGCTGGTGGGCATATTATGAGCTTGGCTGGGGCGGTTGGTGGTTTTGGGATCCGGTTGAGAATGTTTCATTTATGCCATGGCTTGCCGGTACTGCACTAATTCATGCGTTAGCAGTAACAGAACAACGTAACACTTTTAAGCATTGGACATTATTACTGGCTATTTTTACTTTTTCTTTGAATTTATTAGGAGCGTTTTTAGTACGCTCAGGTGTTATTACCTCAGTACATTCATTTGCAGTAGATCCAGGGCGTGGCATGTACTTGCTCGTATTATTAGCGATAGCCGTTGGCGGCTCGTTAACGCTTTATGCCTTTAGAGCTGCAAATGTTAGTAGCCCTAACCGTTTTACGTTTTATTCACGTGAAAACGCTATTTTAATTGCCATGTCAATATTGGTCACGGCGACAGTTACTATTTTATTAGGCACACTTTATCCGCTTATTATTGATGCCATGGGGCTGGGTAAAATATCAGTAGGTGCACCATATTTTAATGCTGTGTTTGTTCCTATGATGATCGCTTTATTTCTATTTATGGGTGTTGGGCCACTTACCCGCTGGAAAAAAGCGCGTAAAGGTGAACTATCTAAACATTTAAATAATACTTCAATTTTTAGTGTAATATTTGGTGCTGCTTGGCCGTTTATTTATGCGGGTGAGTTTAGCCTAAGTGCATTTATTGGCATGACTTTAGGTTGTTGGATTGTTTTAGCTGTTTTAAAAGATGTCTTTATCAATGCTAAGCAGGCTGATGGTCGCTTGAAATTTTCAGTTGTGCCACTTAATCATATTGGTATGGCGCTTGCCCATGCTGGCATTGCAATTACGGTTATCGGTGTGACTATGGTGTCGACCTATGAAAAAGAAATGAACGTGAAAATGGCGCCAGGTGAAAGTGCTAATTTATCAGGTTACACAATAGAGTTTGCCGGTACTAAAGATGTTTTAGGACCTAATTATAGCGCAATTCAAGGGCAACTTAAGGTTTCACTGGACGGTGACTTTGTTACATTATTACAGCCAGAACTACGGACCTATAAAGTACAAAGCATGGGCATGACCGAGGCGGCCATTCATACCAACTTATGGCGTGACATCTATGTTGCTTTAGGTGATCCGTTAGATCAAAACTCTTGGTCAATGCGTTTATATTATAAACCTTTTATTGTCTGGATATGGTTAGGTGCCTTTTTTATGGCAATGGGTGGTTTCTTAGCCATATTAAGTAAACGCTATCGTAAGCGCGTGCTAGTAACAGAACAAAAGCTTACCCAAGCTAAACCCGTTGTTTTACAAGAGGCATAATTAGTGAAAAGCATTATTCGTTTTATCCCATTAATTTTATTTTTTTTATTGGCGGTATTATTATACCGAGGTTTATTTCTTAATCCGCAGTCGATGCCATCAGCCATGATAGGTAAGCCATTGCCAAATTTTGAATTGCCGACATTAAAAGCGCTTGATCAACCAGTAGGTCGAGACGATCTAAAAGGCGATATTGTTTTACTTAATGTCTGGGCTACTTGGTGTATACAGTGTAAATATGAGCATCCATACCTGCTTAATATTGCTCAAGATCCGCGTATTAAACTCTATGGCCTTAATTTTACTGATGATCACAAGGCCGCCTTAAGTTGGTTAAAACAATATCAAGACCCTTATGTTTTTTCTATTTTTGATGAACAGGGCGCACTTGGCCTAGACATTGGTGTATTTGGTGCGCCTGAAACTTTTGTTATCGACCACACGGGTATTATTCGTAAACGTTTCGCAGGTCCGATTAATGATGAGGTATGGCAACAAGAGTTTCTGCCGTTAATCGAAACGCTCGAAGCAGAAATGGCCGAAGGAGCGTCTTAATGCGAAATCCAATAGGCAGTCAGATTGGCACATTAGAGTATGTTATACGCTTAGTTATCGGCACCATATTGTTAAGTGCTCTGTGGGTAACTAGCGTAAATGCAAGCTCAATGGATACCTTTCAATTTAAGGATGAAGCAACCCAATTACGCTTTCAAATATTATCTAAAGAGTTACGGTGCCCTAAGTGTCAAAATCAAAATTTGGAAGATTCGAACTCGAAGATTGCCGTAGATTTAAGAAATAATCTTTATAACCTGTTACAAGAAGGTATGAGTGATCAAGAAATTATTGACTTTATGGTCTACCGATACGGCGATTTTGTTTTATATCGACCGCCATTAAAAGAACAAACTTATATCCTATGGTTTGGTCCATTGGTTATTCTTTTTGGTTTTATTATCGGCGTGGTATTTGTGTTACGAAAACGTAGTCAAGTTAAGGTAAATGAACATGATTTATCTACACAAGAGCAAGCTAACTTGGATGATATTCTCAATAAGAAGTAAAGCCATTAAAACCCGTAAAAAAATTTAAAACTTAAAGTTAAAATT
Source organism: Colwellia sp. C1TZA3 (assembly GCF_007954265.1). Lineage (GTDB taxonomy): Bacteria > Pseudomonadota > Gammaproteobacteria > Enterobacterales > Alteromonadaceae > Cognaticolwellia. Next base: position 88,319 of record NZ_VOLS01000010.1, on the reverse strand, counting down.
GATGAAATTAGTATTACTTATGGTTAGATGATGGTTATTTGAGCGTTATTTCATCGCTAGAGTAAAAGGGTTTCATTTTTATTATTATTGGGCTAACATGCTCGCTCATATTGCGACTTTAAAGCGTGTAAGTTAGTGAAATGGCCTAATTAGTTAGTTACTAAAGTGAATTATAATTTTAGTTAATTAAACAGCTACTCAATAATTACAACGCATAATAGCGGTAAATTAATACTGCAGTTAAAATCGCCCGAAAAGTACAATACCCTCGTGTAAAGAGATAAAGATGTTAGAAAATATTCGAGAAAGCTCTCAAGGATTAACAGCCAAGATTATTCTTGGTTTTATTATTTTAACCTTTGCTGTTGCCGGCATTGGTAGTTACAGCAACTCAGTTGATACCTCAGTGGCTGATGTCAATGGTGATAAAATATCACAAGATGAGTTTAATAAAGCTTATCAAGCACAACGCAATCGTATGGCTGAGCAGTTTGGTGAAATGTTTGAAACATTATCAGCTGATCCTAGCTACATGAGTAATTTTCGTAACGGTGTGGTTGATAATTTAATTAACCAAAAGCTTATCGATCAAAACTCAGAAGCGCTTGCTATTCGCGTAGCTGATCAGCGAATTAAAAGTACCATTCGTAATATGGCAGAATTTCAAATTGACGGTGTCTTTGACAACAATCGTTATTTAGCGATGATTAATCAGGCGGGTTTTTATCAATCAGCTGATTTTCGTGACTATTTACGCACTGAAATGACTCGTCGTCAATTAACCCAAGCATTGGTGGCAAGCGAATTTAGCTTACCTTACCAAGAAAACATGTTTACTGCTTTACAAAACCAGCAACGTGATATTCGTTTTGCAACCATTAATGCTGAACAATTTAAAGCCAGTATCGAGTTGAGCGATGAAGAAGTTAATGATTATTATCTTGCTAACAAATCGCGTTTTGAAAACCAAGAGCAGATAAAAGTTAATTACATTACGCTTGATGTTGATACTATTGCTAAAACAATGATGCTAAGCGATGCCGATGTTGAAGATTATTATAAAAGCAATATTAATCAATACCGCGATGAAGAACAACGTCGTGTTGCTCACATTCTTATTGAATTTGGCGATGATGAAGCAAAAGCTAAAGCCAGAACAGCAACGATACTTGCTAAAATAAATGCAGGTGAAGACTTTGCTACATTAGCAAAAGAGCATTCAGCCGATACTTTTAGTGGTGAAAACGGCGGCGATTTAGATTGGATTGACGCTGGTGTAATGGACACCGCATTTGATGATGCCGTATTTGCCTTGTCAGGTATTGGTAGTATAAGTGAAGTGGTTAAAACTGACTTTGGTTTTCACATTATTAAATTGACTGACTATAAAGCTGAGAAAGTACAAAGCTTAGCTGAAGTACGTGACAATATTGTTTTAAAAGCTAAAAATGAAAAAGCGCAAGACAAATTTTTTGAGCTTCAACAAGAAATGGCGCGTTTAAGTTTCGAGTTTCCTGACAGTTTATACGATGCTGCAGGCGCAATTAATGCCACCATAAAAACATCTGACTGGTTAACGCGTGGCGTTAATACTGCGCCTTTTAATGTTGACAATGTTGTTGATGTGGCTTTTTCTGATATTGTGGTGAATGAGCAATTAAACTCTGATATTGTTGAAGTTAGTGATAACTTAGCGATTGTAATGCGCTTAAATGAATACCAAGCAGCCAGTGTCAAACCCCTTGCTGAAGTCAGCGCACAAATCGAAAATATTTTGCTAGCGATAAAAGCCTCTGAAAAAGCTCAAACTGTTGCGGATGAATTACTGGTTGCATTTAAGTCTGGTACTGATATTACTGAGCAACTAGCTACCATTGGCGCTGCTATGGAAGTTAAAATAGCCGTTGCACGTGTCGGTAGTGGCTTAGATGCAAGTTTAGCACGTGAAGCTTTTAAACTGCCTCGCCCAAGTGAAAGCGCGGTATCGGCAACGACAGTAAATCTTAGTAATGGCAATTTAGCGTTGCTTGAGGTGCAAGCAGTCAACGAAGGTGCAGTGGTAGACTCACCAAACTTGTCACAGCAGTTAACTCAGCAATTGGCACAAGCGTCTTATTTAAGTTATGTTGAATCGTTAAAAGTCGGCGCAGAGATTGTGCGTAAAAAAGTGCAAGCACCGACCACGCAATATTAACGTATAGCACTATGTGAGCTAATAAAGCTTAAAAAAACCAGCCAATAGGCTGGTTTTTTACTTTTTAAGGTTTAAGTTTTATTTGCTCATCAGTCCAAAGGGGGGCAATAACTTAATGGGATTGGTATAAGGTATGTGGTTGTGTTAAAGAAACAGTTTAGTGGCTAGGTAATTTGAAGAAGCTCAAGTTTTCAGTTCGGTATAATAATAGATAATACCCATCTCACCAATTACCTATTATTTGTACGGGTTAAAACAACCCACTACGGCGTTATTTATTTACTCATTATCATTGCATGGATGCAGCTTATTATACCAGTTCCATTAAGTTTGTGATCTTGTTGTGCGCAGGAAAAATAATTCAAGGTAAGGCGCTCGATTGAGCAATAGCTGGCTATTGGGAGTGAGAGCAACACAGCCTTGAGCTATTTTAACTAGTACAAGTGAGCAATAACTTAATGTAATTGGTATTAGACAATGTAGGCGCCTATTGTCCTGAACAACGAGTGATTAAAATAAACGCCTTGTACTTGGTTTTTTTCTAGCATATAAAGTAGCTTAGATCATTAGTGAAACTGGTATAACTTATTTGCCAAGTTTATAGTTATTAAGACGAAGTTATTGGCCATTAAAGCTAACGATGCAGTAATTGAAAACGTTGACTCATGATTAACTTTTTTGTGTACTTGTGCTGAGGTTTTTGTAAAATATCGTTGGTTTTGCCAAACTCTAAAACCTCACCCTTGCTTAGTACCATCATCTCATCACTAAAGTGCCTGACAATACCGAGGTTATGAGAGATTAATATAAATGCTAGACCCATTTGCTGTTGTAAATCGAGCAAGAGGTTGATCATTTGTGAGCGTAAAGACGGGTCGAGTGATGCTAATGCCTCGTCGAGAATGATCACTTGTGGCTGTAATATTATCGCTCGTGCTAATGAAATACGTTGCTTTTGACCCCCTGAAAACATATGAGGATAAAAGCTCATATGCTCAGCCAACAAACCAACTTTTTGCAAGGTTTCTCGGATCAATTGGTGGCGCTCAACTTCACTTAGCTTGGTATTGAGTTGTAGGGGTTCATCTAATAATTGTTCTATCGTAAGACTGGGGTTTAAAGTTGTGCCTGAGTCTTGAAAAATCATGCGAACATGTTGACAACGTTGCTTAAAATTACCTGGTTCTAAAGTTTGACCATTTAAACGAATATGGCCAGTGGTGGGTAATTCAGCGCCAACCAGTAATTTTGCAATAGTAGACTTTCCAGAGCCTGTTTCGCCTACAATAGCGAGCGTTTTATGCGCCATAATATCAAAAGATAAAGGCTCAAGTACCGTTGTACATTTACGATTAAACCAATAGTTTTTATCTTTATAGCTTTTACTCAGGTTACTAACTTGTAATAAAACATCACTCATGAATAGTTATCCTTCAGTGGAAAATGGCAACTGACTTGATGACTATGAAAATTTTTAATTTTTGGCGCATGTACACATTTCTGTTGTGCTCGCGGGCATCTTGGTCCTAATCGACAGCCAATCGGTAAATGTTGTAAAGTAGGAATACTACCAGGCAATGTCATTAGTCGAGATTTATTTGGGATCATTCGGTTAGCCTTTGGGCTACTGTCGACCAAGGCACGGGTGTAGGGATGATAAGGTTGGTTAAAAATTTGTTCTGTGGTGCCGGCCTCAACAAATTGGCCACTATACATAACAGTAATGGTATTGGTCCAATGGGTAACATTTTCTAAATCGTGACTTATCAATAATATCGACATATTTTTCAGTTGATTCAAGCTTGCTAACAAACGAAAAATTTGGCCTTGATTAGTACTTTCCATTGAGGCAGTCGGCTCGTCAGCAATTAACAGCATAGGACGACGTGCTAAAGCCATTGCTATCATTACACGTTGGCATAACGCATCAGTAAGTTGGTGAGGAAAACTCTTCACACAGACCTCATGTTGCTTAATGCCGACTTTATGCAACAAGGTGATAGCAGCCAGTTTACGCTGTTGTCGTTTTTGCCAAAAATAACCACTTAATTGTTCAACATCTACAGCTTCTTCTAATTGCTCACCAATAGTGGTGGTTGGATCTAGACAAGCCATAGGTTCTTGGAAAATCATCGCGACGTCTTTTGATATAATTGCTTTTCTTTCTTCAGCAGACAGCCGCATTAAGTCGTTGCCGCGCCAATGAAAGCGGTCAGCATCTACTTCCCATTTTTCATCCAATACGCCGACAATAGCTTGTGCTAATAGCGATTTACCAGAGCCAGATTCGCCCACTAAACCGCGAACCTCACCTTCTTTCATGGTTAAGTTTACGCGATCGACAGCAAATATTGGCTTTGTTGAAGTTTGTAATTTTATGGAAAGGTTGCGAATATCAATTAAGTTCATTAGTTTTCCTTGCGCACTTTTAGGGCATGGCGCATGCCTTCACCGACCAAGTTTGTCGCGATAACTGAAAATAAAATAGCTAAACCAGGCAGGTAAACGGTCCAAGGAGCAATATAAAATAACTCAATGCCATTAGCTAACATTGCTCCCCATTCCGGCATAGGTATAGGGGCGCCTAAACCAAGAAAGCCTAGTGCTGCAATGTCGAGAATAGCAGCTGATTGGGCCAGTGTTGCTTGGCTAATTAACTTTTCGATAATATTAGGGAAAATAGAATAACGCAAAATTCTAACTGAACTAGCGCCGTCAAGACGTGATGCCAACACGTAGTCTTTTGCAAACTCTTCTTTGACAGCATTTCGGGTTACATGCACAAATTGTGGTATTAGCACCATAATGATGGCCCATAAGGTATTCTCTAAACCAGGACCGAGTATGGCAACAATGATGATCGCTAAAAGTAAAGAAGGAATAGATAAAATAACATCAAGAAAATGGTTAAGAAAGCTAGATTTGATACCCGTTGTTAAGGCTGATAGTGAACCGATCACAACACCAACAGCTAGTGAAGCAATAACAACAATAATACTTAAGCCAAAGGTTAATGAGGTACCATGAATTAAACGTGACAACATATCTCTACCGAGGTTGTCTGTGCCAAGCAAAAAGCTGACATCGCCATCATCACTCCATGCAGGAGGTAATAATAAGTGATCTAAATGGTTTTCCACTGAGGAATACGGCGTAATGATATTGGCTAATACTGCTAGGGCAATTAAAAATAAAAAACAGCAAAAGCCAATCATAACAACAGGAGGTTGTTTGAAGTTATGCCACAACTGCACTAGCGGGGTTGGGAACTCTTCTTCTAAGTATATTTTATCACGTGCCATGACGAGGCTCCCGAGCTAAAGGGTTAAGCGCTGCATAGACTAAATCTATAATAATGTGCACAATGAATATAAAGCTTGAAAGCACAATAAGCCCACCTTGAATTGCGGTATAGTCACGCTGATATATACTTTCGATTAACCAGCTACCGATGCCTGGCCAACTAAAAATAACTTCTGTCACCATCGCTATAGTAATGAGATTAGCAAATTGTAAACCTATATCTCTGATAACCTTAATAATAGCATTACGCATAGCATGACGATAAATAATTTGGCTAAAAGTTAAGCCTTTTGCTTTTGCCGCTTTAATGTAATGGGTGTCTAAAACTTCTAACATAGCCGAGCGTGCTAAACGCATAAAAATAGTGGCAGGGGCTAAAGCCACCACAATAACTGGTAAGATAAGGTGTCGAGTAGCATCTTGAAAAGCTTGCCATTTGTACGGACTGTCGCTGAGTAAAATATCAATTAATTGTAAACCGGTAACATGTTGAATCTCGAATAAAAGACTGATTTGTCCAGAAGAAGGGAACCAGCCTAATTGGATAGAGAACACCAATATAGCGAGTATGCCCAACCAGAAAACTGGGATTGAGTAGCCAATCATTGCAATGGTCAATATTAAGTTATCAGGCGCTTTTCGGTGGTAAATAGCGGCACAAAAGCCAACGGGAATACCGACAAACATCGCCACTAACAGAGCAACACAGGCCAATTCAACCGTTGCAGGTAAACGGTTAAGTACTTCGCTTGAAATCGGTAAGTGGCTGGTCATCGAATAACCCATGTCGCCTTGAAACAGGTGTTTTAAATAACTGACATATTGGCTCAGTAAACCAGATTGCTGTTGATATTCATCAGCTAAAACCGCTAACTGCTCTGGTGATGCACTTATTTGGCCAGTTAGGTTAATGAGTTGCTCACCAGGAAATAAAAAACTCAAACTAAATGACAACATTGTTAATAACAATAAGGTAAAAAAGAATAAACTAAAACGACGCAGAGTAAAAATTAGCATATTAGTTTTTTGTAACCCCGTTAAAATCAACGCCACCGATGGCGCGTAAGACAGTACCTTTTACACTATTATCTCGTGCTTGATATCTTTTTGAATGAGCAATGGGGATTAAAGGCACTTCTTCATTAATCAATCTCAGCGCCTTTGAATAATAGGCTTTTCGTTTATTAATGTTATTTGTTTTTAGTGCTTTTTGGATAAGCTGATCGAACCTTTTATTACACCAAAAGGTGCGATTGCTGCCAGTACTTGCTGAAGAACAGCTCAGTAATGACGAAAAAAAGTTATCGGGATCAGGGTTGTCAGCTGACCAACCTAATAGCACACTTTGATGCTCACCTTCTGAAACTTTTCGTAAAAAAGTCGACCATTCATAACCTGAGACGATATTAACCTCTACCCCTATTTTTTGTAAATCAGCCTGAATGAGTTTGGCCATTGTAATCGCATCTGGGTTATAAGACCTCTGCACCGGCATCGCCCATAAATCCATAGAAAAGCCATTACCATAACCGGCTTGTGTTAATAGTTTCTGTGCGTTGGCTATTGAATAATCTGGGCTTGTTATCGTTGCATCATAAGCCCAAGAAGAATTTGGAATAATGCCATTTGCAATTTCTGCTTGTCCGGTATAAACCGCCTCTAAAATCGCTTGCTTATTAATAGCGTAAGATAAAGCTTTGCGTACTAAAGGATTGTTAAATGGCGGCTTACGGGTATTGAAACCAAAATAACCGACATTGAAAGATATTACTGACTCTAAAATGAGATTGGGGTGTTGTTTAATTTTTTCATGTGCAATAGGGTAGGCAATTACATCACATTCACCGGCTAATAACTTAGTTAAGCGAGCTGTATCTCTTGGAGTTATATCAAAAACGAGTTGCTTAAGCTCTGACTTGCCTCGCCAATAATCTGCATGAGGTTCATAACGAATAAAAGCCCCCGAACTATACTGCTTAAACTTAAAGGGCCCGGTACCAATGGGCAGCATATCTATTTCTTGCATGGCATTAAGTTCCACTAATTCGTCGGCATACTCTTTTGATAAAATAACTGCTGAATCGCCACCAATGTTGGCGAGAAATGAACTGTCAGAATGGGAGAGTCGAAAACGAATGGTGTGATCGTTAATTTTTTCTATGTTATCAATCAAACTAGCTAACTGAGCATTTTGAAAAAATGGATATTTGCCGCCCGATATTGGGTGGTATTTGTGGGAGGCATCCAACATACGATTAAAACTAAACAGCACATCGTCAGCATTGAGCGCCCGTGTTGGCATAAAATAGCTAGTTTGATGAAATTGAATATCTTTGCGCAGATAAAAAGTTATCATTTTACCGTCACGTGTCACATGCCAAGATTTCGCAATAGCGGGCATGATCGCATTATCAACGGGGCTAAACTCAATCAAACGATTATATAACTGATGTGACGTGGCATCTATTGTTGTACCAGAAGACACCGTTTGTGGATTAAAGCTTTCAGGAGGACCTTCGCTGCAATAGATAATGCTTTTTTTGCTTAACGAAAGCGCTTCGTTTGAGTCGCAACCTGATAACACCATTATTAACAGTGTAAAGCAGTAATAGTATGTAAGTGTAGAGTAAACCATAGCTAATCTTTATTCTTCGTCTGCACTACTTGAGTCGAGTAGATTATATTTTTTTAAGTAGCCTCTTAACTGATGATAGGTTAATTCTAAGGCGTCAGCGGTTTTCTTTTGACTATATTGGCAATGCGCCAATGCCAACTTGATTAAATCGACTTCATAGTTTTTTGATAAATCTTTTAATGACAGTGGAAATTGTAAAGTTTGGGTGTTTGGTTGAATTTTTTGTTCTACTTTAATTGGCGCTTCTGTTGCAGTTTCAGTACTTTGTGCAGCTGGCGTAGCGATAATGCGATCTTGAGTTTTAATGCGTTTAGAGGGGCGATAAGGTGACTCAAATGGGTCGATGACTAATTCATGCACCGGTAAGTGTGGATTATTACAGCGATAAACACTGCGTTCGACCACATTCTTTAATTCACGAATATTACCTGGCCACTGATATTCAAGCAGAGCACGTTTTGCTTTTTCGGTAAAACCACTAAAAAGCTCAAACTCAAGTTCACGCGCCATGTTAATTGCAAAGTGTTCGGCTAATACCAGTATATCGTCTAAACGTTCGCGCAAAGGCGGCAGAGTGATCACGTCAAAGGCTAACCTATCAAGTAAATCGGCACGAAACTCACCTGCAGCCGCCATTGATGGTAAGTCTTCGTTGGTTGCGGCCACTAATCGAGCATTAGTTTTAATCGTTCTTGAGCCACCAACGCGTTCAAATTCGCCATACTCTACAACGCGTAATAACTTTTCTTGAATTAATCCGGTAGTATTGGCGATTTCGTCTAGAAATAAAGTGCCGTTATCAGCGCGTTCAAAACGTCCTTCATGACGTTTACTGGCGCCGGTAAAGGCACCACTGTCATAACCAAATAATTCACTCTCTAATAAATTTTCATTCAACGTCGCACAATTAAGTTTAAGATAATTTTGATCCCATCGTTTAGATAAATAATGTAAACGGGCCGCAACTAGCTCTTTACCTGTACCACGCTCACCAATGATCAGCACCGGCTTACTTAAAGGTGCTATCTGCGAAATTTGCTCAAGCACCTCTAAAAAATTGTTAGATTGACCAATGAGATTATCTTGTTGTTTGAAACGTGTCATGATCTGACCTAATAATTGGTTTTTTTCACTAACAAATAGTGTATTTTATTAACAGCTTAGAGAGAAGCCTTTTTTTAAATAATAATAAAGCATTATTAATCAATATATTATAGTGTTATAAAAACTTGGCGCAGAACGTGAATAGTAAAACCTAAGGCAATTAAAGTCATTTTTTGAACGAGGAAGTAAATATGGGTATTTTTTCAAGGTTTACAGATATCATTAATTCTAATATTAACAACTTATTAGACAAAGCAGAAGATCCTGCAAAAATGGTGCGCTTAATCATCCAAGAAATGGAAGACACACTAGTTGAAGTGCGTTCTTCATCAGCCAAAACCTTAGCGGATAAAAAAGAATTAGTACGCCAAGCCAATAGGTTTGAAGTGGATGCAGCACAATGGCAAGAAAAAGCAGAGCTAGCGTTAAGTAAAGGTCGTGAAGATTTAGCGCGTGCAGCCTTAATGGAAAAGAAAAAATGCCTTGAAAGTGCGGGAGGCTTGCGTGAAGAGTTAACTCACGTTGATGGCCACATTGCTAAACTGCAAAGTGAAATTTCACAGTTACAAGATAAATTAGCTGATGCTAAGTCGCGTCAAAAAGCAATTATTATGCGTGAGAAAACAGCAAATTCACGCCTAAAGGTGAAAAAGAATATTGACAGCGATCGGGTTAATGACGCGCTAAGTCGCTTCGATCGTTACGAGCGCAAAATTGATGGTATAGAAGCACAAGTCGAATCTTACGATATGGGCAGTAAGTCATTAGCTGATGAAATTGCAGAACTGGCATCAGATGAAAAAGTTGAAGATGAATTAGCACAATTAAAAGCTAAAATGAAATCAAAGACTATAAGTAAATAATAAGACATGACGAATACATGCCTTAATTAGGTGCAATTAAAGATTAGGTGCAATTAAAGGAGAAAAATTGTGGATGAGATTATCATCGCCCCAGTAATTATATTTATGGTTGTAGTAGCGCCTATTTGGCTGATATTGCACTATCGTAGTAAACGCCAAATTAGCCAAGGTTTTAGTGAAGAAGAATATATTCAACTTACCGAGTTGTCTGAACTCGCCGATAAAATGGCTGACAGAATAAAAACCTTAGAAGCTATTTTAGATGTTGAGACACCCGAGTGGAGAAACAAACTATGACCAGCAAATCCCGAGGTGAGTTATATCGAAATACGAGCCAAGGAAAGTTAGCTGGCGTCTGTGCAGGCATTGCCGATTACTTTGGCTGGGAGTCATGGTTGGTACGTATACTTGTGGTTTCTGGTGTGTTGTTAGGCATGGGTTGGTTTATTGTGATTTATATTGCCGCTTGGTTTATATTAGATAAAAAACCCATCAATTTAGGCCATACTCACCGTAATGGCCAAAGAGGTGATTTTGGGCATGGTCAAGCTAATCAGCACTCTAAGCAGCAAGTGCCAGGCCAACAAGGGTTTGATGAAGACATTACCAATGAGTCAATTAAAGTGAAATCACGAATTTGGCAAGCAGGTGAGCCACCTAAACAAGCATTTCACGATATTAGGCGCAAGTTCAAGACCTTAGAGCTGGAACTACAAGTTATTGAACGCTACGTTACCTCACCAGAATTTACGGTGTCACGAGAAATTAATCAACTATAAAAAAAGCGGCTAGGCCGCTTTTTTTATCACTGTAAACTGAATGGTAAAGCCGGTATAGCACTGTTATCTCAATGTAAAAGCCGCTAGTATCTAAGGTAATGATAGTATTGTTAAGATAAGTATTCTACCTTCAAAATATTGAAAATAAAGAGATAGCATTCAAGTATGGCATTTATTAATAAAGCTCAGTTAGATAAGTTAAAACAAAAAGCCAGTGACCTTGTTAATCGGTCTATTGATCAACATATTACCCTAGCTGTAACCGGGCTTAGTCGCAGTGGCAAGACCGCTTTTATTACTTCTTTAGTGAATCAGTTACTTAATGAAGGTAATAATTCGCAGCTCAGTTTTTTTAATGTTGTCCATCAAGGTCGTTACATTGCTGCTAAACGCGTGCCACAAAAGCATCTTCATATTGCTAGATTCGAATATGACGGTGCGCTATCAGCTTTATGTCAGTCGCCACCAAAATGGCCAAAACCTACTAACGGTATTAGCGAGTTACGCTTAGCAGTGCGTTATCAACCGAAAGACTCGTTACTAAAATATGCCACAGAGTCGGCAACACTTTATATCGATATCACCGATTACCCCGGCGAGTGGCTGCTTGACTTACCTATGTTGTCGTTAACATTTGAAGAATGGTCACAACAGACCACTGTACTGCTTAAACAGGCACCAAGAAGTGAACATGCACAGGGCTTTCTTGATAAACTGGCTGAGTTTGATGCCTTTGCTAGTGTTGACGAAGCTGTTTTAGCGCAACTATCACAAGAATATACTGACTTACTGTTACTCTTTCGTCACCAGCTTGGCTTGTCTGTTATTCAACCAGGACGTTTTATTTTGCCAGGTGAGTTAGAAGATGCGCCGATACTGCAGTTTTTTCCTTATAGCGAATTTGACGATATTGACAGTAATGACTATCAAAATGCTAAAGACGACTGTTATATCGGCATGTTGCGCGCACGATTTATTGAATATAAAGAACGTGTAGTACGGCGTTTTTATAAAGAGCACTTTATTAATTTTGATCGACAAATTGTGCTGGCTGACTGTTTAACACCATTAAATAAAGGCCCAGAAAGCTTTGTAGATTTACAGCATGCTATGGCGATGATCATGGAAAGCTTTCAATATGGGCAATCAAGTTTACTGTCGCGTTTGTTTTCGCCAAAAATTGATCGACTACTTTTTGCCGCTACTAAGGCCGACCATGTCACACCTGAGCAACATGGTAATTTAGTTTCCTTGCTCAACAAGTTAGTCTTTCAAACCAAGCAAGAGCTGAGTTTTGATGCCATCAAAATGAAAACAATCGCTATTGCCTCAGTCAAAGCAACTAAAGTGGGCAAAAGCCACTATCAAGGCCAAAATATCCCAGTTATTAAAGGTCGCCAATTAAGTAATGGCCAAATGATCACCTTATTTCCTGGTGCAGTGCCAGCGAGTATTCCAAGGCGTGATTATTGGCAAAAGCAACCCTTTAACTATATCGCTTTTTCGCCGATTGAATCGGCAAGTAGTGATGAATGTTTACCGCATCTGCGCATGGATCAAATGTTGCAGTTTTTGCTTGGAGACAAATTAAAATGACAGAAAATAAAGAAAAACATCAACAACAAATATTATTTGATGCTGATATTGCTGACCAGTCAATAACAGAAAACAATCAGCAGATTATTGTTAATGAGCAGGATTGGGTTTGTGATGAGCAAGTAGAACAAGTTGACGATAATCTTGTTATTGACGTCAAAAAACCAAGTTGGCTATGGCGTACACTAGGGCTAGTATTTGTGACTTTAGTGGGGGTTGAAGCGGTGCAGTTTTTTATTAACGGCTTTAGTCAATCGCCGATCATCGCTAGCTTATATGCTATTTTACTGGCCGGTTTATCACTTATTTGTGGCCGTAGCGTTTGGCACGAATTTGCTGGTCTGAGGCAATTTAAATATCAGCAAAATCTTAAACAACAAGCACAAGATATTATCAATGAAGCAGGTCAAGTTGATGCCACCAGCCTTTGCGATAAAATATCCAAGCGTCTACCCATTGACTTAGCTAAACTTGATCACAGTGCATGGCAAAAATTAAACCTTGAAGAGTACAACGATGTTGAAATAATACAGCTATATGCTCGTAACGTTTTATCTCAAGTGGATGAAAAGGCTTTGAAAGAAATTGCAAAATTTTCTTCAGAGTCAGTGGTTTTAGTGGCACTAAGTCCAATTGCCATTATTGATATGTTGCTAATGCTATGGCGAAATTTACGTTTAGTTAATAAAATAGCGGCCCTATATGGTTTAAAACTAAGTTACTGGAGCCGAGTCAAATTAATTAAACAAGTAATTATTAATATGGCCTATGCTGGCGCAAGCGAATTAGTGGCTGACTTAGGCGCTGACCTATTAGGTGCAGAATTGTTAGGAAAGCTATCAGCACGTATGGCACAGGGACTAGGTGCGGGCATGTTAACCGCCCGATTGGGACTTAAAGCCATGCACTTATGTCGACCAATTCCCTTTACCGAAGATGCGCCAAAGCTGAGTCATATCCGTCAAAAAATTATTAGCCAAGTGCGATCACTGGTGAAAAAAAACTAGCCAAACCACTGAAAGTAAACATTAATAATTTAACTGTATATTTAGATGTAACATAAGTTTTACAGCTTTATTGTTCTGGTGAAAAAATAGCCACTTTGAAAGTCGTGCTTTTTATATTGATGTTGCCTTATTATTATGAGAACTAAGATAGTTTTAAATATCAAGATAAAGTTCACAACAACATTAATAATAAAATTGATATTCACTCAATAAGGTTAAAAAAATGGCGAGTAAGTACGTTTCTAAGGTTGCAGATGAACATGGCAACATTGCATGGTCAGCGGCAGAAAACCAAATTTGGCAGGCGTTAATTACGCGACAACTTTCAACAGTAGAAAATACCGCATGTGATGAATTTATTGCCGGCTTAAGTAAGTTAAATCTGCCACTTGACCGTATCCCACAATTAGAAGAAGTGAGTACGGTATTAAGAGCTGAAACGGGTTGGAGCTGCGAGCCCGTGCCAGCACTTATTGGCTTTGGTGAGTTTTTCCGCTTACTATCAGAAAAGAAATTCCCCGTTGCGACATTCATTCGCTCCGAGGAAGAGTTTGATTATTTACAAGAGCCTGATATATTTCATGAAATATATGGTCACTGCGCTTTACTAACTAACGAGTCGTTTGCTAATTATACCCAAGCATATGGCATGATGGGCTTAAACGCTTCAAAGGAAGACCGTGTATTTTTAGCACGGCTTTACTGGTTTACTGTAGAGTTTGGCTTACTTGATACTCCTAAAGGGTTACGTGTATACGGTGGCGGTATTTTGTCTTCTCCAACTGAAACAGAATATGCACTACATGATAAAAATGCTGAAAGAAAACCACTCGATGTTTTAGATGTTTTACGGACACAATATCGCATTGACATTTTGCAACCTGTTTATTTTATGCTCACCAAGGTCAGTGATCTCGATGAAGTACGAAAATTAACCGTAGAAGATATTATGGTGTTGGTAGAACAAGCGAAAAAAATAGGCCTACATCCAGCTAAATTTGAATTAAAAACAACCTCAAAAGTAAGTTAAAGGAATTTTTATGATCGGCGAATTATCAAATCAACAATGTGAAGCATGTCAAGTAGATGCACCCAAGGTTAGCGATGACGAATTAGCAAGCTTACTGGCTCAAATACCTGATTGGGTACCTGAAGTAAATAACGGTATTATGATGTTGGAGCGTGTTTATAAATTTAAAAACTATAAATTAGCATGGGCTTTTGCAAATAAAGTGTCTGAATTAGCAGAAAAAGAATTTCACCATCCGGCCATTTTATTAGAGTGGGGCAAAGTAAAAGTGACTTGGTGGAGCCATGCTATTAAAGGGCTGCATAAGAATGACTTTATTTGTGCGGCCAAAACTGATCAGCTTTTGTAACCTGATAAAAGACAATAATATCAAGCCTCCTATTAAAGGGGGCTTTTTTTTGTTGTAAAAAATAGTTTACAATGGTGATATTGGATTTTGTTGTTTGCTTGAGGTTATTAGATGCGTTTAGAAATTGGTTGCAAGGACCGAGTGGGTATTGCGCAAAGTGTATTAGCAATATTTGTTGAACGTGGGATCGACCTACGTGGTATCGAGTTAAAACAACCAGGGAAAATTTTTATTAACATCCCTGATTTAGAGTTTTCAGAGCTGCAAAGTTTTATGCCGCAATTGCGATTGATAGATGGTGTTATTGATGTTAAAACAACACCTTATATGCCATCTGAACGTGAAAGAAATGAATTTGAAACCTTAGTTAAAACCTTTCCAGACCCTTTTATCTCCATTGACAATCATGGCCAAATTCGTGTGGTTAATAATATTGCGGCGCAAATAATGTGTAGTTCGCTTGAGCATATTATTGGCGAGCATGTTGGGCAATGGCTAAAAGGTTTTAATTTTACCCGTTGGTTAGACAGTACAGAAGTACTGGCGCAAACTCGCCGTGTTAAATTTCAAGAAGACGATTTTGTCGCTGATATTATCCCTATTCATATCGCTGAAGGTGATGGAAGGCAAGTACTTGCGGGTGCAGTATTAATATTAAAATCAGAAGCCAGATTAGGCCAACAAATTAGTGCCTTTAAAAAGGCCAATGAAAATGATTTTACCGGCATTCAATCTAACAGTAGCTCAATGCGTAAATTGATACGCGAAGCAAAGCGCATGGCCCTGCTTGACTCTTCTATGTTGGTTGTCGGTGAGACAGGATCAGGTAAAGAGTTATTAGCACGGGCTTGTCACGCGGCCAGTGATCGCACAGATAAGCCCTTTATGACCTTAAGTTGTGCTGCACTACCTGACGATGCAGCGGAAACCGAATTATTTGGCTCTGGCGCTGCAGGAGAAGCAAGAAGTAAAAAAGGTATATTCGAATCAGCGGATGGCGGCACAATATTTCTTGATGAAGTCGGTGAAATGTCAGCTAAGTTACAAACTAAAGTATTGCGGGTAATTCAAGACGGCACCTTTAGGCGCATTGATGACGAAAAAGAAATTAAAGTTAATGTCCGTATTATCGGATCAACAAACCGAGACTTACTTAATATGGTTTCTCTTGGCGAATTTAGAGAAGACCTATATTATCGTTTAAATGTTTTGGGGCTTAATATTCCATCGTTACGTGAGCGACGTGCAGATATTGTGCCTTTAGCGGAACTTTTTGTCGCTAAATTTGGTCAACGTGTTGGTAAGACCCACGTTTCTTTTGATAAAGAATGCCTTGAATTTATTGAGCACTACCCCTGGCCTGGGAATGTTAGGCAACTGGAGAATGTGCTGATTCGAGCGGTATCGTTAATTGACGGCAATATAATCACAACCTCGCACTTGCATTTACCCGCATATACGCGAGAGCATGGTTATCTTGAGCAAGATTTCGAAGGTACTTTGGATGCGGCAGTGAAAAATTTTGAAGCTGATTTACTGCGTAAACTTTATCCTGCTTATCCAAGTACGCGACAATTGGCCAAAAAATTAGGGCTTAGTCACACCGCCATCGCCAACAAATTACGTGACTACGATATTAATAAGAAAACTGTTAAAATTTAACGCTAACTTGCCAATACTGGTTTCACTGTAAAGTTATTTGAGTATTAGATATGAAATTATATGGTTATTGGCGGTCATCTGCTGCGTATAGAGTAAGAATTGCTATGCATCTAAAAGGCTTGGAGTTTGAATCAATTCCAGTGCATTTAGTTAAAGACGGTGGAGAGCAGCATAAAGAAGCTTACACTGAATTAAATTCGACACATTTAGTACCCACTTTAATTGATGAAGATGTTGCTTTGCATCAATCGATTGCTATCATTGAGTACCTAGATGATAAATATCCGTTGGTGGCTATTTATCCTAAAAACATGGTGGCAAAAGCAAAAGTAAAAGCACTTGCGCTTGATTTTGCCTGTGAAATACATCCAGTTAATAATTTACGCGTACAGCAATACCTAGTTAACAATTTTTCACTGCAAGAAAGTGATAAACTTATTTGGAGTCATCATTGGATGAAGGTAGGTTTCTCTGCTGTTGAGCAGCAATTAACAGTAAACTCAGGAAAATATTGTTTTGGTGATAACATTACTATGGCTGATATTTGTTTAGTGCCTCAAGTATATAATGCCTATCGATTTAATCTTAATATGAGTGAATATCCAAATATTTGTCGGGTGGCTGAAAATTGTAATCAACATGCGGCCTTTATTGCCGCTTTGCCTGAGAATCAGGCAGATGCACAGTAACGTGCGATATTACTGAAAATTTAAATACGAAAATTTATCATTTACTAGGTCATTACTTAAACCAATTCATTAATACAATGGGTATTACATAAATTTAAGGTTACTATGTCAACTAAAAATACTGAACAAAAACAAACGCCTTGGGCTATTATTGCAGTAATTATTGCTGCCATCATTGCCTTTGTTATCTATTTCTACGTAATTGCAGGCGATGAAAATAACAATAGTGATACCATCGCTACTACCGCCGTTGTACCCGCTAAAATACCAGAAGTTGAGCCTGAAATTACGCCTGAGTTAATTGCACCTGAAGGTGCCACAGAGCAGGTTGAAGAAAACACCATGGAGCTTGAGCCTGAAATTTTACTGCCGACATTAGATGAAAGTGACACTTGGTTCAGTACTAAATTGCCCACGTTAACTTGGCGCAAAGAATTACTAAAACTGGTCGTTACAGAAGATATTATCCGCCGATTTGTGGTATTTACTGATAACTTTAGCCAAGGTAGCTTAGCCTATGAGCACACCCCCTTAATTATACCTAATGCAAAATTTACCGCACTAGAAGAAGCCACAGACAAGGGTATTAAATTGCAGTGGGATGAAAGTAGCACTCGTCGTTTTAGTAACTATGTTGATCTTTTACGCTCAATGGACAGTGAAGCACTAGTGCAATGGTATGTTGAATTGAAGCCACTAATTGATCAAGCTTATGGCGAGTTAGGTTACCCTGAACAAGATTTTACTGAGGTATTACACAACGCAATAACCAAGGTTTTAGATATGGAAATTCCTAAAAATCAACCTGAGTTAGAACGCCTTAGCGTTATGTATAAATATAAAGATCAATCGTTAGAATCTTTAGATGATGCAGAGAAACTATTGTTAAGATTAGGTAAAGAAAACTTACTTGTTATCAAGTCAGTGTTGTTAGAAATTAATGAAAAGTTAGCAAGAGCGCGTTAAGCATTAGATGAATAAGTTAACAACGCCGACTTTACCTGAGTGTATAGCAACCCGCGATTATGGCCTTTTAAGAAGATTCGCAAGTCAAGCGATGGCGAGTTGTGGCTGGAAAATTACCGGAGAGTTGCCACAGCAGCCAAAGTTTATTATTGCGGTGGCACCTCATACCTCAAATTGGGATTTTTTTGTCGGTATCGCTGTTATGTTTTCATTAAACCTTAAGCTGTCATTTCTTGCTAAGGGCAGTATCTTTCGTTGGCCAATAAAATCGTTTTTGACTGCCATTGGTGGTATTGGTGTTGAGCGCAACCATAGCCATGGCGTTGTCGGGCAAATCGTCGAAGAATTTAAAAGTAATGAGCAGTTTATTTTAGCGATTGCACCGGAAGGTACTCGTAGTAAAACCACCGAGTGGAGAACTGGATTTTTGCATATCGCCAAAAAAGCTAATGTACCGGTTATCCCCTTAAGTTTTGATTTTATTAAAAAGGAAGTACGATTTCATCCCGCAGTTGTTATAACCGGTGATATAAATCAGGAGTTAGTCGAATTTAAGCAAGTATTTGCTGATGTTTGTGCAAAAAATCCGCAAGCAGTCTGAATTTAGCAACTAGGGCTTGCAACTAAGCTATTGATTAGCCATACTCTGCGGCGCGTTAAAGAGATTCTTTTAACGCCTCTATGGTGACCCTTTTGGTCCCTCCGCAATGATACTCTGTGAACTCGGCCAGGTCCGGAAGGAAGCAACCGCAGCAGACGACTTATGTGCCGGAGTGTGGCTATTAGGGTTGCCACCAATCTTTTATTATCAATTATTATATAAAAAAATCTAATCCTATAATTGGTACCATAAAAAACTTAGCTAAAATTCATCATTTTTATTCTGGTAATAGTATTTGTTATTATCGAAATAACGCCGTTTGGACATTGTTTAGAATAGCTTATAAAAAGCAGCTTTAATTAGCTATCAACGATTATGTATTTTGTTCCCATTCGCACCAACACAGCATCATGTCGCTAAACACTTTATTATACCAATCCCATTAAGTTATTACTCACTTGTACTAGTTAAAATAGCTCAAGGCTGTGTTGCTCTCACTCCCAATAGCCAGCTATTGCTCAATCGAGCGCCTTACCTTGAGTTATTTTTCCTGCGCACAACAAGATCACAAACTTAATGGAACTGGTATTATTCATCAAAATTAATACATAATTTAGGTGTGATAACAGGCAGTATTGCAGCCAAATGACCTCGCATCGAAGTAGAATTCTTTATCCAAAATCATCTAAATATCAAAATGGACAGCAATGGAGAGGTTATTTTTTATGATAATACCTAAAGCTTTTGATATCAGCAGACTGCACATTTCAGATTACTCTATTAGACTACTCTATTAGATAAGTCCTTAGTAATTACAACTAATTAAAGTTTTTTTACCCAAATAAGACATTAATAAATTTACTGCTAACACAAACCTTAAATATCTTTATCTTCACTGCTAAAACCTCTTTTAAAAATCGCTGCTATACTTCAAAACGTAGTAGGCATAGTTGTGGGTTTTCAGCCTATTTTTTATTAGTTATACGCTAGTTGAAAATAGCAATTTTATACATCCTATTTTAGGTGGAGCAAATGATGATCAGACACTTTTACGTTATAGCAGAAATTGATGAAGTTGAAAAAGTTGAAAAAGACCTTAAGTTACAAGGCTTTACTGACCCACAAATTCATGTGCTCAGTGAAAATGATACTGAAGTTGAAACCCATAATTTACATGCAGTAGAATCAGTATTGAAAAAAAATGTAGTCCATTCAACAAAAATTGGCGCTATCTATGGCATTATCGGCGCTATCATAACTCTCTTCATTGCCTATGGTATGGGCTGGACAGAATCTACTGTGGGTTGGATACCCTTTGTTTTTTTGTCTATTATTGTACTTGGCTTTTGTACTTGGGAGGGTGGACTTATCGGCATCCAAACACCTAATGTTAATTTCGTACAGTTTAAGGAAATGCTGGATGAAGGTAAGCATATTTTGTTTGTCGACGTAGGCCTTGAACAAGAAATAGCAATAGCTTCAGTGATGAAGATGCATCCAAATGTTCAAATTGCAGGGATAGGGAAAGGAACTCCTCATTGGGTGGTAAGAGCCCAAGATAAATTTAAACTGTTTATGAAAGTTATGCCTTAACTTCGCGAATAATGATATTACTAACTGACGATAAGAGGGAGGTTTTTATGTTTTTCCAGCCAACAAGAAGACATTTTAGCTGGAATGAGTAGTGTTTCAAGTCAAGTAAATAAGGCTATAAAGTTACCTTGTGAGGTAATATATCAATCAAATAGCAACTTGCTGTAAATTTAGATAACTTGCACCAAAGCTATAAATATAACCAATTTAATAGCAAAGAAAGTGTTACCCACATCAGTAAAATCAACGGAATACCAATACGTATAAAGTCAGAGAACTTATAGCCACCGGCATTCATCACCAATAAGTTGGTTTTATAAGCCATAGGTGTGGCATAGCTTAAGTTAGCACCGAATAATACCGCTAAGATAAATGGCTCAGGTGAAAGGTTTAATTGGCTAGCCACGGAAATAGCAATAGGTGTACCAATAACAGCGGCAGCATTGTTAGAAACAATATTAGTTAATATGGCTAATAACAACATTAACGCCGCTAAAATTCCTCCTGGTGGCAAACCAAACGATAAAACGACAAAAACCTGAGCTATATATTCCGCGCCTCCCGTTGTCATCATGGCAGAGCCCAAAGCTAAAGATGCGGCGACAATTAAAATAACTTGAGTACTAAGCGCCGACGCGGCTTCTTGCCAATTTAAGCATTTAGTCACTAATAGTATCAAGACACCACAAACCGAACTAATTTCAATAGGTAAAATACCTAGGGCTGATGATACAACCACAGCAAGTAATGTGCTTAAAGCCAATGGCGCTTTTTTTGTTTGTGGCAACGCTTCTGCACCATCGATTATTAATAGACCAGGTTTAGATTTTAATAAACTTATTTGCTCGGTTTCTCCTTGCACGAGTAATACATCGCCGATCTGCAAGCGGGTATTTCCTATGCTATTACGACCGATTTCCATGGCTTTACCTGCTCTATGCAATGCAACAACTGTTATAGCGTGTTTATTAATGAAGTTTGCTTGTTGTAAGGTTCTGCCTTCAACACCAGAGCCTGCGATGATGACAATTTCAGCCAATGTTTTTTTTTCGGCTTTTAAGGGATGCTCATCATCAACTTTATGCAGGCCAGAAAACAAGGTTGCTCCTAATATCGTCTCATATTCTTTTAGGCGGTCTGGGTAATCATGAACTTTTAACCGATCACCAACGACCAGCAAAGTATCAGGTAAAGGAATAATATTTCGGTTTTCGGGCCCTCGCTGGATACTCTCTATTTTTATTTGGCCATCGGTTAAGGCAATTATTTCGGTAATAGTTTTTTCGTTAACCGCGCTTTCTGCGTTTATATTGAGGTAAGCACTAAATATACGTGGCGAGGTATCAGGCATTGATGGTGATCTACGCGGTAAAAGTTTTGGCGCCCTGGCCATAAGTAGAGTAAAGCGACGACTGAAGCCATAAGGGCTGGCTTAGCAAAGTCAAATAAGCCAAACTCAGTTGCCCCCATATTTTTTGCAATACTAACCACGAGTAAGTTTGTTGAGGTGCCTATCGTCGTTGCCATTCCGCCAACTAAGGTGGCTAATCCCATCGGTAACAACATGGGTGATGAGTCTGTTTTAGTGCGTAATGATACACTGATCAAAATGGGCAGTAATAAAACCACGACAGGGGTATTATTTATAAAGGCACTTAATCCTCCGGCTAAAATAAGGGTGATCAATAAAGATAAAGCTGGACTTATTTTCCACAACTTGGCCAGGTATCGGCCAATAGGTTCTAGGGCGCCTGTGCGGACAATGCCATGGCCAATAATCATCAAGGAACAGACTGTAACCAAAGCCTCATGGCCAAAACCAAAGAACAAGGAGCTTGGCTCAAAGTGCTTGCCATCGCTATAAAATGGAAAGATAGCAAACATCACACTTAAAATTGCTATAACAGCAAGTGAGGAGGTTTCCAAGGGAGTATCTTCTCGACGAAATAAATATAATGCCAGTACAGTTATCAATAAAACCGCTAAGGCATGATTATTAGGAAGCTCTGGAATGTTCAAAGGCTTTACCAAGTTGATTTAATTGTTTAGCTTTTATAACTAGCCCTAATTTAGTGGTATTTTATCATTTAGTCATTAACATACTAAGTATGTTCTTTCATAAATTCTAAAGATTTTGCTACTGCCGCTTTGACATTGTTTTCCATTTCAAGACGTTCAGATGCCGGTAAATAAAAGGCCATGTCAACTTCATGACGGATGTAACGGGTGGGTAATTGGTTTAATACCACGCAAAATAAGTCTGCTATAAATTCAAAATCATAGGCCTCTTCTAACTTTAAAGCAGCAAAGTGTTGAGGCACTAATTTTTCATAGTAGTTGTGAATATCATCATAAATTTTCATGTAGGCGACGCTTAATTTAATGGTTATATTTTCAAGCGTAATGCTAGCACAATGAAAACACCAACTTTTTTATGTCTTTAGACTGAATTTTATTAAAAAAATTCAGTGTAGTAGTTATTGGTTAAAACTTTTCAGCTTGGGTTATTTCACGTTCTAATTTAGATATGGCTTGACGACATCGACCAAGACGTTGGTGTAGCGCAAGAATTTCTTCAGTAAATTGCTTTGTTTGTGTCGCTGATGTGTTGTGGCCTTGTCGTTCACGCACTTGGATCATTTCTATTAATCGGCGTTCAAATTCAAAGGTTTCATTGAGTTTTTTATGTAAGTTGTGGCTCGATTGCATCACCGCTTGAGCCGCTTTTTTATAGCGACGGGCTTTTATGGCAACAAGCCTTTGAGTTGGCTCTTTATGTAGCGCACTATTTGAGTTTAATGCGTTACGTAACGCCGAAATTTGCTGTTCTAGTATTAGTAAACGGCTGTGTGCGAGTGCATTCTTGTTAGCAGATAGTAATCGAGACAATTCATTAGTTTTATTTTTTACTTCAACGATATAAGGGTGAAACTGATCGCTATGGGTGAGGAATAATGCTTCAGAAAAAATATCATTTTCTTGAATTATCTTATGCGATTTAGAATGCTTATTTTGTTGATCAACTTGCAGAGCTTGCTCGTCAAGTTGATCGAGAATGGCGTGGATTTTATTAATTGCACTTTGCATAAGTAACCTTTTTTAGCTCAGCCAAGCTTGGTAGCCCAAGTTAACAGACATTATAATGACCACAGTAATAAATACTGGGCGGATAAACTTACTGCCAAATTTAATCGCCCAATGAGCGCCTACCCATGCACCTAGCATCATAAATATTCCCATAGAAATACCTAAAACAAAGTTAACATGGCCAAGGTAGATAAAAGTTAACAAGCTAAAAAAGTTACTAACAAAATTGGTAGACCGCGCCAAGCCAGAACTTAAAAGAATATTGATCTTATATAACGCATTAGACGAGCTTACCCAAAATGCGCCTGTACCAGGGCCTGCAAGGCCATCATAAAATCCTAAAATTAAACCTTGCACAACTTGTTTGCATTTAATCGACATGGTTTTTAATGGCAAACCATGTATTTCACTAGTGACTACGCTTGAAAGTAAGGTATATATCGCGGTCATAATTATTAGCACAGGGATGTATTTATCTAAAAATTCTACGGATAAAAAGTTAACCATTATAGT
Organism: Colwellia sp. C1TZA3; assembly: GCF_007954265.1. Classification (GTDB taxonomy): domain Bacteria; phylum Pseudomonadota; class Gammaproteobacteria; order Enterobacterales; family Alteromonadaceae; genus Cognaticolwellia. The sequence goes on along the minus strand of NZ_VOLS01000010.1, from coordinate 64,348 downwards.
GCCTAAAATAGCGCCAATGGCGGTAGTAATAATAGCAAGTCGCCAATATTTAGGGTTAAAAAGTCTTTTGCGATAGAAAGCAAATGATGCAGTGAATGAACCAAAAGACGCCGCGAGCTTATTTGTACCCAACGCAACATGTGGCGGCAAGCCTGACGTTAGTAGCGTTGGAACGGTGAGCATGCCACCACCACCGGCGATGGCATCAATTAGCCCTGCGACAAAGCCGACACTACATAAGGTTATCCATAAACTCATGTCTAGGACGGGATCACTGATCATAGGATTTATTGCGTATAAAATTTAGCATTAACTATACCACAGTGAAACCTTGATTTGATTGCCATTTATTCTTCAATTTTCTAAGTGTGCAGTCAGTTTTTAGTTAATGCGTAGTCATTAAACCTAACTTAGATATTTTTAGTATGCCGTTAAGGATCTGGGGTACTAATAATTTCGATACTGTTATAACTTTAAATATTAATAACTCGCCTAATATAATTAGTAATGCAATAGAACCTCAGCATTTTCTTAGCTCACCTACAAAACAAATATTAATAAAAACAAGAAAATGTCTCATTTTATTTACAAAGAATAGTGTTTTCTTAAGTGTTTGTAATAATTTGCTTATGCTAATTTTTTGGTTATTTTTTATATTATAAAAAATTATTTTTTTAAAACACTAGTTCTCGTTAAATGAGGTGATTAAATTTTATCCATTGTTTTATATGGTTTAATTTTAATGTGGCAGTAGGGGGTTGTGATGTATTCGTGTTTATTTATATAAGTTCACTCTGTATGGCATTTTATTTTTTTTAGTGGTTACTATGCGGTTTTTTTGCTGCGTTCACTTATTAACCTAATCTAAAGTTATTAAAACGTAACTGGTTTGTATTGACCCAGTAACTAAATTACAACAATATTGTATTGACCTGTTAACTTTATTGTAACATTATTAAGTCAATGTCTTAGTAGACAAGTCAGGTTTATGACCAGAAGAGTAAATTAGGTCTATGACTAAAGAGCAAAAATAATTCAAAAATAGGCAACATAGCCTTGAATTTAAACACTAACATCACGAAAGTGGTCCAGGGAGTATTTATGTATAACAATAGCAAAGTAGCTAAAGCAGTACGCATCGCCATGATGTTTGGTGCCGGTGCAGCCGCAGCAATTTCAGCACCAGCATTTGCAGCTGAAGATGAAGCTGGAGAAATGAAGGATGTTGAAAGAATTTCTGTAACAGGTTCTCGTATTAAACGCACAGATTTAGAAGGTTCCATTCCAGTTACTGTCATTGATCGTGCTGCAATTGATTTTTCAGGTCAAACCTCTGTTTCAGATTTATTACGTAACACTAGCTTCAATGCTGCCGGTTCTTTCCGTCCACAATCTGGTAGTTCTGCACAGGGCGTTTCACAAGTAAACTTGCGTGGCCTAGGTGCTGAGCGCTCATTGATTTTGGTTGATGGTCGTCGTTTACCTAAATCACCTTCAACAGGTAACGCTCAAGATTTGAACTCAATCCCGATGGCCGCTATCGAGCGTATTGAAATTTTGTCTGACGGTGCCTCAGCTGTATACGGTTCTGATGCTATCGCTGGTGTAATTAACGTTATTACTAGAAAAGACTTTAACGGTGTTGAGTTACGTCTTGGCGCTTCAGAAATAAGCTTACCATCTGATGGTGGAGAGCGAGAAGAAGGTTCAGCTGTATTTGGTGCTTCTAACGATAGGTCTTCTGTTATCGCTGGTGTTTCTTGGAACAGCCGTGACATTATTTTTGAACATGATTACCCATGGGTCTCACCAGGCGCATCAAGCTTTGGTGTAAACGTGAAAAAAGATGCTGGTTATAAATCTATTATTTCACAAGCTGAATGTGATGGCTTAGAAAATTTCAACTTTGGCTCTGCTGGCAACTGTGGTTATAATTTTAATGCGACTAACGCCAACGAAGCTTCAACTGCTAACCAATCAGCTTTCTTAAAAGCTGATTATGAAATTAACGATGATTGGAGACTTTTTTCTCATACTTTGATTTCAAAAACTAAATCATTTGGTCGTTATGCGCCTTCGTTAAATGATGCTGGTGATGCAGCATATTTATCTGATGATAGTCCAAATAACCCATACAATCCTAATAGTGCTTTTTATGACGCTGCATATGCTGCTGAACTAGAAGCTAGACGTGAAGCAGATCGTGCCGAAGATCTTGCTAACGGTGATGATCCACGAGATCCAGAATTAGCTCAAATTCGTCACCGTTTTGCTGCTTTAGGAAACCGTGATAACGAAATTGATAACTGGTCAACTGATTTTATGATCGGTGTCGAAGGCGAGATCGGTGGTTTTGCTGTTGATTTTGGCGCACGTAAAAACAAAACTAAAACTTATGGTATTGGTCGTAACTATTTAATGGGTAGTAATGCTCGTACTGCAATGGATAGTGGTGCATACATGCTAAACGACCCGTTTGGTGATCGTTTTACAACTGATGCAGCAAGAAGCGACTACGACTCTCTTTTAAGTGGCCTTAAAGTAACTACTGCACGTATCGGCACTTTTGAGCAAGAAGAGGTTTTTGGTTCTGTTGCATTTGACGTGATGGAAATGCAAGGTGGCACATTACAAGCTGTTGTAGGTGCTGAATACCGTAAAGAAGACTACTCTGATACTTATGATTCATTATCGGAAGCGGGTCAAGTTGGTGGTTCTTCAGGTAACAGTGCTGGTGGTGGTCGTAACGTTAAAGGTGCTTTTTTTGAAGCGTTATTTCCAGTAATGGACGGTTTAGAGTTTACTGTAGCGGGCCGTTATGATAAATATTCTGATTACGGTAGTGACTTCTCACCTAAAGTTTCTTTAAAATATGATGTCATGGACGGATTAGTATTTCGTGCATCATACGGTGAAGGTTTCCGCGCACCCACATTGGATATTCTAACGGCTAAGCCAGCTCCGGATAACCCAAGTGTTTCAGATGCTCCATCTTGTTTAAACTTTGGAGAAGCAGCTGACTGTGACGTACAAGTAAATGCGATTACCTTAGCTAATAAAAAGATGGGTTCTGAGTCATCGGAGCAGCTGTCTTTAGGCTTAGCTTATCAACCTTCGGATTGGTTAAACTTTTCAGCTGACTATTATCAGATTGAAATTTCTAATATGATCCGTTTCTTTGGTGCGGATACTATTCTGACTCGTGAACAAACAGGCGACCCAATTCCAGCAGGTTTAGGTGTTGAACGTTTAAGTAACGGTGGTATTCAACTAATTACCCAAGGTTACGCTAATGAAGGCAAATGGGAAATCAGTGGTCTTGACTTAAACGTGAATACTACTTTTGATTTTAACGATGCGGGTATGTTAAAGCAATCATTACAATTTAGTCACCAGTTTGATAGTAAAATTGATGGTGGTCGCAACACAATTAAAGATACAGGCGAGCCGCAACAACGTGCTACTTTGACTAACAGCTACACTTGGAAAAACTTAGATCTGACATGGAATATGAACATGATTGGTTCTCAATATGAAGATGTGACACAAGTAGCTGACGGTAGCGTAGAGCGTACTGGTAACATTGCAACCTGGATCACACATGACCTTCAAGCAACATATAGCTTTGATACAGGCACTAAAATATCTTTTGGTATGCAAAATGCATTTGAAAAGGAACCACAGTTAAGTAGTTTCAGTGGTCGTAACTATAACTTTAATCTTTATGATGCATATGGTCGTATTACTTATTTACGTCTAGCTCAATCGTTCTAAAGTACAATATAAGTTAAGTTAAGTTAAGTTAAAAGGTGGGTTTATACCCGCCTTTTTTATATTGGATAAATAAAAATGCAGCATTGGAATTCATATTGGTCGGGTACCAAATCACTTAATAGTTTTGCAGAAGGAGAGCACAGCCAAGGATATGTTGGTAAAATTGCCAGTTTTTGGCAAAATATTTTTAATACACTGCCTCAATTAGCAACAATTTTAGATTTAGCTTCGGGTAATGGTGGATTAGCTGTTTTAGCTAAACAGTTTAATTCAGGTTTTGACGTTTTCGCATCAGACGCCGCAAATATTGATCCCTTATTACTTTATTTTCCTTCAGACCCTAGCTACCAACACCTTAAAAGTATAAATTTTTATGGTAATACTCTTTCTGAAAACTTAGTATTTGATAGTGGTAAGTTTGATTATGTTATAAGTCAATTTGGCTTTGAATATGCTGAATCCGCTGCAGCGCTATTAGAAGTTAATAGGGTATTAAAGTCAGGTGGAGAGTTTATTGCCTTAATTCATCATCAAGACTCCTTCATTTCAGCTGATTGCAGATTAGGTCTAAAAGTAATTAATAATTTAAACCAAGTTGATGGCTTGTTAACTCAACTACAAGATTTTGGTCGGTTTTGTCAGACAATGGAAAATAAAAACCACCTTAGCCCTAAACAGCAAATTCAATTTAAACAAAAAAATGTTAATTTATTGCAGCTGTTTAAAGAAGAACAGAGTAAGTGTAGCTCTGAAGATGAGTTAGATTGGTATAATTTACTAGTAAAAGAATTACTCCCAGCAATCATTAATTGGCAGAATACAGATGAAAAAAAAGTGATAAAAATTATTGAAAACTTACACTCATTTCAACGTCGTTTACAAGATCAAAATATGGCATCACAGTCAAAGTTAGATATAGAAGGTATAAAATTGCTGACTAATAATAATTGGTCTTCCTGTAAATTTGATGTTGTTAACCTCAGGAATGGTGTTTTGTGCTGGGTGATGAGAGCGCAAAAGTAAGCTAACTACTCAAAAAAAAATTCCACTTAAATTCATATATAGCTCAATGAAAAAATGCTAAGCGCTTTACTAGGGTTTTTCACGATTCATGGTTTAATACCAAGTTGATTAATTACCTGCTCATTTTTAATGGTTAAAATGAATAACTACAGCGTTATAAAATTTATAAGTAGAATAACTACTGACTAAATTTTATGCCTTGTATTTATCTATTTTTCCTCATGAAAAAGTAGATCACTTAATTAATCAAATTGGTATAAGAGGGCTTGAGGATTAACGCCAAAACACAGTAACCGAGTCAACTAAATTAGGTTACTCTAGTTATTCCCTGTAATAGGCTTTTTACAGCACTTTTAATTATGTAACCATTCTAATGTTTTATTCAATAATTAAAATTTATTTTGCCTTTGGTAATCCAAATAAATATGAAGTCGTTGCTAATGCAACACATTGCCATTTAATTTAGTACATCCGAATATGATTCATAGCATGTTTATTGTTGCGTTAATGGACGTGTGCTTGCTTAAATTTTACCAATGTTTTTTTAACGGTAAAGCTGTCTTTTGCCAACGACTAAGCTTAAAAGTGAGGTATATATCGCTTCTAAATCGGCTCCAAGTTAATGAGCATTTATCCATAATATCGTCGTAGTTATTAAATGATTGATTAGTGAACTCATTTTCTCGCAACCAAGACCAGACCTATTCTATTGGATTTAATTCAGGAGAACATGGGGGGTATGAATGATACTTAAACTAGGGAAATCTTGATCAAGGTATTCTTGGTGCCAGCTGGCTCCATCCATAATAATAACCGCGTGTTGCTCTGCTTGTGTTGCTCTGCTTGTGTTGCTTTGGAAATCAATGCCAAATGTGATGTTATACCAGTTCCATTAAGTTTGTGATCTTGTTGTGCGCAGGAAAAATAATTCAAGGTAAGGCGCTCGATTGAGCAATAGCTGGCTATTGGGAGTGAGAGCAACACAGCCTTGAGCTATTTTAACTAGTACAAGTGAGCAATAACTTAATGGGATTGGTATTATTACCTTCATATTGCTCAGCGGTGCAATAAGTGCTTCTGTATTGCCATTAGTGATACAGAAGCGCCGAACAGATAGGCATAGACACGGGGACGAGTGCCTTTTTTGGCCCAAATTTTTGTTGTGGTATTTTGTTGACTAAACCTTGCTTCATCTCGAAACCAAACATCAACTTGAGCGAGTGACACATTGAATGGGATCTTTTTGATTGTTTTAAATTTGAATTTTTTTAAAAACGTCTTGTGCTTGTTGAGATTATTTTGGATATTTAGAGCGTGTCGTAATTCAACTTAAATTCAGTTAATGTAAAAGGTGATAAACATGAGCTTTTTGGTAGATAACGCCAAACTCCTCTTCGATAGAATTTTTCATATATTTTCCCTGAAGTTTCCCTCCGTCAGGCTTTACAGCGCTTTTAATGATGAAAGGTTTTAATCGACGTAATTGACTACCCGTAAGACCTTTAGGGTGTCCATTGTGTTTTCCTTCATTTAACCCCTCGAGGCCATCATTTAAATAGGCATTGATCCATTTATTAACGCTCGTGCGACTCACTTTTAAAAAGCGAGCTATTTCCGTGGGGCTCTTACCATCAACAAAGTGAGAGACGGCAAGCAGTCTTGTTCTCATTCTCCTGGTATTTATTGATGTAATTAATTGATTGATCTAACAACTACCGGAATTGGTCTTATTTAAATGTTAGGTTCTAATCAAATAGTAACATTTAACATCCTGGCTTATTTTGCTCATTTTTAATAGCAAACAAAGCTATTGTGATCTGTTAGTGTTTATTTGTGTAAGTGTTTAATTATTAAATTGTGTTTGTACTTAGTTGTTTTTTATTGAAATTAATTTTTTTATTGTTTAAATTACTCGCTCAGGTAATCTAAATGTAACTGTTTGTGTTGACCTGTTAACAGCATTAAGTTTAATATCTTAACCGATAGGTCAGGTATATGATCAAAAACAATTCAACAACAAGGCAATATAGCCTTGAATTTAAACACTAGTATCACGAAAGTGGTCCAGGGAGTACATATGTATAGCAATAGTAAAATAGCTAAAGCAGTGCGCGTCGCCATGATGTTTGGTGCAGGTACAGCCGCAGCAATTTCAACTCAAAGTTTCGCAGCAACTGAAGAAGCAGTTAAAAAAGTAGAGCGTATCGAAGTTACTGGTTCACGTATTAAACGTTCAGATATGGAAAGCGCTTCTCCTATAACAACCATTACCGCTGAAGCATTACAGGTTCAAGGTATACAAGATGTAGGTCAGTTTTTACAGTCTAGTGCTGTTATGTCAGGTTCTCCAACGCAGACTACTACCAATAATGGTGGTAGCGGTGGTGCATTTGTTGAGTTACGTGGTTTGGGTTCTTCACGTACATTAGTACTCGTTAACGGTCGTCGTCCTGTGTCTTCTGACTTCCAAAGCATTCCTAGTTCTATGGTTGAGCGTATTGAAGTACTTAAAGATGGTGCATCTGCAACATACGGTGCTGATGCAGTTGCGGGGGTTGTTAACATCATTACTCGTAAAGACTTTGAAGGTGTTGAAGTTACACTTCAATCGAGTAATTCATTTGACGTAAGCGAAGGTGAACAAAACGGCTTTAGTATTGTAATGGGTAAAGCATTCAATGATGGTCATTTTGTTGCGGGTATTGATTACGTTAAACAAGAAGAAGTATATCAAGGCGATACTGATATTGGGTTCTTGAATTTCCCATGGCAAGTTTGGGGCGGTGATCTTGAAGAATCATTTTGGAAAAACGGTCTACGAGGTACTAATGAATCAGATCCAAACGTAATTATAGTTGGCTCAGGCTCTGTTCCTTGTGGTAATTTCTATCTACAGCATAAGCCTCAACAAACAAATAGTAAATGTGATGGTGGTATTGCTGCATTAGCTGATATGCGTGATTTTGTAGGTGGTGGTGCCAACAATGACACATATAACTATGCCCCAGTAAACTATTTACAGACTCCATATGAAAAAATTAATGCTTTCATTGAAGGCTCTTTTCAGCTTAATGATGATATTAAGCTATTCACTGAAACACGCATTAACAAACGAGAATCTCGTCAAGAGTTAGCCGCAGTACCTTATGACACAAGGTTTGATCCTGGTTATTCTGGAACGTATGGTAAAACAGATGCAGATGGTACTCCAGTTTTAGACGGTGATGGCAATCAAGTAATGGTTGCATTCAATGGCGTATCTAAAGATAACTATTATAACCCACTTGGTGAAGATGTTTTACGTTCACGTCGCCGTATGTTGGAGGGTGGACGTAGCTTTGAACAAGATATCGTTCGATTCCAACAAGTTATTGGTATTGAAGGAGAGTTTGGAAATAATTGGTATTATGATTTGAGTTATAATTACGGTTATAGTCAAACTACATCAACTGATTTCGGTCAACTTTTTGGTCCAAACTTAGATAAAGCAATGGGTCCATCGTTTAAAGATGTTGATGGAAGCATTGTTTGTGGTACATCTGCAGAGCCAATAGCAAACTGTGTATCTATGAACGTTTTTGGCGGTCCTGGTTCAGTTACTCAAGACATGTTAGATTATGTTACGGCACCGTTGGTTGATTCATCTAACTACAAACTTGAAGTGCTTTCAGGTTTTATTGGTGGTGATTTATTTGAACTACCAGCTGGCCCACTTTCTGGTGGTGTTGGTTTCGAATATAGAGACGAAAAATCAGAGCAAAATGTTGATTCTGGAAAATTCCTGGGTGAAGTAACAGGTAACAAATCTAAAGGTACCAATGGTAGCTTTAGTGTTAAAAGTTTATTTGCAGAGTTTCGTATTCCAGTATTAGAAGATTCTGCATTCGGAGACAGCTTAGAAATTCCTGTTGGGGTTCGCTATGATGATTTCAATGTTTTTGGTGGCAAAGCAACTTATCAACTTGGGATGGAATGGAGAATTAACGATGAAGTTTTAGTACGTGGTACTAAAGGTACTTCATATCGCGCACCGGGTATTGGATCGTTATACGGCCCTGCGAATGACTCTTTCCCTGCTGCTACAGATCCATGTAGTTCAACTAATTGGGCTAGTTTAAGTACTACACAGCAAGGTAACTGTCAAGCTGACGGCGTAGCTGCTGGTGGTAGTGGCAATACTGATTCACAACAATTGTCTAAAGCTGGTGGTAACCCTGCCCTAAATCCTGAAGAGGGTGATACAACTACTTTCGGTGTTGTATACTCACCTAGCTTTGCTGAAGGTCTAGGTCTTACAGTGGATTATTGGTCAATTGAAGTAGACAATGTTATTGATTCAATTAATGCTGGCGACTCACTAAAAGGTTGTTACTTAGGTGGTGTTACATCTTTATGTGAAAATGTTGAAAGAATTAATGGTGAAATTACGCGTATCGATGAACGTTCAGTTAATTTAAGTAGAATGACAGCTAAAGGCATTGACTTTGAAGCATCATATAACATCGAAGCATTAGGTGGTGACTTTAACTTCAATTTAACTTGGGTTCATTTTTTAGAAAGAGAGAACCAAGTTTACAATGCTGATAACTTTGCATTTGAGATGAAAGACCTATCAGGTCGTTTTGAAAATGATACAACTTATGCTGAAAATAAAATTAATTTCTTAGCAATGTATTCGGTAAATGACTTTACATTTTCATATGCGATGAACTTTATTGATGGGACTGAATACGAGGATCTATTATATTGGGGGACCACACCAGTTGATGAAAATGATCTAAGTAAAGGTAATCATGCGTACAAAGTTGATTCGCAAATGTACCATGACGTTTCAGCATCATACACGTTCGACTTTGGAACAAAGGTCACTGCTGGTATTACAAACTTAACTGATGAAGAGCCTCCTTATATTGAACCTGGTAATAATGGTAATACAGATGAAAGTAACTATCGATTATTTGGTCGTAGCTGGTATGTTCGTTTAGTCCAGAAATTTTAATTAACAAATAATTACTACTTAAAAGCCCTTGTTATTACAAGGGTTTTTTAATTGAAGTGTATGAAAATATATACAGCCACGCTTAAAATTATGAATGATATATTTGTATTTAAAAGAAATCCTGTAACAAAATCTGTTAAGGGTCGTCTAAATTGTTAAGCAGTTTCTTTGTTTTGCTTTGGATTTAACTCCACAGCGCCTATTGGCTGCCAGTTTCTCTCTTCTTTTGACCATCGCTGTGGATGTTCATTTCTTTTTGTCTGATATAGTACTTTTCGCTTCGCGAGTATCTCAATATCAAGGCCATCGTGTCTCTGGCTCGGTGTCACAAACTTTATTCTGCTATGACGATGCTCATTGTTGTACCAATAAACAAACTCTTTCACCCATTTTCGAGCTTCGCTTAACGATTTAAAACCCTCGCTAGGCCAACGAAGACGATACTTCACTGTTCTAAACAGTGATTCTGAGTACGGATTATCGTTACTTACCCTAGGGCGACTGCGTGAGGTAACAACACCTAAATCGTACATATTAGCCGCATCGTCAGGCTCTTCATAGGTGCTCCATTATCAGAATGCAACACTACGTCTTTCTTCAAGCATTTTTCTGCCCAAACACTACGCTCTAGTAATGCTGCTTGCTCACCCGTCTCATTGTGATGAACTTCCCAACCCACGACTTTACGGCTATAAATATCTTCTATTATATAGAGGTAATAGTGTTTACCTATAACCAATGTGGGCATGTAGCTGATATCCCAACTCCACACTTCATTCCTTTTTTTAGCCGTATAATTTGTTGGTTTTTTATAGATATTTCTTGGCTTAGATTTGCCTTGGTGGTGCAGCATATTTTCAGCATTTAATAGAAGGTAAAAACTCGACTCCGACGCAATGTATTCACCTCTATCGGCGAGTATTGGTACAATTTGACTTGGCGGTGATGAGGCAAACTCTTCGCTACTACACACATCAATTACGGCTTGTCTTTCGGCTTTATTTAGTTTGTTCCCAGGTTCGAGCCTCGTGGCTGTTGGCCTTTTATCTGCACCAACCTCACCGTTTATTCGCCAACGCTGCAAGGCTCTTGTTGAGAAGCCAATCACTTCACAGGCCTTGTCTTGCCTCGTACCGGACGCTACGGCGGTGCTGACCAACTGTGCATGCTTTTGCCTATCGGTCAGCGAAATCAGCTGTCCTTTTTTTCTTTCCAATAGGCATCGAACTTTTTTCCTAATACGAGTAATGCGGCTGTTTTTGCTAAGGTTTTTTCTTTTCTACGCAGCTCTCGCTCTAATGCCTTAATACGTTTTTTGTCAGATTTTTACTTAGGCGTTATCTTTGTTCTTTTTGTCGATTTTGTTGTTGTATTAACACCAATACAAGCTTGTTCCCATGCTTTTACTTGCTCAGGATCCAACCCTTTCACTCGACAATACTCACTTAACTCAACTGCCGATAGTGTGGCGGTTTCCAGTACAGCAGCAAACTTTTCCTCACTTGACCACTTATTTGACGAACTCACTTTTGTCACGTTTAAACCCGAGGTATTAAATTGCTTTTGCCAACTATACAGGGTTGAAAGGTTAATGCCTTCTTGCGCTGAAAACTTTCGAACTGACAAACCACTTTGACTGAGTTTATTTAATATGGCTTCTTTAAATTGACTTGAATACCTTTGATAATCCAGTAACATTAGCCTACCGCACCCTGTTTATTTATAAAATTAATTGAAGCGACAACTATCCTGACACAAGTGAAACAAACACTTTTAGTTTGATATGCTTTAACAATTAAAGTATATCTCGGTGCAGGTACCTATGAATTTATTCGGTGTATAGTAAAGACAGGAAAGCCAAATAACTGCCATATTGAAACAGTATAATCATCTGTATCCCTCCCTAATCTCAAAATATAACATTGAACCTTTGTTAGCTGAGATATCCCTTAAAGATTTATAATTGTTCAATTAAAAGGCAAACTAACGAAATTAAGTCACAATTAGCTAATAAGATTTGACTTACTACGAAAGAGTTAGTAAAACATCAGTAGCACATATTTTTACAATATGGGGGTCTTTTGTAACATCGATTAAATCAATGTTTTTTCTGTATTAGATAAATATATTGTTCAATTGACGTTATAAAAATGTTTACTTCGCTCTTAAAGGCGAAATAAATGGTCTTTTTATTGTACTTAGTTGACAGTTAGGCTGTCGTCTGGGAATATTGCCGTAGTTTTATTTTTAAAAATTAAAACTTAAAATGGCAGATTATTAAATTTGCGTTAACAATAAAGTTTGTTATCAAAATTCAATAGCAATGGTTGGGAACTATGTCCAAATTAAGCAAGAAAAGCCTTATCGCAACGACGATAATCGGCGCATTAGCATTTTCAGCAAGCAACTTCGCTGCTGCAGATGCTTTAACAGAACTACAAAAAGCAGAAGCTCAAATTTTTAAAGCTTCAAGTAAATCACAAAGCAAAATAGACAATATTTACGGACAAACTCAAGAGTTACTAGCTGAGTATCGTAATACAGTCGATGAAGCTGACGTGTTAAACGGTTATAACGATCACGTTCAACTTATGGTTGATGATCAAGAAGCTAATATTAAATCATTACAAAAGCAAATTGCTGGTATAGATAAAACTAAGCAAGGCGTTGTACCATTGATGTACAAAATGATTGACACATTAGAGAAGTTTGTTGACCTTGATGTTCCTATGAACATTGATGCACGTAAAGAGCGTATTGCTGGTTTACGTGATGTAATGGGTGATTCAGATGTATCAGTATCTGAACAATTTCGTTTAGTGCTTGAAGCATATGAAATTGAAGCCAATTACGGCACTGTATTCGGTGTGTATCAAGGTGAGCTTGACTTAGGTGATCGTATGATTACCGCCGATTTTGTTCACATGGGTCGTATTTCATTTGTTGCTCAATCGCTTGACATGAAAAACTCTTGGGTTTGGAACAATGAAAAACGTGCTTGGGAAGCTTTAGGTGACGAATACTTGAAACCAGTCACTGATGCAGTGCGTATGGCTCGTAAGCAATTACCACTCGATCTAGCTAAACTACCCGTATTTGCAGCAGGAGCAGAATAATGAAAAAAGTTATTAATTTCGTATTATTTGCTGCTTCAATGACAGTAGCAGCTTCAGCATCAGCCAATCAGTTAGATGACTTATTAAAACAAGTTAAAAATGACCGTATTTCTGAAGCTAAAATTGATAAAAAACGTGAAGCAGAATTCACTTCTGCGCGTTCTGATAAGCAATCGTTATTGAACTCAGCTAAAACAGAACTAGCAAATCAACAAGCACGAAACAAGCGTTTAACAAAAGAGTATGCCGCTAACGAAATTACTTTAGCGCAAAAAGCTGTAGAGTTAGACAATGCCCAAGGTACTTTAGGTGAAATGTTCGGTGTAAGTCGTGCAGCTGCAGCTAATGCTTATGGTTCAATTGTAACGTCAATTGTTTCAGCTGAATACCCAGGTCGTGGTGATACATTAGACATGATTGCTAATTCAAAAGCTATTCCTGAACTTGAGCAGCTTGAAGAATTATGGTTTGCTCTGCAAACTGAAATGACTCAGTCAGGTGAAGTTTCTAAGTTTACTACAGAAGTAACTAACTTAGATGGTTCAAAGTCTACGGAGTCAGTAACACGTATCGGTACTTTTAACTTAGTATCTGAAGATGGTTACTTAAATTACAATGATGAAGTTGGTCAAGTACAGCCACTAGCTAAGCAACCTGCTGGCTATATCGCTGGTGCTGCGGCTTCTTTCTTTGGTGAGACCTCTGGTTATTCACCTCTTTATGTAGATCCATCTCGTGGTGCTATCTTAACGCTGGAAACGCGTAAGAAAACATTGATGGAATTCTACCATGAAGGTAAAGAAGTGGGCTATGCCATTACAGTATTGTTATTCTTTGGTCTTCTTATTGCTTTAGAGCGTATGATTGTTCTTGGTAGCATGACTTCTAAAATTCGCGCTCAAGAGAAAAATCTTGAACAACCAAACGACAATAACCCACTTGGTCGCTTGTTAAAAGTTTACTTTGAAAACAAAGCGGTTGATGCGGAAACACTTGAACTTAAACTTGATGAAGCTATATTACGCGAGACACCTAAAGTTGACCGTGGTATTCACTTAATCAAAATGTTCGCTGCAATTGCACCACTAATGGGTCTATTGGGTACAGTAATCGGTATGATTATGACTTTCCAAACGATTACATTGTACGGTACAGGTGACCCGAAAATTATGGCGGGTAACATCTCTCTAGCGCTTGTAACAACAGCCTTAGGTTTGATTTGTGCATTACCATTAATCTTAATCCACAGCGTTGTTGCTGGTAAAAGTAAATCTGTATTGCAAAAGTTAGACGAGCAAAGCGCTGGCTTGATTGCTGCTATCGCAGAGAAGGAGTCTAAATAATGTTATTCCTGATAGAGCTTTGGGAATCTGTCAGGAGTTTTATTGCGACTGGCGGTAACGTACTTTACGTTGTTGCCTTCGCACTCTTATTGATGTGGATAATGATGATAGAGCGTTATTGGTTCCTATCTAAAATTTATCCTAAAATGAAAGACGATATCGTTGGACGTTGGGATGCAAGAGAAGATACTACTTCTTGGTATGCACATCGAATTAGAGAGACTTGGATCTCCGAAGCGACAGAACTACTAGAGCAACGTATGCTCACAATTAGAACCTTGGTGGCAATGTGTCCACTAATTGGTTTACTTGGTACCGTAACCGGCATGATCGGTGTGTTTGAAGTAATGGCACAACAAGGTACTGGTAATCCGCGTCTGATGGCGTCTGGTATATCAATGGCAACTATTCCGACAATGGCGGGTATGGTTGCAGCTTTATCAGGTGTGTTTTTCAGTTCAAGGTTAGACGCTAAGGTTAAACTAGCAAAGGCTAAACTGGTTGACAGTTTACCTCATCACTAGAGAGATATTCGAATGGCACGTAAACGTATTCGTGAAGACGAAGAAGCAGTAATAGATATGACGCCGATGCTTGACATCGTATTCATCATGCTGATTTTCTTTATCGTAACTACTTCTTTTGTAAAAGAAGCTGGTATTGAAGTTAATAAACCTAAAGCGGCAAATCAATCGAAACAAAAGTCAGCTAATATCTTTGTTGCAATTAAAGATAATGGTGAAATTTGGTTAGATAAACGTCGTGTAGATGTTGAACGCGTAGCGGCCAATATTGAAAAATTATTGGCTGAGCAACCAACTGACGTTGTAATCATTCAAGCTGACAAAGACGCTAAACATGGTGTAGTTGTTAAAGTAATGGATGCAATTAAAGAAGCGGGCATAGACAGAATATCTATCGCTGCAGCTAAGGGGTAGTTTATGGTTCGCTTTTTAGTATCTATACTACTAGGCGCGGCAGTAACATTTGCTTTGTTTTCTTTTATGGCCTTCCTTATTTCTAGCGGTGATAGAACTAAGGAAGAATCATTAGAGAATATTATTGTAGAAGTTAATACGACGCCACCTAAGTCAGCTGCTGAACGCCGTCAACGTGTTCCGCCGCCGCCGCCGCCGCCGCCTAAAACGCCACCTAAGCCTCAAGCTCCAGAGCCTGAAGCTAATAACGACACCGGTGGATTAACGTTTAATATGCCTGGCGTACAGTTAGCTGGAGCAAATGCAGGTATTTCTGCACCTGGTGCTGGTTTTGGTCGTGACGGAGATGCAACACCAATAGTGCGTATTGAGCCTAAATACCCAATACAAGCTGCTCGTGATGGTAAAGAAGGTTGGGTTACGCTTTCATTTACTATCAATGAAATTGGTGGTGTTGAAGACGTTGATGTCATTGAAGCAGAGCCAAGACGTGTTTTCGACAAAGAAGCTAAACGTGCTTTGCGAAAATGGAAATACAAACCAAAAGTTGTCGATGGCAAAGCTATGAGACAAAAAGGTTTGACTGTACGACTTGACTTTAAAATGGATGGAGGGAATTAGTAATGAATAAGATTTTTTCATCTTTACTGTTAATTGTTTCAGTTGTTCTAATTCAATTGCCAATGGTTGCAGAAGTATCTGCAGCCGGCGCTGAAAAGTCTGAAAAACCAAAACGTAAAACGCAGCTTGTTGGACCCAGTGTTGGTAAAAAAGTAGGTAAGGCCTTTGAAGCTTATTCAGCTGATGATATTCCAGGTGCCTTAGTTATTCTTTTAGACATTGATGCTAATAAAGATTACGACAAAGCTTATGTTGCTCGTTTTATAGCGGTTATGTATGCAACTATGGGTGATGAAGAAGCGAAAGCAATTCAATACCTAAAAATGGCTGTAGAACCTGACATCCTCAATGAAGGTGATCACGGTGCTGCGATTAAGCTGTTAGCTGATTTACAGATGCAAACCAAAGCTTATGAAGAAGCACTAGTTAATTATAAAGCTTGGATGGATTTTACGGGTGAATCTGATGGTAACACTTGGACTAAAATAGCCAATGCCCATTATGCGCTGAAGCAATTAGATGAAATAATTGCTCCAGCTGATAATGCCATTGCCGCTTACGGTGACAAGCAAAACAAGAATCCTTATATATTGAAGATTACTTCATTTTATGAAAATAAAAAATATAAAGAGGCTGTTGAAACGCTTGAAACTGTTATCCAAGTATTCCCAGAAGATAAAACTTGGTGGACGCAGTTAGGTATGTTCTACCTGCTAGTTGAAGATTACCAGAAAGGTCTACAAACGCTTGATCTGGCTTATAAACAAGGTTTCCTTGTTAAAGAATCTGAAATCAAAACACTAGCAAGTTTATATTCGCAGAATATAGTGCCATACAAAGCAGCGATACTTCTAGAGAAGCATATCGATTCTGGCTTAGTAGCACGTGATGATAAAAATTTATCATCACTAGCTAATGCTTGGCACGCTGCTCAGAATATTGATAAAGCGGCTAGCTATTATGGCGAATTGGCTAAAATGACTAACCTTGCTAAGCATTACAGCAAACAAGGTATGTTATTAAAGCAAGATGAGCAATTTAAGCCAGTGATCATAGCATTAACTAAAGCAATAGAGCTTGGTGTTAGAAATGAAGGTAGACTGCAAATGAGTATCGCAGAATCACACTTTTATTTAGAACAATACAAGCAAGCTTATAAAGCGATTAGTATAGCCATGAAAGATCCTAAAACCCGTAAGTCAGCTAAGGGTTGGGAAAGCTTTATTAAAGATACAGCACGACGGAAGAACGTTTCTATCTAATTTTTATACTTAATTAATAGATATGACACTAAAAACCAGCCAATTAGGCTGGTTTTTTTATGTTTTGAATAGTCACTTACTCATAATACCAATTTCACTAATTATCTGATCATTTCTACTGGTGTAAATAACTAACTACGGCGTTATTTAATAATAAAAGCAGCTAGTTTATTAAAATAAATACCTTATATTTGGCTATCCCCCTGCGTATAAAGTAGACCAGATAATTAATGAAACTGGTATAACCATCTGCTCAATAATTACTTGTCGATATATTATTATCGAATTTAAAATAAAAATTTAATAAATAGTTAAGTTATACCAGTTCCATTAAGTTTGTGATCTTGTTGTGCGCAAGAAAAATAACTCAAGGTAAGGCGCTCGATTGAGCAATAGCTGGCTATTGGGAGTGAGAGCAACACAGCCTTGCGCTATTTTAACTAGTACAAGTGAGCAATAACTTAATGGGATTGGTATTAGTTGTTCTAAATCAAATAAAGCTACTTTTAAGAGCTATTTTAGTCTACAATTTGCGCCGTTTAGTTACTCCATTGGAATTGCCATGTCAGAAGAAAACTTTAAAGATAGCTCGTCTAAGCGCCATGTATTTATTGCGTTGTTTGTGATGCTTGCAGCACCTTTATTACCGATGTTGGCCGGTTGGTTTACATTATTGTCAAATTAACCAATAAGTGTTTTGTTTAAAATGAAAATTCTTGTTGTAGATGATAATCCGGTAATACTAAATAGCCTGAGTGAATTGTTATTCGCTCAAGGTTATTTTGTCGATACAGCGTGTCACGGTCTAGATGGCTCTGAAAAATTACAAAAACGATACTATGATTTAGTCATAGTTGATCACTTGATGCCTATCATGAACGGTATTCAGTTAACTAAACACATACGCCAGCATAAAATTTATGCAGATACACCGGTTATTCTGATGACAACGCAAGGTCATCAATCGCTAAAGCTGATTTGCAATACTGACTTATTTTTAGCGATAATTGATAAACCTGTTGATGCAGAAAACCTACTTAAATTGGTAAATAACTTACTATCGGTAAATACTCGCTATCAGTTACTATAATCTTTCAGTGAATTGCTTTATTCTGTAACTAAAATATTTTTTGACTTTTAGAACATGACTGAAACACAAATCAATACACTTAAATCCGCAATTCACACCATTCCAGATTATCCAAAAGCCGGTATTATGTTTAGAGACGTAACAGGTATATTGGATGACGCTGAAGCGTTCAAGCTCACCATAGATATCTTAGCTAATAAATTCAAAGCGGGTGGTTTTACTAAGATAGTTGGCACTGAAGCGCGTGGCTTTCTTTTTGGTGCTCCGTTAGCATTAGCGATGGGCTTAGGCTTTGTTCCTGTGCGCAAGCCAGGTAAGTTGCCAAGAGCTACTTATAGGCAAGATTATCAGCTAGAGTATGGGCATGACACCTTAGAAATCCACCAAGATGCGTTAACCAAAGATGATAATGTTTTAATTATTGATGATCTACTGGCAACGGGTGGGACTATTGAAGCAACCACCAAGCTGATCAGACGTTTAGGTGCGAAGGTAACAGATGCTGCATTTGTTATATCGTTGCCAGATTTAGGTGGTGAAAAAAAACTCGAAGACATGGATTTATCTGTGTTCTCTTTACTGCAATATGCTGGTGATTAAGGCTGAAGAATGAGCTATCAGGTTTTAGCAAGAAAATGGCGACCAAAATCCTTTAGTGAGTTGATGGGCCAAGAACATGTTGTTACTGTTTTGGTTAATGCCCTAACCCAACAAAGGCTACATCATGCTTACCTATTCACTGGAACGCGTGGTGTCGGTAAAACTACCATTGCGAGAATTTTTGCTAAAAGTCTAAATTGCGAAACAGGCATCACCGCAACGCCTTGTGGCACTTGTGATGCTTGCGTGGATATCGACCAAGGTCGCTTTGTAGACTTACTTGAAATTGATGCCGCCTCTCGTACTAAAGTTGACGATACTCGTGAAATTTTAGATAACGTACAATATGCACCAACAAGAGGTCGATATAAGGTCTACTTGATTGATGAAGTTCATATGTTGTCACGTAGTAGCTTCAATGCCTTATTAAAGACACTTGAAGAACCTCCTGAGCATGTAAAGTTCATTCTTGCGACCACTGATCCACAAAAGCTACCCGTTACGGTACTTTCTCGTTGTTTACAGTTTCATTTAAAAGCGCTAACGATTAAGCAAATTAGCGATAAAATCATTGAAATACTAACAAAAGAAGCCGTAGCATTTGATGATGAATCAATTGCGTTACTAGCTAAAGCAGCTCGTGGCAGCATGCGCGACTGCTTGAGTTTGACCGACCAATGTATTGCGCAGGGTAATGGCAATATAAGCAGAAATGACGTTCAGCAAATGTTAGGGGGCGTTGACCGAGATTGGGTCTTTAAAATTATCATCGCCTTATTGAAACAAGACTCTGCAGCGTTAATGCAGCTTTCACTGGTTATTGCCTCATATGCGCCAAGCTATAGCCGATTGTCAGCTGAGCTAATCCAACTATTGCACCAAATAGCGATGACACAGGTGGTTAAAGCTAATTTTAGCTTACCGGTAGAGCACCAACAACTGCTAACGCGTTTCTGTCAGTTAATGTCGCCTGAAGATGTTCAGCTGTATTATCAAATAGTTTTAACAGCCAGAAAAGATTTACCTTATGCAGATGATGAACAAGCTGCATTTGATATGATGTTATTACGCTTACTGGCTTTTAAACCGGTTGTTAATAGCGATAATTTACCAGAAGCAGGTAAAGAAATATCTGATGAAATTTCGTTTAGTGATTCAAAGTTATTAGCTAATGCTAGCGCTAATCTGGACGAAAACCTCAATCCAGAAAAAAAATCAGTCTTACCAGAGGCTGATTCGCTGAGCTCAACTAACAGAGAAATATTGGCTGATGCTGCGCAGAACCAGGTTAAATCTAGTGATAATCGACCTGAGAGCATGGAAGATATTCAACAGCAATCAAGCGTTAATATAAATGAAGAAACATCGATTCCCGATGCGGCTATAGCTCCTAATCAAGAACTTGAAGCTAATGATGTTTTAGCAGAAGAAATGCGGGCAATTGAACATCAAGCTAATGCGCTTATTGAGCCGATAACCGCAATACAGACATTACAGCCTGAGCATAGCGAAATTGATCAAAATATTATTGTTCAAACACCTACTGCTAATCACGGTGAGGAAGATAAGTCTATTGTTAGCGCGAGTAACGATAGTACCGACTTGCCGCAGGGAAGTGATGATAAAAAGCCATTTGAATCGCCAGTTGCGGCAGCAATCGCGACACGAAATATGCTCAGAAGTCGTAAAAAGTCAATGGAGAATAGCTCAAAAAAGCCTAATGGCGTGGTCCTGCGTCCATCATTAAATACCAACGAGGACACGAGTGTAGACCCGGTAAAAAATAATGCCACAGAGCAGCCTAATGTGCCTGACATAGCAACATTACCTGAACAGCCCTATAATGAAGGTATTATTAACCCAGCGACGATCAAATTAGCAAACCAAGTTGATAAATGGGCACATATGATCGACAGCATGTCTTTGCTCGCGCGCCTAAGACAGCTAGCAATACATGCTACTATCGATGCTAGGTCTACTGACGATTTATTGATTTTACAATTAGATCAAGCCATTAAGCACTTAAATAGTGATGCTGCACATAAGCAATTAGAAGCACAAATATCTGAATATCTACAACGTAAAATCACAGTTGAAGTAAACATTGTTGAAAAAACTGTTGCGGATCCTTATCAAATCCAAACAGATATTAATGCCAAGCGCTATGAATATGCACAGCAAGTGTTAGCTGAAGACGAAATTGTTATTGCACTGCAACAACAATTTCAAGCTGAGCTTTACCAAGAAACTGTTGTAGCGCGTTAATCGCTACTTGAATTTTTAGCCGTTAACTACTATCTTTGGCGGCATATTACATTTGGAGAGAAAATTATGATGAAAGGTGGCATGGGCAACTTAATGAAGCAAGCCCAAGAAATGCAAGCTAAAATGGCAAAAGCACAAGAAGATTTAGCTAAAATGGAAGTGACCGGCGAAGCGGGTGCAGGTATGGTCAAAGTGACCATGACAGGTAACCATAACGTACGTCGTGTTATTATCGATGACAGCTTAATAGCAGACGATAAAGATATGCTTGAAGACTTAGTCGCCGCAGCAATGAATGATGCTGTACGTCGCGTTGAAGAGCAAAATAAAGATAAAATGGGTGCTTTAACTGGTGGTATGCAAATGCCTCCAGGGATGAAAATGCCGTTTTAGTTTTAAGTCTATGAAAAAGCCCGCTTCTTATGCGGGCTTTTTTGTATGGATTGCCCGTCCTAAATACATTTACACACTTAGGACCTGATAATAAAAACAGCAAACGCACACAACGTGATTATACTTCTGTCTTTTCTAGCTATTTCGACTAGAACATTATCATATAATATGCTCTTTATTAGTCAACGAGGTCGTTCGTGTTTTGTTGGATAAACGGAATAACGATAATAAAACCAAGCCCTCTCACGCTATAAAATCGTCCAAGTAAAAAAATAACCCCACGTTCATATTATTGTAAAACTCTAAAAGCACTTAACAAAAAGGCAATAAGTAAAAGTATAATTGAGCCGGTGAATAATTCTAAATTATTAAATAATGAAGTCATTATCTTGCTCCTTAGTTGTTGCGTTTAGTGCTGGTGCAAAAACAAGGGTTAGGTGATTAATTTCTTGCACTTGTACCTGTTGATTTTTTTCCAAGGCTAGTTGGCTGCTAGCCGCCCAACGCTCGCCATTAAAGAGCACATAACCCTCATCAGTGAAGTCAATCTCCACCGTAACCCAAGCCTTAACTATTTCTTATTGACCACTGACTATTTTATTTTTTTGTGCTCGGTAGATAAATCCCAAGTCAAAGATAATAAATAGTGCAGGAGAAAAGCAAAACCGGCAATCAATGGTAGAGATATTTTAAATTGCTCAAGCTTAGTGTCGAATAATACCAATCCCATTAAGTTATTGCTCACTTGTACTAGTTAAAATAGCTCAAGGCTGTGTTGCTCTCAATCCCAATAGCCAGCTATTGCTCAATCGAGCGCCTTACCTTGAGTTATTTTTCCTGCGCACAACAAGATCACAAACTTAATGAAATTGGTATGAAAGGATCGAGCCTAAAAAAATGCGTCAAAACCGCCGAGGCTAAAAATACCAAAGCTTGGTATTAGTGATTCCATTACCATGAGTGTTACGCCTAACAACAGTAGGGCAACACCCGCAAAATTTAGTGGCAGTAACTGTAGGGCATATAAGGCGATAAGTAACGATATACCGCCGACAATACCCGCTACTCCTACGCCAATGTGGTTTTTTTCTCAGTATTTCTCCTTCTTTTCTCCCTGTGAAAAATAATAAAATAACTCACAGGGAGAAAAGAAGGAGAAGAGCAGGAGAAGTAAAAAAATACTGACTTTTTAGGTGGTTTTTAATACTAATTTTTACCGATTAAATAAATGTTAAACCAACTTGGCATAAGTACAGCCAGCCCAAAAGGTTTTAGTCTTTCCTCATTGTTTTCTCCTTCCTTTCCCCCCTGTAAAAAATAATAAAATAACTCACAGGTAGAAAACAAGTAGGAGGACAGGAGAGGTAAAAACGCTGATTTTTTATAAGGTCTTTAATGCTAGCCTTTATCGACAGACCTAATTTTAAATCAACTTGGTGTAAATACGGTAAATAGCCGTTAAAATACTGTTTTTTGTAGTATGATATGACTATAAAAAAAAACTATTCTTTGCTTTTTAAAAGTAAAAATAACAGCAAAATAAGGTTTCCTATGACATACGCAGCAATTACCGGTTGGGGCAAGTGCTTACCGCCCGCTATTCTTACCAATGATGATTTAGCCACGTTTTTAGAAACAGATGACCAATGGATAACTTCTCGCACTGGTATGAAAGAGCGAAGAATTTCTCATGTTACTGTCAGTGAGTTAGCCCATGTTGCCTGTGCGAGAGCATTGGCTGCTGCAGGTAAAACCGCCAAAGATGTTGAGTTGATTGTTTTTGGCAGCACCACATTTGATCAGATCTGTCCTAACGCGGCCTCTAATGTCCAGCGTTTACTAGGAGCTGAGAATGCCGCTTGCATGGATGTTAGTACAGCCTGTACTGGTGGCATGTATAGTTTAAGCGTTGCAACATCTATGATAAAAAGCGGAGTGGTTAAATCAGCACTGATTATTGGCGCTGAAACTATTTCGCCTATTATGGACTGGAGTAACCGTGATGTTGCTGTCTTATTTGGTGACGGTGCAGCAGCGCTTTATTTAGAAGAAAGTGCAGAAGAAACTGGCGTTATAACGCAAGCTTTAGGATGCTATGGCGAATCCCGAGATATTCTGGCTGTTGAAGGCTGGGGCATGAAATATGCTAATAAAGGACGTTTGCTTGGACAGTCTAATTGGGCGTTTTTAGGACCAGATATTTTTAAAAAAGCGGTTTCAGGTATGGCGCAGGCCTGTGAAAAAGCACTAGCACAAGCGCAACTCAGTGCTGACCAAATGGCCAGTGTTGTTCCTCATCAAGCAAATTTACGTATTATTGATACCCTAGTAAAACGTCTTAAAATGGACAAAGAAAAGGTATTTATCAACATTCATAAATATGGCAACATGTCAGCGGCAACAACCTTAGTGGCCTTTGTCGAAGCGATAGAAGAAGGCTTCATTGCGCAGCAATCTTATGTGTTGCTTCCAGCCTTTGGTGGTGGTTTAACATGGAGCGCTCATGTTGTGAAATGGGGTGATAGAACCCATGCTTTATCAACAACCGATGTCAATTTACCTGAATGTAAGCAATCTGGCTTGGAACTAGTACAAGACATTATTGCTGGCAAATCTGTGTAAAAAATTAATTTTTTGTTTATAAGCTAACACTACTTCTGGTTAGCTTATCGCTGTAATAAGGATACCCATGCGCTTTTTATCTCGTCGATTAATTCTACCTAATGATTTAAATTATGCTAATTCACTCTTCGGTGGTCGGGCATTAGCTTGGATTGATGAGGAAGCTGCTATATATGCCATATGCCAACTAGAAACAAACTGTTTGGTTACTAAGCATATTGGCGCCATACATTTTGAATCACCGGCTCAACAGGGTGACATTGTTGAGTTTGGTTTATCAACTAAAGCGGTTGGAAATACCTCGATTACTATCACATGCATTATGCGTAATAAGGTGACGAAAAAAACAATATGTTTGGCTGATGATATTGTTTTTGTTCAAGTTGATCCTGAATCTAAACAACCGATCCCACATGGTAAAACGTTGGCTTCTTTAACTGAGATTATTGAAGGTTAATGGATGTGCTTAATCTAAGAAGACTTTAGGAACTGGCTCATAAATGATCAGAACTTATCACATTTATAGTCAACTCTGTCTCACTTTTGAAGTGCAAAAACTACTATTATTTAGTAGTTTTTACTTTAGTGCAGTAATGCTAAATTGGTCTAGAGCGCTACCAGTAAAGTACATTGCAATATCATGATGTAGGTGGTGTATTTATTTATTAGGTATTTATTTGAGCAGGCTTCTATCTGAGTAAAGGTTTAGCCGTAGTTGTGTTTACTCAGTTTACTCAGTTTCGTCAGTGAGAAATTGTTGATAGCGATCAATAGCAAAATATCGAATAGAGTTTTTTAGCGTGATTTTTTTCGCAATAAGCTGCTCATTTCGATATGGTTTTACGACCTGCTTTGCGCCATTTACATCACTTTGCCTACCATGAAGTAGTTTTTTTTGTAAGTTTTCAAATTCGGTTCTCATGATTAATTTCATATTAACACTCGATCCTCATCGTTATAACCATAACCAATAGCACAGGTTCGTCGCTAGAGCTTATTAATTTCTTTTTGAACGCTATAGCCTTCATCAGTAATAATTTTTTCTAACACTTGCATACGCTCTTCAAGTGCTTGTACTTGTTTAATCACCGCTATAGCTTTTTCATTACTTTGGCTGTTGTGGTTTAAGGTTTTGGCTTTAAATTCTAAATGCTTTTTGTACATGTCAAATATCACACCAAAGCCAACCGAAATAAATACAATTGCCACAACCATCGCTGTACCTGACATATTTTAAGTCTCCTATACTTTGTAACTGAAATAAATAATATTTCAGTTACAAAGTATAGCGTATAACGATGAGAAAAATGCTTAATTAATCAGTAAAAAGCCCACTGAGCTCTTGCTTTGCTAAATAATTATCCATCGTCGAACGCAAGAGTTTATAAAGTAATATTGAACCGTCAATCTCTTCTTTACGGTTAGTTAAACTCTCAATATTAAGCCCTAGAGGCACTTTGTAGGGCAAAACCGCATCAAGAATCTGAACCAAGGTATTGCTGCAAATTCTAATCGATTCATATAATGGTCGCTCAGCATTTAAAATGCGTAAACTTGTTGCTTCAGGAACACTGACACCCAACCATTCAATAAACTCTAAGGTTTTCTTACTGCCACAGGGAGAGAAGGTTAAAATAATACGTTGTGGCTTTATACCTTGTTGCTGACACTCGATGGCATAGCGCGTCAACATATCAATGGTTGCTTGGGCATTATAAATGGCTTGTGAGATAAAAAAGTTGCAACCTTGCTGGTGTTTTTCAATTAATTTAACATGCTCATTGCCTTTATTTGCATGACGCTCAGCAATAGTAATACCGCCAATAAAAAAGTTATTTTCATTGGTCACTAAGGTTTTATAGGCTTCAGCCAAAGGCAGACTAATACTATTTTGCCGTGAAGGGCTGCCAACCAGTACAATGTCGCGAATACCATATTCATGCCACGCTTCATTAACCCATTGATTAAAAGCATCACCGTTTGATTGCACGACACTCTTGTAAGTAATCACCGGTCGTTTTGACTTCTGTTGTAAAAATGAGGAGTAAAGTCGAGGATCATGCGTTGACTTAAAAGGAAAAGGCCGTGGCTTTGAGGTGCGTGAATCTTCATTTTGAATGTCATAAACAATTAAACCGTCAAAGTCGATGTCGCTTACACGCTCAAGTAATTTATCGGCAATAATTGATACTTGCTCGATGGGTGTATCACTTTTGGGCGGGGTTGTGCCGATAAAGTAGACACCACGATTTACGTCGTTATATCGTGCTCTTAACTCTGAACCGTTCTTCACTATCGTTACTTCTTATTTAAGGTAAGTTAGGGTCTTTAATAACAATTATCTTACCTTGTTACATGATAAAAATCTGCGCTCGTCTAATAATAGTTTTATCAACATTATAGCTAATGCTGATAAGCCAACGGATATAGTCTGTTCGATTGATTTTTATATCGATGCTGCGATATCTATTTGATGAAGAATTTCATCTTTATCTTTTAATCGTTTGATATTGTTAAATAAGGTATCTGCTTGTGGGTATTGTAACTTTAAATAACGCAACCATTGTTTTAAACGACTTGAAAAATAAAAGCTTTTATGGCCTTTTAAGTCTAATGCGCTATTACTTATTAACAACAAGCTTAGTTCAGACCAAGGCATAGGTTTTTCATCAAACTTAATAACATTGGCTAAGTTGGGTAGGGCTAATGCGCCACGCCCCAGCATCAGGTTGGGTGTTTGACTCTGAGTTACACAGTCAGTGGCATCACTTTTACTCCAAATCTCACCATTAGCAAATATCTCAATATCGTACTTTTGTCTTATTTGGCCAATAAAGTGCCAGTAGGCAGGAGGTCGGTAGCCATCTTGCTTGGTGCGAGCATGAATGGTTAATTGGTCAACCTTAGCTGACTCAATTGCACTAACAATTTCATCTAGCTTTGAGGCATCATTAAAGCCTAGCCTGATTTTCGCTGATAAAGTGGCATTAGGGTCAATAGCCGCTCTTATTTTAGCCATTATTTGATAGATTTTTTCTGGCTCGTTTAGCAAAACAGCGCCACCTTTACTTTTGTTAACGGTTTTAGCCGGACAACCAAAATTTACATCAACACCGTGTGAGCCCATGTCTATTGCCCTAACTGCATTTTCAGCCATCCAATCAGGCTCTTGGCCGAGTAACTGAATTCTCAAGGGGGTACCACTTTGAGTTCTGCAGCCATGCTCTAGCTCAGGGCACATTCTTCTAAAAACATGCTCAGGCATTAAAGCGTCAACAATGCGAATAAATTCTGTTATACAAAAATCATAATTATTAAGTGATGTCAGTGTTTTACGCATTAATTCATCGGCAACACCTTCCATAGGCGCTAGGATTATTTTTTTTACTTTAGTTTCTATTGGGGTATGCATACGTTATTAGCTGTAATATTTGAGGCGGTAGACGTTATTCAATGGTGTTTTATTAAATACCTTATGCTGAGAGTAACCTGTACTCTTAGCAGGCAACGCGCTTTAGCTGCCATTATTGTTGATTTACCCAAGGGTGATCGTCTGGCAATAATAACATTAAGCGCAGCATAACAACTAAAAATAAATAGTAAGCGACTTATTTATCTTCCATTTATTTTTAGTATTAAAAATGGGCCAAAAAACTATTTTTTTACTGGCAAGTTACTCAGATATAATGCAGTTTTGTCATGAAAATTAAGTGGAATTTGTAAAGTTAAATGATTTTAGCCTATATTGATGGGCTTTTTTTTTGACAAAAAATAATATAATAATCAATCATATTAACTACATTTTGCTAGTGAAAGTGGCTAATGCAGCAGTTAAATAGCTGAGTTTTTTACTTGTGGTTTCATGTAGATAAGGCTAATCTCAATGATGTTGTAGATACAAAATTTCTTTAACTTAATTCAAAAAATTTACAGCATTTGAAATTTATTTACATCCAGTGTGGTCTTTGTAAATAGCTATACCTAGTAGATGTAGTGTCTAATTAAAAAATTAAAAGGAAAATATAATGAAATTAATTAAAAAATCTTCAATTGTGGCTTTATTAGGCTTATTTGTATTAACGGTTGCGGCAACAATGCCAGTGCAAGCAGAAACTAACCCATTTGCTGTACAAAACGTAATGACTATAGTGTCTGCAGACGGTCACGAGAACGGTAAATGCGGCGAAGGCAAATGTGGCGAAGGTAAAGCCAAAGCTAAAACCGAAGGCAAGTGTGGTGAAGGCAAAGCTAAAACCGAAGGTAAGTGCGGCGAAGGCAAAGTTAAAACCGAAGGTAAGTGCGGCGAAGGCAAAATGAAAGCCAAAGCCAAAGGTAAATGCGGCGAAGGCAAGTGTGGAGAAGGTAAAGTCACAAAAGCTAAAGAAGGCAAGTGTGGCGAATAAGTGTAGTGCTTAGTAAATAAGCTTGATAGCATATAAAAAACCACTTCACTTGAAGTGGTTTTTTAATTTTAATGATTTAATATTAACGACAACGTTTAAATATAAGGATAATCAATGAGCAAAAATATTGTGATTACTGGCGCGAATAGAGGCATAGGCTTAGCCATGTGTCTGCACTTTAAGGCACAAGGAGATAGTGTCTTTGCGCTGTGTCGAAAAACTTCAGTTGAGTTAACCGCGCTTGATGTCAATATTATTGAAGATGTCGATGTAGCAAGTGATTTAGGTATAGCAAACATGGTATCTGCCTTAAAGCATATCGACATTGATGTATTGGTGTGTAATGCCGGTATTTTACGCGATGAAAGTCTAGCCACTCTCGATTTAAACACTATACGAGAGCAGTTTGAAGTCAATGCTTTAGCTCCGCTAAGAGTAGTTGCTAGTTTGCAAAAACAGCTTAAAGAAGAAGCAAAAGTAGCACTTATTACCTCAAGAATGGGCTCTATTGCGGATAATGACTCAGGTGGTCGTTATGGTTATAGAATGTCAAAGGCGGCTTTAAATGCGGCAGCCATGTCGTTAAGTCATGATCTTGCCAGTAAGAAAGTGGCTGTTGGTGTATATCATCCCGGTTATGTCCAAACCGAGATGGTTAATTATGGTGGTGATATCAGCGCGAGTGATGCAGCTAAAAAGTTGGTTGGGTTAATTAATCAACTCACTTTAGCACAAAGTGGTATTTTTAAGCACTCCAATGGTAATGTCTTGCCTTGGTAATGAAGAGCAATATAAGCTCAAATGTTGGTAAACCGGTTAGTAGTAAGTATATAAAAGTTTGGCAAACCGTGCTGGCTATTCCTGTGGGAAAAGTCGCCTGCTACGGCCAAATTGCTGATCTAGCAGGTTTACCTGGCCGCGCTCGGTTAGTAGGCAAAGCGTTAGCTGCTGTGCCAACTAACGGCTGGCACGGGCAAATAGTGCCTTGGTATCGGGTGATTAACGCTCAAGGTAGAATTTCATTTGCAGCCGGTAGCGAAAACTTTGCTCAACAGCGCGACTTATACCAATCCCATTAAGTTATTGCTCACTTGTACTAGTTAAAATAGCTCAAGGCTGTGTTGCTCTCAATCCCAATAGCCAGCTATTGCTCAATCGAGCGCCTTACCTTGAGTTATTTTTCCTGCGCACAACAAGATCACAAACTTAATGGAACTGGTATTACTGCAAGCTGAGCAAGTGGTGGTTATGGGGGCGCGTATCAAATTAAAAGACTTTCAATGGCAACCTGATCTAGCAGAGTTGTTGTTTGTTTTAGCGCATTAGTATTGCCTTTGTCGAGTCTATTTTAGTTGTTACTATGATCGGTTAAATTTTTCTGGGCTACTAAATCAGTATTGTCAGCGCCAAATGCTGTCTGGGCCAATTGCCATAATTTTTCATAAACAAAATCGGCTTGCCAACAGTTTTCGATATCAGGAATTTGCATTATCTTCTGCATAATCTCTTGCTGAATATCACCAAGTGCTAAGGCCTGAGAATAAGGCAGTAAGGGTGAGAAGGTCACCATAGTATACAATGGAGTCCAAAGTGTCGGATATCGCTGATGAAATTCTGCTTCTATTTTTTTCTGTAATAAAAACGTTGCCTGACCTGATAACTCACTCATTTCAACAAAATTTCGTTTGGCTAACTCACTAATAGCATCAGCATTGATTTTTCTGGCCACTTGATAAGCTGGAAATATTTTCGACCAGTCTTGCTGATATTCAGTAATTAATTGGTCTAATACTCGACAATCTTCAAAGCCGCAATTCATGCCTTGACCATAAAAAGGCACCATGGCATGAGCGGCATCACCAATTAACGCGACAGTATTATTGATAACCCAAGGGTCAACATTCAGCAGAAATAATGGGCTGGCGGTTTTATTGAGAAAGTCATCTATCGGATTTTCCATTAAAGGCAGTGCATCGGCAAAATTTTCTGCAAAAAACGCAGTGACTTCAGCGCGGTTTGTTAATGAAGAAAATGACACCTCACCTTCAGAGTCTAGAAATAAGGTGCAAGTGAAAGAGCCGTCAGGGTTAGGTAAGGCAATCAGCATAAAGGTTTTACGTGGCCAAATATGTAAGGCATTTTTGGCTATTTTAAATGATCCATCGTCATTGGCTGGAATGTGTAATTCAATATAGCTTTGTGGCATATAAGATTGGTTATAACTAAAGCGTGGCGTGTCTTGTGCTAAGCGACGCACTTTTGAGAAAGCGCCATCTGCACCAAATAAAATATCTGCTGAGACTTTTTCAACGCTATGATCATGGCTAAAGCTAGCACTGGCATTGCTAAAATCAAGATCAATTAAACGTTGTTCAAATTTAACTTTTATTAAAAGCTCTTGCTCAGCTAAATCAAGTAGCTGCTCATTAATACCCGAACGAGAAACTGACCAAATAGCTTGATCTTCTTGACCATATGCTTGTTCGGTAATCGTGCCGTCAATGGCGTGCATTACACGCTTATACATAGCAATGGCGTGCTGCTTAACCTCTGCTTCGAGACCTACAGATGCTAATGCCAACCAACCCCGATCAGACAAAGCAATGTTAATTGACTTACCTTGATAAATATTATGGCTACGCGAATCAGCTCGCGATTCAAATAAATTAACGGCATAACCATGGCGTGCTAAAAGCACAGCAAGCAAAGTACCAACTGGGCCGGCACCGGCAATGGTTATTTTCTCTCTTACTGACATTAGATGTATTCCTTTAATATTCTGAAAAATGGTAAATATTTTGAAAGTCATTGTATAACGGCACTGGCGCAATACAAATAATACCAGTTCCATTAAGTTTGTGATCTTGTTGTGCGCAGGAAAAATAATTCAAGGTAAGGCGCTCGATTGAGCAATAGCTGGCTATTGGGAGTGAGAGCAACACAGCCTTGAGCTATTTTAACTAGTACAAGTGAGCAATAACTTAATGGGATTGGTATAACATTGGGCTCGCGCCCATCTGCGCTAACACGCTTAGCAGATAAGGTGACTTGCCGTTGATGTAATGATAACTCAATATTGTTGGCAGCATGAGTAAGATTGCATCCAACTTTCAGCACAATAAAAAAATTAATGTCAGTAAATTTTTGATAAGAAACAGACAAATTTTTATTTTTGGTGTCAGGTTAAATATTCGTCGGTTAATTAAGCTTTCGTTGTTGTTAAAAAAATCTTATCCCCGAGGCTCATAAATCAATAAGTAAACAAATGTGTTATTAAACGCATGTTTGTTAAGCGAAAGGGTGGTTAAAGACCCGATATGATTGAGCTTTGTACGGTCAGCTATCGCTTTAATTACCAACAAGGATAAGATGAAAATTAGACAGAAGTGGCTAGAAATTAAAGTCGCCTGTCGTTGGATTTAGGCAGATTAGCGAAAACAGCAAGACATTGATAATTAGCCTAGGTACAGTAAGTTATACCTACACTGTTTTTTATAACAATAAAGACATCAATACTTTAAAGTGATTCGTTATAAAATCGGACGATACTTGGATAATCCATGGAGTTGAAAATGAAGCGTAAAACACTA
Source organism: Colwellia sp. C1TZA3 (assembly GCF_007954265.1). Lineage (GTDB taxonomy): Bacteria > Pseudomonadota > Gammaproteobacteria > Enterobacterales > Alteromonadaceae > Cognaticolwellia. The sequence goes on along the minus strand of NZ_VOLS01000010.1, from coordinate 32,309 downwards.
GCTATTTTAATTGCGTCAGCACTAACAATCTCGTCTTTTGCGACGACTAACGTTTTAGCCTTTGAACAAGATATGGCTAACGATATTGCAAAAGATTATCAACAGCACTTAGCCCCGTTATGGGATCATTTTCATCGTAATCCTGAATTATCATTAATGGAAACTAAAACAGCAAAACGTTTAGCACAAGAATTGAGTGCTGTGGGTTATGAGGTTACTCAAGGTGTTGGTGGCACAGGCATTGTCGCGATAATGAAAAATGGCGAAGGCCCAATGGTCATGGTACGAGCCGATATGGACGGTTTGCCCGTAGTTGAGCAGTCAGGCTTAGCTAATGCCTCAACAGTTAAAATGCAAAATTGGAATAACGAAACTGTCGGTGTTATGCACGCTTGTGGTCATGATGTTCATATAACAAGCCTAGTGGGAACTGGTCGCTATATGGCTGAAAATAAAGATAAATGGTCAGGCACTTTAATGCTTATAGGCCAACCTGCAGAAGAAAAGGGCCCTGGCGCTTCTGCGATGATGGCAGATAATTTATGGCAGCGTTTTGGTCAACCTGATTATGCTTTTGCTTTTCATGTTAGTGCCAATTCAGAAGCGGGCAAAATAATTGTAGACGAAGGCTCGCCTTATGCCGGTGCTGATACGGTTGATATTACGATACACGGTATTGGTGCTCATGGTGCTTCACCACACCAAGGTAAAGATCCTGTTGTGATTGGTGCGCAAATTGTGAACAACTTACAAACTATTATTAGTCGTGAATTGGCACCTCGTTATGCGGGTGTTATCACAGTAGGTTCATTTCATGCCGGTACTAAGCATAATATTATTTCAGATGAAGCTAAGTTGCAGTTAACGGTACGGAGTTTAACACCAGAAGTACGTGAGCAGTTACTATCAGCTATTAAGCGTGTTGCTATTGGTACAGCACGTACTGCAGGTGTGCCAGAAGATAAATTACCAGAAGTAGTGGTCAGTGAATTCGCGTACCCGCCGACCTTTAATGATAAAAAATTGGCTCAGCGCTTGAAAAGCGTATTAAGTGAAAAAATGGGTGCTGACGCACTATTAGAGCCGGCGGAAACTGGTATGGGTGCAGAAGATTTTGGCTTCTTTACTACCAAACCTTATATTCCTAGCGTTTACTTTAAAGTAGGCGGCACGCTAAAAGCTGATTTTGAGCGAGCACAAGCCGGTGGCGCAGCTGTGCCAAGTCATCATAGCCCACAATTTAAAATAACCCCTGAGCCCGCTATTAAATCAGGTGTTGAAGCTACGGTGTATGCGCTACTTGATGTTATGGCGAAATAATTACCCTAGTCCTTATCTTGTCTGTAAACTTAATGGCTAGCGCAAATTATATTAATATCGCTTTAGTGATACTAAAATAGTCATAACTTTTGTGCTGAGTCATGTTTGTTATCTGTCGATAGTTGGATGCTAAACAAGACTTTTATCAGTAGATAACCGTTTTCAACAGTATTTTACTGATAAAAAAGCCCAGTCAGAGACTGGGCAAAACAAGAGAGATAAAAGGCGTAAAGAAAAAATTAATTTTTCTATCACATTGATATTACGTTGTTGTAATAAGCTGCTAGCGCTAATCGCTATTTTTCTTGGCTCTTTTCATTTAATGGTTTAAAAAACCTTACCCTGAGTGCTCACTTGTTGTTTCACTCGGCTTAACAATCTGACTCATTGACCTTAGTTTGGTTAACGCTGTGTCGTAATCTGGGTGTTGAGAGATATTGCCAACTAGTTCTTTATAAGCGATTTTTCCATCGACATCAATAATGAAAATAGCGCGTGTTAACAAGCCCATATCTTTAATAAGTAAGCCATAATTATGACCGAAATTTCGCCAAACAGCATCTGATAATACTTTGATACTCTCTACTTTTTCAGTTTTACAAAAACGTTTTTGAGCAAAAGGTAAATCATTACTAATTGTTAACATAACCACGTTTTCGGGTAAGTTTGCTACTTCATCATTAAAGCGCTTAGTTTGAATAGAGCAAACACCGGTGTCTAAACTCGGTACAACTGAAATTAACACGGGTTTGTGCTTAAATTCAGCTAAGGTAACGGGTGAAAATGACTGAGTTACTACTTTAAAGTCAGGTGCCTCATCTCCTACCTTTACTTGATTGCCCAATAAGGTAACGTATTTATTACCCGCCATGACTAAATTGGTGGTTTCTGTTAGTTCAGCTACAGACATATCAGCGCTAACTGAAGCGATAAATACTGAGCTAAGTAAGGCAATTGCAGGTAATTTTAAAATATTCATAATTTCGATATTTACTTAAGGTAAACTAGTACTCAAGCTTACCTTTGTGTAAGAAAAAAGTGTAGAAAAAATGCAAATTAATTGCGTTTTATTTTAAAAAAACTACCGCCTATTATAATAGCATGAGTATATGTTGACCTTTTTATTACTGAATATACCTTGCTGAAAATTCCAATTGAGTTATCTTTTGCTATCCCAACCTAGGGTTCTTTCTGCTATGCCAACTTCTTTACTTATTTGTGATGACTCTACTATGGCGCGAAAACAAGTCGCGCGTTCACTCCCTGATGGTTGGGATGTTGATTTAACATTTGCTAGCAATGGTGTTGAAGCCATAGCAGCAGTTAAAGCAGGTAAAGGCGATATATTATTACTTGATTTGAATATGCCAGAAATGGACGGCTATCAAGTACTAGAAACCATATTAAAACAAGACCTGCCAACCTTAACCATTGTTATATCAGGTGACATTCAACCCGAAGCACACCAAAGAGTGAAGCGTTTAGGCGCATTAGATTTCATTAAAAAACCAGTTGATAAAAGCAAACTCACTGAAGTATTGAGTGCTTATGGCGTTTTCAGTAAAGATGACCTTATCATTGCTGAAACTGAAACTGAAACTGAAACTGAAACAGCTAAAGCGATAAATCAATCAACAGGCCCAGTAAAAAGCCTATCAGTGAGTGAACTGAGAAGGCCAGCGGTGGCAGCAAGACAGCAATCAATTATTAAAGTTGATAGTGAAATGCTTGATTGTTATCAAGAAATCACCAATGTGGCGATGGGGCAGGCAGGTGATTTACTGGCTCGTTTACTAGATGTTGTTGTTGTTTTACCTGTCCCCAATGTTAATTTAATTGAAGTCAGTGAGTTAACAATGGCGCTTTCGGATGTGGAAAACAAAGATGAAACTTCGGGGATCTGTCAAGGTTTTATTGGTGCTGGCATCTCAGGTGAAGCACTTTTAATTCTTAATGACTCAAGTTTCAAAGATATTGCCTCATTGATGAAATATGGTGATAAGTTAGATAACAATGTTGAATTAGAGTTATTAATGGACATAGCTAACTTACTTATTGGTGCATGTTTAAGTGGTATTGCAGAACAGCTTGATATGTCATTTAGTCAAGGCCATCCGGTTGTATTAGGTCAGCATAGCAAAATTTCCGAATTAATTGCGACAAATACTAATAAATGGAAGAAAACCCTCGCGATTGAAATTAGCTATAGTATTGAAAATTATCCTATTAAATTTGACCTATTGTTGCTTTTTACCGAACAATCGTTAGCCGTACTTAATCATAAAATAGCTTACTTGTTGGATTAATCATGTCATTACAAACAGCACAGTTGAACGAATTACATTGGATGATGGAAGTACTTCATACCATTGATGTTGGCCTAGTGGTACTTGACCGTGATTACACCATTCAAATTTGGAATGGTTTTATGGAAAATCACAGTGGCTTATTACCGCGTGAAGTCAAAGGTAAGTTACTCTTCGATCTTTTTGATGAAATACCCCAAGATTGGTTTCGTCGTAAAGCGGAGTCAGTATTTTTATTAAAAAACAAAGCTTTTACTATTTGGGAGCAACGCCCTTATGTGTTTAAGTTTAATAATTATCGCCCTATTACTGGTACTGCTGAGTTTATGTACCAAAATACAACTTTTATTCCCTTAATGTCGACTACGGGTGAAGTTTCTCATTTATGTTTATTAGTTTATGACGTCACTGATAATGCCACACAAAAAAAGGAACTAAAAAAAGCCAACGCTGAGTTAGCCATTTTTAGCCGAACTGATGGCCTAACCCAATTGTTTAATCGCAATCATTGGCAGCAATGTATAGCAGCTGAATTTAAGCGTTATACGCGTAACCAACATGCTAGTAGCTTAGTTATGTTGGATATAGATCATTTTAAGGCTGTTAATGATAACTATGGTCACTTAGTGGGTGATGATGTCATCCGCCACTTAGCAAAATTGATCCGTGAACAAGTACGAGAAACTGATATTTCAGCGCGCTATGGCGGTGAAGAATTTATTATTTTATTGGCAGATACTTATGCAGAAGGTGGGCTGATATTTGCTGAGCGCTTGCGTAAAACAGTAGAAGAGTCAGTAATTATTTATAATGAGATTGAAATTCAATACACGATTAGCTTAGGCGTTGCACAAGTTGAACCAAGCTATAGCACAGTAACACAGTGGCTTGAGCACACCGACAATGCGTTATATCAATCGAAAGGTAATGGCCGTAATAAAGTAACGGTTTATCAAAAGTAATATTATACAAGTTGATTAATTATCGGTTCATTTCTAAGGGTTAAAATAAAAAACTGCTGCGTTATAAAATTTATAACTACTGATTAAATTTTATCTCTTGTATTTCCTCATTTTTCTTCATAAAAAAAGCCCATTAGGGCTTTTTTATATTGATAAGTTTATGAATACTTTAGTTATAACAAGCACAGCATAATATCTTGCTGATGCTGATATTATGTTTTCCTTAGTGCAATCAACCCATGTAACCCTTGTGCAATGATTATCGCTAATAGCACACCACCGGCGTTAGCGGCTAAGTCTAGCCATTCACCATAGCGATTAACGTGTGGCTGAATCAATTCGATTAAACCACTCCAAACAATGAATAATAAGGCAAACGCTAACCAATACTTAGGGCGACGCAGTGCTATGGGTAACATTAAAGCGCAATAGGCAATAAAGTGGTGAGTTTTATCACTACCAGGTACGCTAGGTAAATACTGGGCAGGGTAGAGCGAAGCAACCGTTATTAGTACTAAGATCACGACTGTTATACCCTGCCAAAACTGCTTAATAAAGTTTGTTATAGTGATTATCATCACTACTTTTGATACACCAATTTGCCATTTACCCAGGTTTTATCAACCGACACCTGCCAGATATTTTGCTCAGGCATGGTAAATAAATTATTGTCGAGTAAAACAAAGTCAGCTTTTTTTCCTTTTGCTAAGCTACCAATAATGTTTTCTTGATGGCCAGAATAGGCGGCATCTAAGGTAAAGCTTCTAAAAGCTTCCAGCGGTGTCATTTTCTGATCGGCAAACCAACCACCTTTGGGGCTATTGCTATGATCTTGACGAGTAATTGAGGCATGTAGACCAAAAAATGGATTGGGTGATTCAACTGGAAAATCTGAACCAGCCGCAATCATTACCTTAGCATCAAGTAACTTTCTCCAAGCATAAGCGCCTAACATTCTGCTTGGCCCTAGTCGGTCTTGTGCCATATTTTTATCACTAGTTGCGTGAGTTGCTTGCATGGCAGCGATAAGATCTAACTCTGCAAAACGCGGTATATCTTCAAGGCGTAATACTTGTGCGTGTTCAACACGGTGACGTAAAGCTTTGGTATTAGTCGCTTTGATCTGTTTTTCGTAGGTATCAAGTACCAATTTATTGGCATTGTCACCAATGGCATGACTATTGACTTGATAGCCTTGGCGCATTGAAGTATTAACCAAATGTTCAAATTCTTTTGGGGTATTTAGCAGTAAACCTTTATGACCTGGGTGGTCAGAATAATCTTCAATTAATGCCGCACCACGACTACCTAAGGCACCATCGGTTTGAATTTTTACGCTATTAAAAGTTAACATATCATCTTTGCTGCGATATTGGCCGTTAGCCAAAGTTTGTTGCCATTTAGCTGACGGCAAATACAACATAGCATTAACGCGAATACTCATTGCTTGTTCTTGGCTCAATTCTTTAAAAGCATTTAGGTTATCAGTGTCAATGCCAGCGTCATGTACGCTAGTAAGGCCATAACTGGCAAGCGAGTCCATGGCCTTGACCAATACTTGTTTTTGCTGCTTAATGGTTAAAGGCGCAATACTGTTATCAATGAGTGCCATGGCATTATCGATAAAAACACCCGTAGGTAGGCCATTTTTATCTTTAATAATCTCACCACCTTCTGGTGATAGGGTATCTTTTGTGATGCCTGCCAGCGCCATCGCTTTTGAATTTGCCCAGCCAGCATGGCCATCAACACGTTTAAGCCAGACCGGTTGGTTGATAAAGTGCTTGTCTAAACTCTCTGCATGAGGGAAAACATTGCTTGGCCATTGGGTTTGATTCCAGCCCCGACCTTGTATCCATGTCAGTCCCGCGTTAGCTTTGGCGTATGCTAAGGTCTTGTTAACGGCATCTTGCTCGGAAGCACTGTTGACTAAATCTGCGCGCAATAGGCTTAAACCATAATTTAAAATGTGGCCGTGCGAGTCAATCAAACCCGGGATTAAAGTTTTCCCTTTACCATCAATAACTGTTAAATTTTTTGTACTTGGCAGGGTGTCTGTTGCCGAATATATTTTATCGATTTTGTCATCGGTAAACGCAATAGCAGCGAAGCTTTCAAGCTCACTGCCTGTTATGGTATAGCCTTGAACATTAGTTATTAACGTCGTTTTTGCAAACACTAGCGTGGGGCTCAATGTTGCAATGAGTATTGCCGATTTTATTGAGGTCGATAGTCTAATCATAGTATTTCCTTGATTTGCTTTTTTATTATCATTAAATACTAACATGAAAAATAATGAAAACTTTAGCTTTTTTATCTATAGATTCAGAGCTTTTTATGAGAAAAAATGCCTAAAGGCTCTGAAAGGAGAACAAGATAAAATCATAACGTTAGCCTAGGTTTTAAGTGGCCAGCACCATGGAGGGTTAACCTTAGCAAGACTTGCCAATACAGCTTTTCGTTGTAAGTAATACCAATCCCATTAAGTTATTGCTCACTTGTACTAGTTAAAATAGCTCAAGGCTGTGTTGCTCTCAATCCCAATAGCCAGCTATTGCTCAATCGAGGGCCTTACCTTGAGTTATTTTTCCTGCGCACAACAAGATCACAAACTTAATGGAACTGGTATAATACCAAGTTGATTAATTATCTGCTCATTTTTAATGGTTAAAATGAATAACTACAGCGTTATAAAATTTATAAGGTGAATAACTACTGACTAAATTTCATGCCTTGTATTTATCCATTTTTTCTCATGAAAAAGTGGATCACTTAATTAATAAAATTGGTATAAGCTCAGTGTTATAAGCATAGCTGTTAAGGTTTTATGATTTCGGTCTATATTGAAAACGGCGTATAACAGCCAATAACAAAAGTAATAAAGGAATAACAAAGTCGATAACACGCGTGTAGCGCGCGTAAGGTGTTAGCCCAGTCACTAAAGCTACTTGAGTACTAAGTACGACTTGTTCAAATTGTGGGATTTGCTTAAGAATCTGGCCTTGGTGGTCAATAACAGCAGTAATGCCATTGTTGGTTGCGCGCAAGAAAGGTCGACCAAACTCTAGCGCACGCATTCTAACAATTTCTAAATGTTGGTGTGGGCCATGTGAATCACCAAACCAAGCATCATTACTCACCGTTAATAGTAAATCAGTTTGGTTGGAAAAATTAGCACTAAGTTGCTCGGCAAAAGCCACTTCGAAGCAGATCAGTGGCAGTAAGTGATAGCCATTAGCGACGAGGTTATTTTGCACATATTCACCGCGACTAAAAGATGACATCGGCAAATTAAAAATCGCTGCTAGTGGTCTTAACCAACCCGCAAAGGGCACAAACTCACCTATGGGTAATAAGTGATGTTTGGCGTAACGATTCTGATTGTTATATTGGTAACTTCCTTGACTGTCATTCGGTGATTTCTTGCCAAGTACGACTAAATTATTGTAATAGTTTTTGCTATTGATGTTGTAATCAATAATGCCAGTAATAATCGCGCTGTTATTCAGTAAGGCTGATTTTTGTGCTATTTGTAAAAAATCTTGTGCTTGGGCACTTGGCTCTACTGCGGTGATGGCTGATTCTGGCCAGATAATAATATCAGCAGGGTAGTTTTTTCGGGTTAGATCTAAGTACGTTAGCATGGTGGGCCAAGTTAACTCGGGTGACCATTTCATTGCTTGTTTAATATTCCCTTGTACCATCAGCGTGTTGACAGACTTACCCGTTGCTGACACCCAAGTCTTATTCTGCAAAACTAGGCCTGCAACACTAATCGTGATAAGTAAGGTAATATGTAGGTAAGGTTTGCGCTGCTTAAGAATATAAACCATGGCAATGCTGATGGTAATCACTAGGGCGCTAATACCTTTCTCGCCAATGAGAGGGGCAAAGACAGCTAAAGGACCGTCAATTTGACTATAACCTAAGGTTAGCCATGGAAAGCCTGTAAGCAAAACACCACGTAAAAACTCGGCGAGTAGCCAAAAGGGCAATAAAAGCCAAAGATTAAGTTTATTTTGATAGGAAAAACGCGCAGCTAAATAGCAGGCAAGAGCAAGAAATAGCGCTAAATATACACACAGCAATATCATCAATAATACTGACACAATTAGCGGTAAGCCACCAAACTGATCGATACTGACATGTACCCAACTAATACCGGAAGAAAACCAACCAAAAGCAAAAATAAAACCTTGCTTAGCTGCTGCTCTAGCTGATTTTTCTTGCAGTGAGTATAGCCATGTTGGTAATAGTATCGCCATCAGCCAATAATAAGAAAATGGCGCATAGCACAGTACTAATGCAAGTCCCAGTATAAAACTGAGACCATTTTCTTTATTGGTGATATTTTGATGAATTCGTTTAAAGACTGTCTTTAGCATAGCGTTTAATCAGTGACTTTACCTGCAACAAGATGTTCTTTTGGTACGGTAATTTGCAAGGTTTGCATGCGTCGATTATCGGCAGCAGTGACTTTGAATATGATTTTATTAATGGTGATTTTTTCACCTTTTTTCGGCATGTGCCCAAAATGCTGGGTAACAATACCACCGATGGTATCGGCATCACGTTCATTAAATTGAAAATTAAAGTAATTATTAAAGTCGGTGAGGTCGGTAAGAGACTTTACTTGATAAACTTGACCGGCAAGATATTTAATATCTTCCTCCATGGCATCGTCGGTTTCGTCTTCAATTTCACCTACGATCAACTCTAAAATATCTTCAATGGTTACCACACCTGAAACGCCGCCGTATTCATCAACAACAATCGCCATATGATAACGCTGTTGGCGAAACTCTTTTAACAGTGGATCAACTTTTTTACTTTCAGGAACAATAATAGCGGGACGAATAATTTGTGCTATGGTGAAATTTTTTTCAATTTTTTTAAAACCATAAGCTAATAAATCTTTCGCTAATAAGATGCCTTCAACATCGTCAATATCATCATTAATCACGGGAAATCTTGAATGTCCAGAATCCACTATAATGGCGAGTGATTTCTCTAGCGGCTCATTAATATCTAAGGTGATCATTTGTGAACGAGGGATCATAATATCGCGTACTCGCATATCAGATACTTCGAGTACACCTTCGATCATTTGCTTGATCTCTGGGTTGATAAATTCATGGTTTTCAGCATCATTTAATGCATTGACTAGCTGCTCTTTGCTTCTCGGTTCTCCGGTAAATACTTGCATGATTTTAGTCAAGATTGATTTATTTGAAGAACCGTTACTAGAGTGGGGTTGGTCGTCGCTCATAGAGCCTTTTTAATTCCTTGTTAGTTGAATTTAATATTATTTAATTACTTAACCAGTTTGTAACCGATCGTCGTTAATTTCAAGTACTAAATTGTTGCTTATTCTCTTCAGTAACTATTTTGCTGACAGAGATCAAATAATGCTTTGATATTTACAGTAAGCGAATTTATAAATCAGTCCGCTTACGATTTAACACTGGCTGCTATTGTATTTCATACGGAGCAGCAATGCCCAAACCGGTTATTATTTTGGTTTCAAGTGCTTCCATTTCTTCTGCTTCATCATCGTCAATATGATCAAAACCTAGTAAATGTAAGCAGCCATGCACAACCATGTGCGCCCAATGGGCATTAATACTTTTGTGCTGTTCTGCCGCTTCTTGCTCAACAACATCAACGCAAATGATAAGATCACCTAGTAAATCAAGCTCAATACCATCAGGTACTTCAAATGGAAAAGACAAAACATTGGTGGCTTTGTCTTTACCTCGATACTGATGATTAAGCTGGCGGCTTTCAGCACTATTGACCAATCTAATGGTCAATTCAAATGATTTTTTATAGGGTGCTAGTGCAGCTTCGGTCCAACGTTGAAAATCATCGAACTTAGGCACCACTTTGTCACCACAAGCCAATTGTAAATCGACAATAATATTAGCCGCGTTATTCGCCATGTTTGCTTTCGCTGGCAGCGGCTAACGCTTCTGCTTTTTGCTGTTGTTCGCGAGCTTGCTGTTTCTCTGCTTTTAAGCGTTGCTCTTTTTGTTCAAACGCTTCATAAGCTTCAACGATATGACCAACAACCGGGTGGCGTACAACATCCTTTGCTTGAAAGAAGTTAAAACTAACCCCCGGAATATCAACTAATACGTCAATCGCATGACGTAAGCCAGATTTTTGTCCGCGCGGTAAATCTACTTGGGTAATGTCACCAGTGATCACGGCGCGTGAGTTAAAGCCGATGCGGGTTAAGAACATTTTCATTTGTTCTACGGTGGTATTTTGACTTTCATCTAGAATAATAAAGGCATCGTTTAAGGTTCTACCGCGCATGTAGGCTAATGGAGCCACTTCGATGACATTACGCTCAATCAGTTTTTCAACTTTCTCAAAACCGAGCATTTCAAAGAGCGCATCGTATAACGGACGTAGATAGGGGTCGACTTTTTGCGATAAATCGCCTGGTAAAAAGCCAAGCTTTTCACCGGCTTCTACGGCTGGGCGGGTCAGTAATATGCGCCTGACCTCTTGACGCTCTAAAGCGTCGACAGCGCAGGCCACCGCTAGGTAAGTTTTACCGGTACCGGCAACACCAACACCAAAGCTGATGTCATTGGTAATGACATTTTGGACATAACTTTGCTGGCTCTCGTTACGCGGTTTGACCATACCACGTTTGGTTTTTATGGTCACCATATCGTCGTACTTGCCATCAAGCTTGCTTGGTGTGGCTTCTAGTACTCCGGCTTCTACAATGGCTAAGTGCAGCATTTTAGCGGTAATGGTGTTTGACTTACCTTTAACTGTTTCGGTTTCAAGGTAAAGATTGATCAAAAGTTGTTTCACGGCTTCTGCATTTAAACTTTTACCGGTGACTTTAAACTCATGGCTTCTGTAGCTGATCTCAACGCCCATTCGACGTTCTATCGTCTTAAGGTTGTCGTCTATAGCGCCACACAAATTGGCCAGGCGATTATTATCGGCTGGAGATAGTTCAAAAGTTATACTGGTATTTTTACTCAATTGCGGTTCCCGAGTGCTCGAAGCATCATGTTAAAAGGGCAAATAATTATTTGCCCTTAATATTTACGTTTATGAATAATAACGGCTTAAGGCGTAAAGGTCGCTACCCCTAGCTCATTGACTAGATTTTTTTCTGCTTGGTGATGGTTGTTAGCTAAAATATCAGCTGGTGAATGGGCGATACGTAAACCCATTTCACTTTCTTGGCGAATTAATTCACCACGTAACGAGTTGGCATAGACATCGGTGATTTTGACATCAACGAATTGGCCAATAACGGTATGTGGAGCAACAAAGTTTACAATACGGTTGTTCTCTGTCCGGCCACGTAATTCCATTGGATTTTTCTTTGACGGACCTTCAACTAAAATACGTTGCTCGGTATCAAGCATATGACGGGCAATTTGTAGCGCTTGCTGGCTAATACGGTCTTGTAAAATTTGTAAACGTTGCTTTTTAGTTTCATCACTAATGTCATCAACCATATCGGCTGCAGGTGTACCTGGGCGAGCACTGTAAATAAAGCTGAAACTTAAATCAAAATCCACTGCTTTAATTAAGTTCATGGTAGCTTCAAAATCTGCATCGGTTTCACCTGGAAAACCAATAATAAAGTCAGATGACATACAAATATCAGGTCGAACTTTTTTCAGTTTACGGATTTGTGACTTGTACTCTAAAGCGGTATGGCCACGCTTCATTTGCGTTAGAATGCGGTCCGAACCACTTTGTACCGGCAAATGTAAGTGGCTAACAAGCTCAGGCACGTCAGCGTAAACATCAATAATATCATCAGTAAATTCGATGGGATGTGATGTGGTATAGCGAATACGGTCAATACCGTCAATCGTAGCCACAAGGCGTAACAGTTCAGAAAAACGACAAATACTGCCATCATGTGAATCGCCGCGATAACCATTTACATTCTGGCCAAGTAAATTTACTTCGCGCACACCTTGGTCGGCAAGTTGAGCAATCTCATAGAGTACATCATCAAGTGGACGACTAACTTCTTCACCACGGGTATAGGGCACTACACAGAAGGTACAATATTTACTACAACCTTCCATAATAGAAACAAAGGCAGTAGCACCATCAGCTTTTGGCTCAGGCAAACGGTCAAATTTTTCAATTTCTGGGAAGCTGACATCAACAACATGGCCCTTATGACCAGTAACTTGTTGGATCATTTCAGGCAAACGGTGCAAGGTTTGTGGACCAAAAACCATATCTACATAAGGAGCACGTTGGCGAATAGCATCACCTTCTTGTGAAGCAACACAACCACCAACACCAATAATGAGATCAGGATTTTTTACTTTAAGGTTTTTCCAGCGACCTAGCTGATGAAAGACTTTCTCTTGTGCTTTTTCACGGATAGAGCAGGTATTGAGTAAGATAACATCAGCATCTTCTGCTGCTTCGGCTAATTCAAAGCCATGGGTAGAGTCTAAAAGTTCAGCCATTTTCTGCGAGTCATACTCGTTCATTTGACAGCCCCAAGTTTTGATATATAGCTTTTTACTCATTGATTTGCGCCTAATCTTTTCTATGAATTGATTCTAGTTTTTGCTAGAGAATTTAAGGAGGCATATTTTACTCTTTCTTTGCCTATGATGCTAGCTTAGAAATATCTTGGTTAAAAAAAGTTTTAATTTTTTAGCCTAGCGTGGTTAGTAAGTAAAATTTTGAAGCGCTCAGTTTGGTCATTAAGTGATTAGTAGCAGGTTTTTTTGCTAGTGTTTCACTTGGGTTTTATCCGTGTCGTTAATGAGCAGCTCTTCTTTATACCCAAGTAAAACTGGGAAATACACAGCATTTATTTTAATAACTCGTTGTGCTGATGATTAAATAAATAACGCAGTTGTGGGTTGCTTTCACCAGTTGAAATAATTAGGAAATTAGTCAGATAGGTATTGTTGCATAATCTGGCACATAAACATCGAATTACGATATCAGGTTGGGTAGAATAACCTAACGTTCTTAAAGTTGTAAAAATCATGATGAATCAATTTGATTGTGTTGTTGTCGGTGGTGGCATGGTGGGAGCAGCAAGTGCTTTATCACTGGCTGAGTTAGGATTAAGTGTGGCCATTATTGAAAAAAGTGTGCCAGAAAAATTTTTTCCTGAACAAGCCTTTGATTTGAGGGTGTCAGCCATCTCGCTAGCCTCAGAGCAATTGTTAAAACAGTTAGGTGCTTGGCAGCAGTTGCAACAGTGGCGAATGTGCCCTTATAAACGTCTTGGAGTATGGGAGATTGAGCAAAGCTATACCGAATTTAATGCCCAAGATATCAAGCAAAGCCATTTAGGTCATATTGTTGAAAATAGGTTGCTACAACTTTCGTTATGGCAACAAATGCAGCAACATCGCCATATTACTTTATTGTGTCCTGAAACCTTAATTAAACTTGAGCAAAGTCCAACAGACGTTGAGTTAACTTTATCGTCAGGCACAATAAAGGCTAAAGTAGTTATAGGTGCCGATGGTCCGAATTCTTATGTCCGTAAACTGGTTAATATTGGTACCACAGGCTGGGATTATGCTCAATCTGCTCTGCTGATCAATGTCGAGACAGAAAAATCACAACAAGATATTACTTGGCAACAGTTTTTTCAAACCGGCCCCATTGCTATGCTGCCTATGTCAGGAAATCATGCATCATTGGTTTGGTATCATAATAAAGATGAAATAAAGCGCTTATCAGCATTATCTCATGACAATCTAGCACAAGAAATAATGCAGCATTTTCCAAGATGTTTAGGAAAAGTAGCTATTATCAATAAAGCGTCATTCCCGCTAACACGACGACATGCTAATCAATATCAGAAAGGCCGAGTACTGTTAATAGGCGACGCAGCACACACGATTAACCCTATGGCAGGGCAAGGAGTTAATTTAGGCTTTAAAGATGTTAAAGCCCTGCAGCATGTTATTGCAAAAGCTATTGGCAATGGCGAGTTATGGCACCAACCAAAAATCTTATCGCGTTATCAACAAAAAAGAAGAACAGATAACTTATTAATGATGACCACGATGGATGCACTATATTTGTCATTTGGCCATGTATCACCTTTAGTCAAGCTAGCCCGAAATGCCGGCTTAATGATGGTAAATAAAGTGCCGAACTTAAAAAATAAAGCCTTAGCCTATGCTTGTGGTGTATAAAGTGAGTTTTATGAATTTAAGATGTTATATCAGTCCCATTAAGTTTTTGATCTTGCTGTGCGCAGGAAAAATGACTCAAGGTAAGGCGCTCGATTGAGCAATAGCTGGCTATTGGGATTGAGAGCAACACAGCCTTGAGCTATTTTAATACCAATTTGATTAATTAAGTGATCTACTTTTTCATGAGGAAAAATGGACAAATACAAGGCATAAAATTTAGTCAGTAGTTATTCTACTTATAAATTTTATAACGCTGTAGTTATTCATTTTAACCATTAAAAATGAGCAGGTAATTAATCAACTTGGTATAACTAGTACAAGTGAGCAATAACTTAATGGGATTGGTATTAGAGGGCGTATTTAATTTGAAAGCAAATCAATAGCCGAGAGTTAGCTGAGAGTTAGCTTAGGTTAATATAAAAAATGTTTATTTTTTGCAAAGAAAGGGATTTTTTTAAAATAGTATGGGGCAATAAATTTAGTTGTAACTGCGTATAGCGTAATGCTTAGGAAGTATAAATAGAATTGGTGCGGAAGGAGAGACTCGAACTCTCACATCTTGCGATACTGGAACCTAAATCCAGCGCGTCTACCAATTCCGCCACTCCCGCATATTCAGGTAGTAATCTCAATAAATTGAAACCATAAAAAATTAATATAAAAGAAAATGGCTGGGGTATGAGGATTTGAACCTCAGAATGACGGGATCAAAACCCGCTGCCTTACCGCTTGGCTATACCCCAACTGGATACTTTTAGATTAAAGTGAGAAACATTGATTGACTTTCAAATAACTTAAAAGATAAAAGAAAGTGGCTGGGGTATGAGGATTTGAACCTCAGAATGACGGGATCAAAACCCGCTGCCTTACCGCTTGGCTATACCCCAACAATGTTACTTACTTTCCAACAAATACCATGACGGCAGTTGTTAGTAGAATGGTACGGGTCAAGAGACTTGAACTCTCACATCTTGCGATACTGGAACCTAAATCCAGCGCGTCTACCAATTCCGCCAAACCCGCATTTCTTCTATTTCTTACTAAGAGTAAAGTGGTGGCTACACCGGGATTTGAACCTGGGACCCCATCATTATGAGTGATGTGCTCTAACCAGCTGAGCTATGTAGCCTTTCCGTATTGCCTCTCAGCAAGTGGCGCGTATTATGCAAATCTGATCGCGTTACGTCAACCGTTTTTTATCAAAAAATAAGACTTTTTTCTTGTTTGGCTAATCGCTGTGCAATTTGTCGGATATCTGCACAAAAATAACCCGAAAAGACAAACCTAATCGTAGACTACTCTAATGAGTTTACTTATCAGGGTATTTAATAGCTGCCTTAGCCGCTTTTACAACAGGAGTTTTTTAGCGGACACTAAATTTTTGTTAAGTGTTTTATCACTTATTGAGTTAATAATAACAATTTGATTAATTTTTTGTTTTTATTGTGCACCTTAGAAAAAATATATTAAGGCAGATGTTTATTGTTTCAGACCAAGCATAAGTATCGACATTCATCTAGGTAAAGCACTGATTGGTGTTTACGTCGCTTTTTATAGTCGTCTTGGTATTATATTAGGTTAATGACTTACATCGATATAAGAGCATCGCCTTGGGCATGAATAAATGCTTCTACGTCGATGTAATACCAGTTCGATTAAGTTTGTGATCTTGTTGTGCGCAGGAAAAATAACTCAAGGTAAGGCGCTCGATTGAGCAATAGCTGGTTATTGGGATTGAGAGCAACACAGCCTTGAGCTATTTTAACTAGTACAAGTGAGCAATAACTTAATGGGATTGGTATAAGCCAGTGGCATAAGCAGGAGCATATTGTTTACTGGCTATTTTTATAGAGAATACCGCGGCCGTGGTGTACTTTAACCAGCATAAGTGGGCAATAATACCAAGTTGATTAATTACCTGCTCATTTTTAATGGTTAAAATGAATAACTACAGCGTTATAAAATTCATAAGTAGAATAACTACTTACTAAATTTTATGCCTTGTATTTATCCATTTTTCCTCATGAAAAAGTAGATCACTTAATTAATCAAATTGGTATAACTCAATCAATGAGTACTAGTACTAGGCAAGGATTAAAGATAATAGGCAAGAACAACCATTATCTATGTATTGCGCCTTGATCTGATTTTTTAGCTTAGCTCTGCAAGGGGGTCTTGAAATGAAACTGGTCTATTTAATCGCACAGGGCTAGCGTTAGCTCTAAATAGATTAAGTGTTCGGTTATGTTAGAAAAAAAAAGAGAGCTTGAGCTCTCTTTTTTTGGGGCTGATTAAGCTTTAATTAAAAATTAAAAATTAAAAATTAAACATTAAACATTAAATCTGAAATGCACCACGTCACCATCTTTAACGCGATACTCTTTACCTTCTAAACGCCACTTTCCAGCTTCTTTCGCACCAGACTCACCGTTAAACTCGATAAAATCATCATAAGCAACTACTTCTGCGCGGATAAAGCCTTTCTCAAAATCAGTGTGAATCACACCAGCCGCTTGTGGCGCCGTCGCATTTTGCTTCACTGTCCAAGCTCTGACTTCTTTTACACCAGCAGTAAAGTAGGTTTGCAAGTGCAATAAGGAATATCCGGCATTGATAACGCGATTTAGTCCAGGTTCTTCTAAGCCCATTTCAGCCATAAACTCAACACGGTCTTCATCATCCATTTCAGATAACTCACTTTCAATCTCAGCACAAACCGCTACCACTATTGCCCCTTCGGTATCAGCAATTTTTTGCACTTGATCAAGGTAGGGGTTATTTTCAAAACCATCATCATTAACATTGGCAATATACATCGTTGGCTTGATAGTTAAAAAATTCAAGTAAGCAACAGCGGCTTTTTCTTCTTTAGTTAACACTAAAGACCGTATCATTTCACCGTCTTCAACGTGCTTTAGTATTTTTTCTAATACGGGCATTTCAAATTTAGCGTCTTGATCGCCACCTTTGGCTTTCTTCGCTAAACGAAAAATAGCGCGTTCTGCTGTGTCCATATCAGATAAGGCTAATTCAGTATTGATCACTTCAATATCATCAATCGGGCTGACTTTATTAGCAACGTGAATAATATTGTCATTGTCAAAACAACGCACAACATGGCCAATGGCATCAGTTTCACGAATATTAGCTAAAAACTTGTTTCCTAATCCTTCACCTTTTGAAGCGCCAGCCACTAAGCCTGCAATATCAACAAATTCCATGGTGGTTGCTAATACACGCTGTGGTTTTACTATCTTTGTTAACGCGTCTAAGCGTGGATCAGGTACAGGTACGACACCCGTATTAGGCTCAATTGTACAAAAGGGGAAGTTTGCTGCCTCAATACCTGCTTTAGTTAACGCATTGAAAAGCGTTGATTTACCGACGTTGGGCAAGCCAACAATACCACATTTAAATCCCATGATGTTTACCTATTATGTTGACGCAATAAGCTTTATTGCGCTTTAAAAGAATGTAGACGATTTTGTGCTTTCTTAATATCATCTTTTTGCCAAATTTCAAAACAGCGCGCAGCTTCATCTATCGCTTGGTCAATTAAGTTTTGTTCTATAGCAGGGGCTTTTCCAAGCACATGCCCAGTAACGCGATCGCGATGACCTGGATGATCAATGCCAATGCGTAACCGATAAAATTCTTTGTTATTGGCTAGGCACGAAATAATGTCGCGTAAGCCATTGTGGCCACCGTGGCCGCCACCTTGTTTTATTTTACAAACACCAGGTAACATGTCTAGCTCATCGTGAGCAACGAGAATATTTTCAACAGGAATACGAAAGAAATTGGCTAAAGGTGCTACGGCTTTACCACTACAATTCATAAAAGTGGTCGGAATGAGCAGATGAACTAATTGCCCGGCAATTAATCCTTTGCCGTATAGGCCGGAGTATTTTTTTTCTGGCTTTAGTGAAATGTTGTGACATGAAGCAAGCTCTTGAACAAACCAATCACCAGCATTATGACGGGTTTTACTGTATTCGGAACCTGGATTTCCTAAACCGACTACTAACTGAATCGCCATCTAATGATTTACTCTTGTTATTAAACTTAAGGTCAATAAATTCAAGTGTATTTAAAACTAAAAAGCTTAAAGGGTATGTTGTAAAAACATTTCCCTTTAAGCTTGTTTATCATGAGTAAAGTTAACTATTACTCAGCTGCAGCCTCTTCAGCTGCTTCGCTATCGCTATTTGGAACTTTAGGAGCGTTCACAGTAACAACGGCTTGATCATGGCTTTCGCCTTTAGCTAATTCGTCAGACGTAACGCCTTTAGGCAAAGTAACGTTTGATAAATGTATTGTTTCACCAACGGCTAGGTTAGCAACATCAATCTCAATGAACTCAGGAATATCAGCAGGTAAACATGTAATTGCTATTTCATTCATTAGATGTGCAATTGTGCCACCTAGTTTTTCTGCTTCTTCTTCATTAAGAAAATGAATTGGAGCATTAACTTGCACAACATGCGTTGCATCGATACGTAAAAAATCTAAATGCATTACAAGTTGTTTAAACGGGTGACGTTGCATGTCTTTTAAAAGACACTCAACAGGCTTGCCGTCAACGTTGATTGTTAAAACGTGAGAGTAAAATGCTTCTTCTTGTTGGGCACGAAAAACATTTCTGTGTGCTAACGTTAAAGAAACAGGCTCTTGGCCTTCACCGTATAAAATTGCTGGAACTTTTTCTGCGTGACGTAGGCGGCGGCTCGCACCTTTCCCTAAATCTGTACGTACTTCAGCATCCAATGTAAATAAATCAGTCATGGGTTATATCCATTATTTAATAATTAAAGGTTGTTGCTTTTTGCGACCAAAAGCAACCTGCTCCTTTTTTGACGATTAATTAGCGATTAATTAGTGAAGCACTATTAGTGAGGTACTAACCAAGCATAATTAGCTAAAAAAGGCGCAGTATGATAACACCCCGATGAAACGATATCCATTACTTATCTTTAAATATTTATTTTAAGCGGCAGGCAAAAAGCCTGAGTAATTAACTTATTTAATTGACCATTAATAACAATAAAAAAAAGCACCTCTAGGTGCTTTTTTTATGATATTTTTTGATTAACGCTTAAGCATCAAACATTGCAGAAATTGATTCTTCGTTACATACCCGGCGAATAGCTTCTGACAACATGCCACTTAAGGTAAGCTGGCGAACGTTACCTAGCGCTTTAATTTCATCTGATAATGGAATTGAGTCAGTGACGACCACTTCATCAATAACTGAATTTTTCAAGTTTTCAGCTGCATTACCAGATAGTACTGGGTGAGTTGCATAAGCAAATACGCGTTTAGCACCGTGTTCTTTTAATGCTTCAGCGGCTTTTGCTAATGTACCACCAGTATCAATCATGTCATCAACAATAAAACAATCACGACCTTTAACATCACCGATAATATGCATTACTTGCGCAACGTTCGCTTTCGGGCGACGTTTATCGATGATGGCCAGATCCGCATCGTCTAATAATTTAGCCACGGCACGAGCACGAACAACACCGCCAATATCAGGAGATACTACCACTGGATTTTCAATGTTACGCGCTAACATATCTTCTAGTAAGATAGGCGTACCAAAAACGTTATCCACCGGCACATCAAAAAAGCCTTGAATTTGTTCAGCGTGTAAATCAACCGTTAATACTCGGTCAACGCCAACACTTGATAAAAAGTCAGCAACAACTTTTGCAGTAATAGGGACACGAGCACTACGAACGCGACGGTCTTGACGAGCATAACCAAAGTAAGGCATAACAGCGGTAATACGTCCAGCTGATGCACGACGTAGCGCATCAATCATCACGATTAGTTCCATTAAGTTATCGTTGGTAGGGGCACATGTTGATTGAATAATAAAAACATCCGCACCACGCACGTTTTCGGTAATTTCAACACTAATTTCACCATCACTAAAACTGCCAATCTTGGCTTCGCCTAAGGTGATGTATAAGCGATTAGCGATTTGCTTGGCCAGTTCAGGGGTGGCATTACCCGCAAAGATCTTCATGTCAGGCACGGTCAGTTCCTCAGAAACTTTTGACATTTAAATTACGATACTGAATAAAACGGTGAGTTAAATATCAGCAAATTATTTTATTTTTGCCAGTTTTAATGGCATTTATATTAATTTTATCCGAACTTAATTGTCGTTTACTGCCGCAATTGCAGCATGTAAGGGCGATTGATTTAGTCCTTCGGCTACAAATGATTCTATACCGCTTGGCAGCAAAGATTGCACGTAGCACGCGTCTTGTTTAGAGCTAAAACGTGAAAAAATACACGCACCAGTTCCAGTCATCTGGGACGGCGCGTATTCTATCAACCAAGCCAGTAGTTTGGCAACCTCGGGGTAGTTTTTTATTACCCAAGTTTGACAGTCATTATGATAATTTTCGATGTTATCATCGCTGTAGCGTATGGTGGGCGTATCTCGAGTTAAATCTTTCGCAGTAAAAACACTGGCGGTAGAAATACTACAATTGGGTTTAGAAACTAGATACCAATAAGTTTTTGGTGCGGCAGGGGTTAGTTGTTCGCCAATGCCTTGGGCAAATGCGGCAAAACCATGAATAAAAATTGGCACGTCAGCACCCAGTTTCAAACCAAGACCAGCCAGTTGTTCAATAGTAAGCTTGGTTTGCCAAAGTGCATTTAGAGCGAGTAATACTGTCGCAGCATTTGATGAACCGCCACCTAAGCCACCGCCCATAGGTAAGCGTTTTTTTAGCTTAATCTCTGTCCCTTGCTGACACTCGCTATAGTTTTGTAATAGCCGTGCGGCTTTGACAATTAAATTATCGTCATTAGCTACGCCGGGGATTGGTGTTAGCAGCTTTATGGCTTTATCCGCTGTAACTTTTAATTCTATGGTGTCGTGGTAATCTAAAAACTGAAAAACGGTTTCTAACTGGTGATAACCGTTGTCCATCCTGCCGACAATATGTAAAAACAAATTGAGTTTGGCTGGTGACTTAAAGGCAATAAATGGCTGCTTATTCACGATGACCTCGTTAAACTTTCCATGAATGAATGACAATTTTTATCCGTAAATCGCCTTGAATAATCGTTAGCTGTTTAGCCAATTGAAATGGTCCAATGTGATGATATTTATTGTATTTTATCAACCAGTTTTTATTATTGTAATAACTGGTTAAAGATTGTGGTAGTTGAGTTTTTGCATGGTAATCTATCTTGTCAGTAGCTAAAAAAGCTAAACCTTTCAGCCAATGACTCATGGCACGCGTCGGTAAATCTAAGCCGGTAAGTGTATAAATTAAATGGTCTAAATCTTTAGTATTATAAAGATTGCCATCAACTTCTAAAACAAAGTTATCTTGCTGTCGAGTAAGTGCTAAGACCTTAATACCAAATAAAGTCGATAAATTTAATGACTCGGTTTTATCCGCGGCATTTCTTTGCCAATGCAATGACGCACTTTGGCGCTTTTGGCTATTTATAAAGGCTATCTTCCCCGCGATGGTCCAGCTATTTAGTTGTGATACTTGTTGGTTGCGTGTAGCAATATCTTGGTTTGTTTGATTTTTCTCTACGGGTATGTCGTTGATGCTACTACAAGCACTTAATATACTGACAAAAAATAGCGTAATGAGTCGTTTACTGTACATAGCATTCCTGAGTTGAACGAATTAAATAAGCTTTGCTTCATCAAGAGAAACAACAAATAACGAAAACATATGACGGCATGCTTTCAATTTAAGGTGATCTTACGTAAAATTATCGCGATTTTTTATCTCAGATCATAGGTTTTTTTCAATATCTAACTGATAATTGCGCCGAATAGCCATTACAAGCGTATAATCAACCGTAAGATAATAGTCATCCGCCGCAGACATTGCCGGCCATTAACATTTTTTGGACTCAATATATTCATATGTCGATAGTTGCATTAGGTATCAATCATAAAACCGCTCCAGTGGCTATTAGGGAAAAAATATCATTTAACCCTGATAACTTGAGTTCGGCTTTGCAGGAACTGATTCATTCAGTAGATTGCAAGGAAGCCGCGATTTTATCTACCTGTAATCGAACTGAGTTATATATCGTACAAGAGGGAGATATTACCTTAACGCAAGAGCGTTTAGTGCATTGGCTAGTGCAACATCACAATGTACCTGCGTCTACTATAACGCCCAGTTTATATTGGCATCAAGATCAACAAGCCGTTAATCATATGATGCGTGTTGCTTGTGGCTTAGACTCCCTCGTACTGGGAGAGCCACAAATATTAGGGCAAATGAAACAAGCCTACAAACAAGCTAAAGCGGCCGGTTCAATGGCGTTAGTGATGGACCGTCTTTTTCAACGTACGTTTGGCGTTGCTAAACAAGTGAGAACTGATACCGAAATAGGCGCAAGTGCGGTTTCTGTTGCTTTTGCTGCGGTTAATTTAGCAAAACACATTTTTGCCAGTTTAGATAAAACTCGGGTCTTGTTAGTGGGTGCTGGGGAAACTATCGAATTAGTCGCTAAGCACTTATATGAAAATAATGTTGGCCACATTACTGTGGCAAACCGGACCTTAATTCGCGCTGAAAATATGGCGAAAAAATTTGGTGCCGATGTTATAACGCTGGCACAAATCCCAGAAATGATGTCCAGCGCTGATATTGTCATCAGCTCTACCGGCAGTACTTTACCCATTATAGGTAAAGGTATGGTGGAAAAGGCCTTAATGAAAAGAAAGCATCGGCCAATGTTTATGGTTGATTTGGCTGTGCCTCGTGATATTGAAGAGCAGGTTTCAGACCTTGAGGATGTATTTCTTTACACCGTTGATGACTTACAAAATATTATTGCAAAAAATTTAAATAATCGCCGCAAAGAAGCGGTATTAGCAGAAGGTATTGTTTCTGATCAATCATCTGTTTTTATGTCATGGCTTAGAGGCTTAAATACTCAGGATACCGTGATTTCATATCGAAAACAGTGTTTAGAAAACCGTGACCAATTACTCGAAAAAGCTATGCAACAGTTAGCAGCGAACAAAAAACCGGAAGCGGTAATTGCTGAGCTTGCCACTAAGCTAACTAATAAGTTTATGCATGCACCTACTAGTGCTATTCAATCGGCCGCACAAGGTGGCGAGTTAGATAGACTTATTTATTTACGCGATATTTTTGATATTGACCATCAAGAATAGCGACCGAGTTTGCTCAGTCATTGATTTAAGCGAGCAATAATTTACCTAGCACTATCTTCACACCCGTTGAAACTCTTAGCTAAGCTCTTTATACTGCTTGCTTGCTCGCCTATTTAGTATAAATTACCCGCATAGTCGAATATAATGCGCGGATAATTCATCAATCATTGACTATATAAGATCATTTAATGAATAAATCTGTTTACCAAAAACTTGAGATACTTGTCGAACGCTTTGAAGAAGTACAAGCGTTGTTGTCTGATCCTGAAACGATTGCCAATCAAGAGAAATTTCAAGCCTTATCGAAAGAATTTTCACAATTAGAAGTAGTAACCTCTGCTTTTCATCGCTTTCAAGATGCCGAGAATGATTTTGCTGCGGCAGAAGAAATGCTCAAGGATGAAGACCCTGATATGCGTGAAATGGCGCAAGAAGAGTTTAAGTCGGCGAAGAAATCGGTAGAGAAAATGACCGAGGAACTGCAAGTTTTACTCTTGCCTCGTGATCCAAAAGACGATAATAACTGTTTTGTTGAAATTCGCGCTGGCGCTGGCGGTGATGAAGCGGCTATTTTTGCTGGCGATTTATTTCGTATGTATAGCCGTTATGCTGAAAAGCAAGGTTGGAAAATCGAAGTGATGAACTCCAACGAAAGTGAGCAGGGCGGTTTTAAAGAAGTTATTGTTAAAGTTAACGGTGTCGGTGTTTACGGCCAAATGAAGTACGAGTCTGGCGGTCATCGAGTACAGCGTGTACCTGAAACTGAATCACAAGGGCGTGTGCACACCTCTGCTTGTACTGTGGTTGTAATGCCAGAAATTCCAGAGTCACAAGCCATTGAAATCAATAAAGCTGACTTAAAAATAGATACTTTTCGTGCCTCTGGTGCAGGTGGACAACACGTGAACAAAACCGATTCAGCTATTCGTATTACCCATATTCCAAGTGGTGTGGCGGTTGAATGTCAGGACCAGCGCTCTCAGCATAAAAACCGTGCGCAAGCGATGTCAGTATTACAAGCTCGCTTACAGCAAATAGAAGATGAAAAACGCCGTAGTGAAGAAGAGTCTTCTCGTCGTAACTTAGTGGCTAGTGGCGATCGTTCTGAGCGAATTCGTACCTATAACTTCCCGCAAGGGCGTATGAGTGATCATCGTATCAACTTAACACTTTATCGTTTAAATGAAATCATGGAAGGTAATTTGCACTTAGTACTTGAACCGATTATGCAAGAAAGTCAGGCTGATCTATTAGCAGAGCTTGCTGAGCAGCATTAGTGATTGAATTAGCTGTAGCACAAAGGTTATCGGTTGAAGATTTATCATCGATGACCTTGGCTAAATTAACTACTTTTGGTCAGCAACTTTTGTTGCCTTACTCTGATAGCAGCAAATTAGATACTGAAATATTAATTTGCTTTGTGATTGCTAAAGCGCGAAGTTTTTTATTAACCTGGCCAGAGCATAAGCTATCTACAAGCCAAGCAAAACAATTTGCTGAACTGATGTTACGGAGAGTTCAGGGCGAACCTATCGCTTATATCGTTAAACTGCGTGAGTTTTGGTCATTACCCCTGCAAGTGTCACCTGCGACATTAATTCCGCGTCCAGATACTGAAGTACTAGTTGAACTGGTGTTAACTCATCATCGAGCAGCACGCTTAAGTTGTTTAGATTTAGGCACAGGTACTGGTGCTATTGCCTTAGCTTTAGCCTCTGAGCGACCTCAATGGCAAATAGAAGCGGTAGACTATAGCAATGAGGCAGTTGCGTTGGCCAAGAGTAATGCTGATAATTTAGCGCTAACACAGGTTAATATTTATCAAAGTGATTGGTTTAATCAGGTTGCTGAAGATAAACGCTTCGATATTATTGTTAGCAATCCCCCGTATATTGATGAGAATGATCACCACCTGAATGAAGGGGATGTTAAATACGAGCCTAAAACCGCATTAGTTGCTGCGGACAATGGCTTAGCTGATATTAAAATTATTGCCTGCCACGCGCTTAATTTTTTAAAGCCTGGTGGCTTTTTGTATATTGAGCATGGCTTTGAGCAAAGCAAAATGGTGCAAATAATTTTAGCAGATTTAGCTTATAGCGAAATCCAAACAATGAAAGATTACAGTCACAATGACCGAGTTACTTGGGCTTGTTACTCGGCATAAAGCACAAAAATTACAAAATTAACTTAACGGAATCCATCATGCTTAAACATTTACATATGACCATTGCGGTGATCAGTGTTTTACTTTTTACTTTTCGTTTTGCCTTAACGTTAGCTCATTCAAATAAATTAACATTGAAATGGCTGAAAATTGCCCCACATATTATCGATACCCTGTTACTGGGTCTTGGGATTGCGTTATCGATTCAGCTAGCGATAAATCCAATAGAACAACTCTGGTTTGCCGAAAAACTGTTTGCCGTGTTTGCTTATATTTTTACCGGTTACTACACCCTGAAATTGGCGCGAAATCGTGCTATGCAAATTATTGGCTTTCTGGGCGCAATAGGCTGGGTAATGCTAATTGTTCGTATCGCCATCAGCAAGGAAACCGTATTTTTAGCTGGCTTATAAGCCACTAAAATTATTACCAAATCCATTAATCGAGTATGCATGAACGACTTGTTGTTATCAGAAATTAAATCTGAAGAAAATGAACTATTACAAACTTTTTTATTAATAGAAGAGTTTATTTTTGGCAAAAAAACGGCTATTCAAAGTGAACTGGATGACCTAGTGGGTTATTGCCAAGGCGAAACGGATGAAATACAAGATCCTATTGAACGTGCTGAGGTACTGATTAATGCTTTGTTTATTGATCAACTTTTTATCGATAAACAGCAGCAAAATTGGCCCGTAATGTCATATCAGGTGTCATCAGCGTTAACGCATAAACTAGTTTCACCGATTTTAAAATCGGTACTTATTGCTTATGTCGCTAATGCTTGTGATTGTCAGACGGACATTGTTTTTGTACCAGAAAAAGCCATGTTAAGAATTATTTGTGATGACAGTTACGCCATTATTTTCGACCCCGTTACCGGTGAGTCGCTAAATTGGCATGAGCTTGATACTCGCATGAGTGAAATTTCAGGTGATCCATTTGAAGTCACTCTAGATATAATGAAACAAGAAAGCCTAGTGCTTGAACATATCACAAGTCTAAAAGCGGCTTTTATACGAGAACAAGCTTATGATAACGCGCTAAAGTGTGTTGATATGCTATTGGCACTAAATCCAAATGATCCCTTTGAACGTCGCGATCGTGGCTTTTTATTACATCAACTCGATTGCTTTAAAGTCGCCTATGACGACTACCAATACTTTGTTGAGCAATGCCCCAAAGATCCCGCTGCGCAGCTATTAAAATTGCAGTTAGATAAGATTTCAATTGCAGATACCATATTGCATTAACAAAACTTACTGCTTTAAGTTGGTTTAAGAGTCATCTAGAAGAAGAATAATAACACCATAACCTAGAAAAATTATAAGGATAAGTAATGCAAGATTCAGTTGTGGCTAGCATGCCATTGATCACCAACGACGCCACAGTACTTGGAATTCTAGCGCTAATTTTAGGCTTTGTTTTTTATACCTCAAACAGCAGTAACCCTGCTTGTCGCTCATTTTATAAGTATGTGCCCGCACTGTTAATGTGCTATTTGTTACCATCACTATTAAATACTTTTGGTATTGTTAGTGCACAAGTCAGTCAAGTTGATGAAGTAGCAAAATATTATTTATTACCCGCTTGTTTAGTTTTATTGACGCTTAGCATTGATATTAAAGCCATCGCCGGCTTAGGTAGTAAAGCCATTATTATGTTTTTAACTGGTACCGTTGGCGTGATTATTGGCGGCCCACTGGCACTGTTAATTGTTTCAGCTGTTTGGCCTGAATTAATCGGGGTTTCCGGCCCAGACGCGGTATGGCGAGGTATGGCTGCACTAGCGGGTAGTTGGATTGGCGGCGGCGCAAACATGCTTGCTATGAAAGAAATTTATGGTGCGGATGGTAAAATATTTACTATTATGGTGACGGTAGATATTGTTGTTGCCAATATTTGGATGGCTATTTTACTGTATATGGCGGCGAACCATAAGCGCATTGACGCAAAAAATGGTGCAGATACCTCAAGTATTGACCGACTGATTGAAAAAGTTGAAGCTGAAACGAAAGAAAGTTCAAAACAACCTGAACTGAAAGATTATATGCTCATTTTAGCGGTTGGCTTTGGTGCTGCCGGTTTGGCACACTTAGCGGCTGATTATTTAGTACCATTTTTTCAAAACAGCTATCCTGAGTTAAAGAAATTTAGTTTACACAGTAAATTATTTTGGATCATCGTACTGGTTACCACTATTGGTTTAGCACTGTCCTTTACTAAAGTTAGAAAACTAGAGGCGGTAGGCGCCTCAAAGGTTGGCAGTAGTTTTCTTTATATTTTAGTCGCTACTATCGGTTTGCATATGGATATTACACAAATTGTAGAAGCGCCTAAATATATGGTGATTGGCTTAATATGGATGGCCGTGCACGTAGGCTTATTATTTGCAGTACGTAAGTATATTAAAGCGCCGGTATTTTATTTAGCGGTTGGTAGTAAAGCCAATATTGGCGGCGCAGCATCGGCACCGGTTATTGCATCGGCATTTCATCCATCGCTTGCACCTGTTGGGGTTTTGTTAGCCGTTTTTGGTTATGCATTAGGTACTTATATGGCATGGCTATGTGGCCAGTTATTAAGAATTATTGGCAGCTAGAATCGCCGCTAATCTACTAGAGAAATTTTGGAAATATGATGACAAAGCAATTAATTTCACTTGGCGATATCGATATCGCCAACGATAAACCTTTCGTATTATTTGGTGGTATGAATGTGCTGGAGTCGCGAGACTTAGCCATGACCATTGCCGAGCATTATGTTGAAGTGACCCAAAAACTTAATATTCCTTTTGTTTTTAAGGCCTCATTTGATAAAGCTAACCGTTCGTCGGTTAGCGCATACCGTGGTCCTGGTTTGGATGAGGGCTTAAAGATTTTTCAAGAAATTAAGTCAACATTTAATGTGCCAATTATTACTGATGTACATGAACCTTATCAAGCCGGACCTGTTGCTGAAGTAGCTGATATTATTCAGTTACCCGCGTTTCTTGCTCGTCAAACTGATTTGGTGGTCGCCATGGCAAAAACGGGTGCGATTATTAACGTGAAAAAGCCACAATTTTTGGCTGCCCATGAAATGCGTCATATTATCAATAAATTTGGCGAAGCCGGTAAAGAAGATATTATTCTTTGCGAACGCGGTAGTTGCTTTGGTTACAATAACTTAATTGTTGATATGTTAGCCATGGATGAGATGAAAAATTATGCGCCTGTTATGTTTGACGCTACTCACGCTTTACAGCGCCCAGGGGGTAGAGAAGATTCAGCTGACGGCCGGCGTGCACAAGCCGCGCAATTAGCCCGTAGTGGTATGGCTATTGGTATTGCTGGCTTATTTATTGAGTCGCACCCTGATCCACTAAACGCAAAGTGTGATGGCCCATGTGCCTTACCTTTGGATAAACTTGAACCCTATTTAGTACAAATGAAAGCGTTAGACGAGTTAGTTAAAGGTTTTGAGCCACTAATCACAGGGTAGATAAGATACTCCGACTTAGAAAATTAAGCTTATATCATCGGGTTAAGCGCCAGGTAAATTAAATATGGTTAATTTTACTAAGTCGGTAGCAACAGTCAGTTACGACTTGGTATTATACCAGTTCCATTAAGTTTGTGATCTTGTTGTGCGCAGGAAAAATAACTCAAGGTAAGGCGCTCGATTGAGCAATAGCTGGCTATTGGGAGTGAGAGCAACACAGCCTTGAGCTATTTTAACTAGTACAAGTGAGCAATAACTTAATGGGATTGGTATTACCACAAATATATCGTTTATTGTAAATATTTACTACCAAGAAAAAGGGCGCTGTTAAGCGCCCTTTTTGTATGTTAGCTGTCTGATAATTAACGGTTATTCAAGTGATGAAAGTCGATATCTTCGATGTTTTTACCCGCGTTAGGGTCGTTAAACACCGCTTCATCAAACTGATCTTCAGATTTACCGACAATAATCGTTACCATACTATCACCCGTCACGTTAACCGCGGTGCGTGTCATATCTAATAAGCGGTCTACACCAATAATTAGCGCAATGCCTTCAACAGGTAAACCGACTTGTTCTAACACCATAGCTAACATGATTAAGCCAACACCGGGGACTCCCGCCGTACCAATTGATGCCAATGTTGCGGTTAATATCACCATTAAGTAATCAGTAAGGGTTAAATCTTGGCTAAATACTTGTGCGATAAATACTGTAGCAACCCCTTGCATAATTGCCGTACCGTCCATATTAATGGTGGCACCTAATGGCACAGTAAATGAGGCGATGGAGTTTTTAACCCCCATTTTCTTTGTCGTTGTCTCTAAGGTAATGGGCAATGTTGCATTACTGCTTGAGGTTGAAAATGCAAAAATAACGGTATCACGCATTTTCTTTAAAAATATTACGGGATTTAATCCGGTGAATAGTTTAAGTAAAACAGGGTAGGTGACAAAGGCATGCAGTAATAATGCAAAAAATACCACAAAGAAATACTCTAACAAATTGCCAAAGGTACTTAATGACACATCAGTAAATAAACCAGCTAACAAACAAAATACACCATAAGGCGCAATGTTCATCAAGATAGTAACAAGACGCATGACCACAACACTCATATCTTCAAAAAGTGCAGCAACACGTTCGCCCGGTTTGCCAGAAAGTGCAATGGCGATACCAAACAATAAAGCAAAAATAATCACTTGCAGCATATTGCCTTGAGCAAAGGCGGCAAATGGATTACTGGGGAACATTTGAATAATGGTTTGAGCAAGTGAAGGGGCTTCTCGACTGGTAAAGGTTGTACCTGCGGTCATATTTACGCCTTCACCTGGACTCACCAGTAAAGCTAAGCCCATAGCAAAGCTAATAGCGATAGCTGTTGTGATTAAATATAGGCCGATGGATTTACCACCAATTCGACCTAGCTTAGTGGTGTCTTTTAGTGAACACGTCCCGCAAATTAACGAAACGAACACTAAAGGCACCACTAACATTTGTAAACTCGAAATAAATACTTGGCCAATAACTTCAAAAACACCATCAACTAAAAAACCGCGGACTGAAAAATCAAAGAGGTATAAAGGAATAACGAGATCAGAGCCATCAGGCATTAACCATTGTAAAATTGTGCCAGTGAGAATACCCGCAACCATACCGGTAACAATTCGAGCAGTTAAACTTGCTTGCTTTTTTTCAGCCATATTATTCTATTTTTATTGAACGATACCTTATTATGTTGTTGCGACGAGCAGAAATCAAATGATTAAAGCTTTGGCTGTTGATTTTACGAGATTATTTTTACTGCTGGTTTGTTTGCTACTAAATTAAGCTAAGTAAATGAAATTTAATCTTTGGCATGAACTAGGACAACGCAGAGTTAACAGCAATAAAGTCTTTTTATCATGGGTATTTTAAGCTGTTTTTTTTGAATGAATTGCCTTACTTGAACAAGAGTACAGCTTTCTATTTGTTTAGGACCGCTTCTAAACAAACAATACAGCCCGTATGCTTAAAATAGCAGCGATTTAAGTAACTTAACAGGCAAGGAGTGCTCAATAAATTACATTTTTTATGCTAATCACTGATCTTTTTACAAAAATTAGGTTAAGATGAGCCAATTAAATAATAAAAACAATAGGGAAATGCTTTTTATGATTCTATTTCAACACTTTAGTTTGATTTTACTGTTTGCAATTTTAGTTGGTTGTGGCGGTAGTAGTGGTGAGTTTGATGAAACCTCAGAGAGTGATGCAAGTACACCAGACGCTATAACTCTTACTTTAGTTATTTCGGATAAAAACCTTACTCAAGCGACACCTCAAACGCTGACAGTAAGTGTGATGCAAGGAAATACACCGGTATCTGATAAGTTAGTTACTTTCTCAATTAGCCATGCAGCGTTGGCAAGTTTTAGTACTGACATTAATACCAGTAGCACTGGTGCTGATGGTAAAGCTGAAATAGGTTTGCTTGCTGGTGTAAGTAGTGGAGATGGTTCAATTACTGCTACTGTTGACGGTATTGACTCTAATGCCGTAACGTTTAAAAGTGCAGGCGATGGCTCAGCTGAAGACGGCAATGCATTAACCATCACCAGTTTTACCAATAACACCTCAATTACTAATGCCAGCCCGGGTAACATTACCATTCATTTTGAAGCCTCAGATGGCAGCGATTTAGCCAATGAAGTGATCAGTTTTA
>NZ_VOLS01000109.1 GCF_007954265.1 Colwellia sp. C1TZA3 | reverse complement strand
TTCAAAACTGACACCCGTTTCCTTATCTACGCCACATAAAAAAGCCTTTCGTACTGTACGGCTGCAGATGTGATAATAGGAGGTATCTACTAAACTGATTTGTTGTGAGCGAGGCTTAGGCATAACAATTACCGAAATTAATAAAGGTAAATTAAGTCTAGTTTAGTGGTTCAAATATGCACACGTTATTATGGGTGGCCTGATAAATATTGTGGTTCAAATATGCACACGTTATTATGGGTGGCCTGATAAATATTGTGGTTCAAATATGCACACGTTATTATGGGTGGCCTGATAAATATTAATGGGTGGCCTGATAAATATTATGGGTGGCCTGATAAATAGCCTGATAAATATTTAAAAAGCAAAATGAAAGACATGACCTAAATGGTATTTAACAGTTTATAAATTTTAGTTCTTTTTTTAGCTATTTGTGTCATATTCCTTTTTAGATACAAACAGTTAATCGAGTAATATGACTTATTCCACTAGACTTCCCTTGCTAACAAAAAAAGTAAAAATAGTTGCCACACTAGTGTTGGCCTTGTTTGCAATGGCTGCGAACACTCTCAATGTGCCCTTGTTCTATGGGATAGACTTCATCTTTGGCTCCATTGCCGTGATGTTTGCTATCCTATTTTTAGGCACAGTCCCGGCTGTATTAGTCGCATTAGCAGGCGGACTGGTGACTATATTCCTCTGGGAGCATCCTTATGCTTTGATAATATTTTCTGTTGAGGCCTTAGTCGTTAGCCAGCTTTACCGGCGGGGGCTTTGTGATTTGTTAATGGCAGATTTAGTCTATTGGTTGCTAATAGGCGTACCACTAATATTATTCTTTTATCATAGCCAGCTTGATATAACTTGGCAGGCTACCTTCCTTATTAGTATGAAACAGCCGTTAAATGGCCTGTTTAATACACTAATAACAGGCGTTATTCTAATCGGTTTGCAACTATCTAGGCCTACAGCCAAAAATTTTGGCCTCGGATTAGGATCACTGCGCTTAACTAACTTAATTTTCCATACTCTACTAACCATTCTATTGTTGGCCGGTGGTATATCACTCGTTTATGACGGTGCTCAGCATCGTTCACTTCAGGAAACATTACTTGTTGAAAGCCTTACTGCGCGTACCGTTAACTTTATAAAAAGATTAGAAGCGGACCCAAAGGCTAAGATCCCCATTGAGCTTGAGTCTGAAATGGCTATAGCTGTGATAGCAAATGATGGTCGGATAATAGCTAATCAGGGGGAGGTAGTCAGTAATACAGCATCAGCAAGTCAATTAATTGCGCTCAATAATAACCTTTCCATATGGGTCTCCACTGGTGAAAAATCTATTATGAAGCGCATGAAACAAGGTCGGTATGTGGTTTATGTGCCATTAGAGGGTGTAGACACAGCGACCCACCTAATTATTGAGCAACCGGCAATATCGCTAATGAACAAGCTGGAATACAGAGAAGCGATGTTGCTTTTTTGGATGACAGTACTGCTCGCATTTGGCATTTTATTTTCATTTGCTATTAGTCACATGCTTACCAGAGCACTTAATCGAATAGAAGTTACCAGCCGAAATTTATCAACACAGATCGCTAGTGGTGAACAGGTCACCTTTCCCGATAGCAAAATAAAAGAATATGCCAGTTTAAGTACCACGCTAAAAGACATGGCTAGCCAGCTAACGGTAAGCTTTAAAAAATTACGCCAAAATGAGGTTGAGCTAGAAGAGAAGATCAAGTTAAAAACATCAGAACTAACAGAGAGCCAAGCACGGCTCACCTTTGCTATTAAAGGTGCTGGTGATGGCGTTTGGGATTGGAACATACAGACTAATGCAGTTCACTATTCGGCTTTGTGGATGTCAATGCTGGGCTATCAAAAAAATGAAGTTACTCAAAATTTAGAGACCTTCAGCACATTAATCCATCCCGATGATAGCGCCTATGTACTGCAAACGATAAAGGATGTTATAGCCGGTAACTTAGTGACGTTTGCTATTGAGATTCGCTTGCGCTGTCAGGATGGCAGCTACAAATGGATTTTTAGTCGCGCCATGACAGTAAAACGTGACAGTCATAACAAGCCACTACGCGTGGTGGGCATGCATACAGATATAACCGAACGCAAGCAAAACGAAGAAAAACTCCAGCTCGCTGCCATCGTATTCTCTAACACCCGTGAAAGCATCATCATCACCGATGCCACAGCCAGCATCATTGAAGTCAACGACACTTTCATTGAGGTTACTGGTTACTCCCGTGAAGAAGTTATCGGTCAAAATCCCCGTATTTTGCAATCAGGCAGAGAATCAGCAGCCTTCTATGCTGCGATGTGGGATGCCGTTAATACCAACGGCTACTGGATTGGTAAAATCTTGAATCGTCAGAAAAATGGTAAAGTGTTCCCAGAAAACCTCTCCCTCAGTGTCGTAAAAAATGCGACCGGCGAAGTTAGCCATTATGTTGCCCTCTACTCTGACATTACACAGCTCAACAATGCCCATCAAAATGAACTCGAACAGCTGGCTTATTACGATAGCTTAACCAATCTACCCAATCGCACCCTACTTGCTGACCGCCTAAATCAAGCCATCTTACAAAGCTATCGCCATGATAGTTCACTCGCTGTGGTATTTCTGGATTTAGACGACTTTAAAGCCGTCAATGATAACCAC
The DNA here is from genome assembly GCF_007954265.1 of Colwellia sp. C1TZA3. Taxonomy (GTDB): domain Bacteria; phylum Pseudomonadota; class Gammaproteobacteria; order Enterobacterales; family Alteromonadaceae; genus Cognaticolwellia. Next base: position 1,650 of record NZ_VOLS01000109.1, on the reverse strand, counting down.
GGTCATCATGTCGGTGATCAACTCTTGCTTATTATCGCGCTGCGTATGCAAGAGGCGTTACGTGATTGGGATACGCTTGCACGTATAGGGGGGGATGAATTTGTCTTGGTATTAACCGATTTAGCCAAAACTGAAGATTACAAAGAAGTAATAGAGCGCTTGTTGTTGGCAGTGTCCAAACCGGTCACAGTGGGGGATCTGCTATTAAAGATATCCGCTAGCATAGGTGTAGCGTTTTGCCCTCAAGATGATGCAGATGCAGGTATCCTTATGCGTTATGCCGACCAAGCAATGTACGTAGCGAAACAGGCCGGTAAGAATTGTTATCACGTATTTGATAGCACCCAAGATGATGCAATTAACATTAAACAAGAAAACCTCGCCAATATCAGTGCGGCGATGGATAGAGGTGAGTTCGTCTTGTATTATCAACCCAAAGTAAATATGTCTACGGGTGACGTGGTGGGCGTAGAAGCGTTGATCCGCTGGCAACACCCCGTACGCGGTTTAGTGCCACCATTCGATTTTTTACCCATTATAGAGAACCACGCCATTAGCCTCGATATAGGAGAATGGGTCATCGATACGGCACTGAGCCAAATAAGCCAATGGCAACGGATGGGGATTACACTCCCCATTAGCGTTAACCTCAGTGCTTATCAACTCCAGCAAACTAACTTTGTAGAACGCTTGTCAACATTATTGGCCGCACATCCTGATGTGTCATCACACCATTTGGAATTAGAGATACTGGAAACCAGCGCCCTAAGTGATGTCAGTAAGGTTTCTGCTACCATGCAAGCTTGCATGGACCTTGGCGTACACTTTGCGCTAGATGATTTTGGTACTGGGTATTCCTCCCTTACTTATCTCAAACGTTTACCTGCCAGCCTAATTAAAATAGACCAGACTTTTATACGAGACATGCTGACTGACGCTGATGACTTAGCTATTGTTCTGGGCGTTGTCAGTTTGGCGAAAGCCTTCCAACTTGAAGTAATTGCTGAAGGGGTAGAAACTATTGAGCATGGTACTGCATTATTGCAACTAGGCTGTGAATTGGCCCAAGGTTATGGCATTGCAAAGCCGATGCCTGCGGATGACATTCCAGTATGGCTAAGCAGTTGGAAGCCTGATGTGGCTTGGTTGCCATAAATAATATGGTTCAACTATTACAATTACCCTTGAGGCTGGAAGTTAGCCAATTCTCATAGGTTGGACATTAAGAGATAATTGGATTTAGGCCGCATTTTAATCGTCCTTTTTCCTGATCAACTATGCCACCCATGATAACGCCAAGCCATAATTGTAAGTAACTTACGGGTATTTATAGCTTATTAAAATATCCACCGATGAAGTAAATTGCGATTATCTTCGGGCTTACCGCTCATATTGGTAAAACCCTTGAATTTGAGCCAAGTTAAAGCCGTTATTATAAAATAACATCAAGTCACTCACTGTTTAACTGTGACGTTATGCGCTATTTAGCCAAGCTTGAGCATTGGCTAGCCCATGCGAGCGTCGCAAACCAACATGCTCACTAAATTCACATAAATGTTGAGCAGTACCTACCGCGCCAGTGAATAGGCTTTCAAATTCTGTGGTAAGTTTTAACCAGCTTTTATCACTGATGTGCAGCCTGGTTAAAAT
>NZ_VOLS01000108.1 GCF_007954265.1 Colwellia sp. C1TZA3 | reverse complement strand
GGTCAGAAATTGCGAACCAGCAGGCCCAGTATCATTGAACCCAGAAAAGGAAAGTATAAAAAACGCACAAAAAGAAGTCGCTTAATAAAATTAGGGGAAACAGTGTCAACTATCTTGAAAAACACCGTTCCGCTCCGCTTCACATTTTAGCCAACTACAATTTGCCCCTTAACAGGGCGTTAGGCAAATAATTATCTGGCAGCATATGCAAGTGGTTTATAAATGAAAATTACAAATGTAGTTAAAGACTCTGTAAATCAGGAAGCGAGTGACTTAATAAATAACACTCTTAAACCTCGTTATATAAAACATGAAATAGAAAATAATTTTTCTAATCAACTTTTTGACATTAGTTTAAAATGGCGAGGGAGTTCCCTATATTTTTTAGCTAAATATAATTGTGTGGCTGAAAATGCCATATCACCAACATTTGAAAGTAAATTTGCTAGGTTAGTTTTTGTAGGTGATAACAGGTTTAATTTATCCTATATGCGCCATACTGATAAATGGTTTGAGTTACATTCTGGTTTATCTAGTAAAGAGTGCTTTAAGGCTATTGAAGCTCAACCATATTTTGTAGTTTAATTTGCCTATAAGTTGCTCAAACGGAAAAATAACAGTTGGCCATCGCTTTGCGATTATAGCCAACCATTATTTTCCGCTTAGCAAGCGTTAAGTAATCACAGTAAATGTGATTAGGTGGCAGTATTGGATGATAATAACTGGCAGTTCTAATGTAATTGGGTAGCACAACTCATGTAATTGTCCAGTTCCGCTTCGCTTCACATTTTAGCCAACAATTACAAGCCCCTTATTGGGGCGTTGAGGCTGTACAATCAGTTTACTGAACATTTGGAGTTGTATTTATGGATGATGACAAGTCGAGAATGAAAGAAATACCTACCTCATTTACTCTCAAGCAAGCATTAGAATTTGAATGGTGGTTTACACTTATAGGTTCAATGTCACAATCTAAAACCCTTAAAGTTATGGTTATATCAGGCTGTATTTTATTGGGTGCTTTTGTGTATTATTTATTTAATCTAGTAGGTACTTAACAAGTCGCAGTGTGCTGCTAATATGTCGCTTAAACACAACTAAAACAGTTAGTTACATTAAACCTCACTGCACATTACAACCAAAAATTTTAGTTAGTTTAGCGTCGCGTTATGTGCCGTAATGGTATTGAAGTTGTGCAATTAAAATAGTGCTATCTTGGTGTTTATAAACGATCCTATGTTCATCATTTATTCTTCTAGACCAATACCCAGATAACCCGTGCTTCAAAGGCTCTGGTTTACCAATACCTTCATGGGGATTTCTCTGAATACCCTTAATGAGTAAATTAATACGTTTCAGTATTTTTTTGTCAGTAGTTTGCCAGTAAAGATATTGCTCCCAAGCTTTTGTTGAAAATGTTAATTTCATTCAATAAGGTCTCTTTCAGTTCCATTGCCTGCTTCAAGTTCAGCAATAGAGTCTAAAAGGTTTCTAGCATTGGTTGGTGATCTAAGTAAATAAGTAGTTTCTTGCATAGCGTTATAATCTTCTAACGACATCATAACTACGGGATCTTCACTTTTTCGGGTAATAATAATTGGTGCGTGATCATTACATACATGCGCCATTGTATTTGCTAAATTAGCTCTAGCGGCTGTATAACTTATTGCATCCATGTGTGACTCCAAATTGTTCATGTACGTTTATTGGTACAGCATAGCGCATTGGCACATAACAAGCCATTAAAGCAGGACAAATAATAGTTAGCTATTTACTCCTTCGTCGCTTATTTTAGCAAACTATTTTTTGCCTCTTAATGGGCGTTAGGTTTTTATCAATTATCGCATTTGAACGGATTCAGAAGCAAACTCATACAATCGCAGATACAACCGTGTTTGTTTCTTATGATCGCTTTACTACGCGTTTTACAATTAAAAGTGAGACAGAGGTTATATATTCTTCTTGGGTTTTACTTCCCGTTAAAAAACGCAAATACTTATACCCGCTCCACTTCAAGGTGCAGGTTTCAGCAAGTCGATTTTTTTCTCTTAAAGGTGGGCAAGTAGAATTTATAATGGATCCATTAGGTATAATACCAATCAAATTAATTAATGGTGCAAATTTTAATGAGGGTAAATTTTCAAGAACAAGGCGCTTGATTGAGCAATAGCTGGCTATTGGGATTGAAAGCAACGATGTTATTGGATATTTAGACCATTTAAAAAGATCACTTAGTTAGTTTGATTGGTATAAGTAGCTACACCATAAAATACGAAGGTTTTTTAGACAAGGCAGCTAACTCTTTACAGCCTAAACAAGTTATTACAAATGATTATTGGGCCGTTTATATTGGTGGCGGTTACGGTCCATTGTTTGATGTTGCTAACAATAAAGACTTACAGTTAATTATTGCTAAAATTTATGAATCAAATGGTGTAATTGGTTCAGGAGGTCACGGAGCAGGTGCATTGGCGAATGTAACTTTATCTTCAGGTAAGTTTTTTGTTGAAGGTAAAAAAATTGCTGGTTTTCCTGATTCGACTGAAAAATCTAAATCATGGGCAAAGCAAGGGACTTTATTGCCTTTTTTGGTTGAGAGCCAGTTGAATAAAAATGGTGCTATTGCACAAAATAAAAAAACATTAAAAAATAAGTATGAGGTAATAATCGACCAACGATTTGTCTCAACAATGTTTTTACCATCCGCAGCTCTTGTTGCTAAAGAAATGATAATATTAAACAAATAGTAACGGTATTTAAGTCATTTAAAACCAAAACAACAGTCGATTCCGCTGCTTTTTTCACTCATTTTTACCTACTATTATTTAGGCGTTTTTCATTATATAAGGAGAGTATATATTCGCAGGAGTAGCTCTTTTAGTCATGATTTTTTAACTGACAATGGTAATTATAGTTATCGTTTTGCGGGTAAATCACTTAACCGTATTACAGATATTGTAGAGTCTCAAATCTCCTCATTCGGCAATGATATCAACTGATACTATTATATTAAGAACAAACCATTGAATTGTTCGTTAAGGCTTTTTTAGTCTTTCGTGGTAATTTCTCTTGCCTTTGATAAGTTATACCAGTTCCATTAAGTTTGTGATCTTGTTGTGCGCAGGAAAAATAACTCAAGGTAAGGCGCTCGATTGAGCAATAGCTGGCTATTGGGAGTGAGAGCAACACAGCCTTGAGCTATTTTAACTAGTACAAGTGAGCAATAACTTAATGGGATTGGTATTACATGTCACGTGTAGATATTTAGCTGTGTATTGTCGTGTTAATTCAGTGATTGCTGCTTAACTTATTTTAATGCAACCTAAAACAGGATAACTTAGCGCTACCTTGCTCTTCTACACACCACTTCAATTGATATTTTATCAGTATCTAAGCCAATAAAAAGTATGTTACGTTTATCCATGCCAGCCTTGGTTTTTAGTTGTTTAACACATTAATTATGGCGCTACTTTTATTAGCTAAAAAATTAAAGGCTAATACCAAGTTGATTAATTACCTGCTCATTTTTAATGGTTAAAATGAATAACTACAGCGTTATAAAATTTATAAGTAGAATAACTACTGACTAAATTTTATGCCTTGTATTTGTCCATTTTTCCTCATGAAAAAGGTGATCACTTAATTAATCAAATTGGTATAACAACTCGTGGGAGTCATTATTTCTAGGCACCCTTTGTTTAATTTCAATAATGATTAAGGAGAAAAAATTATGAACATAAAAGAAAGTCCAAGGCCTCCACTCCCCCCATTTACATATGAGACTGCCACTTAAAAAGTACGGATGGCTGAGGATGGTTGGAACTCGAGAGACCCGAGTAAAGTATCACTTGCTTACACAGTTGATAGTGTCTGGCGGAACCGATTTGAGTTTATAACAGGCAGAGACGAGATAGTTGAATTTTTAACAGCAAAGTGGGACAAAGAATCAAATTATCGCCTTATAAAAGAGTTGTGGGCATTTACAGAAAATAGGATTGCAGTACGTTTTGCTTATGAGTGGCAAGATAAAGCAGGTAACTGGTTTCGTTCATATGGTAACGAAAACTGGGAATTTAATGAGTATGGCTATATGCATCAAAGAATTGCCAGTATTAATGATTTACCCATTTTAGAGGCAGATAGGAAGTTTCATTGGGAGTTAGGTCGTCGTCCTAACAAACACCCCAGTCTTTCTGAGCTTGGTTTATAAAAGCACCTTACAATACACCCTAATGCCAACAACGAGTAAAACTTAGCTATTTCATGCCGCTTAGTAAGACCTTGAAGTTATAGAATAACTAATACCAGTTCCATTAAGTTTGTGATCTTGTTGTGCGCAGGAAAAATAATTCAAGGTAAGGCGCTCGATTGAGCAATAGCTGGCTATTGGGATTGAGAGCAACACAGCCTTGAGCTATTTTAACTA
>NZ_VOLS01000107.1 GCF_007954265.1 Colwellia sp. C1TZA3 | reverse complement strand
CAGGAAAAATAACTCAAGGTAAGGCGCTCGATTGAGCAATAGCTGGCTATTGGGATTGAGAGCAACACAGCCTTGAGCTATTTTAACTAGTACAAGTGAGCAATAACTTAATGGGATTGGTATTAGTTGCTAGCTATCAGTTTAACTGACACTTTTAATCGCTCGGTATTTAGAAAACCGCTTACTGCGCTGAGCTAATCAAGCGGTATCTATAATAGCTAGACAACTATAAAAAAGCCATCGCGGGTGTTATTTAACATCATTCATTGCAAAAGCTTTATTATGTTCAAGAATATATTCATCAAACCTCAATTGTAGCCTAGGATGCATGCGAGCTATCGCAAGCTCTAGCCCCTTTTCAATACCGATACTTTCTAATAAGGCTAAATCAAGGCTATGGGCAATTTTAACAATATAGCGCATTCTTTGTTTCTCAAAAGTAATTAAATGCTTAGCGAATAACTTATCAACATGCGAGCATAATAAAATGCCATTTACGCCATCTAACCTTTTCTTATTGTCTTCACATTTTGCCCACGGAATAATATGAGAAGCGACTAACATTTCAGCAATATTTATACCTGTTAATGCACATCTCTCGCCATTACCCCAAGTATCGATAACATTTTGTCTAAACTGCCCTTGTCCAATTTGGCACAAGATTAAATTTTCTTTTTCTGTCTTTTCAATAGCTAAATTGAGTATCTCTAACAGTTCTACCGCTGCTTTTGCGCTAGGTTTTGCGCTATATTCAGGTTTGTGTGCACCTTCTGCGTACCATTTATCATCAGTGAAGTTAAGGGTCATATCCGTTAAGGTTTTTATAAACTCTTTTATGCTACTTCGGCCGCTATCAGTGGCATCTACGTAGTCTAGATCTTCAATTATTGGAAAGGTTTTTAATTGATAACCCTGCTCTTCAACTAATCTAATATGCTCTACAGCTTGAATATAACCAGGTTGCTTTCTACCTTTTTTATTTTGCAGCCAATCCTTATCAAGGATTAAGCTCCGCCCTTCTTGAGTATGAGTATCCCAAGCCCCAAAAATAACAAACTTAGCTGCATGGTTTACAAATGAAAAATCAGTTCTCCAATTATTCGCTGTACCACCATGAGACTCGATAAATTTCTTCCTAGACAACTGACGTACTCCTTTAAAAAATTATTTATAAAATTACACAGCTTATAAAGCCATTACTCTTGATTCTGCACTAAAGTGAGTTAAATCAGTACAAATAAATTAAAAATAGCAAGATTAGGTAGTAAATAACAGCAAATATTAACCGCTACGGCTGGCTAGATAGCGGCCTACTTATCGTTGTTACGGTTCAAGCTGATCTACTTTTTTAGCACTTAACGACTCGACAAAAGACTGTAGCCCTATTTGCACTAACTGATAAGTTTTATCAATATTATCGCTAATATCGCCCGCTAATACTTTTAAACCACCTAAAATATCCTTGGCTTCAGCAAAACCTTGCTCTATGCCACCACTAATAATCTCAACAAAAGCGGTTGACGATTCTGCTGCACTCATTTGAGGCTGCTGCGCTTGATAAGCAGCTAAAAACTGAGTACTAAAAGCAACAATACGCTCTGCCGTCGCTTCAGGACTGAAATCTCCACCCGACTCATAAGTCTCTTCAGCACTATTTTCAACACGACTATCAATTTTAGTTTCCTTGAGCGCTTCACTTATGCCCTCTAAGGCCGTTTTTAATAGCAATGACAGCGGCTGATCGCCTATTGTCGTATTAAATTTCAGTGAAGATTCTATAATGGCGGTGTTAAGCTGTTTTTTATTGCTGGCATAAATAGAACCTGACTCTTTACCAATGTTTTTATCATCAGCAAGTTCAGGTACTTGCTGCCCGATCGGTTTGTTAGCCATTTTATCTGCAGTTTTTGCTAATGTTCTAATATCTTGACTATAGCTATCATTGGGTGTGATTGATGAGCTCATAAAATTTACCTCGGTTGATCAAAGCATATGTAATTAATTACCTGCTCATTTTTAATGGTTAAAATAAATAACTACAGCGTTATAAAATTTATAAGGTGAATAACTACTGACTAAATTTTATGCCTTGTATTTATCCATTTTTCCTCATGAAAAAGGTGATCACTTAATTAATCAAATTGGTATAACAAGTATCGGCACAGTTGAGTATAACTAAAGCTAAAGTTGTCTGTATTTTACTCTACACAAGATTGTATTAATCATCCAGGAGGTATTTTTAAAACGTTGTTAGTATCATTGCTGGCAAGGACGTTTTTTAGTTATCAATCCCCTCGACCATTACAGCTTGTTCTATAAGCTGATGTCGACATTGTTATGACGCAAACTGCCGGTATAACTATGATAATCAATATCTCCGTACTTTAGTCATGCTGACAAAAAATCATGATAATCAATTAAGCACTTAAGCAATTACCGCACCAATGCTCCCTGAGAGGTTTCGACATTACATAGCCCAAATGATACAATTTCAATTTTAAATAAACCTAAATAAGCGCTGCTGAATGTCTGATATTGTATTACTGAAAACCGGTATAGAACTCCCTATGAACGCAGAAATGGTCTATTTCAATTACTTCTGGTTACGCGATAATTGCGCCACCTCATGGGATAGCAGCACTCAGGAACGGACCTTTGATATTCTTGATGAAGCTGATGACTTGCACGCGACAAGCGCCTGGATAAACCAAGCCTCGCTGGAAGTTATTTGGAGCGATGGCTATCAAAGTCGTTACGACCTAAACTGGCTTGAACGTTGGCACAAGGGAGAAAATCATGGTGATTTGGCTGTTCGTGCCCGTAAAACTTGGTATGGCGATCACTACCCAAATATGGCACGTTTTAGCTATGACGATGTTATGGCTAACCCCGCCAGTGTAGCTGACTGGGCAGAAGCGATGTTAGATGAAGGTGTTGCCCTGATTCAAGATATGCCAAATTCAAACGAAGGGCTAAAAACCTTATGCGAACTGTTTGGCACTGTGCGGCCATCTTTTTCTGGTTACACCTTTGACGTTCAGTCTAAAGCCAATCCGGAAAACCTTGCTTATACCAGCAAGGCACTTGAGTTACATACGGATTTGCCAGCAGAAGAACTTGCACCCGGCATCCAGTTCTTACACTGCCGAGTTAATGATGCGCAAGGCGGCAACAGCTTGTTTGTCGATGCGACTACCGTGGCCAATGCGTTAAAACAAAGCCATCCACAATACTTCAAAATACTCACAGAGTACGAAGTGCCTTATCGCTACACCACTGACTATCAGGATGTGCGTACCAAGCAACGCATAATCGAGCTTGACCCTAATAATGGCGAAGTTAGCGGTATTAATTTCAGTCAGCACTTAGCTGATGTCTTTGATTTCTCTCAGCGTGAAATGGATACTTTTTATCCTGCCTTTCGTAAGTTTGGCCAGATGTTACAAGATGCTCAATATCTGATGACCTTCCGTCTAAATGCTGGTGAGTGTATTGTATTCGACAACCACCGTATCGCCCACGGCCGAGCTTCTTTTATCAAAGGCAGTGGCGCAAGGCACCTACGGGGTTGTTATGTTGACCGAGGCGATCTGCGCAGTGTTTACCGTGTTTTACGTGCTAGCTATCCAAAAGCAGAAACAAAGGTAACAACCCCACTTCAGCCATCACTAGAGACCTAATCAGTCGAAACCTATTGAGGATAAGAAAAATGCAAACAGAACAAGCATTACGAGTCGACTTGGCCGCTGCTTTTAGACTTATTTATGAAATGGACATGCATGAGTCAGTCGCCAATCATTTAAGCGCTGCGGTATCTGCCGATGGTAAACAGTTTCTGATGAACCGTCGTTGGATGCACTTTGCTAATGTCACGGCTAGTAACCTACAGTTACTGGATAGTGAAGACAATAGTATTATGCAGACTGACCAAGCCCCTGATGCTTCGGCCTGGAGTATTCATGGCAATATGCATGCATTATTGCCAGCAGCCCAGGTTATTTTGCACCTGCACTCTACCTATGCAACCGTACTCTCAACCTTAAAAGATCCACGTATATTGCCGATCGACAACAATACCGCACGGTTCTACGAACGCATCGCCTATGATAAAAGTTTTGCCGGCATTGCCTCTAGCGATGAAGAAGGTAAACGCATCGCGGATAGCCTGGCTGGTAAAAATGCTTTAATGATGGGTAATCACGGCATTACGGTTACTGGCGCGACGATCGCTGAGGCTTTTGAGGATCTGTATTACCTGGAAAAAGCTTGTAAGACTATGGTGTTGGCTTATTCCACTGGCCAGCCTCTTAATGTTCTCTCTCATGAAATAGCACAAAAAACAGCAGAAAGTTGGGATGAATTTCGAGGCCAGTCTTACGCTCATTTTGAGCAGAAAAAAGCTATGCTCGATAAAAAGGGCAGCTCGTATCGGGAGTAAAGGCAAGGTTATTATACCAGTTCCATTAAGTTTGTGATCTTGTTGTGCGCAGGAAAAATAACTCAAGGTAAGGCGCTCGATTGAGCAATAGCTGGCTATTGGGATTGAGAGCAACACAGCCTTGAGCTATTTTAACTA
>NZ_VOLS01000106.1 GCF_007954265.1 Colwellia sp. C1TZA3 | reverse complement strand
CACACAAATTGCATGATAACTAATTGTTAAAGAAAGCTAGTTTATCTCTGAGGAGAAAACTAACCGAAACAAAATCTCATTCGCTTTGTTTCGTTGCTGCAGGCCTTGCCTGAAGCGAGATGCGCATCATACGCACCTGAGTTTTAATGTCAACGTTTATTTCTAATTAAAAAGTATTTTTTTAAACTTTCTTTTCAGAAGATTCAAATTTACTCTTAAAACGTTAAGTTAACTTAGTTGGTTTACACCACGTTAAGTGACTCATTAAAACCGTTCGTTTGGGTTACCCCTTGGAACTGGAGCGCATTCTAGCGATTTCTGACTGCACGTCAACACTTAATTGTCATTAAATGTTGATTAAGTGTTTGTTTGCTTTTTAATTGTACAAACCCCACTGTGATTGAGTTTTAAATGTTCAAAGCGCTGAAAAATCAGCCAGCTTGAGCGGTTAACAACGGGCATATTATTTCATCATTAAGTCACTCACATTAGACTGATACTTGAAAAACGCTATTTAAAGTCTGATTTTTGCTAAGATAGCTATATCAGTCATCTAAAATCTCTTATTTATGCATAAAAATTATTTTCGAAGCTATCGTGGCATTACTCCTATATTAGGTAATGCTGTTTATGTTGATGAAACTGCCGTACTGGTTGGTGACATTACCTTAGGTGATGATACTAGTATCTGGCCTTTAGTGGCCGCTAGAGGTGATGTCAACAAAATTACCATTGGCGCTCGAACCAATATACAAGACGGTACTGTTTTACATGTCACTCGAAAAAGCGCAGGTAATCCCAATGGCAATCCTTTAGTTATTGGTGATGATGTTACTGTTGGTCATAAGTGTATGTTACACGGCTGTGCTTTAGGTGATCGGATTCTGGTCGGTATGGGCGCTATTATTATGGATGGCGCTATTGTGGAAGATGATGTCTTTATCGGTGCCGGTAGTTTAGTGCCACCAAACAAAACACTAAAAAGTGGCTACTTATATGTTGGTAACCCCGTCAAACAATCGCGAGAGTTAAAAGAGAGTGAAGCTAATTTTCTTAAACAGTCAGCGATAAACTATGTTGAATTAAAAGCTGAGTACTTGGCTGATAGCAATTGATCTAAGGTGTTACCTCATTTCTATATGTATTTCGTTATCCTCTGGCTCGTTTTTTTCGAGCCAGAGTTCTGTTATTTCTTCTAAATCATATTTAGTGTAATTATCAATTTCTGCTAATTGCTTTAACTGCATAGAATGAAAATATATTGTTATCTTCTGTCCAGACACCTGGCCAGTAAAAGACCAAGCATCATGCTGCTTATTAAAATGTAAATCATCATTAAATAAAATCGCTTGGTTCATCTTATTTCTCACTACGCTTTCGTTACTTTAACTGAGCTCTTAAGGAGGCAAGTACAGGCTCTACTGCTGGGCTGACTCCTCTCCACAAATGAAAGCTTGCAGCAGCCTGCCCCACCAACATACCTAAGCCATCAATAATATGTTCAACGCCAAGCTGTTTTGCTTGCTTTAAAAAAGCGGTTGGCTCTTTGCCATACACCATGTCATAACAAGCTACTGAGCTTTTAATGGTTTGATCAGAAATGGGTAAACTATCGCCTGATAAGCCTGCTGATGTGGCATTGATGATAATATCAAACACTAGATTATTGGTCTCTGCGAAAGTAATAGCTTCAATGGCGTCATTAGGATACTGCCTAGTAATAGCCTGTGCTTTACTTAATGTTCTATTGGCGATAGTTAATGACTGGGGAGACTGCTCTAATATTGACTGCACAACACCTTTTGCGGCTCCGCCAGCACCCAGTAACAACACCTTACTATCTCGCAGCTGTACTTGATGGCTAAGTAAGTCACTCACTAAACCGACACCATCGGTAGTATCACCATAAATAATTCCATTAGCAAAGATTAAAGTATTCACTGCGCCAGCCAATGTAGCTCTTTCACTCAACTCATGACAGAGCGCAAATGCTTGTTCTTTAAATGGTGCGGTAACATTGGCACCTTTGCCATTGTTAGCCATTAACTTTTTTACCGTACTGTCAAATTGATCTAATGCAACCCACTCACTTTGGTAGTTCATTATTTGCTTTGACTGTATCGCAAACTGTTGGTGAATAAAGGGAGATTTTGATTGGGCGATAGGATTGCCAAATACGCGATATTGATCCATAAAATTACTAGCTTAAATGTTTAGCTGTAGACTACCGTAGTTGTTAAACAATGAAAACAAAAAAGCAGTAGCTGAGTGACTGCTTTTTTGTAACTTTGACCCTTCTTGAATAAGGTTAAAAGTCTCTTTAAGCTTTATAAACTAACATCAGTGAATGCATGATGGTGTCTACTTCAACTTTAGCACTACCATTAATACCAGTTCCATTAAGTTTGTGATCTTGTTGTGCGCAGGAAAAATAATTCAAGGTAAGGCGCTTGATTGAGCAATAGCTGGCTATTGGGAGTGAGAGCAACACAGCCTTGAGCTATTTTAACTAGTACAAGTGAGCAATAACTTAATGTAATTGGTATAACACTTATCTCTGTTGATGTGTCGTTGCTAGGTTAATAAACAACAAGCAATAATACTAACGTTACGTTATAACCACTCTTGCGGGACTAAATAATCTTGTAACTCGGCTTCAGCGCTGCCAGCTTCCGCCTGAAAGTTATACTCCCAACGTGCCAGTGGTGGCATTGACATCAAAATAGATTCTGTTCTGCCACCTGATTGCAAGCCAAATAAGGTACCGCGATCAAAAACCAAGTTAAATTCAACGTAGCGGCCACGACGATAAAGTTGAAATTGACGGTGGTTATCATCAAAAGGCATCGCTTTACGCTTTTCCATTAAGGGTAGGTAAGCATCAAGAAAGCCTTTTCCAACTGCTTTCATATAATCAAAGCACTTATCGAATTCCCATTTATTAAGATCATCAAAAAATAAGCCACCAACGCCACGAGTTTCATTGCGGTGTTTTAAATGGAAATATTCATCACACCACTTTTTATATTTTGGATAAACATCGTCACCAAAAGGCTGACAAATATCTTTTGCCGTTTGATGCCAATGCACAACATCTTCTTTGAACGGGTAAAAGGGAGTCAGGTCAATACCGCCACCAAACCACCAAACCGGTGCTTCACCTTCTTTTTCAGCAATAAAAAATCGGACATTGGCATGAGACGTGGGAATAAAAGGATTTTTAGGATGAATAACTAACGACACACCACAAGCTTGCCATTTACGGCCAGCCAATTCTGGACGATGCGCTGTTGCAGATGGTGGTAACTTATCACCAGAAACCACTGAAAAATTGACCCCGCCTTGCTCAATAACGCTACCATTAGTTAGTACCCGGGTTCTGCCGCCACCGCCCTCCGCGCGCTGCCAGTTATCTTCAATAAATTTACCACTACCGTCAGCAACCTCCAACGCAGTACAAATTTGGTCTTGCAACGATTTTAAAAATTCAACAACAACATTGATATTTATAGTGCTCATAAGCGAATAACATCTCCAGATAATGCATCAATAATAGTAGAAGGCTGATCAAAGCCTAGCGTTTTTCCTTTAATAATAAAATCAATCTTATCGGCGAGTTCATTGGGGATTCCTTGCCATGTTTTGGCCGGGGATTTACCACTTAAGTTTGCGCTCGTAGAAACAATCGGCTTATTGGTAGCGAGACAAAGTGCCACAACGTCTGGTTGGCTAGTAACACGCACGGCAATAGTATCAAAGCACCCCGTCAACAACACAGAGGTGTTGGCATTTTTAGCCACTAGTTGCGTAATGCCGTCGGGCCAACGAGATAATACCGCAAGGTGTTTGTCTTGAGGTATTTTACTCTCGTCTATATAAGGTAAAAGTTGCGCATAGTCACCCGCAAGCAGTATTAAACCTTTATCTACTGAACGTGACTTAATCGACAGCAGTTTTTCAATTGCCCCATCGTTATCAGGATCGCAGCCTAAACCAAATACGGCCTCGGTCGGGTAAGCTAAGATCCCACCCTGTTGAAATGTTTCTAATGCTGTCGTCATGGCGTTTATGATGCGCGCTTAGTAAAATTAATTTAATGATGATTATACGTTTTTTACTGGCAAACAACATGGCTAGTAAAAAAAAACGGTAAGAGTCTGTAAAACACTTACCGTTTGGATTCGATGCTCTAGTAATAAATTAAGTTTCAAACAGCTCTTTTATTTTCTGTCTGAGCACGAACTTCTGTACTTTACCGGTTGAGGTTTTAGGTAACTCGCTAAAAACAATTGTTTTAGGCACTTTAAAACCAGCCATATGTTCTCGGCAATATTGAATTATTTCTTGCTCTGTGAGCGTCTGCCCACGTTTTAGCGCTATAAATGCACAGGGAGTTTCACCCCACTTTTCATCTTTTTTGGCCACGACAGCGGCTTCTAAAATAGCTGGATGGGTATATAACACCCCTTCGACTTCAACCGATGAAATATTTTCCCCCCCCGAAATAATAATATCTTTTGAACGATCGCGAATTTCCATATAACCATCTGGATGTTTAACCGCTAAGTCTCCTGAATGAAACCAACCGTGGGCAAAAGCCTCTTCCGTGGCTTTTTCATTTTTCAAGTAGCCTTTCATGGTGCTATTACCGCGGAACATTATTTCACCGATAGTAACTCCATCTGGGTGAACAGGCTCCATAGTATCTGGATTTAATACATCAACTTCTTCTTGTGTGATGTAATACCAATTACATTAATTAACCACTCAAATTTAGCCAGTCTCTAAAGCATATATCTTTCACCCTTTTTATATCACTTATGAAGCCGTTCCATGCATTACTACAAGATTCAACAATATCGTCATAATCCTTAAAACATTTATTCGCTAACTCATTCTGTCTTAACCACTGCCATACCTGTTCAATTGGATTTAATTCAGGTGAATAAGCGGGT
>NZ_VOLS01000105.1 GCF_007954265.1 Colwellia sp. C1TZA3 | reverse complement strand
GCGTCTACTCTGTGATCTTTAATGCTTTCAATATCTTGAAATAATGACATGATAAATAACTATTGTTAATTTTTGATACTGATCTGATCATCTCTTATCAATAAGGTTCAAAATTTCTTTATTATACAGTGCCATTTATTTGAAATGCGTGATCCCACCCTGAAAGATACCGTTAGTCGTATAACAATATAATTGCATAGAAAAAACTTATTAGTATAATGGTTTAAATATATATTATAGATTTGATATTATTAATGGGTTAATTAAAAACTCCGTAAACAAGTTTTCAAACTGAAAAATAATTAAAATTTAGTAATAGTTAGTGCTTTATTATTAGCACTTATTTAACTTTCTTCTTAGGGATACAAATGACTGTCAGTCAAGAAGGTTACAATTTATTTGATAAAGCTTTACATCATTGCGCATTTAAAACAGTTAAATTACAACTTAAAATTGCTTTGTATGAAACAGAGAAATATCAAGTTAAAAAACAAAAAATCTCCTTAAATAATCCCGTATTTATAACATCTTTACCACGTGCCGGTACCAGTATTTTACTCAATGTATTAACAAATACGGAGCATTTTAGCTTTCAAACCTATCAAGATATGCCTTTTATATTTTTACCTTTAATTTGGGATGAATTTAGTCGTAAATTTGGAAAAAAAGCCACTCAAGTAGAGCGTGCGCATAAAGATGGTTTGGAAATTAGTTTACATAGCCCTGAAGCATTTGAAGAAGCATTTTTTAAAGCTTTCTGGCCACAACATTATGATAAAGCAAAAATTCCCATTTGGGATACAAACCATAATTTAGCCTACGATGAATTTTTTAAGTCTCATATTCAAAAGTTAATCTTTAGAGATAAACACAAAGGTCATTTAAATAGAACTCGGTATATTTCCAAAAACAACTTAAATATTACCAGAGTTAGTTATTTATCTCAGTTGTTCCCAACGGCTACAATTTTGATCCCCTTTAGAGAACCTTTACAACATGCGATGTCATTATTACTTCAGCATCTGAATTTTACGCAACACCATGTGAACGATGAATTCTCTAAAAAATACATGACTGACATTGGTCATTTTGATTTTGGTCAAAATCTAAAGACGGTTAACTTTACTAACGGATCTGACAAAAGTGAATATAGAGAAGACACATTAAATTTTTGGTTGGAATATTGGATAGAAACCTATAGTTATCTTATAAGCAATAAAACAGAAAACTGTATATTTTTTAATTTTGATTTATTATGTCAATCGCCAATGACAAGCTTGAATCACTTAGCTGATTGTTTATACCTTGAACCTAAAACTCTATTAAAATCTGAGAGTATAATCAAAAAAATTAAAACTCATGATATAAAACTCAAATTAGTTAATAAGGAACTTATTGATAGATCACATAGATTACAAAATAAGCTATTAACTCTATCTGTTAATTAAGTTAATAACAGTCATGGATAAACTGTAAATAAAAAGGGTAATTACAATCAAAATTATTAGGCAACAACTACGAAAAAAACTAGGTTATTATTACCGTTTTATTATCCAATATTACGAAAATAGAGCTGTATTTAAACAATTGATCGATTTAAAAACATATTCTATTGCTTATTTTTCAGTACTTGAAAATAAAATTGTACCAGAAACTGATGTGCTTACTCTTATAGAAAAGGGTGATATTATTATTGTCAAAGATTTAATCTCACAATTAGGTCTTGAATCAAAATTTTCACAGTTAATAGAACATTTTTTTTCGATTCAAAAAAATCAACTTGATGAGATCCATAAACTTAAGAGTGTTAAACAAATCGTTGATGATGCTCTCGCGATAAGACATAACACTTCAACTTTAATTTTACAGTCCTCAATTATGAAGCGTTTACTT
Source organism: Colwellia sp. C1TZA3 (assembly GCF_007954265.1). Classification (GTDB taxonomy): domain Bacteria; phylum Pseudomonadota; class Gammaproteobacteria; order Enterobacterales; family Alteromonadaceae; genus Cognaticolwellia. The sequence continues at coordinate 3,162 of NZ_VOLS01000105.1, read as the reverse complement.
GAGCCTCATGTTCCTTGTCCATATATTGAATTACAGCCTAATTTTCGTTTGCATTTGCCCTATAAAATAATTAAAAATCATGAGGCATTTATTGAATCACGTATGGGCAGAGGTAAACTAAATCCACACGGGCAGCATAAAGATTCCTGGCGATACCATCCTAAAAATACGATTAATGTGTGGTTATCACTTACAACAGCAAATAAAAATAATGGCTTAGCGATATTGCCTGCTAGTGCTGATTACAACCCTAAATTTGACGCCGATAAACAAGAAATTTCCCGTGGAGTAAAAACCTATCCGATTCAACAGTATATATCTGATATGGCTCCTGGAGATGCATTATTATTTAAGGCTGAGTTATTACATGGGTCAATTATTAATACTTCCAAAAAAACTCGCGCGACTTTATCTATGCGTTGTACTATCACTAAACCAGAGTTTCATAAAAATGTTGTTTATAATTATATTAAACTTAATGGTGAAAAATTTGATAATTTAACCTTTGATAAGTTTATGCATTCAGGAAAATTTGAGCCTGTTTCAGCAGAATATATTTTTCCGCCTGCAGAAGACAAAAAAACTAGCCTCCAGCCTATTGAGTACGATGAAAAGCATATAAAGGTAAATATTAAGGGATCGGTATATTCTTTCCCTAGATGGTGTTCTCATGCAGGAGCTGACTTGCTCAATGGGGAGTTGGATGAAAATGGAAATTTACTTTGCCCATCACATCGTTTATGTCATTTAGGTAAGCGCTGTAATAAGTGAAACTTAACGCTATATTCCGTTTTGATGTACTAAAAAATAAAGTGATTTTCTTCTGTTGTTATCTGAGAAAGTATTACTTATTAGCGGAGGCTTACTTTTATCCGTATTGTTTGCTCGCTTGTTGGGGCCAGAAGATTTTGGCCGATATAACTATGTTCTATCTTTAGCCGCTTTATGTATTCCTATTTACAGTTTAGGCATTGGAAATATTTTATTGAGAGAGCTTTCAGAACAACCTGCTGTCGCTCCTAACTTACTAGCTAGTTGTTTTAAAGCCCGCTTTATAACGGGTATAATTGTGGCTCTAGTCGCTATCACTGCACTGTTTACTGCGAATGGCTCCAGCTGGAAACCTCAATTGATAGGTATGCTACTCTTTGCTAATATTTTTAATGCTTTTGATGTGTATGAAAAATGGTTTCAATACCAGTCGAATATAAAAAAAATGGTTTATTGGCGATCCTGTTGTTTTATTTTTTTTGCCATTTTAAAGTTATTAATTATCTACTGGTATGAAAATTATATACCACTTCTACTACTGATGAGCTTAGAAATAATAACTAAAAACAGTGGTTATTACTTATTCTATAAAAGAGACATAAAAGAAAGCTCTGTTCCAAAGTTTAATAAAAAATTGTTTTCAAATGTTTTTTATCAATCAAAGTATTTAATTATTTCATCGTTAGCTTCGGTCGTTTATCTTAAAATAGATATTTTAATGCTTGAGTCTATGGCTGGTAATACGACTGTAGGTATATACTCTGTTGCCGCTAAGTTATCTGAGGTATGGCATATATTACCCCAAGTTGCAATTACAGCATTATTCCCTTCTTTAATCATCTTAGCTAAAAACAGCAATGATCATTATTTAAAAACCTTACAACGAGGTTTCGATATTTTATTTATTAGTGCAATTATCATCAGTACTTTAATCTATATTTTCACTCCATTCCTCATCCAAACATTATACGGTGAGCACTATAGTCAGGCTATTGCTATATTAAGAGTACATGTTTTTTCCTGTATCTTTATTTATATGAGAATATTGTTGAGTCATTGGTTCGTTTCAGAGAAACTCGCCATATTTTCGTTATTTAGTCAAGTTTTGGGGGCTCTTGTCAATGTGATATTGAATTTACTTTTGATCCCGCATTATGGGGCGTTAGGAGCCGCGGTAGCCACGCTTATTTCTTATGCCGTTTGTGCTTATTTTTGTCTTTTTTTCTTTAAGAGAACGCGCATAATTGCTGTTATGATGACTAAATCTATTTTATCTATATTTCGTTTACATAAAATAGATTTTTCTGGTCGTAATAGAAGTTAAATAATATCCAAAATCTTAACAATTTCTTTTGCTTTTAAAAAAGGCGTATCCTTATATATTCTTGGTGAAAATTCTGAAACCTGATGTAATAACTTTTCCAGCTGATTAAGTTCAAAACAGGCCAATCCATAAGAATTTTCATTTATGTAATTAACTATTTCAGCTTGATGGGGGTCTAAGCGACAGCTGTTTAGAATAACAATTATTTTTTTTCTTAATTTAAGTAACTTAAATATTGTCCCTGCACCTCCATGTGTGATGACAACGTCAGCATTTTCATAACAATCATCAATATTATCAGTAAATCTAAAGTACGAGCCGCTGTCCGGTATATAACTACCATCAGAGATTTGATATGTCATATTCCAATTTTTACCACGTGCTATACGATCTACTTCTTTAAATAACGCATCAAATCGAGTATTACCGACCGTTGTAAATATTTTCATAGTCTTCCAGAATAAATAGCTTTAGGATACTTTTGCAATAATGATTTGTTTTGTACATAAAATTTATCGGCTATATAGTACATTACTTTACCTGTATAAGATCCCGAGTCAAATCTAGACCAATCCTCAATATGAATAACTTTTTTGTTTATCAGGCGTAATATCAAAGCCGGAATTATTACCATGCCCGTTCCTGTTGATACCATGCCTGATATTTTGTAGTGTTTTAATAAATATAGTGTTTGTACGAAAGTGATATAGCTCGTATGAATTAGTTGAATAGGCAGTCGCCAAATATTAAATTTATCTCTCGGCTCAGGACATACTAAATGTTCTACAGCGCCAAAGCAGTCTTCAAGATCAGCAATTGAAACAAACTTAAGATCTGGTTTTTTTTTTTTTAATAAGACTTGGATTCAAATAGTAAGTGCATAACTTGAATAGGTAGAAAAAGTGGTCAGCTGAATATATGCTTATCGCTTTTTCTCCAGCCCCCCGTGTCAGAATAGTTGTCACCCCTAAAATTAAATTTTTTTAGATCGGGGAGTGGTAATCGAACAATAAATGTCTAGTTATTCAACAGAAAGAAAAGAAGCTATTTTAAGCAAGTTGTTACCT
>NZ_VOLS01000104.1 GCF_007954265.1 Colwellia sp. C1TZA3 | reverse complement strand
GCGTCTACTCTGTGATCTTTAATGCTTTCAATATCTTGAAATAATGACATGATAAATAACTATTGTTAATTTTTGATACTGATCTGATCATCTCTTATCAATAAGGTTCAAAATTTCTTTATTATACAGTGCCATTTATTTGAAATGCGTGATCCCACCCTGCTACTTTAGTATGAAAAGAGATTAAATGTTTGCAAAATTCAGCACTTTTGTTTTATATTAGTCTAAAATATGAAATAAATTTTCATATTTTCTGTTGCTAAGACAGAAAATAAATTACAGTTACCTTTTATTTGGTCGGTAATTAACCAGTTAAGTAACACGCGAAGGCTTAAACGTAATGAACATATTAGAAAAAATCGCCAACGAGTTAGAGACCTTCAGTAAATCTGAACGTAAAGTAGCAGACGTTATATTATCATCACCTGAAACGGTTATACATGCCAGTATTGCTGCCTTGGCGAAACAAGCTAATATAAGTGAGCCGACGGTAAATCGCTTTTGTCGACGACTCGATACTAAGGGCTACCCCGACTTTAAACTGCATTTAGCACAAAGCTTGGCTAATGGCACACCTTACGTTAATCGCCATGTAGATGAAAATGATTCGGCTGAAGAATATACATCAAAAATTTTTGAATCAACTATGGCCAACTTAGAGTTGGCGCGTAAAAGTTTAGATAGCTCTACTATCAATCGCTCTGTTGACCTATTAACTCAAGCAAATAAAATTTCTTTTTTTGGCTTGGGCGCTTCCGCGGTTGTCGCACATGACGCACAAAATAAATTTTTTCGCTTTAATGTCCCCGTGGTCTATTTTGATGACATATTAATGCAACGTATGAGTGCTATAAACAGTTGCCAAGGCGATGTTGTCGTTGTTATATCACATACCGGCCGAACTAAGTCGTTGGTTGATGTCGCCAGTTTAGCACGTGAAAATGACGCTACTGTGATAGGAATAACAACAGCAGGTTCACCGTTAGCCAAAGAATGTAATATTGTGCTTTCAGTAGAAGTTGCCGAAGATACTGACTTATATATGCCAATGGCATCACGTATTGCTCAGTTGACCTTAATTGATTGTTTGGCGACCGGATTTACTCTTCGTCGTGGCACAAAATTTAGAGACAATTTGAAGAAAGTGAAAGACAGTTTACGTAGCTCACGCTTTGAGCGTAAAGATTAATTAGTGGCAATTGGTGTCATAACCAATTGTTGATAAAAACATATAATATTACATAAATTTGAGGATTATCATGCCTAGAAGAACCAAAATTGTCGCCACATTAGGTCCGGCAACTGACGAAAGATCTGTATTAAAACAAGTACTCGCTGCAGGTGTAAACGTGGTTAGATTAAATTTCTCTCACGGTATTGCACAAGATCATATCGACCGCGCTAATACAGTGCGTGAATTATCCAAAGAGCTAGGAATTTATGTTGGTATATTAGGTGACTTACAGGGACCTAAAATTCGAGTTTCAACCTTTAAAAATGGTCCTATACAATTAGTTATTGGTGAGAAATTCGAATTAGATGCCTCATTAGCTAAAGGTGAAGGTTGCCAAGAGAAAGTGGGTATTGATTACAAAAAACTTCCTCAAGATGTTGTCCCAGGTGATATTTTATTACTTGACGATGGCCGCGTACAATTACGCGTACTTGAAACCAAAGGAGATTCAGTTTTTACTGAAGTAACTGTCGGTGGTCCATTATCAAACAACAAAGGCATTAATCGACAAGGTGGTGGTCTTACCGCGCCTGCCCTTACTGATAAAGACAAAGAAGATATTAAACTAGCGGCTAAGATTAATGTTGATTTTCTTGCCGTTTCTTTTCCACGTGACGCCGCTGATATGCGTGAAGCGCGTTTATTAGCACAAGAAGCCGGTTGTGACGCTCGTTTAGTGTCAAAAATTGAACGTGCTGAAGCGGTAAATGATGACAAAGTGCTAGATGGCATTATTCTAGCGTCTGATGTGGTTATGGTTGCCCGTGGTGATTTAGGTGTGGAAATTGGTGATGCCGCGTTAGTCGGTAAACAAAAACATATTATTGCTCGTAGCCGTCAGTTAAACCGCGTAGTGATCACCGCAACACAAATGATGGAAACCATGATTGAGCAGCCGATGCCTACACGTGCTGAAGTAATGGATGTTGCTAATGCCGTGCTTGATGGTACAGATGCCGTGATGCTTTCAGCTGAAACAGCCGCAGGTAAGTATCCGGTTGAAACGGTAAAAGCAATGGCCAGCGTGTGTATTGGCGCAGAGAAAGAAAGATCGGTAACGACCTCAAAGCATCGCGTAGAGATGGTATTTACTGAAGTCTCAGAAACTATTGCCATGTCGGCTATGTACGCGGCTAATCATTTAGTTGGCGTTAAAGCTATCATTGCGTTAACCGAGTCAGGCCATACCACAAAAATTATGTCAAGAATCTCTTCGGGTTTACCAATTTATTCGTTATCTCGCCATAATAAAACCTTAACTAAAACAGCTATTTACCGTGGTGTTTACCCCGTTGCCTTTGACTCTACAGATGCTGACAATGCTGAAAAAATGGCACAAGATGTCTTATCTACCGTAGTTAAAGGTTCAGAATTAGTCGTTGGCGATAAAGTGATATTAACGCACGGCGATTTAATGGAAACTGTTGGAGCAACTAACACCTTAAAAGTGTTAACCTTAACTAAAGGTCACTTTGCTTAACCTCGTTTTATAACAGTTAACATGACTTAAGATAACGAACGATAAATTAAATAAAAATAGGTAGCTTTTTAGCTACCTATTTTTTTGTTTTTTATATGACTATTTATGTTTAGCCTTTAGCCACCTAACAGATTAATCATCATTAATTAGATACTCTAGATCGCCAAGTATTTTGTCGATTTTTTTGTTAATGCGTTTACGCTGCTTATCCGTTGCCGTTGTTACCATATAAACAAAAATATTAGCGAACACCTGATTGTTATTGCTGGTAATGGCATCAAGTGTTTCATCTCGTAAACTACGACCATTAACAAATAAACGGTAAAACTTTAATTGAAATTGCTCAGCGGGTAAATTGCCATTTAACAGATCAGCAAACTGTTGGGTCCATTGTTGACGGTAAAGCATACGGGGTTCAAACGAGCGCTGAAAGTCTGCACCCAACAATGTTACTTGCGACTTTTGCTCAGGGGTCAACTTACCAAACCAATCCTTAAGCTGCTCCTTTTGCTTATCAGTGCGCTCTTCTAGCCAGTCCTGCTCAGACAAAGCCTCATCATCATCAAGCCTTTCTTGATGAGCCTCTTGTAGTGCTTTTAACAGTTGCTGTGTTTGCTCGGCTGACAGACTAACAACCAAAGGCTGTAACTTAGGCTCTGTAGCGACTAAAAAATTTTGCCAATGCTCAATAAATTGTCCAAAGTTATCAGCGATATCCTGCTCATTTATTTCATTGTTAATTGCAATTTTCAGGCCGTTAAGCTGATGCACATAAGCGGGTAATTGTGTTGTGCGATGCCATAAATGCAATTGCTCAAACTCATCATCGAAACGTTGCTGTTGTTGCTCATTTAGCGTGACATAATCATCAAGATACCAATTAGTCCACCAATCTAAATGGTTATAGACAAAGCGAAAACTGCAGCCAGAAATAAACACAGCAATTAATAGGCAAAGTAGCGTTGGTTTTATTTTTATCATTTAATATTTCTCCTACAACTTAATCCCAGTTATTGACCTACATTAAACTAAGCGTGGTTTAATGAAAAACTATTTTACCTTAAAGTAAATGACTGTTAATTTGAAGTACTATTCCTCTAAATTCAATCACCTGTTGTGGCAACTGGAAAGAAACTATGAACACCAATAACATAAAACCGGTCAAGAGAATCGCCATTTTAACCAGCGGTGGCGACGCACCCGGCATGAATGCTGCGATTAGAGCTATTGTTATTGCAGCACAGCATTACCAAATTGCTGTGATTGGTTTTTATGCCGGTTTTAACGGTTTGATTGACTATGTATCAATGCCACTTGGCGTTAAAGACGTCGCGAACATTATTCATAAAGGCGGTACTATTTTAAAAAGTGCCCGCTGCCCCGCGATGAAAACATCCTTAGGTATAGCACAAGCAACAAGCACACTGCTGAAAGAAAAAATTGACGCCTTAATTGTCATTGGTGGTGATGGCTCATTTGCCGGCTCACTCGCCTTGCATAAACAGTGGTCTGGACAAGTTATTGGTATTCCTGCCACCATAGATAACGATATTGACGGTACCGACTTTACTATAGGTTTTTCAACCGCGATTAATACCGCTATTGAGGCGATAGATAAAATTCGCGACACGGCAGAAGCATTTGAGCGCATTTTTATTGTTGAATTAATGGGACGTAATAGCGGCCATATTACTTTTAATGTTGGTGTTGCTTGTGCTGCCGAGCAAGTCATTTCATTTGAAAATTTTGCCGCTAATAATCAAGCCACTGGAGAGCAAGAAAAATTGCTAACATTAGCGAAAGAAATAAAACTCGCTCAAGCCAATCGACATGCTAGCTATATTATTGTCATTGCTGAAAATGTATGGCAAGGCGGTGCCTCTGTGCTAGCTCAACAGTTGCAAGCGCTAGCGAATATCGATTGCACTGCCTGTATTCTTGGCCATATACAACGGGGCGGCTCACCGGTTGCTAAAGACCGAATTTTAGCAACCAAGTTGGGGGTTGGTGCCGTACAATCGCTAATCGCAGGAAAATCAAACATTATGATTGCAGAGCAAAATAACGCTATTGCTGATGTTGCTTTACCCACAGCAATTATGCATCAACAAGGCGTTAGCGAAAGTTTAATACAAGCACAAGAAAATATACTAGCTTTAACCGCGCAGCGTCTTTGTTAAGTTATTTTTTGTTTAGCCATAAAAAGCAATTGGCTTACCTTTACTCATTAAGCATATTTACTAAACCTAAAGGTATTGGCTATGTCGTAGTTAATTGATGCTATACTGAGGTTACATACAGTAATTGATGTGAGATTGTATATGAATAATTCATTTGAACAACTCGAACAATTAACTAGCCAACTAGCGATAGAGCAAAAA
>NZ_VOLS01000103.1 GCF_007954265.1 Colwellia sp. C1TZA3 | reverse complement strand
TAGTTTATTTAAGCAATCAAGCATGTCGTCTCTATCTTTGAGGACATTGATGTTTTTCAAAAGACGGCAATTTTTACACCTTCCAAACATGTAGATTAATTCCAAAATATGAGAAACACATAACGCCACGTTAAGCGGCAAATAATAGCTGGCTAAAATGTGTGAGGCACGAACAACAGCCAGCTGTTATTTGTCCGTTTGAACGCCTTGTTAGCTGTACTTTGCACGACTTACCTTATTCCACTTTCTAGATTTTAAACCACTTTTGTATGGCCACCTAAATAATATTGGGTGGTCATCTTCATTGATAATCAAATTCATTTCCCAAATATCGAAATATCCATCTGATTGTTCACAAACATTATGGATTTGCATTAACTCATGATTTATTAGTGAAATCATTTGTTTTGCGGAGTTTTGAGAGATTTGTTTTTCCGGTATTGAAATACGACTATCTACATCTATTGCTCTTTTTTTACGAGACAAGCCAACATATGTCGCTTGTTGTTTTTGTTGTTCTAACTCTTTGCTTCTTATTTTCTCAACGAATTTAGGAGAATAATCAGTAACTTCCCTGCCAACAAATGCAAATTGCTTCTCTGGATGAAAATATAATAACTTAAGCCAATCTTGTTCAAATTTTTCGTCAGGAAAACCATCGTTATAAATAGAGGAGGTATAATAGTGTTCAACCCATTTAGCTTTTGCTAATTCCTCCATAGCTAAAACAGACAATTGAAACGCTGAAGGATACGAAGAGTTTTTATATAACAGAATTGAATCTTTATGAAGCCTAATTGAGTTTTTCAATGCTTCAGATGCGATTTTCTTGAATTTGTACTCACTTAGACCCTGCTTCATACTTTCCTTGTACAGCTAACGCCCCAATAAGGGGCTAAAAATTGTTTGCTAAAATGTGTAGCGAAGCGAAACCGAGCAAACTGTTTTTAGTCCCGCTTGATTGGCTTGTTATGTTTTCTTTTTCACAAGACCTTGAAATACTGAGATTAATGAAGCTAGATGTATTAGTAAAACGCCTATTAATATACTTGAAACAGTTGTGAAAATATTAACTATTTTTGATATATAGTTCTCTGTAGATATTTCACTCTCTATAGTAGATTGGAAAATGGTTACGATTTGAGATTTATCAAAGGGTTCTTCGCTTTCAGCTTTATCAATTGCTTGCTCAATTAAAGATATGCGCTCTTCTAGATTTCTAGAATTACTTTCCTCATATTGATTTTCAACGTAATGTGGAAGCCAAAGAGAAAAGCCAGAATAAGTAAACAGCAATAAAGTAGAGATACTCAGCCAAATTATTTTAGATTTATTAGAATTCAAACTCTCACTCCATTGAAAACATAACGCCCAAATAACAGGCTAAAAAAAGTGGGCTAAAATGGAGCGAAGCGAACAGCCCGCTGTTTTTAGTCCTTGTTGATTTGCTTGTTAGCAGGTTCTTCCTCTACAGCCTCTGAAGACTTCAGTAAGCGTAAAGGTGCTAAATACGATAAAACAGCAACTGTTAAAGGAAATAAAAACCAACTAACTTCACGTAAGTTAAACACTAACATTGTTGAGTTACCAATAAAATAAGCGAATAAAACAGCCATAATGATTTTAGAAATAGTTGGAACTACTCCAACTTTTTTAATACCAAAGTAAAACGCAATTGAAGATGGTACAGCAAAAATTAGAGCACTAATTATGACATTAAGTATTAAAGAAAAGTTAACCGAACTGATTTTGAGTAATTGAATGTAAGTTAAGGTTGCTGCCAAAAAAAACATAGCTAAACAAAATGTAATAGAAGACTTCTGCATAATTCCCTTTACCTGCTAACGCTTACATAAGCGGAAAATTATAGTTGGCTAAAATTTTGAGGTACGAAAAACAGCCAACTGTAAATTTTCCGTTTAATGTTCTTGTTAGCTGGTTACTACACCATGCTGTGATTATTGCTTACCTGCCATATGAACTAGAAATAGGACAAAACCACCAAATAATATAAGTCCTACTACGACCATGATTGTTAACGTTTTGGATTTTTGCATTGAATCGGTTAAATCCTTTGCAGGCAATAACCCTAATGTCATTAGAATAAAGTCCATTTAATAATCTCCGGCTGACTTAACCTGCTAACGCCTTACTAAGCGGCGGTAAATAGCTGGCTAAAATTGCGAGGAACGAAGCTAGCCAGCTGTTTAGCGTCCGTTTGAGTAACTTGTTAGGGCTTCCTTAAATGCCGAAACCGTACTTAAGCCTGACTGAATATGCCATTTTTGTTCTGAGCCGTAAAGTACGCCCACAAAACCAAGCTTAACTTCACCGCCCCCGCACCAATTTATAGTTACCTCCATAAGTTTTTTATCTGAACCTTTTAAAGTTTCATATACCACTAAAGAAACAATTTTATCAAATCTATCTGTAACCAAGGCGTCACGGATTACATCGGTGCTATATGGAGCATTAATCAAATTTGGCGCTGAAATCCCAACGACACGAACAACATAAACTGAATTGGATTTTTCAGCCCAACTTGATTCGGATAATTGTAATTCACGACAAGCGAAAGAATCGTATGAAAAAAAGAATAATAATAGTAAGACACCAACTCTACGCATGGATAGCCCTAACGCCACGTTAAGCGGCAAATAATAGCTGGCTAAAATGTGTGAGGCACGAACAACAGCCAGCTGTTATTTGTCCGTTTGAACGCCTTGTTATATTTTGACGGCTACTCAGCCTGTCTAGATTTTAGCGCAACCAACGCAGCAGCAAAAAGATAGAAGAAATACATTAAAGCGATGCCTACAACTGTTTGACCAAGTAAATTTGAGCCTAATCCCGATAAAAAAATGATATAGATAGTTATAGGAAAGAAAGTCAATTGAAGCTTACCGCCCGACAAGGAAAGTAACCTATCCACCTGTTTTGGTATAGCCATAATAATAACCGGAATCAAAACTAGCCCAGAGATAAAAATATCTAATACTACATCGCCATCCATCAGTACACTCCTTTGTAAATTAAAATATAACGCCTAATTAACAGGCTAAGTAATAGTTGGCTAAAATGTGTAGCGAAGCGAAACGTAGCCAACTGTTACGTGTCCTTGTTTAATTTCTTGTTAGGGTTTTTAGTGCCGCACAGGATCCCGTTTATCCCATGGAGTTCCTTCCCAATTAGATATAGCTCCTTCTTCATTACACTCTAGGCATTCCCATCCAATTATATGGCTATCAGGATCAATCCATACTTCTATTTCACCATCACATTTTTCGCCATCGGTGACAGAATGGCAGTTAACATTAGCTAAACTTACGGGACGCTCATATGCTATTGAAGCTGACTCAATAATTCCAATCAGGAACTTTAACAATTCCATTGTTTCAGGATTTAATTCAGGCTCTTCCTCATTTTCATTCAAAAAGTGCTGAATATTTGTAATCAATGCCATTGCTGAATCCACCTTTATAATTGGATAAACCCTAACGCCCAAATAACAGGCTAAGTAATGGTTGGCTAAAATTGTGTAGCGAAGCGAAACGTAGCCAACTGTTACGTGTCCTTGTTGATTTTCTTGTTAGCTGTACTAGTTTGAACTTGCTCCACTTCCACCGAGAAACACACTAGCACCTATAACGAAACCAAAATCATACCAGCCACCAGAGTTAGGAAAAGAGTAAATTCTGATATCCGTAAATATGCTCGCAATCAGACTGAAAAAAATACAGAAACCATGTACAAGTCCCATAAAAAAACCAGGAGGATCATATGCATTTGGTGTAGGTTGGGATGCACAACTTGCTAGAAAAAGACCAACTATTAGTATTAGAACTAGGTTTTTATACTGCTTCAAACTTGCGATATTCATCGTGTACCTCCTGTACAGCTAACGCCCCAATAAGGGGCTAAAAATTGTTTGCTAAAATGTGAAGCGAAGCGGAACCGAGCAAACTGTTTTTAGTCCTGCTTAATTGGCTTGTTATGTTTCATTTTTAACAATCACAAAACCATTTAAATAATTATTTTCATTATATTTAAAGCTTATTTCTATTTTAGTGCTGCCATCACTTTCGTGATTAACACGATAGCTACCTTTTGAAATAATTTGATTATCTGATGGATGAGTGTGAATTGTAATGTTTTCTGACGAAGTCATATTTCCTCCATCTCCTTCTAAATTTAAATTAGAAATTAATATAGTTGGTTGTAAACACTTGCCAACGTATTCGGTATCACAGACTTCAGGGTGCAGGCTTATCTCAATTGTCTTCTTATTCCCCCAATCAACGACCCTCTGATCAATTTTTTTAACTCCCCATAATTCCCCATTTATTTTCCCTGTTAGCTCTTCGTTTTTAAAGTCATAACAGTACTTTTTAATAGGCTCATAATTACGACTAGCTTTAATTAAGTTCCCCATCGTTGCTCTCGAATCAACTTTACTCACACCATTGACTTCAATTAAGGCAGTTTTCACTATAAATTCAGGATAACAAAAACGGCTAAAACTAGTCACCACACCATCATTTTCCTGTTTTAAAATAGTAAAACTTTCGGCTTCAATTTTCACATGTTTTAAAGTATTAATATGCTCTGGATCTGCTAATAATCCTTCTAGTTGGTTAAAATCCCTCTTTTGTTGGGCTTCCCAGTACTTAGTGACAAGCTCAGAACTTTCATTTGATTGAAAGCAGCCAGATAGTAAAGTTGTACAAAGGATTAAAGTAAGTTTTTTCATAAATTTTCCTTTTAATATTGTTAGCTAACTCCGTAGCATTTTGGATAACACTGAAACATAACGCCCTATTAAGCGGCGATAAATTGTTGGCTAAAATGCGAGGAACGAAGCTAGCCAACTGTTTAGCGTCCGTCTTGAATAGCTTGTTAGGAGTTTGAAACTCCCCTTGCAGCTATTTGAATTTTCGCCATTTATTGGGTCGATTCTTCCAAGCAAGAATGAAGAATATAGGCGTCACTACAAGTAGCATGATTAAAAGGAGATACGTTCCCACAGGGAGGTGGTATACATTCTCATGCCCCCAAGGATTGTCATCTCTAATATAGACCAATACTTTTAGCCAAAGGCTCGAAAGTAAAACGCCAAAAACAATTAAAGTGGTAATAAACATTTTTGGAGTCATTCGCCTATCCATACATAAACTCCTAACGCCCTTTTAAGCGGCAAATTGCAGTTGGCTAAAATAAGTGAGGCACGAACAAAAAGCCAACTGTAATTTGTCCGACTTGAAAACTCTTGTTAGGTGCGCTCTTTCAAATAGCCCAACTTATT
>NZ_VOLS01000102.1 GCF_007954265.1 Colwellia sp. C1TZA3 | reverse complement strand
ACCCGCTTATTCACCTGAATTAAATCCAATTGAACAGGTATGGCAGTGGTTAAGACAGAATGAGTTAGCGAATAAATGTTTTAAGGATTATGACGATATTGTTGAATCTTGTAGTAATGCATGGAACAGCTTCATAAGTGATATAAAAAGGGTGAAAGATATATGCTTTAGAGACTGGCTAAATTTGAGTGGTTAATTAATGTAATTGGTATTACTCATTAACCGCTTAAATTAAGCGCAATTTTCACTTGTTTATATTAATGATATAGCCAATACATGTTATTTTTATCTGTATTTTTTCAGGTAGCCTCGGCTATTTTGACATAAATTTACAATTCAGTAGGCGGTGTTAGTTTTGCAATTTGGCTACCAAGCTCAGGTTTAAGCGTCACTAAAGCTAAGGTTAATTCAGCTATATGTTCAGGTAAAATATGACTCATCGCTTGAAACATATTTAACACATTTATATTAGGTAATATTGCTAGTGCTTCGGCCACTTCTATACCGCGCTCAGCATTGACTTTTGCCACCGCTAAAGACAATGCCACCGCAAGTACGGGGTCTGTTTCTGCCACCATCAGTGTTGTTTCTACTTCAGCACAAGGCCGGTATTGAGATTCGTGATACTCGGTACGGGGATCAAGTTCAACAGCAGAAGATATTACCGACCCTTGCATAACAAACTGCTCTTGTTCTTCTATCGGTAATGCCTGACGCACCGTCATTCGAAAGATAACAAAACATGCTAATAATAACTGAATAAAGGCTAGGAAATAAAATAATGCACCGCCACCAAATTTATCCATCACAAGTGACGCAGAGTAAGGCCCTAAAACCCCACCTAACGCAAAGGCTAAAATCATTGATGACATAGCCGCAACTATCTCACTTTGACGTAGTTTATCCAGTGCTTCGGTAATACTTAATGGATAAGTACAAGCAATGATGCCACAAGTAATAGCCGTCGCTAAAAATACCGCCCATGTGATCCCCAATGGCGCTAATATAGTTACCGCAATCCCCGCACTGGCAGAAATAAGCAACAGCACAAACAAGACGGTACGCCGATCGAAACGATCTGATAAAAACCCAACGGGGAACTGTAAAATAAAGGCGCCAAATATAGCTGCCCCCATATAAAGTGAAAGTTGAAAGCCGGTAATATCAAAGGTTTTTGCAAACACAGGTAATAAACTAAAAACAGCAGAATAAAGTATGCCGGATATAAAACAACTTACTACGCCAAGCGGTGAGCGTTTATATAACAAGCGCAGAGACATCGAACTAAATTCTTCAACCACTGGCCCAAAATGGCGACTAAGTACTACAGGAATAATCGCTATACACATTAAAATGCCAGCGATAACAAAAAGCATATTGTCTTGAGGGTTGGCCACATTGATAAAAAACTGCCCGCCAAAAAGTCCAGCTAAAACAACAGCATTGTAAATGGCTAATACTTGACCACGCGTTTCCTTGCTTGAACTGTCACTAAGCCAGCTCTCCATCGCTGTAAACGCGCAAGCGATACAAAACCCCATTACTATACGCATTGCGCCCCAAAGCATGGCTTCGGAGTAGAGACTACAAACTAAAATACTCACTGCGCCCAACGAAACACAGCCAGCAAACATTCGAATATGCCCTGCTCTTTGGATCAAACTCGTGCTGTAAAGTGCGCCTATTAACAAACCGACATAATATAATGATAAAACAATACCAATTGATTCAGTGCTCAGTCCGTCTAAATTCATTCTTACTGGCAATAAAACATTAATTAAGCCAATACCTAACAATAAGATAAAACAACTTAGAAACAGAGAAAACAATGATATAAACGTTTGGCGCACAATATATTCCTTGATATTACTTCTAAAAATTAAAGCAATTGTTGCCGACTTTACCTGATAAAAAGCTGACCATATGCCAGCTTATTCGTTGATTTGAGCTAATGTAAAACTAGCAAATTTTCTTGCAGAGCCGCGGCATAAGCAACAATTTAACCAAGCCTTTACTTTCGTGCTAAAACACCTGCAATCATAGCAGTTCTATTAAAATATCGTGCAGCTAAATAACAAGTTATTGTCAAAGGCAGCAGTAAAATAGCTCACTTTTATCTTAACGAAATAAGCCAATGCCAACGATAACAATGCATGTGTTTTTTTGGCGAGTTTTGCTGTAACTTAGTAGAAGACTAAATGCAGGCTTAAATGCAACCTTAAATACTTAGTGATTAAATAATTAAAAAGTGACTCAAACCAAAAATATTATTAGCCAAATTTTTAAGCTAGACACATGGTTTAATAACTAAGCATAACTTGGCTTAACTTGGCTTAACTTGGCTTAACAAAAATTTAACCCAAAAAACTGCACAAAAAAATCAGCTAAAACCTATGGCATTGTCTTATTAACTGAGTGTTGTAGCCATGAACTTATTGCTAAAACCGCTCGTATATTATTAAATACATCAGTAACACTCACTCACCCTAACAATTAGCGGTCAGTTCAGCAGAGAAAACTGGGTTAAACCCGTTTTACTTTTATCATAGTCAGTTGAAACTTCCCCTTAATAGAGAATTTACATGTCAAAACCTACAAAAAACTCGCCTGCATACTCACCACCCGCAGGTGGCTGGGGAGCACTTAAAAGCTCGGCTAAACATTTAATCCAAAGTGAAGATGCCGCCAAAAATGTAAAAGCCTTATTACGCGCCAATCAGCCAGGTGGTTTTGACTGTCCCGGTTGTGCGTGGGGTGATTCTGACACCGCAGGTAAAGTAGATTTTTGTGAAAATGGTGTAAAAGCTATTGCGTGGGAAGCAACCAGTAAAAGAGTTAACCCTGATTTTTTTAAGCAACATTCAATAACCGAATTACAACAATGGGATGATCATTCCCTAGAAAAGAGTGGCCGCTTAACTCAACCGATGTTTTTTGATGGTGAAAGTGACCACTACCAAGCCATAAGTTGGGATGACGCCTTTAAAATTATCGCTGACAAATTACAGCAGTTGCCCTCACCAAATGAAGCATTGTTATATACCTCGGGCCGAGCCAGCAATGAAGCAGCTTATATGTATCAATTATTTGGTCGAGTATTAGGCACTAATAACTTTCCCGACTGTTCTAATATGTGTCATGAAGCTTCTGGCATCGCCATGACTAGCAGCTTAGGCACTAGCAAAGGCACAGTAACAATGGCCGACTTCGATGAAGCTGATGCCATCTTCGTTTTTGGCCAAAACCCCGGTACTAATCACCCACGCATGCTAGGCACCTTAAGAAAAGCGAGTAAGCGAGGCGCTACCATTGTTAGCATTAATAACTTGCAAGAACGTGGCTTACAACAATTCTTAGATCCTCAAAGCCCAAAAGAAATGATCCTTTTCACCGGCACTAATATTAGTCAACATTACTTCACGCCGCGATTAGGTGGCGATATGGCTATTCTACGTGGCGTCGCTAAATCATTACTTGAACGATTTAAACAAGACGAAACTGTACTAGATAGCGCTTTTATTGCTGAACATTGTCATGGCATTGAAGCATATCAACGCAGTGTTGAGGCAACGTCATGGGAAAAAATAATCAGCCAATGTGGACTAAGTCGACAAGACATTGAGCAAATTACCGATGTTTATGCCAGCAAGAAAAAGGTTATTTTTACTTGGGCCATGGGCATCACCCAACACAAGCACTCAGTAACCACCATTCAAGAGCTTATTAATGTGCTCTTGCTTAGAGGCAATATGGGTAAACCTGGCGCTGGCGCTTGCCCTGTACGCGGTCATTCTAATGTACAAGGCAATCGCACAGTTGGCATTAACGAACAGCCACCTATGGAGTTTCTCGACGCTTTAGATAACCATTATGCTTTTAAAACCCCACGCGACCATGGGCTAAACACGGTTGATTCCTTACATACTATGCTCGCAGGTAAAGCAAAAGTATTTATAGCCTTAGGGGGCAACTTTGCCGCCGCAACACCAGATACCACAAGAACTTATCAGGCATTACAGCAATGTGATTTAACTGTGCAAATTAGCACTAAGCTCAATCGCAGCCATGTTATTACCGGTAAACAGGCCTTAATCCTTCCCTGTTTAGGCCGTACTGAAATTGACCGCCAAGAAGGTGGCGAACAATGCATTACCGTAGAAGACTCAATGAGCATGGTACATAGCTCAACGGGGCAAAATGAACCTGCCTCCGAACATTTACGTTCAGAAACCGCCATTGTAGCTTCAATGGCGATGGCTGCAGTGGGTGATAGCGTCGTTGACTGGACAAGTTTAATGAACGACTACGGCTTAATTAGAGCAGACATTAGTAAAGTGTTGCCAGATTTTCATGATTATAATCAGCGTATTAAAGTAGGTAGAGGCTTTCATTTAGACAATAAGGCCGCGCAGCGGCAATGGAAAACAAGTACAGAAAAAGCCACGTTTTCAGATACCCAATTACCTGAAAAATTAGCCCATGAAGTTGCCGAAGCGTTTACTGACAAGCCTATTTTAACCTTACAAACACTGCGTTCACACGACCAATACAATACCTCAATTTATGGTATGGACGATCGCTATCGCGGCATATATGGCGAACGCCGAGTGATTTTCGTTAATGCAGACGATATGGCAAAACAACAATTAAAAAATGGTGACAAAGTAAAAATAACTACCGCATCAAGTGACAATATAGTACGTACGATCACTGATTTTAAAGTGGTTGAATATACTATTCCAGCAGGCTGTGCAGCGGCATACTATCCAGAAACTAATCCGCTAGTACCGTTAGAAAGCACCGCGGATCATTGTGGCACACCTACCTATAAATCAATCGCCGTTTCTATTGAGAAAGTATAGCGCTTAAAAATGTCTTTGCGAGTGTGTGCTTATAGCCGCACTCTCGCATGTTTTTTACTTTAGATTCAAATAATAATGAGGATCGGGTCAACAAATGAGATTAACCTATTATGTTCACTATTAACACAAAGCGGTCTTAATTTTGATATTGATATTGATTTATCACAATTAATAGTCAGCTTTGCCACCATTGCGGTCGGTCATCATCTAAATATTAATGATCACTTTGTGCGCATTGCTGACATTAGGTTGTAAATTTTTGCAATATATTTTCTAATGAATAAATCATGTCATGTTACTGAGAAGTCTCAGTAATAATCCGAAGCTCATCTACTTCACCTGTAACCTTCTGATATTATAGGTAATTGTTTTTAATTATTTATTGGGTATTACTAAGACTTCTCAGTAATATCCAAGATATAACAAAAATAAAATATTTGTAGTTTATAAAGCACTGAAACTATGGGATATTAATGTGAATTAGATAAGTTTTATGGGGCGGACATTACTGAGAAGTCTCCATAATAAGCTGTTATAAGCAAAAGGAGTATGCGTCATGAAATCGAGTTTTAAAAATCTACATATTATGCTGACAGGGTGTTTAATTCTCTTCATTGCACCTTGGATTCTAATTCCTTATAAAGTTGTTTTAGTTCCT
>NZ_VOLS01000101.1 GCF_007954265.1 Colwellia sp. C1TZA3 | reverse complement strand
TGCGCAGGAAAAATAATTCAAGGTAAGGCGCTCGATTGAGCAATAGCTGGCTATTGGGATTGAGAGCAACACAGCCTTGAGCTATTTTAACTAGTACAAGTGAGCAATAACTTAATGGGATTGGTATAAAGCTCATTGTTGGGGTATTTGTCTATCCTAGATTCAAATAACTAATCTAAGAATAATAAAAATTATTTGAAATTCATTTTACATTTATTATCTGTATAGTTTAAGCCATCAGATCTATCACTTAGCAACGCTAAGGCGCTATATATTTTGTGCCTATATACTTGGTCAGCAAGTTAGTTTTAAAGATAAAGTTCACTAGGGTTTTGGTGTTTTTACTTTAAAATTAAATACTTAACCTAGTACTCAAAAGCCCAGACCTCTACCAATAAACTTAAAAATAACAGCTACTTTTCTATTTATTGAAAACTGATAGCTATTTTTACTGACAGCTTTTTTTAAAACCTAACGGGCTAAAGCCAGCCTACAAAGAGCCTACAGGTAATCATGTAGTGTTTGGTCATTGTTTTGTCGGTCAAACTTCAGTCTGTCAACCGTCTAGCTAACGCATAGCATGATGATCAAAGCTAAACAGTCAGCGATTGCTTTTAACTAAAAGCTGACCGCTTTTTGAGACTTGTCATACAAGTGTCACAAACTTTACTTATTATTGTCACATTCACTTTCTATAGTGTTGTCAAATTAATTACAGTCTCACCGGAGAGTAACATGAGTTTAAAACGTACATTAGGCGTTATTGGTTTATCAAGCCTTATCAATTTTTCTGCATTTGCAGTCGATAATGATTTACCAAGCTATAAAAAAGTCAGTGGTGTCTCAGGCAATGTATCGTCTGTTGGCTCAGATACGCTAGCTAATATGATGACATTTTGGGCGGAAGAGTTTAAACGCACTTATCCCAATGTTAATGTGCAAATACAAGCGGCGGGTTCATCTACAGCGCCACCGGCATTAACGGAAGCAACATCTAATCTTGGGCCAATGAGTCGTAAGATGAAGTCACGTGAAATTGAAGCGTTCCAAAAACGTTATGGTTATAAACCCACCGCTGTTCGAGTGGCGATTGATGCTTTAGCTGTGTTTGTTCACAAAGACAACCCGATAAAAGGCCTTCGTATAGATCAGGTCGATGCTATCTTTTCAAATAACCGTAAATGTGGTGCTTTAAAAGATGTTGAACGCTGGGGAGATTTAGGGCTAACGGGTGATTGGACTGGTAAAGATGTGCAATTGTACGGCCGTAACTCTGTTTCAGGCACTTACGGTTACTTTAAAAAGAAAGCACTATGTAAAGGTGACTTTAAAAATAGTGTTAACGAACAGCCGGGTTCAGCATCGGTTGTACAATCTGTTTCTGCATCGTTAAATGGTATTGGTTATTCAGGCATTGGCTATAAAACCTCAGGTGTTCGCGCATTGCCACTGTCGAAAAAAGGTGAAAACTTTATTGAAGCTAATATGGAAAATGCAATTTCTAAGACGTATCCATTATCACGCTTCTTATATGTTTATGTGAATAAACACCCGATTAAACCTTTAGCACCGATGGAAGCTGAATTTTTGAAAATGGTATTATCAAAATCAGGCCAAAGCATCGTCGAGAAAGACGGTTATATTCCATTACCCGCTTCAGTTGCTGCAAAAGAATTTAAAAAGTTAGGCTTATAAAAAACTAGCACATAGAAGCTTAGCTCATAGCAATCTAACAGATAAAAAGGTCCGCACTCAAAAATGAAGGCGGACTTTTTATGTTCAGGACGAACGGTATGCTGCGCTCACATGGATGTGAAAGAGCAGCGATGTTTAGGACGAAAGTATATCGCGAGTACACAGCCGTTCTTAACCTTCTCGGTAATTGCTCCATGCATTACTCTAATGACTTACATCCTTGTACGTGAATAAACGGTGTTAATAAATAACGTACTTATGCATTGCTTATGGTTATTTTAAATAGCTTGGATTCAAATAGTAAGTGCTAACTTAACGCGAAATATCTACCATCAAGTCATCAGCTAGGTTTTCAAGTGCCGTAATCATCGAGTCGATATCTTTTTTATTAGTAGAAATGGTGACCTTTGCTTTGAATAACTCATAGCCTGAATGTGGTGCGCTTTCTTGTTTACTGACGAGTTTAAGTAAATTACCGCCATGTTGATGAATAGCTGACGATATCTCTTGCACTATGCCGGCTCTATCGTTTGCGGTTAGCTCTAAAACAAGCAAGGTTTCAGGCACTAAGTCATTAGGGTGTACCTGTTCTATTTGCATTTTAAAGCCTGCTAAGGCGGCGAGTTCGGTGGCTAAATTTGTTGAGTTTTCAGCGGCAACCGTAATGTCGATAACGCCCGCAAAAACGCCTGACATGTGATGCAAACTAGACTCTTGCCAATTGGCTTTATGTTTACTAATGAGATCGGATAACACTTTTACTATGCCAGGGCGATCTTCGGTGATAAAAGAAATAATAAGGTGATTCATGAGAAATCCTTTGAAAAAATTAGTGGGAGTTGCGAGTGTTAAGCACGGGTTAGTTGCGACAATTCTTTATGAAACTGCTCATCGTCTGCGAGGTTAAGCTCAATTAAGCGCCTTAATAAACTCACACTGTCAATATCAATACCTTTGCATTGCACCCCAATTTCATTACCTTCTTGATGAGCAACAACAACCTTCATTTTAATTTTAGCGCCAAAATCATCTAATTGAAATGATAACAAACCGAGTTTTTTTTCGAGGATTAGTCCTTTTGTGTCGGTGTACAACAGAGCGCCTTTTAATGATATATCATGAATATTGACACTAAATACCTGTTGCTCTATTGCGAGTTCTGCCGACATAGAAAAAAGGATGCGCGTAAATTGACGTCTATTCTGCATGGAGTTTAATTATAGCAAAGTGATTTGTTCAGCATAGCTCGCTTTTAATAAAAAGGCACCTTAATTTATTAAGGTGCCTTTTTATTGTTGTTAACTAATTAGTTAACCTATTTTTTTATATTTTATCCGATGTGGTTCAGCGGCTGCTGGACCATAAGTTTTCTTTAACCATTCTTCGTATTCAGTATAGTTTCCTTCATAGAAGTTGATCTGGCCTTCATCACGGTAATCCAAAATATGAGTGGCAATACGGTCAAGGAACCAGCGGTCATGGGAAATAACCATGGCACAGCCAGGAAATTCTAATAGTGCTTCTTCAAGTGCGCGTAAGGTTTCCACATCGAGATCGTTGGTCGGTTCATCGAGTAGTAATACGTTACCACCGGTTTGCACAAGCTTGGCTAAATGAACACGGTTGCGCTCACCACCAGATAAGTCACCAATGATCTTTTGTTGATCATTACCTTTAAAGTTAAAGCGGCTTACGTAAGCACGACTTGGAATTTCAAAACTACCAATCTGCAAGATTTCATGGCCTTGAGATATTTCTTGGTAGACCGTTTTACTGTTGTCCATGTCATCGCGAAATTGATCGACACTGGCAAGCTTAACCGTAGCACCGAGTTCTACATTACCAGAGTCTGGCTGCTCAGCACCTGACATTATTTTAAATAAAGTAGATTTACCGGCACCGTTCGGCCCAATAATACCAACGATAGCGCCTTTAGGTACGCTAAAGCTTAAGTCATCAATAAGTACTCTATCACCAAAAGATTTTGTTAAGTTATTAACATCTAATACTTTATCGCCTAAACGAGGTCCTGGTGGAATATACAACTCGTTTGTTTCATTACGCTTTTGATGATCTTGGCTATTAAGCTCTTCAAAGCGTGCCATACGGGCTTTGCTTTTTGACTGACGGGCTTTTGGATTTGAGCGTACCCATTCAAGTTCTTGTTTGATAGTTCTTTGCAGTGAACTTTCACTTTTACTTTCTTGCTCTAAGCGGGTGTTTTTTTGTTCTAACCATGCAGAATAGTTGCCTTCATAAGGAATACCATATCCTCTATCAAGCTCTAGAATCCAGCCAGCAACATTATCTAAGAAGTACCTATCATGAGTAATAGCAACAACAGTGCCAGGGTAGTCGTGTAAGAATCGCTCTAACCAGGCAACAGACTCAGCATCTAAATGGTTAGTAGGCTCATCAAGCAGCAACATATCAGGTTTTTGTAATAATAAACGACAAAGTGCAACACGACGACGTTCACCACCACTAAGTACACCAATTTTTTGTTCCCACTCAGGTAAACGTAAAGCGTCAGCGGCGCGCTCTAAAACGTTGTCAATATTATGACCGTCTTGGCTATTTATAATATCTTCTAATTGCCCTTGCTCTTTGGCTAAGGCGTCAAAGTCGGCATCGGGCTCTGCGTAGTCTGAATAGACTTGGTCTAATCGTGCTATGGCATTTTTTACTTCAGCAACGGCTTCTTCAACAATTTCACGGACGGTTTTTTCTTCATCTAATATAGGCTCTTGTGGCAAGTAACCGATGTTAGTGCCTGCAAGTGCTTTTGCTTCACCTTCAAACTCGGTATCAAGACCTGCCATAATACGTAATAAGGTTGATTTACCTGAGCCATTAAGACCTAGCACACCAATTTTTGCACCAGGAAAGAAAGAAAGTGAGATGTCTTTTAAAATTGTGCGCTTAGGAGGAACCACTTTGGAAACGCGGTTCATCGACATGATGAATTTATCGGGTAATGGTTGTGCCATAGAAAACCTTTTTGAGACAGTATGAGTAATGTCGCTATTCTAGGTTAATAGCTACCTTGTTGGCAATGAGGTTTTATTGGCTTGATGATGTTAAGCGTAAAGCTATCTGTCTTTGGTACTAAAAATTAACCTTTGAGGGGCTAATGCCGCTAAGGTTGTGATGAGTTAATCGATTATATATACGTGATTTCTTCCTTGAGACTTGGCTTTATATAAAGCACTATCAGAGCGGGCATAAAGGTCTTGAAAACAGCCATCGCTCGGTTTTATAACTGATAGACCTAGACTAATTTTTATTGGCAATTTTATCTTGTTGTTAATAATTATTGGATTTTTATCTAATAAATTGCGTAGTCTTTCCGCAGTTTGTAGGCCTTTAGACCTATTGATGTTAGGTAGTAATATTGAAAACTCTTCACCGCCGATACGGGCAAAAATATCTTCGGCTCTAATGGTGGGTGTAATCAACTGTGCAATTTTTATTAACACTTGATCACCAACAGGGTGGCCATATTGATCGTTAACAGCCTTAAAGTGGTCAACATCTAACGAGATAACAGCCAGTGCCTGTTGGTGCCTTTTCGAACGGTTAAACTCTCGATTAGCATTATCAAAAAAATAACGACGGTTGTAGATGCTAGTTAATTCATCAATATTAGCCAGTTGTTTAAATTTTTCTTTCAGTTGATAAAGTTCGGTTACATCAGTAGAAAAACCAATCATAGTTTTTTGGTCACCTTTAAATTGGCAAGGTATTTTTGTACTAATATAGTGTTGGGTCCAGGGTGGGATCACGCATTTCAAATAAATAGCACTGTATAATAAAGAAATTTTGAACCTTATTGATAAGAGATGATCAGATCAGTATCAAAAATTAACAATAGTTATTTATCATGTCATTATTTCAAGATATTGAAAGCATTAAAGATCACAGAGTAGACGC
>NZ_VOLS01000100.1 GCF_007954265.1 Colwellia sp. C1TZA3 | reverse complement strand
GATCTTGTTGTGCGCAGGAAAAATAACTCAAGGTAAGGCGCTCGATTGAGCAATAGCTGGCTATTGGGATTGAGAGCAACACAGCCTTGAGCTATTTTAACTAGTACAAGTGAGCAATAACTTAATGGGATTGGTATTACTTCAACTTTTAGGCCCCGATCCCCAAAAAGGTCTCCAAAATAAATAGCAAATGGATATTATTATGATGAAAAAATTATTAGTAAGTGTGGCTTTATTATCTATATCTATTTTTTCTGCTTTAGCAGTGGGAAAAACTAATGATGCAGTAACATACGATGTTAAACGTGGTTTTGCAGAAACATTTTTTGTATCTCAAACTGAGCAATTAGGTAAGTTTAGAGTGGTGTTAAAGCCTATTAGAGGATCAGATTTTGACCGTGATCAATTGATTTTAAAAGGTATTAGTAAAGGATTTTTAAATGCTGATTTTACAATCAATCACACCTTTGTTAACAAAGAGCGCACCGGTGTCTTATATACAGCAAATGACACTATTACGATGGTTTATGCTGGTGACCCAACTTGTGAAAACGGTGCAGGTAAAATACCTTTTGAAGTTGAAGAAACATTACATATAGTCGCTGGCACAGGCATTTATGTTGGCGTCGAACCAGGTAGTTTTATTGTGTTAAAGGGGGTAATAAATAACTGTCCATCTCTAGCTGAATTTGGTCAAAATAATTTTGATGTAGTGGGAGGCTCTGTAACAATCACGCAGTAACTTTCAAAAGCTTGATTATAATAAGGGAGGATACTCACCTTGAAGTGCATAGTCACTAAGCAGTCATTGCCAACTCTATGTTCAGCCATTAATTTGGCTGACGTTTTGTAATTTAACTTCTTTCTTGGCCTATCGTTGAGCTCTACGAGCATATTTTAAACTTCTAATTTTTATCTCTTTATTTACTCCTACTCCGCAAATTATGTTTTACTATCTATCGTCTTTAAAGCAATTTATGGTCTTTAGTACAAGTTGCTTTTTAAAGTTTTAGTACGTAAATTGAGCCAGTATTACAAAGAAATAACCTAACTATCAATTTAACTATCAACCTCATTATCAATTCAGCCTGCTTATATAACGCTTTACCTTTTCAGTTTGATAAATATACCCCTGCACCGAATATCTATGGTTAAAATAACTAATTACTGTAATTTGATTTCACGCTAGTTGCAGTGTTTTCTGTTTGTGATTTTGTGATGTGAACACTTTGAGATTTGCTGTTTATAACTATGACTTGAAAAATAACGATATTAACAATGGCAAAGTTTTTTTCATAGAAACCATATAAACATCATGATGGTGATGGAAAAGCTTACGTTGATTTTTTTGGGAGAAAAATCAACAAATACAAAATGTAAATTTGTCACTAATTAACTAGCACACCCAGAGTTAATCGTTCTAAGCTCTTAGGGGCAGGCGTAATGTTTTACCAATAGCTCTGCTACTATTGAATTCATTAACTTTTAATGAAGCAACACTTACTATTTGAATCCAAGTTTTTTAATCGGCATAAAAAATAATATTTTAAGAAAATTAGAAACAAGTAATGAACCAACCAAAATAAACATTAGTTATTTTAATTTGTTAACAAGTGCTTTTACTGTTGCGGCGTAAAGATGCTTTTATCGCTTTTCTCATTATGCATAGTTAGTTGTGATGGCGGTGGTGAAACGGGTATTACGTTAACAGTAAAAGAGCATCAATGGGGTCAGAGTCATTGATAATTTATGTCTTAAATCGTTAACTCTGACCCCATTGATATTGCCCCCATTAATACAGCCACAGCTGTTGTAAATTTTAGAAGGGTGTCCAGTTGTTTTATATGTGTTTTTCTAATACTAACTTTCTGTGAAATGCATTGATCGCTGGCACAATATACGGCAATATCATGCTATAAATAGTTACTAAGAGACCCTGAAATGCCTGGATTATTACCCGATATTGACCCTGATGGATTATTAGAATACTCCGTTGTTTACACCGATCGCTCTTTGAACCATATGTCTGGTTCATTCCAGCAGGTTATGCAAGATATCTCCGCTGACTTAAAATCTGTTTACCACGCCCATAGCGCTATCGTCGTTCCTGGTAGTGGCACCTTTGGTATGGAAGCCGTTGCTCGTCAATTTGGGCGTAACAAAAAAGTCTTGGTCGTTCGTAATGGTTGGTTCAGCTATCGCTGGAGCCAAATTTTTGAGATGGGCGATATCCCTAGCAGTGAAGTCGTATTAAAAGCACAACAAACTAGCGATGACACCCAAGCGTCATTTGCTCCGCCGCCGATAGCCGAAGTAGTCGCCACTATTTTAGCTGAAGCACCTGATGTGGTATTTGCACCACATGTAGAAACCTCGGCCGGTATCATGCTACCTAATGATTATATCCAAGCGATGGCACAAGCCGTGCACCAAGTGGGTGGTATTATGGTGCTCGATTGTATTGCTTCAGGCACTATTTGGGTAGATATGCAAGCAACCGGTGTCGATGTGTTGATTAGTGCGCCACAAAAAGGCTGGAGTGCTTCACCATGCTGTGGCTTAGTTATGCTCAGTGAATTGGCTCGGCAACAGATTGAGTCGACCACCAGTGATAGTTTTGCTTGCGATTTGAAAAAATGGCTACAGATCATGGAAACCTATGAAAATGGCGGTCATGCTTATCACGCGACTATGCCAACTGATGGCTTGACGCGTTTTAGAGATATAATGCAAGAAACCAAAGCCTATGGTTTTGACAAAGTATACCAAGAACAACTCGAGCTAGGTCAACGTGTTCGTGCATTGCTTAGCCAACATGGCATTAATAGTGTCGCCGCTGAAGGCTTTACTGCTCCCGGTGTGATCGTAAGCTTTACCACGGATGATGAATTTCAAAATGGCAAAAAATTTGCTGCTGTTGGTTTACAGATTGCCGCTGGCGTTCCATTGCAAGTAGGTGAGCGTGCTGACTTTAAAACTTTCCGTATTGGCTTATTTGGTTTAGAAAAACTGCATAATATTGACCGGACTGTTGCGCAACTAGAACAAGCGCTGACACGTATCTTGTAATATGAACTTTTGGGGTTTGCCATGTATTTATCCATGGTATAGATGGCAAACCGTCCAGCACTTTGGGTTTAACCTTGAATAAAGTCAGCTAGAGAAATTATCTAATACCAGTTCCATTAAGTTTGTGATCTTGTTGTGCGCAGGAAAAATAACTCAAGGTAAGGCGCTCGATTGAGCAATAGCTGGCTATTGGGAGTGAGAGCAACACAGCCTTGAGCTATTTTAACTAGTACAAGTGAGCAATAACTTAATGGGATTGGTATTACGCGTCTCTCGACAAAAAATAGACAAAAAAGATAGTGACTCTTCAGACATACTATTTTTCATTGGTATTACCCATGAAACCATTGTGGATAAAATGAAAATTCTGCAGCACACGAGCTTCGCACTCCTTTAGCCAGTGTAATGGGCTTTAGTGAACTGTTAACTATTTGTGATTATGGTCCAGAAAAAACCAAAAAAATGGCGGTAAGTACCAATAAACAACCAATACGTTTTAAGCAAATAGTTGATGACCTAATCGATGTTGTCAGTATAGAAAATAAAACGCTAGGCATGCTTAATATGGTGCAAGACACCTTGAAGATAACGCTAACCGAACTCTGCGAAGAATTGTTTGGCAGTGAAAATTTTCATAGCATTGATTTACAGCAACCAAAGTATTGGCCTCTTATTGAATCATTGTTATAAATACTCTCCAAATAGCCCAATTGTCAACGTTTCTACCAAGATGAAAGTAACAGAAGAAACATCAGAGTTTGGCGTGATTATTGAAAATAGTGGCATAGGAATGACAGCAGAACAGTTATCTCATGTAGGTAAGCGATTTTACAAGGTTGATACTTCTGGAAGTATACCGGGCACAGGATTAGGCATCAGCTTAGTTAAAGAACTTATAAATATGCACAACGGACGATTAGCAATAGCAAACACCATTGGACAAGGCACAATCGTAACGCTTTGGCTGTCTAATATAATCAGTTGATGGATTGAATTCCGACCTACAAAATACAATAACTAAACGCGGCCTTTTATTTTGTTTACTGCGCTTTATCTGGCCTCAGTTAAGCTTTATCTAACTTTTTTGATTGATGCTTGGCGTTAAGACTCAGCTTTATTGATCACTAACGTAATGGTTGAAAAAAGCTCTTTATTTGGATATCCATCAGCAATCAGTTGATGTTGTAGCTGAAATGAGCGAATAGCATCTCTACTTTTGGGTCCCCATATACCATCGGGTTTACCTGTTTCAAAGCCTAAGCTATTGAGCTGGCTTTGGAGGTCTTTCATCTGTACAACACTAAAGGGTTTGATCTGAGTTTGTGTTTGGTTAAAAAATTCGATGCCTTTAGCGCCAACTAATTTATTGGCGAGTATACCGACTGACAGCGCATAACTTTTTGAAAGGTTCCAGGTCATAATGACATTAAAATTAGGGTAAAGTAAAAAGGCAGGCCCTTTATGGCCTGAGGGTAAATAAAGCTCAGCCTGAATATCATAAGCCGGTAAGTCTTGTTCGTTGGTTTGTTGAACGCCTAACTGCTGAAAATAATTAAGCGGGTAATATTGATCAAAAGCGACTTGATCAAAGGCAAAGTTTTTCGGTAATTTAACTTCTCTGCCCCAACGCTCTTTCGATTGCCAACCTATTTTACTTAAGTAATTAGCCGCTGTGGTTAAAGCGTCAACCTCGCTTTGCCAAACATCGACTTTGCCATCATTGTCACCATCAACCGCATATTTTAACAACGCAGTTGGCATAAATTGCATATGACCCATAGCACCGGCCCAAGAGCCTTTTAGTTGCTCAACAGAGACCTGCTTGCTTTCTATTAAGGTGAACAAGTTTAGTAACTCTAGGGTGAAAAACTCACTACGGCGTTGATCACACGCTAAGGTTGCTAAGGCATTCAGCACTGACATTTTACCTTTATGTTTGCCAAAAACAGTTTCTAAGCCCCAAAAAGACACTAAATATTGGCGAGGAATACCGTATTTATTTTCTAATTGATCAAACAACGCTTTGTTATTTTTTAACTTTTCCTTACCTACGCGAAGATGGTAAGCACTAACTCTGGCTCTAATATATTGCTCAAAGGTTTGTGTAAATTCGGGTTGTTTTTTATCTAAAGCAATGACTCGTTTAATGACGGAAATATTATCAATAACCGTTTCAGTTATATAAGTAGAATATCCTGCAGTCTCAGCACGTTGAGCTAAATTAACTTTGCACTGAAGAAAATTTTCATCGGCAATCGTTGCATTGGCAAGCATAGGGAAAAATAGACAGATGATGATTAATCTTTGGTAATGAAAAAAATTAACACCCTGTTTAATCATATATTTTGATGAGTTCATGAATGAAGCTTCCTTAGCTGAAAGTGAAATGGAAAATAAAAGTAGAACTAAAATTGAGTCATATAATACCATTGTTATATTTTACATTGATAATAATCTTTCAATCATCGTTAGATTGAAAAAATAAATATAATTCTTTAAACAACTATCAACATCACAAAAATATTGCTGAAGGTTATGACTGAGCTGGCCGCTTTAAGTGTCGCTGCTTTTAATACCAATTTCATTAATGAGGTGTTCTACTTTATACGTAGGAAAAACGACCAAATATAAGGCATTTATTTTAATAACTTATTGCGCTAATGATTAAATAAATAACGCAGTAGTGGGTTGTTTTAACCAGTAAAAATGATCAGATAATTAGTGAGATTGCTATAATACCAATCCCATTAAGTTATTGCTCACTTGTACTAGTTAAAATAGCTCAAGGCTGTGTTGCTCTCACTCCCAATAGCCAGCTATTGCTCAATCGAGCGCCTTACCTTGAGTTATTTTTCCTGCGCA